>CAMDVD010000101.1 GCA_945878115.1 Chitinophaga pinensis | reverse complement strand
ATTGAAAACCAATGTTATGTAATTGGTGTGAACAGAATTGGTGAAGATGGAAAAGGAATTTATCACAGTGGGGATAGTATGGTGATTGATCCATTAGGAGAAATTTTGTTCGCCCAAAAAGATCAAGAAGCAATTCACACGCTTACACTAAATAAAGAAAGACTTACTGAGGTCCGTCAATCCCTACCATTCCTAAAAGATGGAGATAGGTTTGGGATTGCCACTGATCACTAGCTTCTGCGATATTGAGTCCAGGTGCAATATCCCTCTCGAGGCTCATAAATCTTGAACTTAATTACCACATGTTTTGGATTACCTGCGGGGTCAACTGTAAAATAACCTTCCCCGTCCCCGTTTGAAAAATCATGAAACGTGAGTTTCCATTTTGGAATTTCTTTGGTCATTTTCCATTTTAGTGCATCGGCTGTTGTAAATGGTGTGATGGATAGCTTGCCTCTTTTACCATAATATAACCACGTACCATCTTCATTTATCCGTACGGGCTCATAGTCCCCGGTAGACCCGCTCTCATAGCCTCCATTTTTATAATCGTTTCGAAGTACCTGGTTATACCATTTCCCAACAATCTTAACGAGTTGTTCTTTGTTGGTTCCGCTACTTTCGCTTTTTAATTCTTGCTGGTATTGTTTGGCAATTGATGGGGCTTTAGCAGCTTCACTATTCAAATCTGTTTGTGTAACTGGATTGCGCATTGGTAAAAGTGTAGGCTTTTCCATATCAATTGTGGATAGCCACGATGAAATCTTACAAAGATCCTCTAAGTAGAGATAGGTAAATTTTCCCTCGTAAATACCAATTGGGTCACGTGTTAACTTAGCGCGAAAGCGGTTATTTGTAGCATCAAATTGTGTTTCAATAGTATACTCATTGTATCGTCCGCCACTAAATCCTTTTTTATCTTTTGTATCTATGGTAGTGATTGCTTTATCAATACTGCTTTTAAATGTGATGAAATCCTTCTCCGTAAAGAGGTTAATTTCTCTTTTATTTCCCAACGGGTTTATGGTATTGACAGTAGCAGGGTTAATATCAGTAATAGTAATGATCGCAAAATAGGAGGTATCTTTTTTTACAGTTCTTATCTGCTGGATATACTCCAGTTTGATATTCTGAATTTCGGCTACGGTTAAATCGTTATTGATGCGGCGGGGCTGTGCCATGAGCACCACAGGTATCATCATTACACCAACTATAAAAGCAAGCTTGCTTTTCATTGCAAAAATTTATATCAATTTAAAAAAAATTGATATATGAGACAAATTGACAATTTATTAATCAAAGCCGAATACTGTTTTTAAACCCACAATTGGGGTATAATCATCAGTAAATGAATCCTTTTTCACTTGTTCACAAAGCTCAAATCAGTTTAATTCGTTTCAAACGCGAGTAAAAGATAAGAAATGAAAAAGTTTACTAATAGTAAACTTTTGTAATTTTATAATGTTTAATGTTATTGCCAGAAATACCATTTTGCAATTTGCAGCCAAGTATCCCCGTGCTGCAAATTCTTTATATGAGTGGTATTATCTGGTTGAGTTTAAAAGATAAAAGATGTCTCCACAACTAATAAAAACAAAAAGGCAATATTTGAGTTACTTGAGCTGGGTAGCAGTCCAGTTAGATAAAGGAGTCAAGCCTACAACTCCTTTAGGTGAAAAGATTCAATTGGTTCTATTACTTATTAAGCATTACGAGGATATTCATTATCAAGTACCCAAACCTGATCCGATTAAAGTGATAAAGGAAAAAATGCGAGAGCAAGGTTTGCGAAATAAAGATCTTGTTGGGGAAGTGGGAAGTAAGGGATATGTTTCTGCTATATTAAACAAGAAGAAACCATTAACATTAGATTTGGCTAAGCTTTTTCATGAGAAGTTACAAATACCCGCATCTGTATTTTTTTCATAAAAGAATATTCTATACTATTGATAATTTTACCAAACCAAGTTTATATAAAATGCAATATAGTGAAACTCCTATCGCAAGAATGTAATAACAAATTTTTAATGCTTTTTCATCTTCTTTACTAGAAAAGGCTTTAATCTTTTCAAGAAATGTAAAGCCAAAAAATAGATGTATCAACTTGAGTAAATGTGAAAAGGCTCCAATAAAGAAAAGGAGAATAAAAATATAATTAAAAATACTATTAAGCATTAAATATTTTTAAGTAGACCACCAGTGCAGACATTGACCCGCCTCATATATCATTATGCTAACAGTAACAACAGCAGCAACTCTTTTTGCAATTAAAATAAGTGCATCAACAACTGATTGAACAGTTGCGCCAGCAACAATGCTTTGCCAAATTGATTGTGCTTGCGTTATCCCAATTACTGTTCCTACAGCGGTCATGAAACAGTCGAATGAGTCAGGAGGTAATGCCTCTCTACTATTAAGGTTTGTTTTATAAGTATTATGATTCTCATAAAGTGCATAGACAAGCCCTAAAGTTATTATACCATGTAAATTGTTTACGAATTTAGTTCGAATATCAATATTTTTCGTATAATAAAAAAAGCTTGCAATTTTATTAGCGGTGTTACTTAGTAAAATGAAACTCATTACATTATTTTTACTCTTTATATTTGTAACAAGTAATTTCTTATCAATCCCTTTAAAAACTTCAGTCAAGTTTTTTTCATGAATTGGGGATAATTTTGCCACCCAATTTTCACTAATCTTTTTGGAATCACATGAAACTATTCCTAATGTCATGAAAAAAATATGCAAGATTAAATAGTTCCTTATAGATTGTATTAATAATACAAAATTTATGTTAATTTACGGAATAATATTGAAAAAAGCAAAATACCATGTATTTACACTAACAAAATATGGAAATTTACGCTAAATGATTCCACCCCTGTGCGGTAATTGGATACTTGCTGCCGCCTTTTGTAAATAGCTGTGCCCCCTGTTCAGCATCGGTCATATATCCAATCACACTAATTTGTTCATTCAGAACCAGCTTATCGTATTCGGATTGTGGGATTGTAAATAGGAGTTCGTAATCCTCACCACCACTCAATGCACAGGCAGTAGGGTCGAGCTCAAATTTAAATGCTGCTTGTTTTGT
>CAMDVD010000100.1 GCA_945878115.1 Chitinophaga pinensis | reverse complement strand
GTTTATCCTAATCCAGCTTCAACAAAAATTATCATTAAAACTAAAACTAAACAAAAAAAGGAGCTGTATAATAGCATGGGGCAACTCATTTTTTCAACAAAGGAAAATGAGCTAGATGTAAGTAGATTAAGCAAGGGTGTTTATTATATAAAGTGTGAAGGACAAAGTAAAAAAGTAATCATTGAGTAATGAATCATACTCATACTAAAATCAAAGAAACTTGTACGGAGCGCAGCCGAAGTAACCGTTCTTCGGAGCGTCCTTCGCTCCGAAGCCATATTCTTTTGCTTTCAGCAAATTAATCCAATGCGCTTTTATAGACCAATTACCCCAACAGCCTTGCTCATTTCAAAAATCATTTTTACCACGTTCTTCGGAGCGTCCCTCGCTCCGAAGCCATATTCTTTTGCTTTCCGCAAACTGATCAAATGCTCTTTTATAGACCAATTACCCCAACAGCCCGTTCTTCGGAGCGTCCCTTGCTCCGAAGCCATATTCTTTTGCTTTCAGCAAACTAATCAAATGCTCTTTTATAGACCAATTACCCCAACAGCCTTGCTCACCCGTTCTTCGGAGCGTCCCTCGCTCCGAAGCCATATTCTTTTGCTTTCAGCAAACTAATCCAATGCTCATTCATAGATCAATAACTCCCCCCACCCCTTGCTCATTTCAAAAATCCTTTTTACCTTCCCTTCTCCTTATAAAAAACCATTATGTCCAACCTCGAAACCACATACATCAAACGTTGCTAAGTATAAAAATAACTACGCATGCAGCACAAGCTAAGTTGCTGGCGCGGGTTTGCAACCCGTGACTTAATACAAACACTAAATCAATAAATTAATTACTATGAAAACTAAAACAACAAAAGACAATACAACAATAAATGACCCAACAACTACTCCCAACAAAATGACCGAAGGTGATAATCTAAAAGGCGGTTATTACTATTCTAAAGAAGGAGAATATCTTGGCAATGAAGGCAGCAGTCAAAACGTATTCATTGCAACAAAAGTTATTAAAGACATCAAAGACAAAACCGGAAAAGTAACAGGCAAAAAAATCACCTTCACAAAAAAGACACAGCTGAATATCAACCATGCCGATTTTACGTATTGTGCAGGTGTCATCCTTACAGAAGGTAATGAATATGAAGAAATGTTATTCATAGCACATACCACCAACAACGAAGCAAAATTCAATAACAAAACCATGAAATATGAATTGAGTTCTTCCTATTCTTCCACGCCCACTGCCAACAAAAAACCTATCCTCGACAAGTTAGATGAACAAGCAAAAACGAAAAATGAAATCCAATTACTAGCCAAAGAAAAAAATGCAAGAAAGGCAATTATAGACGTTTACTTAGGCGGTGTAGATGTTTCCAATGGTTCGCAAAGATGGGACGGTGCCGATTTCTTAGCATGGGGCTTATCTCACTCCCCCTTTAAAAGCACCAACAACAGACACGCCAAATTTGCGCAATTCGGCACCATAAAAATCTCCAAACTGTTATTCGACACATTCAAAAATAATATAGGCACAAGCATCAGTTACTCGAGCCGTAAGTGGGAAAACCCCAAGGTGAAAGGTTCTTTTTCTTATGCCGTTCCAGAAGCAGTATTTCTAGATAGCAACAATTGGATAAAGGATACTTTCATCTATTCCACCAAGGTAAATAAATTGACCCTCGAAGCTACTGCCGTTCGACACCAAACAATTTATTGGAAAATAATTAGGTAGGAAGGAAGGCTTGCAAAATTGGCATTCCTAGCCAAGGATGATAAAGTATAATTACAATCTTGAAATCTTAAAATTGCTTGTATGTTTTAAATTCTATTTTAAGTCAGAAATTGTTGGCAATTCTTTATTAGATTTGTGAGATGCTAAAGGGAGGTATTTCATTTCCTAACTAATAGACGGCGCCTCAAACCACAATCAATAAACCAAAGAAAAATTATCGAATCGAAAGGACGACATATAAACTTATTAGCAAACTACTTGCAAACACGAAAGCCCAACGCTTCGTGTTTTTACTTTTTTACCACAGTATAAAATATTTTACATTTCCATCCACAAACGATAATAATAACTAAGGAAACTATAAATTGAGATAAAAATAAAACATGTTCGAACAAACTTTTAAAAATATAGATGACATACTGCACAAGGACGCAGGTTGTGGCAGTGAACTAGATTATGTAGAACAAACCTCATGGGTGTTATTCCTCAAATATTTGGACGACTTGGAGAAGGACAAAGCCACAGCTGCCGAACTAAGCGGCAAGTCTTATACCAACATTATTGCACCTGAATTTCAGTGGAGTGTTTGGGCTGCCCCTAAGCTTCGACAAGCTCAGCTACCTAAAAATGGAAAGGTGAGTGAGCCTGCCGAACTCGACCACCACAAAGCCCTCACTGGCGATGACCTTGCTGACTTTGTAAACATTAAATTATTCCCCTATCTCAAAAAGTTTAAGGCAGATGCAGAAAGTGCAGATACTATTGAATATAAAATTGGAGAGATTTTTAGCGAACTTAAAAACCGCATACAAAGCGGCTACAACTTACGTGAGGTAATTAATCGTATTGATGAACTGCGCTTTCGCACACACGCTGAAAAGCATGAGTTTAAACAACATTGCAAATGGTATTTACCATTATGAAGTTGAGCTAGCCAATAAATTAAAATCAATAGGAAAAATCACCATTTCAAATTAAGTATTATGAGAAAGTATATCATTATAATTTGTATCTATTTTTTATCAAGCAATATACTTTGTGTAGCTCAAAGTAAGAGAAGTAATAATTGGATATCTGGACACAATGGAAATAAGATTGACTATAATAACAATACAATCCTCACCTTTAAGAATCTTTATTCTTCAAGATATTTTTCTGCTGGCAATTCATGTATTAGTGATACTAGTGGCAATTTAATATTAGTAAGTGACGGATTTAATATATATAATAAGTTGGGTAGTTATTTAGATGAAGGGGATACTCTTATACCTTCATATTACTTCACAGTACAGGATGGTTGGAGTTCAGGATCACAAACAAGTATATTTCTCCCAATGGATAGCAATAAATATTATTTTATAACTCCTACATTTTCAGATTTGAGATATGATGATTGTCATAATAATGGAGGCAATTGTTATTTTGATTTGCTATTGTACAATGTAATAGACATGAACGCTAATGCAGGTGCAGGCAAGGTAACTCAACAAATGATTCCTCTGATTCAAAATGCCAATCTTCGCAAAACACAAATGATGGCTTGCAGGCATGGCAATGGAAAAGATTGGTGGCTATTAAAACAAGAAGGTGATAGTGCCAATGTACATAAATTCTTATTTACTCAAGATAGTGTGTTTGATAAAGGGGTACAAATATTTAGTGAACCAGTTTGGGGCGG
>CAMDVD010000099.1 GCA_945878115.1 Chitinophaga pinensis | reverse complement strand
GACTTTCTCACCATGGCTATTTCTCGCGAAAATGTTATGGCGCTTTCAACCACTTGCGTTTACGATGGAACTATGTTTTATCACGCAGATTCGGAAAACTTTGCAGAGGTTCTCGGGGCTACATATGACATTCAGGATGAATGGCGTGATGCTAAAGAGAAATTCCGCAAGTGCTCCATCTGTGAACGCCGAGTATTGAATGCTCATTGTCCTATCCGTAAAATAAAAGTCTGTTTATGCGAATTACAAATTGAAAAGCTCACTCAACCTTATGTCGCCGTTTGCGATATTTGCCCTGATTGTTTCAAACGTAATCCTGTAATTGATGATTGTGTGCGCGAAATGGACAGTTTTGAGGCTTTTCCAGATGAGCCCATTGATCCCGTGAACGCCATTGTTCACCCCTCCCTTCGCCACTTCTACGTAGAAACTCAACAACGTGTCGCACGTTTCCACAATACCCCCATTATATGTCATCCACAATCATTCGACAGACAATCCGTTAGTATCTACATCGCAACTCCTGAAGGTTATCTCTTCTGGGATGTGGTTGACTCAGAACGGATGATAATTCGTATGAAAGCTACGTGGCGCTTTGACGAGGAATATGGGAATATCTGTGAATTGCCAACGGGTCATTTAGTGTGTTGCGATAACATTGATGCCCTTACTCCTTACACCTACCTATTCCTTACAAATCCCATTTCTGAAGGCATTAAAAAGTTCTCCACTGTTTGCTGTTTCACAGATGAGAGCCTTGCCAATGAGCGTCGTCCTGATTTAATTCTGCCTTTTATAAAATTGGAATGGGTCGATGATGCAATTATCCGCGATGCCATTAAGAAAGGCAAACATGACCCAGAGTCAGAGCCGTGCGACAAGTGCACTTGGCAATTTATTCCTCCCCGTTATGCGTTTCCTTTGCGTTGTTATTGTACTGATTTAGATTTAGAAGAAGAGCGAAGAAATGAAGAGTTTTATGAAGATTAAATATGTATTATGGTGTGAATTATGATGTGAATTAAATAGGAACAATTAGCAAAAAATAAAAACATTTTTTGCTAGCTTGTTTTTTATAAAAAAATTGAAATGTTTTTTAAAAAATAATTTTTTTGAGGCTAACCTACATAGCCTTTTCAAAAATGTCATTGCAACGTGCGGTTTCTACCAAACTTAAGATTAAACTCGGTCCAGCGCCAGGCGCTGCAGCATCTGCTGCAGCGGCTCCTTTAGCTGCAGCAGCAGGTGCGGCTGTCTTTTCTTATCTTAAAAATCCATTTCCAAATCAACTTGATGCGGCCAATAAGATTATTCATGAATTTTGCACTGGAAAAATGTATTGTCTACTTCGCGCGGATGTTCAATCTGGAAAGACTGGTACTTATCAATATCTTATTCGTCAAATGTTGGCTATAGGATTAATTGATCGTGTATACATTTTATGCGGTTCAAATGAACTTGAACTTTATAATCAATGTATCACAGATATTGAAGAATGGCATCCTGAACATCGTGGTGTAATAAATGTTTTGTTCCGTCAACATTTCGATCGTCAACATTTTGAACGAAATATGATGGATATAAGACGAGCACTTATTATTATTGATGAGACACATCTTGTCTGTGGAAAGGATCAAAGTCTGAGTACATTTCTTCAACATCACGAGCTTACCCTGAGTGGCACCACCCGTCGAATGGTAGAGCAATCTACCTACATTCTCTCTGTTGATGCCACCCCATTTGCTGAAGAATCCGCTATTATTCATGGTGATTCTTTGCCAAAAGGCCGTGTTGTTCTTGAGAATTCAGATGGATATTTTGGTCCTCATGATTATTTTCGCAATGGACTAATTCATGAAACATTTGATATCAGTGCTCAAATTGCAACCTTTGTAGATCTTATTAAACGATTTCCTCGCAAGTACTTTCTTATTCGCATTGCAAAACGCAATAAACAGTACAAATCATTGATGGATGCATGTCGTGGGATTTGCAATATTGTGCACTTTACATCTGAACGCCCAAGTGCAAAAGTTATTCAAATTGAATTACGACAATTGGAAACGGCTCCTATAAGAACGACCATTGTTATTCTTGATGGACGTCTTCGTTGCGGTAAGCGTGTTCCAAAGAAGCATGTTGCAGTTGTCTGGGAAACTAGCACTGATGCCAAAACTGATACTATTATTCAAGGACTTCTTGGCCGAATGTCTGGTTATGAAGGTGATGATGTTTATCAACTTTCTCAAGATAACCGTCAAAAGCCATTAATCTTTCTGCCAAAACGATGTCTGAAACAGGATGATCGTGATATGATTCGCAATGAAGATGAAGACAGTCATCTATATGAACGGCCTTTATGTGATTTGGAACGTGCATATCATCCTGACATTCTTCCTCGTTTTGCATCCCATATTACACCAAGTCCAGTTCAACGACGTGCTGAATTAGAAGATGGTGACCGTTATCCATGTGTTCCCATCGAATTTCAATTGCCTGCAGAGGATATTGCTTTGCTTCCTACAGCGTCATTTTCTCAAATTTCTCAAATGTGTTTGAATTCATTAGTTATATCTGCTTTATATGCTAATGAATATATCACTGAAGAACAATGCGTCGAAATTGAAGCTGGAATTGAAGCAAAACAGTCTGGAGTAGATGGAAGAGCTTCTATAAGAAGGTTGCAACGAATTGATGGTGTTGATTCGCAATTAAGTTATTTCAATGCATGCATTGAAGCTGTTCGTACGCATACAACTGTGCGTGAACATATCACCGACTTTCCTTTTCTTTCCTTTAATGTAACATTTCCTGGATATCGTGGAATTGATCGCGGTGGACAAGTCTTTGCCATGTTTTACACTCGATCAAAAGGCAAATTTGACAAAATCCACATGCTCTCCCGCATCCCTGTTCAAGATGGCCAAACCCACTTCACACTTACTCCTGCAATGCGTCAAAGCCCTGCAGGAATGGTGGTTGGACTTCGCCCATCTATCATGGAAAACCCCGCTCATTTTGAAGAGGATTTGGATTTAATGATTCAAACAAGTCTGTCATCTGCTGGAGTTCATACGCGTCGAATTGAACCCATGTTCAATCATAAATCAATTGTATTACTTGGATCTGTATATGGCAATAAGTTTGAAATATTTAAGAGTATCCGTCGTCGTCTTGAACGCAAATATTCAATTCGTATTGTTCACAATGGCAAAATATCACTTGGTAAAATTGGTAACCCTGGAATTTCATGGATTTGCACTGATATTAGTTGGTAATTATGTAAGTTGGTAATTATAGTAAAAAGCAAAAAATGTTTTACAAAAAAGAAAAACATTTTTTGCTACTGTGTACATTGTGAAAAAAAAATAAAAAAAATTGAAATTATTTTTTTGTTTTATAAAAGTTGAGGTTGAACAAACCTTTTATCGATACCATGACCAAACGTATGATGACTCACAAAATTACCGAATCTGAATTCAAGCCGATTTATGTGCAGAAATCGGAAATTGTATTTGTCCTGCGAGTTAGCCCTCTTCCTGCGAATGAACGTTTCAATTACTTTGAGATTATTCCAGAAACACGCGCTAAATTCACGGACGATTTGGAACGTGACTCGGTTCTTGATCTCTTGTATGGTCGGCTTTACGC
>CAMDVD010000098.1 GCA_945878115.1 Chitinophaga pinensis | reverse complement strand
ATTAAATAAAGTAATTGGGAAAATATCGGCTGTCCGACATAATTCGTAATATTGTCCATAGCATTATTTAAGTTCGCAAAACAAGTATAATGCAAAAGGGTGGTTTGCACCACCCTTTATTTTAAAAAAATTATCTCGGACAATAATAGATATTATAAACTTATTTTCGTAAGAAGATTAAAAATTAACATAAATTAGATTTTAATGCATAAAAAGCAACCAATAAATTCGATGCGATTAGGTATTAAAGAGAACGGACTTGGAAAGTAGATGAATTGGCAGACTAAAATTTTAATTCTATTACCTTAACTTCGCCCCACGATGTTGTCCACTATACTTTATATTATCATTTGCTTAGTTCTGATTGGCTTTTTTTCAGGAATTGAAATTGCGTTTGTTTCCACCAATAAATTATCTATTGAGTTGAAAAAAAAGCAAGGAACTTATGCAGGTAAGGTACTATCGAAGTTCATGGAAAACCCAGCTACATTCATTGGAACTAGTCTAGTTGGTATTAATATTAGTTTAGTTATTTATGGCTTATTAATGACGCAGTTAACCGAACAGTTCTTTGATGTTTTGAATGTCACACACAATGAATATGTTCGACTTATTTTAGACACAATTATTGCCACTTTGGTTGTTTTAATTTTAGCGGAATTTATTCCTAAAGCAATTTTTAGAGCGAAGCCTGAAGGACTACTCGTTTTTTTTACCATACCTATTCAATTTTTCTACTATCTACTTTTTCCGATTGCAAAGTTCTTTGTTCGCATCTCTGAATTTATTTTGAAGTATTTATTCAATGTTCGAATTGTAGAAGAAAAGAATATTTATTCACGCATAGATTTAGAGCAATTTGTGAAACAAATGCGTACAGGGCAAGACAGTGAGTCGCAGGAAATGAATACTGATTTGTTTGAGAATGCGCTTTATCTTTCACAAGTAAAAATTAGAGAATGTCTAATTCCTAGAAATGAAATTGAAGCTGTTAATGAAAAAATGCCAATAGAGGAAGTAAAGGAGCTTTTTATCAGTAGCAAATTATCAAAAATCTTAGTGTATAGCGGCAGTATTGATAATGTCATAGGCTATTTACACCATTTAGATTTTCTAAAAAAACCGACAGAAATTAAAAGTATTTTACATTCCATCGCAGCAGTACCTGAAGCAATGAATGCCATAGATTTATTAAATCAATTTACGAAAGAAAGAAAAAGTATTGCTTGGGTTATTGATGAGTTTGGTGGTACTGCAGGCATTGTAACCATGGAAGATATTTTAGAGGAAATATTTGGTGAAATTCATGATGAATATGATGAAGAGGAATATGTGGAAAAACAATTATCCGCAACGGAATATATTTTTTCTGGGCGATTAGAAGTAGAGTATCTCAATGAAAAATATAATCTTACAATTCCCATTGAAGACGCAGAAACTATTTCTGGTTATATTGTAAAAAATCATGAATCTATACCAACACAAAAGGAACGTATTATCATTGGTGATTATGAATTTGATATTCTATTAGTATCGGATACTAGAATAGAAACCGTTAAAGTAAAAGCTTTACAAAAAAATCGAAAAAAAGAGAAGTAAGCATGAAAGCAATGATATTGGCTGCTGGACTTGGATCACGGCTTAAACCATTTACAGATAATCATCCGAAGGCATTGGCGCTTGTAAATGGAAAAACTTTATTACAACGAAATATAGAATATCTGGTAGCGTATGGCGTTACAGATATTATCATTAATGTGCATCATTTTGCTGATCAAGTCATTTCATTTTTGCTTGAGAATAAACAGTTTGGAATTTCAATTACCATTTCTGATGAAACGAGTGAAGTATTGGAAACAGGCGGTGGACTGCAAAAAGCATCTTGGTTTTTTGATGCCAACAGACCATTCCTTTTGATGAATGTAGATATATTAACCAATATGAATTTGCAGGACATGTTGACGTGTCATTTATCAGCAAAACCTTTGGCAACAATAGCGGTAAGCCATAGAGAAAGTAGTCGTTGCTTTTTGCTAAATGAAAAAATGCAATTATGTGGTTGGAGAAATAATAGCACTGGAGAAGAAAAAATAAGTCGGAATGAAAGCCCACTATTGCCATTTGCTTTCAGTGGCATACACATTATTGATCCAAAAATATTTTCATTTATTCAACAAAAAGGAAAATTTTCTATGGTAGATGTTTATCTTGATCTAGCCAAAACGCATCCTATTCTTGCGTATGATCATACTGGATGTGCACTACTAGATGTAGGTAAACCAGAAAGTATTTTACAAGCAGAAAAGTTGTTTGCTTAATAGCTTATCGCACAATGGTAATCTTCGTTTTACCTGGTTTGATGATACGGGCTAATTCATCGATATCACAATTTTTTAAACAGATACAACCTTCCGTCCAATTGTGTTTTAAGTCTATCACATTGTCTCCATTTGTCCATATACCATGTATACCTACTAGCCCACCTATACGTGCATTTCGTGGAATAATCCCTTTGTCCTTTGCTTGCTCATAATTAATATAAGATTCTTCATTTGGATAATCAAGTAGCATGAATTTGTCCCATTTTTCATGTTTTAAATTTGTTAGAATAGTAAAGGTTCCTTCGGGTGTTCGATTATCCCCTTCTTGCAATTTTTGCTCTAAATAATTGGCACCAAAAACACATTTATAGTTAGTGAGTGTTTTTCCTTTATACAGTACTTGCATTCTGTTTTTGGTTTTAATCACTTTGATAGAAATAGAATCCGCCAGGATCGTATCGGCATTAAATTTTTTATTAAAAACAGGAGGAAGTATGATGGTCGTACTTGTTGATTTATTTCCGTTTTTATCTGTTACAGATTCGACCTTAGCCCCTTCTTTACTGGTATAAGATTCTACTTTATTTCCTTTACTATCATACGCCACCACAACAGTACCCTTCGTTTTATTGTTTTGCATGGCATCCAATTCTTTTTGTTTTTGCACTTGTTTGAGTTGATTCGAAATCATTAATTGTTGTTTTCTTTTTAAAGAATCCGGTTGACGATTTTGGGCAAAAGAATGCGAGCAAATCATGACCAACAAGCAGCTGATTAACAACATACGATAAAGGGAAACTACTGCTTGCATACACTGAAAAATAAGGTACTAGAATGCAATATAAGAAGGGTTTAATTCTTTACAAATACTGTTTGCTAATTTCCCACAAAACTACACCAGCGCTAACCGAAATATTGAGTGAATGTTTAGAACCTAGTTGCGGAATTTCAATAACGCCCATACATTCTTTAATCACCGCCTGCGATACACCATGTACTTCATTGCCAAAAACAAAGGCATACTTCATGTTTTTATCCAATGTAAAATCATGGAGCATAATGCTATCATGTACTTGTTCAATGGCGTACACTACATAGCCATTTTGTTTTAATTCAATTACTGCGTTTAAGGTTGTGTCTACATGTTTCCAAGTTACGGTTTCGGTTGCACCCAATGCCGTTTTTTGAATATCGCGGTGAGGCGGTGTAGGGGTAATACCACATAAATAAATCGCTTCAATCAAGAAGGCATCTGCGGTACGAAATACGGAACCCACATTATGCATACTACGTACTTCGTCTAACACAACTACAATGGGTGTTTTTACAGCATCTTTAAATTCGGCAACTGTCTTGCGCTCCAGATCGGGCATCGTTTTTTTTTGTGGCATCTATTTTATTTTTTAGAAGATAAAGGTAATTGGTGAATGGAAAAATAATACAAAATTGTAAGTGTTGCATTTATTGGTTGAACACAGCTTTATTAGTTGAACACAACTTTCTTTTTATTGAAATAATATGCAACTAAAAAAATTACTACCTTCTATTGTTAATGTTTGGATTTTTCAAAATTTTATTTTATATCTTTATAGTTCATCAATAAAACTTTAAATTATGAAAGCGAAAATTTTAAATCAAACCAGCACAGCACAGCACAGCACAGCACAGCACAGCACAGCACAGCACAGCACAGCACAGCACAGCACAGCACAGCACAGCACAGCACAGCACAGCACAGCACA
>CAMDVD010000097.1 GCA_945878115.1 Chitinophaga pinensis | reverse complement strand
TTTGTCATCATTAAAACAATATACATGGGCTATCAGGTAAAAATCCAACGAGTAGAAAGAGGTGCTACAAAATCATTTTATGTAAACTTTCCCGCAGCCGTTGCGGAAGCAAGTCAAATTGAAAAAGGAGAAGAAATGGAATGGGTAATCGAAGACAAGAATACATTTATCCTACAACGAATAAAAAAAATTCCAGCCAGACAAAATAAAGTTGACACTCAAAATAAAGTTGAAAAAAAATCCGTCAGTAAGAAATAGTATCGACTGAGATTAGCTTAAGTTGACGCGTATGCCTGAAAGGGCGACATATACCAGCGAGGGGTGCAGCCCCTTGCTGAAAGGGCGACATATACCAGCGAGGGATACAGACCCTTGCTGAAGGAGAAAGAGAAGGAGAAAGAGAAGGAGAATGAGAAAGAAAACACATAACCCCAAGCCCTGAAAGGGCGACATATACCAGCGATGGGTACAGCCCCTCGCCGAAGAAGAAAGAGAAGGAGAAAGAGAATGAGAAAGAAAACACACAACCCCAAGCCCTGAAAGGGCAACATATACCAGCGAGGGTTGCAGCCCCTTGCTACATCGACAATAACCCCTCGCTAAATAAAATTATTACCCAATCTAATCACCCCTTTTTTGCCGTCCATCCTTTTTTTGATATTAAGAAATGGTTTACCTTATTTTTGCCCGAAATTTAAAACAATGAAAATAAAATCTATTCTATTTCTCGCTACAGCATCCATTCTTGGACTAGCTTCTTGTCAAGATAAAGGGACAACGAAGAGCGGGGAATTTTCCTCCTTACCAGAAGGAACCAAATTTATCGATACTAAAAATATTGATACTACTGTAAACCCTGCGGACGATTTCTATGCGTATGCAAACGGTGCATGGATGAAGACCAATAGCATTCCTGCTTCTGAAACAAGATGGGGCAGTTTTAATTTGTTGGAAGAATTTAATAAGAAAGCACTTAAAGGTTTATTAGAAGAAGCAGCAGCTAAAACTGGCGCTGCTAAAGGAAGTCCCGAACAAATGGTAGGCGACTTATATGCTTCTGGTATGGACTCTGCAGCTATTGAAAAATTAGGTATTGGCGCTATTCAACCAGAATTAGATAAAATCAATGGCATCACAGATCCTGCTTCTTTATTAAATGAAATTACGCGTGAAGTAACTTTAGATATGAATCCTTTATTTGGATTTTATGTTGGACCTGATGATAAAGAAGTAACAAAGAATATTTGTAATTTGTATCAAGGTGGACTAGGCTTACCTGATCGCGATTATTATTTAAAACCAGACCCAAGAGAATCAGGTATTCGTGCTAAATATGTCATTCATATTGCAAATATGTTGAAGTTATCTGGTGAATCAGAAGCAGATGCAACTAAACATGCTGCTATCATTATGGACATGGAAACAGCAATGGCAAAAGTAAGTATGGACAGAGTGACCATGAGAGATCCTTATAAAACCTATAATAAATTATCATTGTCTGCGCTTACAACAAAGACACCTGGTATGGATTGGAAAATGCTATTCGGTAAAATGATGGTAAACAATCAAGATACTGTAATTGTAGCACAACCAGATTTCTTTACAGCCTTGTCAACTATGGTAAAAACTGTACCTATTGACAATTGGAAAATATATTTGAAATGGCATGCCATTTCAAATATGGCTGGAGCAATGAGTAATGCATTTGACCAAGAGCATTTTGATTTTTATGGTAAAACGATGCGTGGACAAAAAGAGCAAAAGCCACGTTGGAAACGCGTTATGGGTACTGTTGATGGCGCAGTAGGAGAGCAATTGGGTAAAATGTATAGCGATAAATATTTTACTGCTGAAGCAAAAGCTAGAATGTCGGAATTGGTCAATAACTTACAAATTGCTTTTGAAGCACGTATCAAAACTTTGGATTGGATGAATGATAGCACAAAAGCAAAAGCGATTGAAAAATTACACGCCTTCACTAAAAAAATTGGTTATCCTGATAAATGGAAAGACTATACTGGTTTAGAAATTGTAAGAGATTCTTACACAAAAAATTTGATGGCTTCCTCTGTATTTGAATATAAATTCATGATTAGTAAATTAGGCAAACCAGTAGATAAAACCATTTGGGGAATGACACCACCTACTGTAAATGCCTATTACAATCCTGCATTCAATGAAATCGTTTTCCCTGCTGGTATTTTGCAATATCCTTTCTTCGATTTACATGTAGATGATGCTGCTATTTATGGCGGTATTGGTGCCGTAATTGGTCACGAAATGACACATGGTTTTGATGACCAAGGTTGCCAATACGCAGCAGATGGTAATTTGAAAAACTGGTGGAGTACAGAAGATAAAGCACGTTTCGATGCGAAGACGAAAATGGTGAAAGAGCAATACGATGCATTCACGATATTGGATGATAAGCATGTAAATGGCGCATTGACTTTAGGCGAAAATATTGCAGACCTTGGTGGAGTTACCATCGGATATGATGCATTCAAAATGACAAAACAAGGAAAGGATACAACGAAGATTGATGGCTTCACACCAGACCAAAGATTCTTTTTAAGTTGGGCACAAGTATGGCGTCAAAATATCCGTGATGAAGAAGCAGCTACTCGTTTAGTAACAGATCCTCATTCACCAGGGCAGCATCGTTGTAATGGACCATTGACCAACTTTGCACCTTTCTATGCAGCGTTCAATGTGAAAGAAACAAATAAAATGTACAAGCCAGAAGCCACAAGAGCAAAGGTTTGGTAAGAAATTAAGATAGTAAACCTCAATAAAAAGAAGACTTCGTTTAGGCGAGGTCTTCTTTTTTTATTGCTTCTTTTTCGGAAAAGAAAAATATCTCTCCATGGTTTGTGTCTTCACAAACCAGACAAGATAGTGGTTTGTGAAGACACAAACCATGGGATTGGGCGAGGTTTTTTTTTGTGCCTTTTTTTTGGAAAAGAATAATATCTCTCCATGGTTTGTGTCTTCACAAACCAGAAAAGATAGTGGTTTGTGAAGACACAAACCATGGGATTGAAAATCGAACAACCGACGCTCCGAAGAACGTTTTTTTTTCAATATTTAATAATCTAAATAGTATGCTAAAAAACCTTTACAATAAATAACAACTGTTTCATTTTTTTTTACAATTAGTTTTTTCTTATAGGATATTTACAAGAATAGCAATTGTTTTTACTTAGTATAATTGTATCTTGTATCTTAGTAATATATAAATCTATTGTTGATATAGGAGTATTGTGGTAATTTGGTTCGGCATAAATTTTATAAATTTTTGTGCCATCTTTTTTATATTTCGCTTTATATTTATTTTTTCTGAAATCAATTTCTCCTACTCCCATTGCTAAACCACTTACTAAGGTTGAATCATTTAGATTCCGATACCTGAGTCTAATAAATTTTGAACACTTATTTTTTTGCGAATAGCAAATAAAAAAGGATAAATAAAAAACGATTGTAATTAAGTATTTCATTTATTTTTAGCGCCATTGTTGATATTATCACCAACAATTTTTTTATACACCATTAAATTAAACCTTCTCACTAGCATCTTTAACTTCCCTTTCAATAGTACGCAATTTATTCTCGCAAATGGCAATGAGTTCATTTGCTTGTTTCACTTTCTCAGCAAGTTGATCAAGCTGAATGCCGCCGTCTTCAAGCTGTTCAACAAGGTCTTCCAGTTTTGCATAGGCTTCGCTATAGGTCAGTTCGGTTTTCATTTTTTGTCTTTTTAATTACGGTGCTAAAAATTGTTTCGTTTCTTAATATGGTTTGCAACTCTACATTTTCTTTGATGTCATTCGGGTCTGTTACTATTTTATTGTTGATGGTGATAATGGCAAAACCTCGGTCCAATATAGCTTGTGGACTGGCGAGTTTGACCATGCGTTTTGCATTCTCTAATTCCTTTTTTGCCTTCTCCACTTGGTCATGAATGATGGCAAAAATATTTGTTTTTAATGCCATGAGTTTGTTCTCAAATTCAAAGTTGCGTTCCACAAAAAGCGATGCAACTTTAGTCGGCGTTTTTTGTTCTCTTGCCATTAAATCAACAATGCTTTGGTTTCTGTCGTGGCCTATACCTGTAAATATTGGAATCGGAAAATGCGCAACATACTTAGCAAGTTCATAATCGTCAAATGGTTTGAAATCTGTTTGCGAACCACCGCCACGAACAATAGCAACCACATCAAAATGCTCTTCGCTTTGCTCAATCAATTGGAGTTGTTCCAAAATAAGTTTATGTGCATTGTCGCCTTGTATCGTAGTGAGAAACTCGGTTACAAAAAATGTGTATTGATGTTTGTT
>CAMDVD010000096.1 GCA_945878115.1 Chitinophaga pinensis | reverse complement strand
TTTTATATCAATCAGGATGGATGGAGTGCTTTATCCCAATCTAGTATTTTTTTACCAATGGATAGTGATATGTATTATTTTATCACTCCTGCTATGGGTGACGCACGTTATGCAGATTGCCAAACTAATAATCATTGTTATTTTGATTTACTATTATATAATGTAATAGATATGAAAGCCAATGCTGGAGCAGGTAAGGTAGTAAAAAGAATGCTACCCTTAATGGAAAATGCGGAATTGCGCAAAACCCAAATGATGGCATGCAGGCATGGGAATGGTAAAGATTGGTGGCTATTAAAACAAGAAGGAGATAATGCCAATGTACACACTTTTTTGTTTACACAAGATAGCGTATACGACTATGGCTTGCAAGTATTTAATTACCCCGTTTGGGGTAATTGGGATATAAGAGGGCAAAGTACTTTTAATAGCAATGGAAGCCAATATGCTACTACATCGCATGGAAGTTCAACAGGAAAAATATTTATTGCTGACTTTGATAGATGTTGGGGCATATTGAGTAATCCCAAAGAAATAATAATGCCAATTGGTTCGCAACATATACCAAGTGATACAACAATTACAGAACATTTATCTGTAGGTTTGGCATTTTCGCCAAATGGGAAATTTTTGTATGTAATCAGCATGTCTAATATTTATCAATATGATTTGCAAGACAATACTTGGTTTCATGTAGCAGGGTTAGATACAAGTTATCAAAAATCGCAAGATTATGAAACTGCATATACTGGACCTGATAATAAAATTTACATAGGTAATTATGGTGGGCTTAGCAAACAAATGAGCCGCATTGACAACCCTGATATAAAAGGTGTAGGGTGTAATTTCTGTCCAAGGTGTTTAAGGGTAGATACTTTAGTAAATGCGTATTCTTTAGATACACCGCCCTGCATGCCCAATTATGCACTAGGTGCTAGAGAGTGCTATCCGCTTGCTACGCATGAGGTGGAGGGTGTACAAAACGAAATAGATGTATATCCGAATCCGGTATCAACCAAGCTCTATATTCATTCATTGCGTGGTACAAAATGGATATATCAATTGTATAATTCTGTAGGTCAACTTATTTTATCTACAAAAGAAAATGAGATTGATGTTTCAAGATTTGCTAAGGGTATTTATTATTTAAAATTTAAGAATGCAGTGAAGAAAGTAATCATTGAGTAATGCAAACCCTACCCATTGTCAGAACCCGAAAACTAATGGTTCAGACAGTCTCAGATAACGCTCTTTACCTAGATTATTTTACCAACGATAGTTGGGCATTTGCGTTGCCAATTAATCTGTGCAAATTAGTGGTTCAGACAAGTCGGCAGTAAGGTTTCTTTTTTATAAATACTTAAATAAAATTTGTATTACCTTGGCTTCCTAATAGAAATAACCATGAAATTTACCTCTTACGGACATTCCTGTTTTGCAGTAGAAATAAATAATAAACATCTTTTATTTGATCCATTTATTTCGGGAAATGAATTGGCGGCTGCTATTCAGGTGGATGAAATAAAGGCGGATTATATTTTTATTTCACATGGACATGCCGATCATATTTTGGATGCAGAAGCAATTGCTATACGAACTGGAGCCACTGTAATTTGTACTTGGGAAATTCACGAATGGCTTCATGCAAAAGGGGTAACCAATACCCACCCAATGAATATTGGTGGTGAAAGAGCGTTTGATTTTTTTACCGTCAAATGCACTGTAGCACAGCATAGTAGCATGTTACTTGATGCAAGTTATGGAGGCAATCCAATGGGATTTATCATTACAGCGAATGAGCAAAGTTTTTATTACAGTGGCGATACAGCACTGACTATGGATATGCAATTAATTCCACTGTGGGCTAAACTTCAATTTGCAGTATTACCGATTGGCGATAATTTTACCATGGGTATGCAAGATGCTGTGCGGGCTGCACTATTTGTAAAAACAACTACAGTCGTTGGCGTACATTATGATACATTTGGTTATATAAAAATTAACCACCAAGAGGCAATCGATGTATTTGCAAAAGAAGGAATCAAATTGCATTTATTGGCAGTTGGTGAAGAGATGGATTTCTCTAATTTATAAAAGACCTTCATCGGCAAAACTAAAATATTGATTGGCGCCTACTATAATATGATCCAATAATTTGATGTCGATGAACTGCCCAGCTTCTTTAATTTTTTGCGTTAATTTTTTATCTGCTTCACTCGGTGTGCAATTTCCAGAAGGGTGATTATGCGCTATAATAATTTGCGTGACGGTCGAAAGCTCTAATGCTTTTTTAAATATAATGCGACTATCCACAACTGTAGATGTTATGCCTCCATTACTCACACTTTGCACACTCACCACTCTGTTATTGGTATTGAGAAAAATGACATAAAATTCTTCTGCATTTTTGGTAAGAAAATAGGTCACTAAAATATTGTAAGAATCTCTACTGGAATTGATTTGTGGTTTTTCTAATGCAGAAGATAATTGTCGGCGTTTGCCCAATTCCAATGCGGCTAATAAGGTCACTGCTTTTTTTTCGCCCATGCCTTTTATTTTTAAAAAATCAATCAAAGTGAGCTTACTTAATTCCAATAAATTTTGACCACTTTTAGAAAGAATTTCTTTTGCAATGTCGATAGCACTATTTCCTTTGGTGCCAGTATTAATCAGTATGGCAAGCAATTCTATATTGGATAATGAATCAATGCCACGTGTTACTAATTTTTCTCTTGGCCTATCTTCTTTGGCTAAATCTTTTATACTATCCTTTAATTTCATCCTAACGGTAAGGAAGAATTTTAAGCTATTTCTTCCTCGGTGCAAATTACATATTTAGATGAAATAAAACGGCTTCTTGGGGAGAAAGTTTTATTTGTGGTGTAATATTTTTGAATATCAATTTAGCTTTGAATACTTACCTACAACAACATAAAAATATCCGAAATAGTTTCATAGGTTTTATACAATTGGATATGAATATTGCCTCTATTTACCCATTGTGCTTTTTGTATGTCTTCTGAAAGTTGAGGTTTAAGCGTTCTATGTTGCGTTTGCATCACAAACCAAAATACTTCTTTTAGTTTCATGTCCCCATCAATGTACAAATGATAGGTGGTACATAAAGGTCTAACAATGCTTACCGCTTTGATACCAGTCTCTTCCATCACTTCTCGTATGGCACAGGTTGGAATGTCTTCGCCTTCATCCAATTTGCCTTTCGGTAAATCCCATTTCTTTTTTCTATAAATAAATAATATTTCACCACTGCTGTTGTAAACAACGCCGCCAGCAGCGACTATTAATTCAAATGCAGATTTGAAATGATTAATATTTTCTTCTATATCACCGACAACAACAACATCTTTCATTTCAGAAATCAGCAATTGATTTACAATATCGGATGCCTTTTGGGCATTAAAAGAAAAAAGAATTATAGCCGCCTTCAATCCAAACTCTTGTTGAAATGTATCAAGATTATTGACTAGGTATATGCGTTTGTTTTGAATTATTATTTTAATCATTTGGCTCGGATTTGTATATTCAACATTCACTGTGTAGGTTTGCGCACTTATGAAAAGAGAATATGCTGTAGCTGAAAAACTGTTGCAAATTAATGCAGTAAAATTAAATCCACAAAACCCATTCACTTGGGCTAGCGGATGGCGTAGTCCTATCTATTGCGATAACCGTAAAATCCTTTCTTATCCGCATATTCGTGATTATATAAAAAGCGAATTGACGAATGCTGTATTTACAGAATTTCCAAATGCGACAGTCATTGCAGGCGTAGCAACTGCGGGCATTCCGCATGGTGCATTGGTATCTGATTTATTGAGCTTGCCTTTTATTTATGTAAGGTCAAAACCGAAGGAACATGGCATGGGCAATCAAATAGAAGGCGTGTTGGAAGCCGGTGCACAAGTAGTCGTCATTGAGGACTTAATCAGCACTGGCAAAAGCAGTATGGAAGCAGTAGTGGCTATCCAACAAGCAGGAGCTAACGTGATTGGTTTGGCGAGTGTATTTAATTATGGTTTCACCACCGCCGAAGACTTATTTGCAAAAGCAAATATTCCTGTAATTAGCTTGAGTAATTATTCTGCATTAATTGAAGTGGCTTTGCAAAAAAATAAGATAACAGAAAGTGAAGTTGAGCATTTAAAATCGTGGCGTGAAAACCCGAGTGAATGGGGTAGATAGTTCATCAATTTATTCCTCGAAGAGTGTCCTCCTTCCGAAATCATGTCTGCGAATATTAAATCGCAGAGTCCCGAGGCGGAGACTCTGCGAGGAAAGGAAAAGTGAAGTTGAGCATTTAAAATCGTGGCGTGAAAACACGAGTGAATGGGGTAGATAGTATTTGGACTAACGAAAATAAACATCTGTCTTAATGGCGACCTTTTTTATTCCTCGAAGAGTGTCCTCTTACCGAAATCATGTCTTTGAATAGAATGCTTGAGAGGCATACTGCGAATATTAAATCTCAGAGTCCCGAGGCGGAGACTCTGCGAGGAAAGGATAGGCTTTGGTAAAGTGCGCCAAATACTTTACTTGATCTTTTTTTATTGCCATCACTTAAGGTACTTCTAGCTGGCACTTGCTTTAAATCAAAATGATTCAGCTTGCCTGCGCACAATTCAAGCCCAGTCTGAACTTCACGAATAGAAGTACAACCTGAAAACACAGTATACAGCATCGTGGTTAGGTGGTCTTTAAACGTAAGCTTTTTGGTATACTTGTCGGCAGCATACTTTTTGCACACCGAATCAATGGAAGCATTGTCTATTAAATAAAGTAATTGGGAAAATATCGGCTGTCCGACATAATTCGTAATATTGTCCATAGCATTATTTAAGTTCGCAAAACAAGTATAATGCAAAAGGGTGGTTTGCACCACCCTTTATTTTAAAAAAATTATCTCGGACAATAATA
>CAMDVD010000095.1 GCA_945878115.1 Chitinophaga pinensis | reverse complement strand
GCTTATATTTAACCTGACCTAGCTCAGCAATCGATACTATATCAAATTGCTTTAATAAACCTTCTGGTAAAAAGGATTCAACATATAAATTATTCACACAACAAATTAAATAACTTTATTCCTACTCCCCAAAATTATTGGTTGACCCAATAAAAATGCAGACTTCGTTTCATCCTCTAAAATTTCGCCAGTCGTATTGTTGTAATAAGAAGTGGCAGTAGAATTAGCTGCTACCAAATGAAATTTTTCCCACATCACCGCCGACATATTTTGTGTGCGTGTAGCTTCAATATTCGCTTGTAAAAAAATTTGTTCTAAGGATATTAATTTATCATTCGTGCTATTATCTAACCCAAAATAAAGTGTTTGTATATTCCCTACATTTTGGACAATCCCATATTCTTTAATCGACGAAACAATATATACACAGCCACCTACCACTAGATTCTGTGGCAATAAGGCACTGATTTTTTCAGGACTTTCCACGCCATTCAAAAAAGGAATAATAATCGTTTCAGCACCTATGCAAGGCATCAATTGTTGCATAGTTTCTTCAAGATCATAGCTTTTTGAACAAAGTAAAATATAATCTACTTCGCCAAATTCAGTCGGATTATCGCTTGCAATTTTTGGTTTGACAATAAATGTTTCATCGCCCTTTATTACTTTCAAACCATCTTGTTGTATGCGCTGTAAATGTTTGCCCCTTGCTAAAAAATAAATATCTACCGCATCACTTGCCGAAAATGATTTCGCGAGCAATCCGCCAAACCAACCGCCAACACCACCAATTCCTGCAACTAGAATTTTAGTTTTCATTATTCTTGTTTTATGCCTTTACTCATTTTTTGACGAGAAAAAAATTACCTTCTTAGACCTCATCCCCAACCCTTCTACTTCTAGAGAAGGGAGCAACAAACTCCTGCTCTAAAAGGCAATGCAAGCAGTAATTATTCTCTATTTATTATTCAATTTCTTCTGGCTCATTTTTAGTTTAGCTTTCCTGTCTATCCTCTTGCACTCATTCTTAATTCGAGCAATATGCTGGCGAAAAAAATAAAACCAATTGACATTTATTGTACTGCGTTTTTCTCTTTCAATTTTAATTGCCAAGCCCAAGCCGTACTCATCATTTGATTCAAGTCGTATTGCGGCGACCAATTCAATCTTATTTTTACCAATTCATTATTGGCATAAATAGCCACAACATCGCCTTCTCTGCGAGGTCCTAATTCATAATTTAATTGCACACCACTTACTGCTTCAAAAGATTTAATTGCTTCTAGTACAGACACACCATTACCAGAACCAAGATTTAAAATTTCATAGTTCATGGTGTTTCTATGTTCAATCATGTATTGTAATGCTTTTGTATGAGCACTTGCAATATCCATGACATGAATAAAATCACGTATACAAGAACCATCCCTTGTATCATAATCTGTCCCCCAGACATACATTTTTTTTATTTGTCCAATAGCAGTTTGTGTTATTACTGGCACTAAATTATTTGGTACATCAATTGGCAATTCACCAATAGATGCAGACGGATGTGCACCAACTGGATTGAAATATCGAAGTAAAATATAGTTCGC
This sequence comes from Chitinophaga pinensis, assembly GCA_945878115.1. Classification (GTDB taxonomy): domain Bacteria; phylum Bacteroidota; class Bacteroidia; order Chitinophagales; family Chitinophagaceae; genus OLB11. The sequence continues at coordinate 3,708 of CAMDVD010000095.1, read as the reverse complement.
TGCTGAAGCTTTTGCCACATCATAAATCACTTGCTCACCCATTTGTTTGGTTGCAGCATACGCACATTCCGCTTTCGCTAAAGGTGTATCTTCTGTAACGGGTAATTTTTCTACATTACCATACACAGAACAAGAGGATGAAAATACAAAACTAGAAATTTTAAATTCGTCAACGCATTTCAACATGTTGATGAGCGAATACATATTGTTTTCATAATATCGAATAGGAAATTCTACGCTCTCTGGAACGGACTTAAAAGCAGCGAAATGAATGATGCCTTGGATGTCTTGGTTCTCTGCAAATACCGCGCGCACATCTTCCAAATTACAAATATCGACATTGTAATTTTTTACATCTACGCCAGTGATTTCTTTTATCCCTTGAAAAGTATTTGGAGATGAACGAGAAAAATTGTCCATGGATATTACGTCAAATCCATTGGTAATCAAATCCACTATGGTATGCGAACCAATATATCCTGCACCACCTGTCACTAATATTTTAGCCATGTTATTATTTTTTTATTTTTAAAATTGTGTAAAAATCGTATCCGAAATAGCGTAAACAAGCAATTAATATTACGGTAGCAAATACCTCATCTATATTACCAATAAAAGGAATATTATCTCGTATAATTTCATACCTGCCTAGTCCTAGGTTTAATAAATACACGTAAACAAACAATACCCAATATGGCTATCAGCTTACCTTTGTTCATATATGCATCTAAATTATCGGCCATCCCTTTTTATTGAATCACTTTTTCCATTGCCATCGCTCTCGAACCTTTTAATAATATAGCAGTATTCTCAAACTTCATCGATTGAAACCAAATTTTTGCTTCTTCCGAATTTGGAAAATAAGTATAACTATGTGGCACTCGTTCGAAATCACCACCAACTAATACCACATGATTCCAATTGGTTTCTTCCAATACATGTATGATACGTTTATGCTCTGTAATACTTTCTTTTCCGAGCTCCATCATGGCACCCAACATGATTACTTTGTTTGGATAATCTGTTTGTACAAAATTAGAAATTGCTTCAGACATACTACTTGGATTGGCATTATACGCATCCAAAATAATGGTATTTCCATTTAATTGAAGTAGTTGAGATCGACTATTACTTGGCGTATACATCTCAATACTTTTTTTAATTTCTCCAATGGGAATTTGAAATGTTCTACCGACAGCAACTGCTGCCATTACATTTGGAAAATTATATTCCCCTACCAAATGGGTATGTATCAAACATTCTAATTTTGGTGAAGTTATTGCCACTTGCAAATACGAATTCTGCATTGAAGGAATTCCTGTATACTCCGCTTGCATTTTACCATAGGTAATTTGTTCAAGTATACCAGTAGACATATCGTACAAATAAGGCAAGTCCGTATTACGAAATATAGTACCTTGTGATTGCCTTACGTAATCATACAATTCACCCTTTCCTTTACGCACACCTTCTATTCCACCAAACCCTTCTAAATGCGCCTTTCCACAGTTATTGATGAGACCATGAGTGGGCAATGCAATGGCACAATAAGAAGCGATTTCAAGTTGATGATTTGCCCCCATTTCAATGATTGCCATCTCGGCATCCTTCTTTATTTTCAAAATGGTTAAAGGCACACCAATATGGTTATTCAAATTACCTTCGGTAGCATAGGTTTTATATTTGGACGACAAAACAGTGTAGATTAATTCCTTGGTAGTTGTCTTACCATTACTTCCAGTTATGGCAATAAATGGAATAGTAAATTGTTTACGATGATATAAAGCAAGCTGTTGTAAGGTAGTCAATACATCCTCCACAAGTATGCAATGATCATTCAATACATATTCCTCTTCATCTACAATGGCATATGCCGCACCCATTTCTAAGGCCTTTTCTGCAAAACGATTTCCGTTGAAATTTTCACCTATTAATGCGAAATAAATATCTCCTTGTTGCAATTTTCTGGTGTCGGTTTGTACACTAGGATAATGGCAAAAGATTTCATATAAACTTTCAATAGACATGATATAAGTACTTATTAAAAAAGCCACTGATGAGGTGGCTTTTTTAGAAATATAATTTATTTATTATCTAACTTTTTTCTTAGATCCTACGAACTGATTTCCAGCAGGTCCTTTTATAGATGGACTTCCTAAGCGATCCATACAGCAACGGAATCCGATAGATGAGCTGCTGTGATTTGCTTGTAAAAATCGACGAGTTCCTGGACTTAACCAATAAGCTCTATCACTCCAACTACCACCTTTGTACACGTGTGCATTGTCGTTGATTAAAGTTGTTTTACCATAATCATAAGTAACACCGCTAGTAGAATCACCATCTAAGAAGTTGATCACATTCGCATCACGGTAGTTATAATTTTTTAATTGTGAAGTATCTGCATTAATTAATTGTCTAACCAATTTACCAGTAGTATCTTTTTCTTCTAAAGTATAATCATCTAATACTTTAGCTTCATCAAATACATTACCTCTAAATGGTCTAAAGTCTTCTGCATCTTGAGAAGTATTAGGACGATAAACATCCATTACCCACTCACTTACATTACCAGCCATATTATATAAACCAAATGCATTTGGTTTGTAAGAATAAATTGGTGCTGGAATATCTGCGTTATCATTTAAACCACCAGCAACACCCATCGCATCACCAAGTCCACGACGGAAATTACCCAATTGCATACCTTGATAAGCATTTCTTGTACCTTCACGAGTAGATAAATTATCACCCCAAGGATATACTTGACGATCTGTTACAACTTCTTCACCACGACGTCTTTTAGTATCTGGTTCTGGGTTTCTACCTTTATAACCTAATGCTGCATATTCCCACTCAGCTTCCGTTGGTAATCTATAGTCAGCAGTAAGAATACCATCTTCATATCTGATATTACGTTTCCCACCGCCTGTTGGATCTAAGTCTTTTTTCTTGATACCTACAGATCCTTCGTATTGACCTGCTACATAAGTACGTGTGCTGAAATTATCTTCAGAAACTTGGAAGGGATTTTTCTTTAAATATCCTCTTTGAATAAGAATCAATTCATTTACACGATCCGTACGCCATTTACAATAGTTAGTAGCTTGTTCCCAACTTACACCAACAACTGGATAGTCATTGTATGCAGCAAATCGGAAATAAAATTCAACTTGTGGTTCATTGTATTGCAAAGCTCTTCTCCAGCTTTGTGTATCTGGAAGTGCTCTTTGATAAATATCTGGATAATCATTTCCGTAAACTCTACTTACCCAATGTAAGTATTCACGATAGTGCACATTTGCAACTTCTGTTTCATCCATATAAAAGGAAGATACAGACACAGTCTTAGGCACATTATTGTTTTCATAAGTCAAATCTTCATCTGTTTGGCCCATGGTAAAACGACCTCCTTCAATAAAGGTAAGTCCTGGTCCAACATATTGACCTTCATAACGAGGAACATCAAAACCACCCATTTTTGAGTCATTGAAATTCCAACCAGTTTTTGAAGACACCAAATTACTAGACTTTTTACCTCCGCAAGAAGACATCATTATTACTACAATAAGTAGCATCATTCCATTTAATCCTAATAATCTTTTCATATTAAGTTATTATCGTTTTTTTTTGTAATCGTAAATATACTTTCTATTTCTTCTACACAAAGAAAGTACAAGTATAAAACAATCCATTGAAAATTACAAT
>CAMDVD010000094.1 GCA_945878115.1 Chitinophaga pinensis | reverse complement strand
TTGCCCGTAAGTGCTTGCGTGTCTTGCATTTTGAATCAGGAAAACATTACGAAACATTACACACAGATTTTATTCTTGCGTATCGAAAATGGTTGCGAGAGATTGGAGAGTTTGTTAGAAGTTGGAGGCTAATACTATAAGCGCTAACGGTTTGCAGCTACAAGAAGTTGGCGATTTCGAAGCACAAAACTGTCTGCCAGCACTGAACTTGCTACGAAGCACCAAACTTCATTTAACCACTGAACCGCCAATTTCTTGTAGGTGCTGTTATGCACTGGCTTTATTACTACAATCATAAATTGTATCTAATTACGTTTGCTTGTCCTTTTGTCTTTTTATGAGCAACGGATTTATTTATGTATAAGTTTCGTATTTCTTCAGGTGCAATCTTTCCATTAAATCCGTAACCATCTTCTTCGACAACTTCTTTTTTTCTCTTTCCTTTGTCATCAAGAATAGGTTTTTTATTTTCATCAAAAACAGTTTTGTTTTTCCCACGTGGTTTTACATACCATCCATTATCGTCAACTTTGAAAACTTCAACAATTAGTCCTTTGTATTCGCTTAAAACGTATTTTAAGTGGTTCACTTTATCTTTACCGATAAACCATGTTTCTTTTGTTGCTTGATAAATTGCAGTTGGGTCAATATTAATTCCTTGTTTGCGGGCATTCTTCTTAAGATTATTGTAAGAAGTATTTATATTAATTAATACACAACCGTCTGCAATATTGTCTAGCGGTATAGCATTATATTTTTGAATGATTGCTTCAGATGTCATCAACCCTTTTTCAATAGAATTATGCCCACCTTGTTGATTTGTAAGACCAAGTCCGCAATGAATTAATGTGTCAATAAGTGATGCTTCAATTTGAAACGCTTCTCTGTCCGTAAGTCCGTGTCTTACAATAAGGTGTTGTACAGCCTGTTTTTTTTCTTCAACAATTTCTCTTATTTTGTCGTATTTAAATGTTGAAATGTCCGTGTCTGTTAATGCACGACTCATATGTTCAAACACTCTGTTATTGTTCCCTTTTCCGACATAAAAAGGCTTGTTGTCTTGTGGATCAAGCAACATGTAAACATAGGCTTTTAATTCTTGTTGTGTTTTCTCGTCAAACATAATATTTATGTATTATCGTTCTAAAATATCATTTAAAGTAATAGTTGGTTTCTTAATATGAACATACTCCTTGAGTATTTCTACATTTTGAATTTTCTCTGGTGGAATAGGAGTTTTGCCAAAAAATGCAGATTTAAATACAGTTCCATAGCGACCACCAATAATTTCTATATTTTTTGAGTGCTCAATTATAATTTCATCATCACAAATAACTAAATCACATATAGCAAACTTGTCAGACTTTGGGTGTTCAATAATTTTTTTAATATATTTCTCAATATTTACGCCAAAAATCGTTTTCAATTTTTCAGTTTGTCTTTTTGTTTTTTCAATATCTTTTGGGTTAATAAAGCCAAAAACTGTGTATAAAAAGTCTCTTCCATCAATGGTAATATTTTCGATATCTAAGTCTAATGTAATCAGTAGAGGTATTTTTTTGTCTTTACTTACATTGTGTTGAGTAGCATAATATTCTGCTCCAATTTTGTCTGCAAAACAAATACTATTTTCCCCTTCAATATATTCAGTATGGCCACCGCCTTCTGAAGTTGGGGCTTCCTGCCAGTTTTTATATACTTTTTTTGTTTTTTCTCCAATCCAAACAGAAGCAGGTGATGTGTCATCACGAGTTAAATCTTCCTTGTTGTATAGTGTATTGATTTCTCTTTTTATGTTTTTCCAAATAAATCCACCCCATTGTTGTTTATCATTCTGATAAAGTCCATTTGTCTTAATATCTTGAATGACCAAGTCCACTTCATTTTCAGCAACTGTTATTCCTCTATATAATTTCAATGATTTCATGTCTTCTATTTTTTTAAGCTTGTGCATAACGTTTCGCGTGTAGGCGATGTTGCCTTGTGTTGCGCCTGCGGCAAGGCAATATTGCTTACACGCTGTTATGGGCTGGTTTTTTAATTGTGTTGAACATTTAATAGTGTTAAATTGTCATCACGATAAGACTGAATTAGTTGTTTTTCTATATTGGTATTTATCTTTCTGATTTCTGTCTTTGGTAAAGTAAGGGTGTCTTGATTTGAATATAACCCAAAAGGAATAAATGATATGTAAACTTCTTTCTTAAGGGTTACTGAAAAAAGATTATCATCAATATTTGATAGCGATTCCATATTCATCCATTTCTCAATCCAATGTGCATGATTTTGGTCGTCATAACGAATTGTATCATGTAAATGATGAGCTAAAGTCCCTAAATGATAAGCATGCTGCCGCTTCCACCTGCCGCCTAATTGAAATGATTTGCCAATATAGTAATAACCATTTTCATCATTTGTCCAAGCAACATATAGATGAGGCTGATTTTTTATTACGTTGTAATGATTTTGAGCTTCTACTGTGAAACTAAAACCTTTGTTATCAAAAATGGCTGTAAGTTCATTATTGGGTTCGTGGTGAAACAGTAAACTATAATTCTCTCGTACGTAATTTTTAATTAATTGCATATTGTGTTTTCTAATTGATTATTTAACCAAATACCTTTTTGAACTCCATAGTCAGTGAATTGAGTATTTGGAATTATCGAAATTGGATTAGTGTTTCCGTGGACTGCTTTTCTATAATCTCCAGATAACAAGTCAATATCGTTCTGATTTACAAATTGGTTTAATAAATTTTGATTGTGCCAATACTGAAATATTTTTTGCCTCGTTTGCGGAATATTGTCTGACATTTTCAAGTCATAATAAGGGACAAGGTCGGTATACTTTATCCAACCAAACAAAGCTGATAATATTTTAATATCAATGCAGTTTTTAGTCCAGTTCGCTACAGTTATTGGTGGGTACAATCTACTTCTAGGTCCAGAATAGAGCTGCCATGCTGGAAGTGTTAATTCCCAATTGAGTTGTATATGAGGGTTCAACGCTATTAATTTTTTTCGTGCATCTCCCAACTCATTATGAAATGAGAGTTCTTGCAAACTACTTGGATTGCTTATTGGCTGACGTTTAGATCCAGCACAAGTAATTAGATATGCCATATTCTTTTGGTTTTTGTTTTAGTTAACTTGCTCTTTCAAATGCTTTATATTAAACGTAATGAATATTAAAACTTGCCCATAACGTTCTCGGGCTTTGCGTTCGGGCGGGTTTCGGAGCACAAAACTGTCAACCTGCACAGAACTTGAATAGAAGCACAAAGCTCCAATTTTGCACGTCACCCCGCCTGACGCAAAACCCGTGTTACCAGCCGTTTTTCTTTCATTGTCAGTCAAATAAGCTCGTCTGATAAGGTTTTGTTGGCTTGTTAATTGTCTCTTTTTTATCTGTCGGTTTAGGGTCAGTTTGTCCGTTTGCAGTTACAAGTTCTTGCTCTGGGTGTTCGTCAAAAAATTTCACTATGTCCATACCATTAGAAAATTCAATACCACCCAATTTTATCAAGTCAATATTTCCTTGTGGTGCTGGTTTCAATACTTGTGGACTTAAAACAAACACAGGAACACCCATTTTTAAAGCCGATTTACCTGCATCAAAAGTTCCGCTCATTTTTCCTGAACTATCTCTTTCAGGTCCTGATTTTATTACAACAATTGCTTTTGACATTGCACAGACAAGTTTATTCCTTGTCATTGCATTTTGTCCTGAAAATTTTTCGTAAGGTGCAAATTGTGTTACAAATAATGCGTTCTTTTCCCAATTAAGGTCTTTAAGTTCTCTTTTAATTGTAATATGGTTTGTTCCAAAACTTAAAATCATTGTCGTTGTTCCGTGGGCTTCAAGTGCTCCTAAATGTGCTGAAGTGTCAACTCCCTTAGCGTAGCCTGAAGTAACATTTATTCCATTTTCTGCTAACTTTTGAGCTATACTTTTTGTAATGGTGATTTCAAAATCACCAACATCTCTTGCCCCAACTATTGAAACGCCTTTCTGATTAAGTAATGGTAAATACCCTTTACAATATAAAATTGGCGGTGCATTGTCTCCCATATTTTGCAAAACAGATTGAGGATACCTTTCATCGTCAAGTCCAATAATTGTAACTCCATCTGATTTTAGTTTTTCAAAGTTGCTGTATAGTCTGTCATCCGCATCTAATTGTGGAAAGCAAGAAAAATTGGCTCTTGAAAGTTTACCACGCCCAATCTCGGGAAACAGTCTAAATAATTCATTTGCTTCAAGGTCAAATAAATCATTTATATACATATTATTTGTTTTCAGGTTTTCATAAATATAATGTATGCTCTTTGCTCCAAAACCTGATGCATTTGAAAGCATATACCAAGAATATTCTTTATTTCTCATCTTTTTGAACGTGTTTTAGTAATTGTTAAAACGTAAACTCCCCTTGCTTTTCCTTTATTCATTATAATGTCACAAACTGCATTTAGCGTTTCTCCTGAACGGTAAAGGTCGTCAAAAATTAGAACGTCTTTTCCACTTAGTGCGTTGAAATTGATACTGAATGCGTCTTTTAAAATTTCTCGTCTTGTGTCAGGGTCTTCAATTTCTTTAAGTTGCGAAGTGGATTTCACTTTTCTTAGTGTATTGAAGTCAACCGGAAGTCCAACAAGTCGTCCGATTGATTTTGCCATTTCGTAAACTGGTTGAAATTCTCTTGTCATATCTGATGGCGGAATTGGAATAATTACGTCAAGTTGCCATTTACTTTTATACCTATTCAGGAACTCGGCAGCTGGTCTTGCGATATTGTCCACCCGATACTGTTCACGCCAGTATTTAAGTCTATAAAGTTCTTCTGCAATCGGTGGTCTTTTAGTGTCCCACCCGGTAATATTTCCGTTTTCGTCTTTAATTGGTGTGCTTGAAAGGGTATGGTATTCTAGAGCATACCCTTCTTTCCAATGCCCATTAAGTTCAATCATATTTTTATCTTTTATTTGTATAGTAACTTTGAAAAAGTGATTATCCTTTAATATATATAATTTATTATCACAGAAATGAAACGAACTTATGTTTTCATTTTGCAAATGAAATTTTTGTTCAGAAAACACGAAATCAACAAGATTAAATTTTCCTAAAAGCAATTCCGACATTTGGTATATTTTCAATTTCCCGTCTTCAATTAATAGAAGATTATCTTCAAATGGCTGTAAGCAAGAAATACTGTTTTTAGGTTCTTCGTCTTTTGGGAGAATATAATTTAGTTTATTATTAATAATATCAAAATATCTATAATTACCAGTCCAACCATCGTAACACATAGTTGGTGGTATTAAAAATATATCATTTATAAAACATCCTATTGAGCCACCAGTTTCAGCTGGGTTTGGGTCTGTAAATCCGTCTTTATATATTAATTTTCTTTTTTTTAGGTCAAATATGTATTTATCTTCCCACTCATATACCTGAGATATATATAAGTAATCTTCATTATCCGAAACTTCAATATTATCAATTGAAAATTGATAGTCTGGATAAAATTCTAATTCTAAAGAACCCGTCCTTAAGTTCCAAAGTGTTAAACAAGCTCTTGTGTTCCAATGTGAAGTTTTTCCATTTCCAACTGTGTTATGAGCCATTCCAAAAATGGCTATTAAATTTTGTTTAGGTATCAGACGGCATAAATAATCTCTTCCTAAAAAATAGAGTTTGTTTAACTTAACGTCAGCAGAATTATAACCAATAAATGAGTGGTCATTTAGATATGATAAAAATTGATCTGAAGTTTGTTGAATTATATTATCATCTTGAAGCCAAAGTATTTGGCCTTGATATAATTTGGTAGTTATTAATTTCTTGTCATCTAATAAATTGTGATGAACAACCCTCTCATTTTTGATAAATATTTGATATCCTTTTGAGGACTCTAGAATAGTTGTATCAAATTCTTTAAAATGCTTGATTGAAAAGTTCCAACCTAAGTCACTTAATGCAATTTGCGATATGTTGTCTAATTTCATTCTTGACTGTCTTTCTTAAAATGGCTGGTAACGTTCCGCGCATAGGCCTTGTGCGGGCATTCGAAGAACATCAGCTGGGTAAAAGTACTAAAGATAAATAGAATTCCAAATGTTCAATTACTTCCTACAGCCCGCATTAGGCTTATGCGATGTTAGCGCTTGTAGTTCATTTTTAT
>CAMDVD010000093.1 GCA_945878115.1 Chitinophaga pinensis | reverse complement strand
TGCGTTGAAGGGATCGAAGTTCGGGGATTGTTTCTGTAATTGTAATTTGAAGTGGTAAAGCCATTTTATATTTATTATATAGTCCAAATATAATACAAAAAAAACTAATTCCAAATATTTGGACTACTTATTATTTATAATTGGTATAAAATTTATAAATTGAAATATTTCACTTTTGTCTGAACTATGATTTCATTTGATTACTTATGATTCTTGGCGAAATTCAAATGGATAGCACATTTTGCAAACTACAATCGTAAAGCTTAGTATTCATCTAATACTACTTGCGATTTCATTTCAATCATCGAATTGATGACATTTAGTCATCCAAATATCAGCTTGCGCCGTTGTTGGTGTTATCACCAACAACACTAATCGATTGTACAACCTACCGCTTCACATACAACATAAACTTATCTTTAAAAATATCTTCTCTGAATAAATCATAGATATGCCACATCATGGGTTTGCATCCGGATGCTGAAATTTCTTCATGTAGGTCTCCACCTTTCAAACAAATAAGTCCATTATCAAAATCCTGATTATGTCCTTTGCGAATGAGCGGTTTACTCCAAGCATCTAAAGAACCTAATGGGGCAACGGCTCTACTCACAGCGAAATCGAAACTATTTTTTTCTTTGATTTCCTCTACCCTACCCCAATGTGTTTTTACATTTTTCAAGCCCAATTCTTTCACTACTTCTTCTACCACATTCAACTTTTTCTTGATGCTATCTGCCAATACAAATTCAACATCTGGATTAAATATTGCCAATGGAATACCTGGGAAACCGCCACCAGTGCCAATATCCAAAATCCGTTGTCCGGAAGTAAATTCAAAAACAGCAGCAATAGCCAATGAATGTAGCACATGTTTGCTATATAAACTATCTATATCCTTTCGAGATATTACATTGATACGTTCATTCCAAAAAGTATAAACAGTTTGTAATTTTTCGAGCTGTGCAATTTGTGTCGGAGTAAAATCCGAGAAGTAAGAAATGATTAATTCCAATTTGTTTTATTTTTTAAAAAGATAGAAGGACTGTTTTTTATATTATACTGCAAAAACCAATAATCGAATTTCCAGATTTGATTCATTAAATCTTCTTCTTGGAGTACGACACAACATTTTTTCAAAATAAACCAATGTGCCGACATGCGAATGCCAAAAAAGAGGAAGACGAAAATAAAGTAATGCCAAAAAATAATACTGGCTACAAAAGTCAACCAGAAAAGCAAATGACTAACTGCATAAAGCCCGAGTAAAACTTGAAATTTCATTTTATAATATTTGCCAGTGCTTAAATGTCTTTCCTTTTGCATCTGCCATTCTTCATGCGTCATTTTTGGTTCTGATATCGTAAATGCATCTGGATGAATAGAAATAACAGTATTCTTACTATCCGCGACTTGATTGATAAACAAATCATCATCACCAGAAATTACATGATGATGAGAAGTGAATCCTTTGTTTGCATTAAACAGCTCCTTCTTATACGCCAAGTTGCGCCCCACGCCCATATAAGGCATGTTGGCAAGCGCATAAGAAAGGTATTGCACAGCAGTATGAAAAGTTTCAAATCGAATTCTTTTATTTAATGTGCCATCATATTTTTTATAAGGGCTATAACCGAGTACAATTTTTTTCGACTCCGAAAAACCAGCAACCATGCGTGCAAGCCAATGTGCACTCGCGGGAGAACAATCGGCATCAGTCAATAAAATATACTCATATTTTGCCTCTTTTATTCCCATAGACAGTGGGAATTTTTTACCAGAAATTAATTTCGCTTCTTGGGTTAGATGCACAACATGTAAGTGGGCATATTGCTCTTGTAGTTGATTCAACAAATAAAAAGTACCATCATCTGAATTGTCATTCACAACAAGCACTTCAAAATTGGGTTTATTATTTTTTAAATAGACTTGTTCCAATAATAAGGGCAGATTTTGTTTTAAATTCGCCTCCTCATTTAAAGCACAAATAATAATACTGACCGGCAACTTCGCATTATCACTCACTTCTTCAACAGGAATATGGTTTGCTAAACGAGCAAAAAAGAATAAATAATAAAACAACTGTATACTTGCACAACAGACGAACAGTAAACAAATAATCAAATCAGGGCTAAAATGCATAGTGTCCAAAAATAGAACGTATAAATGGAATTTCAATTAATTGCAGAGGATAAAAACTCAAAAGCTCGAGCAGGCTTACTTACAACGGACCATGGTGTAATCGAAACCCCAATTTTTATGCCCGTTGGCACCATTGGCAGCGTAAAAGGAATTACACAAGAACAATTGGAGAAGGATATTATGGCACAAATTATTTTGAGCAATACCTATCATTTGTATTTACGCCCTGGCACAAATATTTTGGAACAAGCAGGCGGCTTGCATAAATTTATTCATTGGGATAAACCTATACTTACGGATAGTGGCGGGTTTCAGGTGTTTAGCCTTAGTGGCATTCGGAAAATAAAAGAGGAAGGAGTAGAATTTAGATCCCATATTGATGGCACCAAACATTTATTTACACCTGAAAATGTGATGGATATTCAACGAAGTATTGGTGCCGATATCATCATGGCATTTGACGAATGTACGCCCTACCCTTGCGAATATAATTATGCCAAACGCTCTATGCAATTGACGCATCGTTGGCTTACTAGATGTGTGAAACATAAAAATAATTCAGAACCATTATACGATTTTACACAAAGTCTATTTCCGATTGTACAAGGTAGTACATACAAAGATTTACGCGCTGAAAGTGCAAGCTTCATTGCCAATATGGAATGTGATGGAAATGCCATTGGTGGATTGAGCGTCGGCGAACCTGCCGAAATGATGTATGAAATGAGTGAGTTGGTTTGTGCTATTTTGCCAAAAGACAAACCTCGCTATTTGATGGGTGTTGGTACGCCTGCCAATATCCTGGAAAATATTGCTTTAGGCATAGATATGTTTGACTGCGTTATGCCAACACGTAATGGCCGAAATGGTATGATCTTCACTACACAAGGTATTATCAATATTAAAAACAAGAAATGGGAAAATGATTTTACCCCAATTGATGATGGACTTTCTTGTTATGCAAGCCGACATTATACAAAAGCTTATCTAAGACATTTATTTTCTGTAGGTGAATTATTGGGATTGCAATTGGCAAGTTTACAAAATCTATCTTTCTATTTACATCTTGTACAAGAATCTCGCAAACATATCCTACTCGGTGATTTTGATGCATGGAAAACAAGTATGGTTAAACAGGTAAGCACGAGGTTGTAAGCAGAATGTAAAGATTGAATACTCTATTTTATTCCAATCTTCTTTTATAGAAAATTTGATTTTTATTCTTTTTCCGAATTATATTTGATACTTGTAATTTTCTCCACTTATTTTATTCATTGGATTAATTACAAATTTGGCTAGTCACAAAGAATAATTCATTGCGTATGCAACATGCGAACTACAACATAAATTTCCAAATCATGAAAAAAATATGGATCGTGCTTTTGGTTGGGATTGTATTTCCAAGTATGGCACAACACAAAAAAAAGAATACACTTATTGGGTTTCAAATTGGTGTACAAAATTCACCTAGCTTACATTCTTCCATTTCTATTCCAACTTTCAAATTAGGCATTCCTTCCTTTTCTTATGCTGCTAGTATTGAAAACAGATTTACCATTCGCAATCAATTAAGTTTTTCGCTTCAATACGCGCTCAATTATTATCAACTGAATCAACAATTATTGCCATTACGTTTCAAACAACAGTATATCGCTATCTCTACAGATGCAGTTGTATCCATGGGCGTTAGCAAAAAATCTTCGGTATTAATCGGTGGCGGAATAAGTCAACCTGTGTATACAAAAACTGCAAATTTCCAAACAGCCGAACTTGGTGTATATAAAAGTGAATCTACTTTTTCTATTGCCAACCTGTATTATTTACAAACGCATATGATTATTGGCATTGAAAACAGAACTAAATTATTTAATAAAAATCTGTACTATTCTTTGCAATACAATTTTGGTTTCATGCCCTTACGATATCGTTTAGCTTCACCTGCACCACATCAAGGAATGCAACAAGGTGTAAGTATTGGTCTAAAGTTTATGGACTAATGTAGTATGTTTGCGGCATGAATACTAAAACAATTCTTATCGCAGATAGTGGTTCCACCAAAACGGATTGGGCACTGTTGTTGAACGGCAAAAAAAAAATGTTCCAAACACAAGGTATTAACCCTTTCTTTTTGCAAGAACAAGAAATACTTTCCATTTTTAAAAATGAATTAAAAATCAAACCAAGCACCATTGCCCTAGATGAAATTCATTTTTATGGTGCTGGCGTCAATAGTGAAGACAAAAAAAAAGTTATCGAAAAATGTCTAAAGATCCATTTCAACATCAAAAAAATATTTACGCATAGCGATATGTTAGCATCTGCAAGAGCAACTTGCGGACACGCAAAAGGCATTGCTTGTATATTAGGTACTGGTAGTAATACTTGTTATTTTGATGGCAAAAAAATTGTACACAAAACATTAGCCTTGGGTTATATTTTGGGTGATGAAGGTGGCGGCACACACTTGGGTAAAAAAATCTTGCAATACTATTTACATGGTATTTTCGACAAAGAATTACAAACCGCTTTTGAGAAAAAATATGCTACAACAACCGAAGAAATACTCGAAAATTTATATCGCAAACCCTTTGCCAATCGCTATTTAGCACAATTTGCTAGTTTTGTATTTGAAAATCGAGGACATTACATGATTGAAAATATAGCAGAAGATTGTATCAATGATTTGTTCATCAATCATTTACTTCGTTACCCACGTGTACATCAATTGCCTGTTCATTTTACAGGTTCTGTTTCGTATTATTTAAAAGACATTATTGCCATTTTGTGTGAACAATACGAAATCCAATGTGGTCAAATTCTGCAAAAACCCATCCATGGATTAATTGCATTTCATCAAGAAAAGTAGTTCTTCGACGCTTTATTTAAACGCATTTAATCCAGTAATATCCATTCCTGTAATGAGCAAATGAATATCATGTGTGCCTTCATAAGTAACTACACTTTCCATATTCATCATATGACGCATGATGGAATATTCTCCAGTGATTCCCATACCGCCGTGCATTTGTCGTGCTTCACGTGCAACTTGCAATGCGATTTCACAACTATTTCGTTTAGCCATTGAAATTTGTGCTGGGGTTGCCTTGCCTTGATTCATTAAAGTACCCAGTCGCCACACGAGCAATTGTCCTTTGGTAATTTCAGTAATCATTTCAGCCAATTTTTTTTGTTGCAATTGAAATCCTGCAATTGGTTTCCCGAATTGTTCACGTTGCTTGGTATAACGCAAAGCACTATCATAACAATCCATAGCAACTCCTAAGGCGCCCCATGCAATACCATATCTTGCTTTACTCAAACAACCCAATGGACCTTTCAATCCTTTGATTGTTGGGAAAATATTTTCTTTAGGTACTTTCACATTATCGAAAACTAATTCACCAGTGCAGCTCGCACGCAAACTCCATTTGCCATGAATTTCAGGTGTAGTAAACCCTTCCATGCCACGTTCAACAATTAGTCCACGAATTTCTCCTGCTTCATCTTTTGCCCATACTACTGCAACTTGTGCTTCAGGTGCATTACTAATCCACATTTTAGCGCCATTCAAAATCACATGATCACCGGCATCCTTTATATTTGTAATCATACTTCCTGGATCGCTTCCACTATCAGGCTCAGTAAGTCCAAAACAACCTAACCATTCTCCACTTGCTAATTTAGGTAAGTATTTATTTCTTTGCTCTTCACTTCCATATGCATAGATTGGAAACATCACCAAACTACCTTGCACACTCGCTGTGCTGCGCATACCACTATCACAACGTTCAATTTCTTGCATCATTAATCCATAACTAATGTAATCTAATCCACCGCCACCATACTCCACAGGAACTGTTGGACCAAATACACCAAGTTCACCCATTTGCGGTACGAGATGTTTTGGAAAATGGCAATTTTGTGCCCATTCCTCGATATGCGGACTCACTTCTTTTTTGATCCAAGCTCTTACTGTATCTCTAATAAGTTTATGTTCATCCGTTAATAAATCATCCATTTGATAGTAATCAGGATGTTGATATAGGTCTTGTGCCATGAGAATATTTTTTAGATGCGCAAATATAGTTGTCAAAGGTCATGTTTCGTGTTTGGATAAATCTTTTTATTTGATTCTGTCTTAGTTTGCCACAAGATTCTGAGCCACTGCTACAACGAGTCTATCAAAAAGTCTTTTGCCAAAATATCTTCGATTTAATTTGTAACAGAACTCATCTAAATAATTTTGCAAATACTTGGCATTGATTTTATGAT
>CAMDVD010000092.1 GCA_945878115.1 Chitinophaga pinensis | reverse complement strand
TACTCCGAGTACCGCATCACGCAAAAGTTGCGGAGTAACGGTATCGTACATGGTAATAAGCTCGCTGTACTTTTGGCGAGTTCGGGTGATCACGGAATCAATGTAATCATTGAATTCACGAGCTTCGTGAGAGCGACCAATTACTTTGGCGCGTTTAGAATCCCAATCTTTGGGATGAATGCTTCGCTGGAGCTGTAAAACTACACGTTCTCCATTGATGTTAATTTTCATGAGAACGGGAACTTCACCGTTCTTTTTTGCTTTTGTTCTGCTGATGTAAAACACCAGCGAAAAATTTGTTTTTTGTACATTCATTTTGGCGCAATTTTTTAATTGTGCCCCCCATTTTATTTTTACAAAAATATGTTTCCGAGGAAGAAAAAAAGCACCTTCAATATTCTAATTCATTCTTATTATGTCTTCAAATGTCTTGATGCTTGGTTTCTTTTTTTCGGCGACAAAAAAAGAAACCCCCTAAGAAACCAAGTATATAGACAAATTGACACATTTTAAGAAAAGAGCTAAAATAAAAAAGCGTGTAAACACTGGATTTACACACTTTAAGACTGTTTGAGACAGATACTTGGCGGACTCAAGGGTACAAGTTTCGAACTATTTAATTGCTGATTTTGAGCCAATACTTGAATTCTTAAGTAAAGAGTGAGAAACAGAGTGAGAGCGAAGAAAAAAATCAGAGCGAGTACGCATCGCTTACGCTCTTCGTTCTCGCTCTGATTTTTTGGCGGAGAGTGAGAGATTCGAACTCTCGATACACTTTTGGCATATACACACTTTCCAGGCGTGCTCCTTCGGCCACTCGGACAACTCTCCAATTTTTGAGAGGGCGAAAGTAAATCATTTTATGGAAATAATTGAATTGCATTTAAGCTTGTTATTTTTTCTACTTCTTCTACAGAAATAGATTTCAAATCCGCTAGTTTTTGTGCTACATATTGAATATATGCACTTTCATTTCGTTTGCCTCTAAATGGCGTTGGCGTTAAGTATGGAGCATCTGTTTCTAATACTATATGTTGCAAATCTATTTTTTGAATAACCTCTTGCAAGCCTGCATTTTTATAGGTCAACACACCACCAACTCCAATATAAAATCCCAAATCAATGATTTGCATGGCAGTTTCATAGCTTCCACTAAAACAATGAAACACACCACGAATCCCTTTGGGCACATATTCTCTCACTAATTCAATACTGTCTTTGGTAGCTTCTCGGTTATGGATGACGATAGGTATATTAAATTCGATTGCCCATTCCATTTGTAATCTAAATGCCTTTTTCTGCGCTTCTATAAAAGTTTTATCCCAATAATAATCCAATCCAATTTCACCAACGGCTGCAAATTTTCTTTTGTCTAACCATTCTCTTACGATGGCTAATTCCGCATCCACATTTTCCTTTACGTAACATGGATGAAGTCCCATCATGGCGAAACAGTGGGATGGAAAATCTTGCTCCACTTGTAACATGCCTGCGATGGTTGATGAATCGCAATTGGGCATAAACATTTTATGTACACCAGCATCTATAGCATTTTGAATGCTTTGTAATCTGTCCTCGTCAAATTTTTCATCATACAGGTGGGTATGTGTATCAATAATCATTTGTATCATTTTAATTCCCACAAAGATGAATAAAAAAGGCTAAACTAAAAGGTAATGAAATGGGTAATTGATAAATAGCATAACATAGGTTACACTTTTTTTCGTAGCACTACATAGGTTACACTTTCTCAAAGATATTGATTTTAAGCTTATAAAAAAAAGTGTGATATACTCATTCAAAAAAATAATGAATGAGTATCTACAACGGCAAGAAGCTATTGCCATGCATTTGAAAGGAGTCAAAGCGACTGCTATTTCTCTCAAGTTTAAGAAGAGCCGTAAGTGGGTTCATCACTGGATAAAACGGTATAAGAATTGTAATGGAGAAGCCGATTGGTTTACTGATAGGAGCAAAGCACCCAAGACTGTGAATCGCACTTTGTCTGCTGATTCGGAACAAATGATTCTTCTAATACGTAAAGAACTTATGCATGAAAAGATGTCTCAAATAGGGGCTATTTCTATTCAGTATGAATGTTTTCGCAGAGACGTGAAGCCTATACCAACTGTTTGGTTAATCAATCGTTTGATTGCTAAACATGGATTGAGCAAAGAAAAATCTGTTCATAAGATACCTAAAGATTACCCCGAATTATTTGTACATGTTCATCAAATGGATTTAGTAGGTCCTCGATATATCAAAGGAGATGGTCGTTTTTATAGTGTCAATTTGATTGATATAGTAACACATAGTTGTTATGTAAAAGCTGTTCGCACAAAGAGTTCTGATGAAGTCGTGAATGCGATTGCTTCATTTTGGAAAATACATGGGATGCCAGATGCTATACAGATGGATAATGAATTATCATTTAGAGGCAGCAATAAATATCCTCGTAGTTTTGGAAAGGTAATTCGTTTTGCTCTTAGTCAAGGCGTGGCTGTTATTTTCATACCTATGAGAGAGCCTTGGCGAAATGGAATGATGGAAAAATTTAATGATACTTATCAAAAACATTTTCTTAAAGCATTTACATTTAAAAATTTTGAAGCTTTATCAAGTCAAGAGCAATCCTTTATCGATCATCACAATAAGGAGCATCGATATAGTTCCCAGGGACACAAAACACCTAATGAAGCGTATGCTTTGGAATTAGCACCTTCGTTTTACAATGGTATCATTCATTTACCGACTCTAAAATCAACAATGAAAATACCCTTGACGAAAGGTTGTATTTATTTTATTCGATATATAAGAAGCGATTTAAAACTGATGATGTCAGGTGAAGTATTTATAATGTTACCTGACTTGAAATATAGTTATGTGGTGGCAGAAGTTAATATTGAGAATCACTCATTAGTCATTCGACAAAATGATGAAATAAAGCAAGTATTCTCTTACACAATTGAGGCTATTGATTGGTAGAAGGGACTGCCTTAAAAATGTGTAACCTATGTTGTGCTACAAATATGACCCTTAGCGACCCTTAAGGGTTTGTGTTACCCATCAATGCTACAGAAATAACCATTAAAGGAATACATTCTTAAAGAATCAGGAAAAGTGTAACCTATGTTGTGCTATACGACAGGTAATCTTTAGATGCTGTAGTATTGCGGCAACGATTGCAGCGGAAATCCTTTTTTGCTTGCTCTGAAGCAAAAAAGATTGGAGCGTAAAGTCCGGATTCCGATGCTTTGAGCGGAAACGGATCCTCACATTTATCGTCAGGAGGTGCCTGCCGCCCTATCCTGTAGCATTAATTTTTTTTCAAAAAATACGCTACAGTATACTTCTCACCATAAATGGAGTGAAGCAACTTTAAAATTTGAGCCGTTTCATATTCCAACCCTTTTGTTGACAATAGGCTAGAAATTTTGGCAAGGCAAATTCTAAACGTCCCCATGCTTTGTCACTATCATGAAAAACAATAATAGATCCAGGTTGTGTTGTTGATTGGACATTCAACAAGCAATCTTCTGCCGACAAATTGACATCAAAGTCACCACTTAAAATATCCCACATGATGATTTGCATTTTCGGAAAAAGTCGTTGAACACCCATGGCTTGCGAATAAGTAATTCTACCATAAGGCGGTCTGAATACATTGCTTTGAATATACTTGGATGCCAATCGTAAATCTTTAAAGTAATCGATATTTTCTGTATTCCAACCATTCAAATGATTATGTGTATGGTTACCAACGCCATGTCCTTCTGCTAAAATTCGTTGATACACTTCTGGATAATCTTTGACATTTTTACCTATACAAAAAAAAGTTGCCTTGGCTTGGTATTGTTTTAATAAATCCAAAATATACGGTGTAATTACAGGATGCGGGCCATCATCAAAAGTGATGTAAACACTATTCGCATTATCATTGATATGCCAAATACATTGACTGTAGAGGGCTTTCAGCAATCGTGGTGTTTTGACCAGATAATTTTTCATAGCGTCCAATCAATCCTTGAATACATATAATCTGTTTATTCTTGTTTACGCAAACATATTACAATCCATAAAGGCTTACTAAATAAACCATGTGACTCAATGCTATGGCACCCAAACTCAATTCGCGACGATGCACATTTTCAAACACATCATTGTCACTGTGATGCATATCAAAATAGCGTTGTGAATCGGGTGATAATTCCATTACCGGTGTACCAAATTTTCGGTGTAATGGACCAATATCCGCACCACCGCCTTCTGCGTCAAATTTATATAAACCATAAGGCAGTAATAAAGAAGCCCATGATTTTATTTTGGCACGTTTTTCACTTTCCATCGTCATAGAAAAACCTAATGGCGTACCACCGCCAGCATCACTTTCAATGGCTAGAATATGTTTTTCATTATTTTGTTCTGCAAGTTCTGCATATTTTGTACCACCTCTTAATCCATTTTCTTCATTCATAAACAAGATGGCTCTGATGGTTCTTTTCGGTCTGATGCCTAATTCTTTGAAAACACGTAATGCCTCTATCGCTTGCACCACGCCTGCTCCATCATCATTTGCACCTTCGCCAATATCCCATGAATCTAAATGTCCACCGAAACAAATTATTTCCTCCGGATTTTCACTGCCTTTGATTTCGCCGACGACATTATAGGATTTTACATCTGGCAACATTTGACAAGTGGTACGCAAATGCATGGCAACTTTATTGTCTTTACTCATTTGCAATTCCAACGCATCGGCTGCAGTATTCGAAATAGCAACTGCAGGAATAGTAGGGTATTTTGGATCGTAATGTAAAGAACCTGTATGCGGTTTATCATCATAAGCAGAAGATACCGAACGAATAACGACAGCAATTGCACCTAGTTTGCTCGCCTCACTTGGTGCGCCCCAACGATAGTATACACAAGGTCCATAACTTTCAAATGTGTTGATATTTTTTTGGTCAAAACGGAAATTAAAAAATACAATTTTGCCTTTAACAGTTTCGGGATTTATTCTTTTCAATTCATCTATATTATTGATCATCAAAAGTTGTGCTTGCAATCCATTTGGACCAGTTCCAACTGCATTTCCTAGTGATGACAATTTGATATTCGATACTACACCTTTACCCGAGATAATTTGTGCGCTTTCTTCCCCTCTTACCCAATGCGGCACCATAACTTCCTGCAAAAACACGCGATCACATCCTGTTTTTTCTAAAGTCTTTTTCCCCCACTCTACTGCTTGTGCTGCTTGTTCAGAGCCGCTTATTCGGTGACCAATTTGCTTGCATAAATAACGCAAATCATTATAGCACTGGTAGTTTGTAAGTATATGATTCGACATTTGTTTGAGTACTGCGCTATCCGCTTTAAACGTTTGTGCCTGTATGCTTGAGCTTGTGCAACATAGCGCGATATAAAAAAGTATTTTTTTCATTACGGAAAGTTTATCTATTTTTAAAAATCTAAATGTACACTATCATGAAATTATTTTTTCAATTTTCTTTCCTTTGTTTTGTAGCCTTTTTCGCAATGCAATGTTCACCCAAAATAAACAAGACAGTACAAAAGGAAAAGTCGGTTTCGACTGCACCTCCTGCTGTACCACCAACACCAACCATTAGCACAGGAGCCACCTTAAGTGATGCTCCTTCTAACATCCCAACCGAGCCTTTAGAAATGGAAAGTTCACCCATCACCAATGAACAATTAGCTGTACAAAAAGGAAATACAATTTGGGCTAGCTCATGTATCAAATGTCATGAGTTGTTTCCACCTGAACAAAGAACTGCTCGACAATGGGATAAAATTATGTCTGTGATGGCTGTGAAAGCAGAACTCTCAGACGATGAAAAAGAAAAGGTAATTGCTTACTTGCATGCGAATGCAAAGCAGTAGGAATATTTTATATCATGATAAATTATGTGAACACAAAACTTTCAATCCAAAGATTAAATCAATTTGCTTCACATTTTTTGGTTGGATAAAAGTTTGGAATATGTATTCATATTAAAGACCGAAAAGAAATTCAGCCACAATCACATTCAAGCGAGCATAGTTTTATTTTATTTCGCTACACTCTAATCGACAATTCTAAATGCCCACCTAATCCAAGTTCAACAATTTTTTGAAGCGTTGATATTCTAACCTCTTTCAAATTATTTTCAATTTTGGAAATATAACCTTTGTTTGTTCCGCATTTTTCAGCAAGCTGTTCTTGTGTCATTCCTTTATTCAGTCTTGCTTGTTGAATCATAACTCCAAGTTTAAAAGTTTCAAACCCTTTTTCAAACTTATCTCTTTTAGAAGTTCCTTTTTGTCCAAATTGTTCATCAACAAATTTGTCTAATGATTTCATGTTATTATTTTTCATTTCTTACGGTATTTATTGTTGCTTGCTTTTCTGCAAAATATTCGGCTTTAATTTTCTCTGCTTTTTCAATTTCTTGTGTTGGCGTTCTCTGCGTTTTCTTTTGAAAGCCATTTGCCAATACAATCAATTTGCCTTCATCAAAGAAAGAAAATATTCTAAAAATGTCACTTCCTTGTTTTACGCGAATTTCATAAAGTCCATCAGTTGATTCTATGTGTTTAAAATATTCTTCAGGTACTATTCTTAATGTTTCTACAAGTTTAATCGTCCAAATTATCTTCTCTTTTACTTTTGATTTCTGTTTAGCGTAAAAGTCCGAAAAATATTCTTTGTACAAAAATGAGTTTCTAAATT
>CAMDVD010000091.1 GCA_945878115.1 Chitinophaga pinensis | reverse complement strand
GCTTTCGGAAAAGAGAATAAACAGAAATTTTTTGTTGACCAATATATTTTCGCCCAAACGGTTGACGTTCTTAAAACACGTTCGTTACCTATTGGTTTAGAACTAGTTATAGGAGATTATAAAACAACTAGTTTAGATGAAAGTTTCTTTGGAGCCTTAATTCAGTATCCAAATGCGGAAGGTGCTATTTGCGATTATAGAGTAATGATAGAAAATGCACATGCTGCAAATATCGGTGTGGTAATGGCTTGCGATATTTTGGCATTGTCCTTACTAACCCCGCCTGGTGAACTAGGTGCAGATATAGCAATTGGTAGCACACAAAGATTTGGTGTTCCATTGGGATTCGGTGGTCCCCATGCAGCATATTTTGCAACGAAAGAAGATTACAAACGTGTGATACCTGGTCGTATTATTGGTGTAAGTGTAGATGCGGAAGGCAATCGTTGTTTACGTATGGCACTCCAAACTCGCGAACAACATATACGTCGTGAAAAAGCGACTTCCAATATTTGTACTGCACAAGCCTTGTTATCTAATATGGCGGCAATGTATGTGATTTATCACGGACCAAATGGTATCACTAATATTGCTAAAAGAGTATCGCTATACACCAAAGCCTTGGCAGATGCTGTTGGCGGAAATAATGTGCACGCCTTCTATTTTGACACATTAAAAATTAAAGTCAACGACAAACAACATGTTTTATCCGCTTTGGAAAATGCTGGTTATAATGTGAGATTATATCCAGAAAGTTATATTGGTATCTCATTCGATGAAACCACCAGACCACAAGATGTGGAAGCGATTGCAAAAATATTGAATGGTTCAAGTATCAATTATGCTGAAGCCCTAACGAATATTCCTGAATCGGCAACTCGTACTTCCTGCTTTTTAACCCATCCAGTTTTTAATCAACACCATAGTGAAAGTCAAATGATGCGATATATTAAATCGCTAGAAGACAAAGACTTAGCTTTGAATCGTTCAATGATATCTTTAGGTAGTTGTACGATGAAATTAAATGCCGCTTCAGAAATGATTCCGGTTAGTAACCCGCATTGGAGTTCTATACATCCTTTCGCACCAGCTCGTCAATGGGGTGGATATCAGGAAATGATTACAGAATTAGAAAAGGATTTGTGTCAGATTACTGGCTTTGATGCTTGTAGTTTACAACCAAATTCTGGTGCCCAAGGAGAGTATGCAGGTTTGCTTGTTATTAAAGCTTACCATGAAAGTAGGGGAGATCATCATCGAAATATTATTTTAATTCCTATTTCGGCTCATGGTACTAATCCAGCGAGTGCTGCTATGTGTGGATTCAAAATTGTAATCGTGGCCTGTGATGAAAGAGGTAATATTGACGTGGCCGATATGCAAGCGAAAGCGGAATTGCACAAAGATAATTTGGCTGGCCTCATGGTTACTTATCCATCTACACATGGTGTGTTTGAAGAAACTATTGTTGACATTTGCAAAATGATTCATAGCAATGGTGGTCAGGTATATATGGATGGTGCCAACATGAATGCCCAGGTTGGATTAACTAGTCCAGGCCATATAGGAGCGGATGTTTGTCATTTAAATTTACACAAAACATTTGCTATCCCACACGGCGGTGGCGGTCCTGGTATGGGACCAATCTGCGTGAAATCACAATTAGCACCTTTTCTACCTACACACACTTTGCATCCAACAGGCGGTTCTACACCTATACATGCAGTAAGTGCTGCACCATTTGGTAGTGCAAGCATATTATTGATTTCTTATGCCTATATTAAAATGTTAGGCAACACAGGATTGAAGGCGTCAACAGAGTATGCGATTTTAAACGCAAATTACATGAAGGCGCGTTTAGAAAAAGAGTATAAAATATTATATACTGGAAGTAATGGTACATGCGCCCATGAATTTATTGTTGACCTTCGCCCATTTAAGGCATCACATATTGAAGCTGAAGATGTGGCAAAGCGTTTAATGGATTTTGGATTTCATGCGCCAACCCTTTCATTTCCTGTAGCTGGAACATTGATGATAGAACCAACAGAGAGTGAAGATAAAGCGGAGTTAGATCGCTTTTGTGATGCACTTTTAGCCATAAGAAAAGAAATTGAAGCGGTGGTGAATGGCACAGTGGACGAGAAGGAGAATGTATTGAAATATGCGCCGCATACACAATGGGTAATTACTGCCAACGAATGGAATAAACCTTATACGCGACAAGATGCAGCATTCCCATTACCGTGGGTGAAGCACAATAAATTTTGGCCTACAGTAAGCAGGGTTAATAATACAGTAGGGGATAGGCATTTGATTTGTACTTGTGAACCAATTGAAAATTATATGGAAAATTAAAAGGATGGAAAATTGGATTAGATTGAAGTTTTAAATTCTAATCCTACAATTTTTATTATTCCTGCAATTTAATCTGAATAGATTTGATAGCAGTTACCATATTTTACTATATTAGTGTCCTAATTTATTTTCCATGAGTAAAAAAAATAAAGCGAATCGAAGCAATAGTATAGCGGAACAGGTGCAGGCCGTTGAAGCTAAAATGCCTAACCAAGAAGTTCAGACTAACGATGCCTCTATTTTTTCGAAAATAACATCAGGTTGGATACCCTATATTCTAATCGCTGTAATTGGATTCGCATTATACGCCAATACTTTTCACCATGAATTTGCCTTAGACGATGAATTGGTGGTTTGTCGCAATGACAATGTCTCAAAGGGAATTGCAGGTATTGGCGACATTTTTCATAACGATATTTTCGATAGTTATAATAAACAAATAAATGCTGAAGCAAATATGGCGGGCGGAAGGTATCGTCCTTTTGCCTTAGCTACTTATGCTGTTGAACAAGAATTTATTGGTACAAATCCAACTGGGTATAAACCGAACTCATGGGACATCAACAAAAATATTAAAGGCGATCCAGAAGAGGACATCAATAAAGATGGATTGTATAATGATTCGGATGTGTTTGTGAAAGGAATGACACTGCGCCATATAGATAATGTACTCTTGTATATTCTAAGTGTATGTGTATTATTTTTCTTTTTAAGTGCTTACTTTTTTAAAGATAAACCCTTATTGGCATTACTTATTTCCATTTTATTTTTAGTTCATCCTATTCATACTGAAGTAGTAGCGAATGTAAAAAGTCGGGATGAAATATTGTCCTTGATGTTTATGGTATTGACACTTTATTTTAGTTTCAAATATTATGAAGTTAAAAAAATGAAGGAGCTGTTGCTGGCATGTGGCTGTTATTTTATTGCTTTATTGAGTAAAGAATATGGCGTGAGTTTGTTGATTATTATCCCAATTGCAATGTATGTCTATTTCAAACAACTGAAGTTTTCAGAAATTCGCATGTTGCTCATTGGACTTGGTGTTTCATTCATTATCTATTATGCATTACGAAGTTCTGTGGTATTGGATTTGAGTGAAACAGCCAGACAAGATCAAGAGTTATTGAATAATCCATTTTTATACGCAAAAGGGATGGAAGCCTTTGCTACTAAGATTTTCATCAATTTGAAATATTTTGGTTTGCTATTATTTCCATACAAATTAAGTTGCGATTATAGTTATAATGTGATTCCATTTAGAAGCATGGCCGATATTGGTGTACTATTTACCTTGTTGGTATTAATTGCTATGGGTGTGGCAATATTAGTTTCTATTCGCAAGCGTTTATGGTTTGCATTTCCATTATTGTTTATTATGATTCATCTTTTTTTAATCAATAATTTCTTTTTCAATATTGGTGCTACCATGGGCGAACGATTGGTATATCATTCATCATTGGGTATTTGCATATTGGTGGTGTATGGTATTTATTATTTGGTTACAGAAGTCTTCAAGCAAAAAATAGCTCTGGTTGCTATCCTATTATTTCCATTGATTATACTGGGAAGTTATAAAACAATTTCTCGTAACCCGGCTTGGAAAAACAATATCGCTTTGTACACAACGGATGTAAAAACATATCCGAATAGTACCATGCTCAATGGGAATGCTTGTCTTTCTTGTTTTGAAATGAGTAATATGCCAAACAATGCGGATCGTATAAATGGCTTATTGGATACTGCAACGAATTATGGATTGAAGGCATTGCAAATGCATCCTGGATATTATTTTACAGACATTAATTTGGGATTGGTAAAAAATAAGCAAGGCAAAAAGGATAGTGCTATTTATTATTGGTTGAAAGCAAAACAAATCGCACCGAACGAACCATCCGTGAATCCATTGTTGGATCAAATGGCTGGCGAATATTATAATCAAGGACAAGGTTTCTTTAATCAGAATAATTTTTCAGAAGCATTGGTCTATTTTTTAAAATCCAATAAGGTAAGCCCGAAAGACTATAGACCACTTTATTTTATCGGCCTCACTTATTCTAAATTGGGTGACATGAAAAAGGCAAAAGCCGCTTGGGTAGAAGGTTTGTCCTATGCGCCAAATGATGCGACATTGCAAAATGCGGTGAATTCGGTGGCGAATGAATAGGGAAGGGGATTTAGTTTTTAGAATGTTTTAATTATTTCTTCAAGAAGAGTGCCTTCAATTCTATTCCAATATGCGAGTAAAATGTTTATGAGGCTCACAACGATTTGAAAATTAGACAGGGGGAGGTAACTTCTATTTTATCACACCCACAGCAATCAAAATAATAACCGCAGCACCTAAAACAATCCGATAATATCCAAATAATTTGAAGCCGTTTTCTTTCACAAATTGAATGAAAAATTTGATGGCGAAAAGGGCAACTATAAATGCAACGGCATTCCCAATCGTAAGGGTAATACATTGATGTGCATTGAACATGCCATTCACTTTGATATACTTCAAGGTTTTATAGGCTGTAGCAGCAAACATAGTAGGCACAGCCAAGAAGAATGAAAACTCAGCAGCAGTGTCTCTCGAAACCTTTTGACTCATACCACCAATAATGGTCGCAGCACTACGACTTAGTCCTGGAAATACGATCGCCAAGCATTGAAACAAACCTATCTTCAACGCTAATCGATTATCAATATTTCTTTCATGATGTATCGTCGGGTTTTGAAATAAACGATCTACAAATAATAAAAATACACCACCGACTATCATGACAATAGCAATGAATAAAGGACTTTCAAGTTTACTATCAATAAAATCATTAAGTAAAAAACCAAACACCAAAGAAGGAATAATGGCTAGTATCAGTTTGATATAAAACTTCGGATTTTTAAAATCTAGAAATTTTTTAAAGTATAAAACCACTACTGAAAGGATAGCACCAAACTGTATACAGATTTCGAAGTATTTGGTAAAGTCATCACTTTCAATATGCATAATGGAACTGGTAATGACCATATGCGCAGTAGAAGAAATGGGTAAAAATTCGGTAAGTCCTTCAATGATGGCTATGAGTATAGCTTGTAGCGTATTCACTAATTAATCTTGCGGTTTAAATTTTTTCTATTTAAAATATTTTCCTATTTGCTAATTATTTAGGTTTTTTCATAATAGCATACCCTTCAATGGCCAAGCCCAATAATACTAAAAATGGAGCTAATGTAATTCGACGAAAGCTATAAATTTCACTTTCATTAAATACATTCGGGTCTGTGCTTTTACCACCCGACATGAGCATATAGCCAAGAATAATGACTGCTAATCCAACACCCATGAGTATATAATTTTGTTTGTCAAATAAGAAAGCAGTTTCGCCTATCATACTTTGCTTAGCGCTATTAGATCTGTTAGGCGCTATATTGCTTGCCTTTGGTGCTTGTTCGTTGACGGTGATTTTCGACATGGTATTATTTTAAAAATTTGAATTAATATAAATCATCTAATTGCGTGCGAAGATATTTAATAACGGAGCGATGTGTACTCAATAAGGAAATAAAAATACCCATTGCCAAAATGCTTGAACACAGAATGATCATCCATTTGATGCTGGATAAACTTTTTAATTCTGGAAGCCAAGCTTCTGCAAAATACTTAAGGGCAAGTACGCCGATGATAGCTATAACGGCGCTGATGATGCCATTGATGACACTACGTATATTAAATGGTTTGGCAATGAACCAACGGGTAGCACCAACCATTTGCATGGTCTTAATTAAAAAACGATTGCTGAACATGGCTAAACGTATGGTATTGTCGATTAAGATGATGACAGAAAAAATTAAGAACAGTGAAATAATGATGATGACAATACCAATGCGTTTGACATTACTGTTCATCATGTCCACTAAATTTTTTTGGTAAAAAACTTCCCGAACGATATTGCTTTGCTTGATAAACTTTTCTATTTTAATCAAGCTATCGGTATTCATGTATTCCGATTTTAAATGAAAATTGACGGAAGTATACAAAGGATTATAATCCAATACTTGCAAAAAATCTTCGCCAAAATCTTTCTTAAATTGTTCCGCAGCTTTGTCTTTTGTAATAAATTGAGATGATTTGGTAAAGGCTTGATTGTCTATAATTTCTTGCAACTTCAATCCCATTTCATCACGAGTATTGTCGTTGAGTATGATGGAAATTTCAATATTTTCTTTGAAGGATTTAGATAATTGGCCTGCATTAATCACCAACCAACCCAATGAGCCTAATAAAAAAAGTACCAAAGCAACCCCAATAATGGAATAGGCATAAGTAGCCTTACCTTTCTTTACTTTTGAGCTTACAATTAGGTCATTTGTCATTCGGGTTCAAATGTAAAAAAAATATTGTGAATAGGAACACCTGAATGGATATTAATCAAATTTAACTGGAGCTTTTGATTTGAAATAGAAGAAAGATATGTTACCTGCTAGAATTTGTAGAATAATTGTAATGGATATTTGAATCCTATCAGCCTTTCAAGGTTTTTAAATCCTGTAGGGATGAAATGATTATAGAAAATAGAAATGAGAAATTGTATTGAAACCCTGGAAGGCATACGCGTCAACTTAAGCTAATCTCAGTCGATACTATTTCTTACTGACGGATTTTTTTTCAACTTTATTTTGAGTGTCAACTTTATTTTGTCTGGCTGGAATTTTTTTCACTCGTTGTAGGATAAATGTATTCTTGTCTTCAAT
>CAMDVD010000090.1 GCA_945878115.1 Chitinophaga pinensis | reverse complement strand
TTATGGCGTTTTTGTTGGCGTATCACTTCAGGGTGAGGTATAGCGATGGAGGAACGACATCTGCTATACCACTTAATTTATCAAAATATTCCTCTGTTGTGATTAGATCAATCAACTGAAAGTTCGACTTTTCTAACCGTGCTTCCACCCAATAGGATAATCTCGACACACCGTCGGGATTATTTTTTTTATAGCCTACTGAAAGCCTTGATATTTTTTTGCGTTTTGTATCTATATCTCTATATCTTAGCGTTGATTCTATGTTATTACCTTTTCATACACCTAACAGAATAGAAGCAGGCTGTGATGAAGCAGGTAGAGGTTGTTTGGCTGGTCCTGTTTGTGCCGCGGCAGTTATTTTGCCAACGAATTTTTATCACCCATTGTTGAATGATTCTAAGAAATTGACGGAAGCAATGCGTAATTTATTAAGACCAATTATTGAACAAGAAGCATTAGCATATGCTGTTTCTTTTGTGAATCATAAAAAAATTGATCAAATAAATATTTTGCAAGCTTCATTCAAAGCTATGCATTTGGCTGTAGATCAATTGGTACTGAAGCCCGAGCAATTATTAATAGACGGTAATCGTTTTGTGAACTATAAACAAATTCCTCATACTTGTATAATTAAAGGAGATGGAAAATATGCAAGTATAGCAGCGGCAAGTATTTTGGCAAAAACATATCGAGATGATTATATGCAAAAATTGGATAAAAAATTCCCTGTTTATGGTTGGCAACAAAATAAAGGCTACCCGACATTAGCACATCGCGAAGCCATTAGGTTAAATGGATTGAGCCCCTTTCATCGAAAAACATTTGCTTGTTTACCACAACAAATGGAACTTTTTAATGATAAAAAATCACAAGAATGAGAAGCCTTTTGAGTAACAACAAAGTAAAATTTAGCAGTTTATTTTGTTGACTCTTGTTTGGTGTCGACCACCTTCAAAGCTAGTTGCTAAAAAAGTATCTACACAGGCAACAGCCTCTTCTTCTGTCATATAGCGAGCAGGAATACCAATTATATTTGCGTCATTGTGTTGACGAGCCAATGCTGCGATTTCATTTTTCCAACAAAGAGCGGCTCGAATGCCTGCGTGTTTATTGGCTGTTATACATACTCCATTAGCACTTCCGCAAATTAATATACCAAATATTGCTTTGCCATTTTCTACATCTAGAGCAACAGGATGTGCATAATCCGGATAATCAACGCTGTCTGTGGTATCGGTGCCATGATTGAGAATCGTGTAACCATTAGATTCTAAATGCTGTATCAAAATTGTTTTATGCGCCACTCCGGCGTGGTCACATCCGATGGAAATTGTTTTCGTATTCAACATGCAAATTATTTTAAATTAATTTTTTCACTGCCAATTTTATAACCCATATGGTATATTTCAACCTTATACATACCAGGTTCAAAATTTGTAGTTGGATGCCATTCTGAAGTTACCCCATACACTTTTTCACCTTGACGATAAGGAATGGTTTTGCTAACTGTAAATATTTTCTCATTATTATCTGCCAATTTAAATTTACTATTTCCAGATATATTTCCTTTAGGATCAGAAACGCAGATATAAATTATTTTATCACCACTTTCACTAATTCGATTATCATCTAAATCGAAGGAAACGCGCATTAAATCTGCTTTCCTAGCCTTCTCTGTTTCTTTTTCTTTTTCTTTGCCGAAAATGGTTTTTACTTTATTGATGACCTCCATTTTGAATCCAGAGGCGTGCAACACAGAACCTACTTCCACCGTTTTTTCTAACGTTTTTTTATCCTCTTTTAAAACTTCTTTTTCTTGCGTTACGGTTTCTTTATCTTGAATGAGTTGTTTTTTATCTTCCGAAAGTTGTACGTTTTCTTGTTTTAAAGCAATAATCTGATCTTGATAAGAATTCATTTTACCTTTCAACTCGGCAATTAAAGTATTCGCTTCACGAAGTTGAGCTGCTGTTGCATTTTTATTGGAAAGAATAGAATTAATTTTACTTTTTAACGCTTCCACTTCTTCACTTTTAGTGGTCAATAAACTATCCATTTGCACACTTTCATTTTTCATTTCATCCAAGCGAGCTAATGCAGCATTGTATTCTGTTTCAATGGCGCTTTTGTCGTTGACCACTTGGTTTTTTTCTTCAACAGTAGTATCCAATTGAGTTTCTGTTTTGTTTTTACTTACAAATAAATAAATACTAACTGCCAATAGAGCAGTAATTATACCAATATAGATCCATTTAGGGTTAAAGCTTTTTGGTTGCTCATTCGTTGTAATTTCCATGTGTATTATTTTTGTGTCAACAAATGTAAACCATCAAGCATAAAAAGAATTTATCAAATTATAAAGTTTTGTTATTAAATTCACGTCTTAAAACTGTTTTGTGATGATTAATATTGAAAATCTATTATTGATAGATATTGAAACCGTTCCCTTATTTAAAAATTTCAGTGAACTTTCAGCAGATATGCAACGGCTATGGACAAAAAAAGCCATGTTGATAGATCCAGAATGTGATGACACTTCAAAAGCATTTTCTGAACGAGGTGGTATATACGCAGAGTTTGGAAAAATAATTTGTATAGGGTTAGGCTATTTTATTCGAAACAATAATTCGTATACTCTAAAAGTGAAAAGTATTGCAGATGATGATGAAGCCAAAGTGTTGCAAGATTTTGTGGCGATAGCGAACAAATTTTTTAATAAACCAGAAAAACAATTTTGTGGGCACAACATTCGTGAGTTTGATATTCCCTATATTTGTCGCCGTAGCCTAATTAATCAAGTTACAATGCCTATCGTGTTGACTGAATTACAGAATAAAAAGCCATGGGAAAATCCGATGTTAGATACCTTGCAATTTTGGAAATTTGGAGAGTATAAAAATTTTACATCCATTGATTTGTTATCCACTGTGTTGAATATTCCAAGTCCAAAAGAGGATATCGATGGAAGTGATGTAGCAGAAGTATATTGGCAAGAAAATAATTTGAAACGAATTGCAACTTATTGTAATAAGGATGTTGTGACGGTTGCGCAAGTATTGATGCGATTGCAAGCAATGGAATTATTGAGCGAATCTCGAATTGAATATATCGAAAGTTAAAGTAAGCATGCTATGACAATGAAAATCTTTAAGTGTCGATGTATTGCGGCAACGATTGAAGTGAAAATCCTTTTTGCTGGCTCTGCAGCAAAAAGATTGAAACGGAAAGCGTGCCTGCCGCCCAAAAAATTTCATTCAAAATGTAGTATAATCTTATCCAATAAAAGATGAAACAAGTAAACGAAATACTGAAGGATATTAAGTCTGGTACATTAAAACCATTGTATGTGCTAGATGGAGAAGAGTCATACTATATTGATTTAATTACCGATGCATTTGAGAAGGATGTATTAGAACCCCATGAAAAAGATTTTAATTTTAAAGTATTTTATGGAAAGGATACCGAGTGGGCAAGTATTGTAAATGAATGTCGATCTTATCCTGCCTTCGCTGCTCGACGATTGGTTATTTTGAAGGAAGCGTCACAGATGAAAACTTTTCCAGAATTGGAATCTTATTTTCTAAACCCAGCGTCAACAACCATACTGGTAATTGCTTATAAGCATAAAAAATTGGATGCTCGAACTACCGTTGTGAAAGCGATTAAGAAGAATGCAGTCTATGCTACTTTCGATAAAATTAAAGATTATCATTTGTCTGATTGGATACTCACGTATTGTCAATCAAAGAAATTAAAAATAAGTGCTAAGAATGCAGATTTACTTGCCACTTATTTGGGTACCGATTTGCAAAAGATAGTAAATGAATTAGAGAAAGTGCAAATCAATATTTCGGAAGGCACAGAAATTAGCGAGGAGCTCATTGAAAGATATATTGGAATAAGTAAGGATTATAATGTGTTTCAATATCCGCAAGCGATTCTAGAAAAAAATGCGGAGAAGGCATTTAGAATTTCAAATTATTTTATTGCAAATCCAAAGGAAGCACCCATGGTGGTTGTGACGGGAACTTTATATAATGAGTTCTGTAAATTGTTTGTTTATCATTACGCACAACATTTGCCGCAGAAGGATATTGCAGCAGCAATGAAAATAAATGCTTATTTTGTAAAGGATTATCAGAAGGCCGCCATGTCTTTTAATTTAGCAAAAACCAATGAAGCTATTTGCATTATTCAGGAATATAATTTGCATGCAATAGGTATAAATATTGCGTATCAGGATTTGACTATCTTGAAAGAGCTTACTGCAAAATTGTTGTCGTTGTAGATAAATTAGGAGCTGCCTTTTGCAAGATCATTGTCTTTGATATTGCCATGTGTCTACCATTTTTCGATATTATAATTACAAACTTTTCCTTGTGCTACAATTTGTGCAATATAAATTCCTTTTGCTAAATCGCCAATAAATAGTGTTGATTGATTACCATTTACATGTTGTTGCTGCATTACTATTTGCCCTTGTTGGTTGATGATTTGTAAGCTTGCATCTTGCAGGTAAATAGTACTTTGCAAATACATAATATCTTGACAAGGGTTAGGGTAGAGGCTAATAAATGGATTATTATTATTGTCATGCGGTGATATTCCTAAAACATTTGCATTCAAGAAACGCATTGCTGAAAAATTGCCTGATCCGGATAAAACAGAATATCCGGCAAGTACTATTTTGCCATCCGGTTGCATACACATGCTTTGTCCATAGTCGTTGAAGTTAGAGCTGTTTTGGTAGAAGTTACTGGTTACAAAACCATTGCTGCCAAAGGAATTATCATCGGTGCCGTTTGCTAGTAATCGGCAGACAGCAAAATCTATATTTATATTCGCATTGGTGCTATAGCCACCTACAATAATTTTGCCATCATTTTGTAAGATGGACTGGTAGCACTTGTCGGTTCGATTGCCAATACTTTTTATTAATTGACCAGTGCTATTAAATGTATTATCCATCTGGCCATTTGTATCTAAACGCAATATCATAAAAGCTGTGGTTGCTGGATTGCCACCGCTGGAATTAATGGTAGAATTGCCACTACAAATAATCTTACCATCTGGTTGAAGTGTGATGCAATTTATTTCATCATAATATCCTCGGATACTATATTCTGCAATGCCATTGGTTCCAAAAGAATTATCGACGCTGCCATCTGTATTGAATCTGCCAACAGCTGCCCAATAAAAAGTATTGTGATAGGAACTGCCACCAATAAGTATTTTGCCATCGGCTTGTACAGCAACTGCTTGACCTCCACCATAATTAGCCGTACCAATAAACATGCTCACATAACCATTGGTACCAAAGCTGTTGTCTATTGTTCCGTTACTGGTGAGTCGTAGTAACCCAAATCCATTATTGTTGCCTGCAATTATTATTTTGCCATCGGGTTGTAAGGCAGCTGCTAATGCACTGCCATAAGTAGTTTGGGGCAATAGCAAATGTCCATTTGTTGCGAATGAACTATCAAGCAAACCATTCGGTAAATATCTTGCTACACTAATAGAAAATGTGGTAAAGGAATCGCTTCTGCCAACGGCAATTATTTTTCCATCAGGTTGTAAGAGCATGCTTAAAATTTCATCGTGTTCGGTATGAAAAAAAGAATCTATCACTAAGCCATTGCTACCAAATGAGCTATCTGTACTGCCATCGTTTTGCACTCTAGTTATTTTGTATCTGTTCACTTGATTGTAATTGCCATAGCCTCCAATAATTATTTTACCATCGGGCTGTGCAATACAAGATTTTGCATGGCCACTTATCGTGCTTAATAATTGACCAGTGTGATTGAAGCTCGTATCGAGGCTAGCTTGCGCAGATAATTGATTAGCTAAACCAAATAAAAAGGCAACAAGAATTAATTTTTTGACAAACATAGAATTACATATTTGTATCAAATGTAAGAAGAAAGTCGTAAGGTATAAGGCGTAAGTCGTAAGGTATAAGGCGTAAGGCGTTAGTCGTTAGTCGACAGGCGTAAGGTGTAAGTGAGTGGAAATTGGCAGTGGTTTATACAATTGCCGCAATGGTTGAAGCAACTGCCATTATTTTTTTATTTGTATTAATGAACTGTCGTTGCTAATCTATATTTTCTACGAATGAACTTTAGAAAAAGTTGCTGAAAGCAGGAGAATGAAACTACGAAGCGATCTGCTTCATAGAACATTACTTTTTTATTTTACATGTTTCAATGAGCTGGGGCGATTCATCAACACCAACCAAACTGATTTTATTTTTAAATCTCCTTTAAGAGGGTGCTAAATTTCATATCTAAATTATTCGCAATTGAGGTATTTGACAATTCAACATCTTTACTCGGATATGCAATTGTATTATTCGCTTCACGATATTCAATTAAATAATATTTTTATTTTTATCAAATTACTTTATTAATATGTCGTATCCAATTAGCTTATACTTTAAATTCGAATCACTTAATTTTAAACTCACTTTTTCAACTTTTTTATTTGAAAACCCGTTTGTAAAATAGATGGCAATAATATCTTTTTCTGATTTGTCAAAGTTGTAATCATAATATTCAATATTTCTAAATTTTCTACTCTTACCTTCAAGTAATTCATCTCTATTTTTAATACTATTTATGAATATGTCATATGTTGTTGATTCCTGCCATTTATTATCAGTGTTACTCCAAAATGATTTATAATCATAACTATCCAAATAGGATAAATTAATTCTCGCAAACTCAATAATATCTTTTACTAATTTTTGATTATTTTTAAAAAAGGCAATTTGTTTTTCTATTTCATATTTATAAAAATTAATAGCTAGTTCTTTTTTATTTTCATCTAAATTATCAAGGGTTAACTTTAATGAAAAAATAGAATCTGGTTCATCTAAAAAAGATAAACTTATTGATTGTAAATCATAACTTGTTAAAAAAGGGTATTTAATTTTAAAATATGATAAGTAATCATGATAAATCAAGGAAGTACACAATAGCTTATTCTCACTTACCATCTTAAATTGACTTACCCTTCCCAAAAGAATGATATCTTTTTTCTTAGTACTGCAACCTATTAATAGAATTAAACAAAAAGGAATAATTTTTTTCATATTGTAAAATATTTAATTCTGTTCATAGTAAAAAATCTTTACCTGTCCATTTCGAATTACTGTAACATTTGTTTCATTTATATTTTTGATTAAGCTATCTCCTGGTTTTATAAAATCATAACATTCATGAGAATAAAAACAAAGGTACGATTTTGAAGAATCCGCAAAAATCAGTTCCATACTACCATGGTCTTCAGTAATTATTTTCTTATCTAATAAAATATTATTTGATTCTGTCTTAGTTTGCCACAAGATTCTGAGCCACTGCTACAACGAGTCTATCAAAAAGTCTTTTGCCAAAATATCTTCGATTTAATTTGTAACAGAACTCATCTAAATAATTTTGCAAATACTTGGCATTGATTTTATGAT
>CAMDVD010000089.1 GCA_945878115.1 Chitinophaga pinensis | reverse complement strand
CTCAAGATAGTGTGTTTGATAAAGGGGTACAAATATTTAGTGAACCAGTTTGGGGCGGATGGGATATAAGAGGGCAAAGTACATTTAATAGTGATGCAAGTAAGTATGCTACAACATCGCATGGCAGTAGTACTGGTCTAATTTTTTTAGCTGACTTTGATAGGTGTTATGGTATTTTAGATAATCCATGGGTAATTCAAATGCCGTCTGGTTCTCAACATGACCCTACAGACACAAACATTATGGAAAGGCTTTCAGTTGGTTTAGTTTTTTCACCTAACAATAAGTTTTTATATGTTATTAGTATGAGTAATATATATCAATTTGATTTACAAGATAGCTCTTGGTATCATGTAGCAGGGTTAGATACAAGCTATCAGCAATTTCAAGGATATGAAACGGCGTATTCAGGACCTGATAACAAATTATATATCGGTAATTGGGGGGGGCTTAGCAAACAAATGAGCCGCATAGATAATCCTGATGTAAAAGGAGCAGGCTGTAATTTTTGTCCTAGGTGTTTAAGAATGGATAGTTTGGCAGGCGTGTTTTCATTAGGCACTCCACCATGTATGCCTAACTACGGCTTAGGGGCAAAAACTTGCTGGCCATTGGATACAGGTAATGTAAATGCAACAAATGAAATAAGTATATACCCTAACCCAAGTAGCAGTATTATTTATATTAAAAATGCGAATAAGAAAAAGAAGGAGTTGTATAATAGTATTGGTCAATTAATATTCTCCACTTCCAAAAATGAAATTGATGTTTCCAATTATTCAAAAGGGATTTATTATTTACGATGCGGTATACATACAAAGAAAATAATTATAGAGTAAAATCTATTCCCCCTTCACTGGCGCGGGTTTGCAACCCGTGACCCACACTTCCTAACATCCCCAACAGCCCATTCATTTGCAATCTGCTGGTATGCGATTTAAAATCGCTTTTTATCTACCATTCGAGATGCGCTGCGCTAACATCTCGAAAAGCCCAAATAAAACAAGAACTCCGTTTGATGCACTGCATTGCGGCAACGATTGCAGTGGAAATCCTTTTTGTCGGCGCAGCCGCAAAAAGATTGGAACGGAAAGACCGGATTCTGACATTTATCGTCAGAACGTGCCTGCCGCCCATACTGTAGCATTAATTTTTTTCAAAAAATATGCTACAGTTTATCACCGTAAGCATTCATTTTTTTTCAAAAAATACGCTACAGTATATCATCGTAATTCATTAATGCCAAATAAAAAATCTAATTCTTATTTTATATCTACTTCTAAAAAGTATCTTTACCCCTTATTTTTAAAGTTGTAAATGGATAAGAAACTATTACTGAAAGCCTACCGATTGATGATGACTGCCAAGGCATTGGCAAATATATATGAAGACAACAGAGCAATCTGTACCTATGTACATAGCACATCTCGCGGACATGAAGCGATACAATTAGCAACGGCATTTCAATTAAAACCGCAGGATTATGTAAGCCCATATTACAGAGATGAGAGTTTAATGTTGGGCATGGGATGGCGCCCCTATGAAATGATGTTGCAATTGTTAGCCAAAGCCGATGATCCATTTACAGGCGGGCGAGAATATTATAATCACCCTAATTCGAGACGAGAAAATTTTCCGAAAATAATTCACCAAAGCAGTGCGACTGGTATGCAGGCAATTCCTACAACTGGCATTGCACAAGGCATACAGTACTTGGAGAAATCCCAAACTAAAAAAAATACAAATTCCAAAATAAATGCAGAAGCTCCAGTAGTGATTTGTTGCTTTGGCGATGGTAGTGTTACGGAAGGTGAAGTGAGTGAAGCATTTCAGTTTGCAGCTCTCCGACAATTGCCAATTATTTATTTGGTAGAAGATAATGATTGGGGCATTAGTGTTAGCAGTGATGAAGCTCGTACCATGAATGCTTATGAATTTATTCAAGGTTTTAAAGGCATAGAAAGAATGCAAGTGGATGGTAGTGATTTTGAAAAAAGTTATGATACCATGGAAAATGCCATTCATTATGTCCGTGAAAAAAGAAAACCCATTTTAGTGCATGCTACCGTTCCACTTTTGGGACATCATACGAGTGGAGTTCGCAAGGAATGGTATAGAACAGAAGAGGATATGGCGAAGCATATCAAAGATGATCCTGCACCGAAATTGAAAAACAAATTAATACAATTAGGCATCAGTGAAAAAGAATTGAATACCATAGAAGAAGAAGAAAAAATATTGGTTGCAAATGAATTTGCAGAAGCTGTTAATGCCCCAGAGCCTGATGCGGCAAGTGTGAGTGCGCATGTGTTTGCGGAGACAAGCATCACCGAAGAAAGAGGAGAAAGAACACCAGCCAATGGTGAAAAAGTAGTGATGGTAGATGCTGCTATGCATGCCGTAGAAGAGTTGATGCGCAAGCACACGGAGTGTTTATTTTACGGACAAGATGTAGGCAAAAGATTAGGTGGTGTATTTCGTGAAGCGGCTACACTAGCCGATAAATTTGGAGATGATCGGGTCTTCAATACTGCCATTCAAGAGGCTTATATTATTGGTAGTACCATCGGTTTAAGTGCCGTTGGATTAAAGCCATTTGTGGAGGTTCAATTTGCAGATTATATATATCCAGGCTTCAATCAATTGGTCACCGAAATTTCTAAATCTTGTTATTTAAGTTGTGGTAAATTTCCAGTCAGCATGGTGTTGCGAGTACCCATTGGTGCCTATGGTGGTGGTGGTCCTTACCATAGTGGCAGTGTAGAAAGTATACTCGCCAATATCAAAGGAATCAAAGTGGTTTACCCGAGTAATGCTGCCGATATGAAAGGCTTAATGAAGGCTGCCTATTATGATCCTAATCCAGTTGTGATGCTTGAACATAAAGGATTATATTGGAGTAAAGTACCAGGCACCGAAGATGCAAAGATGATAGAGCCAGCTGAAGATTATATTTTACCATTGGGCAAAGGAATCTCTATTGTGCAAGCGAGTGATGAACAAATTGAACTCGGCAATAGCATCTGTATTATAACCTATGGCATGGGTGTTTATTGGGCAAAAAATGCAGCGCAAAAATTCCCAGATTCGATAGAAATCATCGACATCCGAACCATTTATCCATTGGATGAAGACTTAATTTTTGAGACTGTAAAACGACATGGAAAATGTTTAGTACTTACAGAAGAGCAACTTCGCAATTCCTTTGCGGAAGCCATGGCATGCCGAATACAGCAAGCTTGTTTTTACCAATTAGATGCGCCAGTAAAAACCTTAGGTGCATTGAATCTTCCAGCAGTACCTATGAATAAAATTTTGGAACAAGCGATGTTACCTACGGTTGAAAAAGTGGAACAAGCTATTGAGGCATTGTTGAGGGATTGATGATGGAAGATGTAAGATGTGAGATGTAAAATGTAAAAAGATGTAGACTATTCCATTTTCTTCTATAAATAAATCTCCCCCCCCTACTTCATCGATTTCGCATCTTCCAAAAATTTGGCAAGACCGATATCTGTCAAAGGATGTTTGAGCAATCCTAATATACTATCTAATGGGCAAGTGCATACATCGGCACCCACCTCGGCACAACGTACAATATGCAGTGCATTACGAATGGAAGCTGCTAATATTTTAGTTTGAAATCCTTGCAAACGATAGATATGTGCAATCTGCTCTATCAAATTGACACCATCCCAACTACTATCATCAATACGTCCTATAAATGGCGAAACATAAGTAGCGCCTGCCTTTGCAGCTAGTATAGCTTGTCCAGCAGAAAACACCAAAGTACAATTTGTTTGAATTCCATTATCGGTAAACCACTTAATGGCCTTAATCCCATCTTTGATCATAGGCACTTTCACAACGATATTTTTATCTAATGCTGCCAATACTTTCCCTTCCGCGATGATGCCATCAAAATCAGTTGCAATCACCTCTGCACTTACTGGACCATTCGCAATTTTGCAAATATCCATATAGTGTTTTGTAATCGCTTCAGCACCTTTAATTCCTTCTTTCGCCATGAGAGAAGGATTGGTTGTAACACCATCTAAAATACCAAGTTCATAAGCTTCTTTAATTTGAGAAAGATTCGCTGTGTCGATGAAAAATTGCATAAAATAATAAGTGAAAGGGGAAAAAAAATGGCAAGTTACTTATATCGCACCGCTACAACCATATACCTTTGCTATGTTCCCATCCTGGAGGAGTAACAGGAGCTGGTCGTATAAGACTTGCCGGTGCAAATGTAATAGAATACTTTTAATAATGGCATTTTGATAGAAAAATATTCATCCCCTATTTTAAAACCATTTTTTCTTTTTAAAATATAACAACAATAGAATTGGAAACACAATCATAGCAATGGTCGCGAGCCAAAATCCATATTCGTTATGGAGGTAAGGTATACGTTCAAAGTTCATTCCAAAGATACCGCCAATCACCGTTGCAGGAGAAAGTAAAGTAGTAACGATGGCTAAAAACTTCATAATTTCATTCAACTTGACATTTACTTTATTGAAATATAAATCTCGAATATTGGTGATCATGTCTCTATAGTTTTCAGACAAATCATTGACTTGCAAAATATGATCATAAATATCTTTAAAATACTTTTTAGTAGACTCTTCAAAATGTATATTTTCCGATCGAATAATACTTTGAATTAAGTCGCGAACTGGAAAAGTATTTCGCTTAAAATATATGAGTTCCTTTCGCAAATTATTGATACGATTC
Source organism: Chitinophaga pinensis (assembly GCA_945878115.1). Taxonomy (GTDB): domain Bacteria; phylum Bacteroidota; class Bacteroidia; order Chitinophagales; family Chitinophagaceae; genus OLB11. The sequence continues at coordinate 3,035 of CAMDVD010000089.1, read as the reverse complement.
ATGGTAAAATCATCCGCCAAATTATTGGTAATTTCTTCTTCTAATTTTTCAATTTGCACACTCAATTTTTCCAGAACAATAAAATAATGATCTACTATCTTATCCAATAAAGCATACAATAAATAGTCCACCTTTCTTGTTCTAATTTTTGTGTTTTCATGCAACATTCTTTCCCTTATTGGTGTAAACAAATCACGTGTTGCTTCATCTTGAAAAGAAAATAAATAATTCTCGCCCAATACAAAACTTACTTGCTCTCCTTCAATGGTATTGCTTAATTCATTGAAGAATAGCATCTGCAAAACACAAGTAAAATGATCATCAATTTCATCCGTTTTAGGTCTTTGGTAATCATTCAAAATATCTTCAATAATTAATGGATCCAATCCTATTGCACCGCCAATTTCTTCCACCGTTTGTTTATTGATGACATCTACATTAAGCCAATATTTTTTATCCTTCTCCAAAAATGCATGACCTATTTGATTACTTTTTATTGTCGTTTTTGTGTTACACGCTGTATCATTGTATGTAAATAAAGTAAGGACTGACTCTCCTTTAAACGCAGTAACAATAGGCACTGTAGGGTTATTTTGCAATACCTTCTTGGTTTGCAATAATTCCAAAGGATTCAAATATTGTAGATATTTATTGCTGGATGGCTTCATACTTCATTTAATAATAAATTATGGGAAAACTTTTCGGACACCATGATTTCTTTTTTATTATCCACCAAAATCAAAAAAGAATTATCAAATTCCATTCTTTTAATCACTTGAATTTTTGAGGCTAAGGTAATTTTCAATTGCATCAAAAATTGCAAAAATTCAGAAGATGAATCTTTCACCGACGACACCAAATAATGCGTGCCGATATTTGCATCGAACAGTGAAATTGTTTTGACAGTTGTATAATCGCCTTTACTATTTGGTATTGGATCTCCATGCGGATCTACTTTTGGATAGCCCAAAAATGCATCTAGTTTATGGATTAATTTGACAGATTGTATATGTTCCAATTGTTCTGCAATTTCATGTACTTCATCCCATGTGAATCCTAATTTATCATACAAAAAAACTTCCCATAAACGATGCTTTCTAATGGTCAGCAATGCACTCGATTTCCCTCTTGCCGACAATTTAACTTTCCCATATCGTTCATATAAAATGATGTTTTTATCTCTTAGTTTTTTCAGCATCGAAGTAACCGTAGCAGGCTTGATACCTAAGTCTTCTGCAATCTGATTGGTGGAAGTTTCTTCTGCATTTGATTCCATAGCCAAATGATAAATGGACTTAATATAATTTTCTTCCGTATAACTTAATACCATATTGCTTCTGTGAAAAATCGAAACGAATATAATTCAATAACTTGTATACTTTGATGGAAAAATTAACGCCATTATTAAAACATGTATATATAAAACATAGGGATGATATGATTATAGGGTATTAAAATCCCGCAGGGTTGACATGATGATAGAAATGACATGATTATAGAAATGATATATAAACATACAAATAAAATATCGTGAGAAATTCTATGCTGTATATTATTTTTGTAAGCCATACATTATCCTAGAAAAATTTACGATGTCTTCTCTTGAAAAAATAAAATCTTATTGTGCTTATCAAGAACGAAGTCATCAAGAAGTTCGATATAAATTATTGGAACTTGGCGTATATGGATTAGATTTAGAAAATCATATCACAGTGCTTATTGAAGAAAATTTTTTGAATGAAGAACGTTATGCTTGTAGCCTAGTTAGAGGCAAATTTTATTATAAACATTGGGGGCGACAAAAAATAAAACAAAGTTTGCAACAACAACAAGTTTCCGATTATTGTATACAAAAAGGAATGAAAGAAATAGAAGAAAGAGATTATGTAAAAACGGTGAATTCGTTAGCAGAAAAAAAATGGCTTACTTTACGAACCGAAAAAAACAAATTTACGAAGATGACTAAACTCAAAAACTATCTATTACAAAAAGGTTATGAGTATAGTTATATCAATGATTTTTTACACGCCAAACAAGCACATGCAGATGAATAATACACTTACTATTTCCCTTCTACAAAGCAATATTCATTGGGAAGACAAAGCTGCTAATTTAGCCATGTTCTCATCGAAAATAAGAGCGATACAAGAACAAACTGAAATTATTATTTTACCAGAAATGTTTAATACGGGATTTAGCATGAACCCAGGCTCTTTAGCTGAAAATATGGACGGAGAAACGGTAACTTGGATGAAACAAATGGCAGCAGAAAAAAGAAGTATCCTTACTGGAAGCTTGATTATTCGTGACCAGGAGAAATATTACAATCGATTAATTTGGATGCAACCCAATGGTGTTTATGGTTATTACGACAAGCGTCATTTATTTTCTTTTGCAGGTGAAGACAAGGAATTTACACCTGGTAATAAACGCTTAATTGCACAGTTAAAAGGATGGAAAATCAATACGCAAATTTGTTATGATTTGCGATTCCCAATATGGAGTCGCCAAGCAAATGAAAATGAATACGATATATTATTGTTTGTGGCCAGTTGGCCAATGAAAAGAATTGAAGCTTGGAAAGCCCTGCTAACTGCGCGTGCTATCGAAAACCAATGTTATGTGATTGGTTTAAATCGAACCGGAATGGACGGAAATGGATTTGAGTATTCTGGTGATAGTATGCTAATTGATCCAATGGGTGTTGCCCTATTTTCAAATCACCATGAAGAAATCACACATACTTTTCAAATAGATAAAAAGCAGGTACAAGAAGTACGTGAAAGGCTTCCTTTTTTAAAGGATAAAGATCAGTTTGTGTTGGTTTAGTTGGTGCTTTAAAACTTGATGTTGGATTACTTTTTATCCCATAAGTTGTAGTCACTGTTCTATATAACTGTTTTTAATCCTATGCAAATCAACACTATATAGCGACTTCATTTAGTTGAATTTGATATTTGCTGAAAAGTTTTTTAATTTCTTTAATCTTTCTTATTCGTATTTTCCCTTCTACTATTTCTGTATTTTGAGGCTTG
>CAMDVD010000088.1 GCA_945878115.1 Chitinophaga pinensis | reverse complement strand
AATTAATTATCATAGCCAACAGGCAGCTGTTTATACGTTGTGAGTTGGTTAGAAAAATTGAAAAATATTGTACCTATGATGCCAGGTATGATAGAGAAAATTATGAACAGCAGCTCGAAAAAGCTATCTTAAGTTGACGCACATGCCTTTCAGGGTTGGGATTGATTTTGTCTTTTGATTTTGTTATAATCATATCATCCCTACGGGATTTTAGGGTACTTAAAAATTGATAGGGTTATTCAAGACAAGAATGGAAAAATTAATGCTCCAGAAAGGATGCCATTTGCCTTCGATAATTTTGTTTAGATTCTAGAACTAAATGCATGGGCATTTTTATTAATGACTTAATGGTTTCTACATGTATCCCTATTCAAATAAATCAGCACCTAATCCTCTAAAATTTCTGCTTTTGATTTTGGCTTTTTATCCGTCAATATTTTAAAATTGGCTAAATATTTTTGATCGTCTGGCAATTTATCCATCGGATACATCACGCCTTTGGGATCGTTGAGAATTACTAATCTTCGTATTGCTTTGTCTTCAAAGTAAATTTTTATTTCTGCGCCTTCTGCTTTATTTGCGCCAATATAGGCACCACCTTCATCCTTCGCATAATAGATACTTTCTGCATTTTGATTCACATGCACAAATTGAATTTCGTTCTGAATAAAATAGGCATCTATTAAGCTTCCAGCAATTTGATCGTACATCGTTGCATAGCCAGTGGAGGAAATGAGTAACGCATCATGCAGCAAATTCAATTCCGATAATTTATTGTCTTTGGTATGCATGTAAATGGTATCTGCGTTGGTTTGTTGGTTTTTACTCCAAATAATAGGATTACGATACAAACGAAACATGGAATCCGATTGCGTATAACTGAAACTATCACATACTGCTTGTAAGGAGTCGGAAAACAAACGCACATGACGATTGGCAATGATGAGTTTAGGCTCCTGTTCATTTTCACTTGCAAAAGAAGAATCCGCAATCAATAGATTGTAGGTATAAGTTCTTGTTTTATTTTTCTTATTTATTTCAGAAGGCACTTTTTTTATAATCATTACATCTTTAACTCGCACAGACATCATGGTATCGGCCCGCATATATAAAGTATCCCCGTCGGCAATGCTAATGAGTTTTGGAAATTCTGTAGCCAACATAAATTTTGTATACTCATTAGATTCTACCACCCCAGCAAGCAAAGTTGTTTTTTGTACAGTATCTAACAAAATGACTCTACCTAAGGCTTTTACATATCCAGTCTTTTTGTTGTACTCCAATTCATTTGCGGTCAATTGCGTTTTACCACTATCTTGATCGATATGCACATGTCCAATTGCTTTTCCATAACCACTTATTTTATTGTACTCGGTTTTATCTGCAGTTATTTTACTGCCTTTCACTGTATCTATAATGATGACATTTCCAATAGCAACAGCTTGTCCAGTTTTTTCATTATAGGTTAATGTATTACCCGTAATGATTTGATTTTCATTTTCCACCGTAGAGCGTTTATCAAAAATAGCACTCTCATTTTTAGAGTCATAGGTTCCACCTTTGGTATAGATGGTACTGTTTTCAGTAAGCACTGTTGATTCATCAAGTAGTTTAACAATTTTACTTTTTATGTTGTAAGTCAACTCTTTAGATTCAATATTGTATTTTGGATTTGTGACTACAACATTGTTTTTAAAATAAGTTTGTTGCGTATATCCATTGTAATTTCCTATCTCGCTAGTAACGGTTGTGGAGTCGGTTTGCAAAGTTCCTCCTTTGTTATAGCTTCCAATTTTTGTTTTAATATTATAGGTTAGTTCGTCTGTGGTTAGGGTTTTTCCATCATCCATAATTTGCGCATTCCCCTTCATAAAGGCGGTATTATTGCTGCCAGTATATTTTATATAATCGCTAGTAGCTGTTGCACCATTTGCTTTTGAAATTACTACATTGCTAAATGCTTCAATCGTATTTTGATCTTGGTAAAAATGCGCACTATCACAAGTCATGTGTACACTATCATGTTCGATGACAACAGAACCAAGTAGTCGCTGAAAATTATTTCCTTCGCCATTGGTGCCGAGTAAAGAATCGACATGTACAATTTGAATAATTTTTAATCCTGAAGAATCCAAAGAACTGGATTGCGCAAGCAGCGAGCAATGGAAAAGGAGAAGAAGAAGAATTTGAAATAGTATTTTCATGCGATGTGTATCCAATGAAACGAAATGAAATTACTCATTTGCATTCGGTGCATTTTGTGGCGGACAGTCATTTTTATTTTTTCTGCCAAAAATAGCTACATTGATATACCTGGAAGGACGAGCTTTAAAATCGTACAAGAGATTATTTGCGGTTGCCAAGGTGTTTTTTAGATTTTTATATAGCTTATCATCATTCATCAACATAGCTACACTGCCTGTTCCATGATTTACTTTGTCTAAAGTAGTTTGCAAACTATTAAGTGTTTCTTTCAATTCATTCAATGTAGACTCGAAATTTAGTTTACTTAAATTAGCGGTGGTTGTTTCGGCATTTGTCAACACATGGGTAATCGTTTGGTTATTTTTATCCAAGTTTGCTGTGAACGAATTTAAATTATCGAGTAAGGAAGTGATTTTTGCGCGTTGATCATTTATTTCCTTCGCAAATTGACTGAAATCCTTCATGGTATTGTTCAAATTGGCAATGGTATTTTTCAAGTTTTCTTGTGTTTTTACATCCAATATGCCATTGATATTTCTGATGGTTGTATCTAAAGTAGACAATGTTGTTTTTACCTTATCAATAGCTGGTGTTGCAGCAGCACCAAGTACATCGATCGTCCCTAATTCAATATCACCAGCCAATAATTGATTTGGCGCTATGTTATTTGTAGAATTTCCTTTAATAATAGAAATGGCTTTCGTACCCAATAAATCGAGGGATACAATTCTTGCTTTGGAATCCGCAGGAATAAAGACATTTTTATTGACTAACAATTCAGCTACGATTTTACCTGGATGGGCAGTAGATAGAGATATTGATTTTACATTTCCGACATTCAAACCCTGTAATTGCACATAACTCGAAGGTGTTAATCCCTGAACATTATCATATTCCACTTTGATGGTACGTCCAGAAGAGAACATGCCGCTTCCTTTTAAATAATTAAAACCAAAAACGAAAAGTACGATGGACAATATGCCAAGCAATGCAAGCTTAATTTCTTTAGTTATTTTCAATGAAAGAATATTTTGAGTGATGATGAATTAAATTATTTCAAAAATAGGCTATTAATTTTCTTTAATAATAGCAGGTTCTTTTTCGGATTCTTCTTTATAATATTTAATGCCATTGAATATTGCCAATGCTACTTCATTTTGTCCTTTTTCTGAGTTTAAATAATCTTCTTCTTCTGTATTATTTAAATAACCAATTTCCACCAATACGCCTGGCATTGCACTACTTGCCAATACCTGTAAACTCTGTTGACGAACTCCTTCACTCACTCTACCTTGCATTACAAATTCATCATTAATTTTAGACCCTAATACAATACTTTGCGTTAAAAATGCTTGTGAATATTGTGCAATTAAAATGGCAGTTGTAGGATCATTTGGGTTTAATAAATTTTCATTTTCTTGGAAATTATTGGCATTCTCGGAGATGGCTTCATTTTTTTCATCCACACGAGTTGGTCCACAAACCAATACCAATGTGCCTTTCACGGATGAATTTCTTTTCGGTGTAGAATTGATATGAATGGAAATAAACAAATCTGCTTTTTCATTATTGGCAACTGCCGTTCTATAGATCAATGATTCCGTTTGTGTGGATTCGTTGCTTGGGGGATAAAAATCATAATCGCGCGTTTGCACCACTTTCACATCTTTGTATGTATCCTTAATCAATTTTTCAACCCTTTTTGAAATGGATAAGGTGATATCTTTTTCGTTAGAATAAGCACCATGACAACCAGGGTCTTTGCCGCCATGCCCAGCATCAATCACTATTTTACGCACTTTCTTTCTAGCCGCCATACTTTCATTCGTATTCATGATGCATATCCATCCAATAAAAGAAAAGAGTATATATTTTATAAGTATCAATTTATCTGTCATTCTTTAATTTTAATTTCTTTAACCCTTAAATGAGTAGAGGGTAATTTAGTTTTGTTACTTTTGTGACCTTACATGTGGACACTGCGTAAAAATAACTACATTTTCATTTTAAAAAGAACATTTGTTATTTCTATTTTCTTGTTTGTTACATTATTTTTAAATTCTTTAACAAGTGCTCAAATTGTAAAAGTTACTAGAAACGACTCTACATCCCTTTCCATCGTAGATACAGCAAGACATACAACAGTTGACAGTTCTACATCTACTTATCCAATATCATCCGACAAATTGGAATCGGCGGTTCATTATCAAGCGATAGATTCTATAGTTTATGATGCTAAATTAAAGCGACTACTGCTGTATTCAGGAGCTGTAATTAGTTATGAAGAAATCAAGGTAACTTCAGACTTTATAGCTTATGACCAAGACTCCAGCACTTTATCTGCGCATAAAGACACGGTGCGACATGAGGACACTACCCAACACGAAAACCGCATTGCACAAGGATCTGAGTCATCGACATTTAGTGATTTAAAGTATAATTTCAAATCCAAACGAGCCTTGGTTGAAAATGCATACTCGCAATATGGAGATGGATTTATACTCAGTGAACAAGTGAAAAGAAATAATGACAATACCATTAATGGCTACAAAAATCTGTATACCACTTGTAATGCTGTTCATCCACATTTTGGCATTGCTTCTAGAAGAGTAAAAATCATTCCAAATAAAGTTGCCGTTACTGGTTCTGCTAATTTGGTTATTGAAGATGTGCCTACGCCGCTCTATTTGCCTTTTGGTTTATTTCCATTGAGACAAGGTCAACGGAGCGGATTCAAATTACCTACTTATGATATGAGCGAAAACTTGGGATTTGGGTTAAGAGAAGGTGGTTATTATTTTGCGGTTTCTGAGCATGTTGATTTACTTGTACTCGCCGATATATATGCGCTAGGCACATGGCGAACCAATATTATCAGCAATTATTCTTATCGTTACAGGTTCAATGGTGGATTGAATTTCAACTTCGGCTATAATAAAATTGGTGAGAGTTTTGAAGCAGGCAATCAAAGTTTTAGAACTTACCATTTAAGTTGGAATCACAATATCAATCCGAATATCATTCCGGGTAGCAATTTTATGGCGCATGTAGATATCGGAAGCAGTAAATACAATACGTACAATACCTACGACGTGGCTACCCATTTGAACAATACGTTTAGTTCGACCATTTCCTATTCTAAATCGTGGACAGGTAAGCCATTTAATTTTTCGGCTGCTTTACGAACGAATCAAAATACAGGTACTGGATTGGTAAACATTACCCTACCGGAAATAAATTTTTCTGCAACGCAGTTATTTCCTTTTCAATTTCGGAAAGATATTATTAAGCCAAGATGGTATGAAAAGATAGGTGCTAGTTATACCTTTTCGGCCGTGAATAATTTGTCTTTTACGGATTCTCTGTTTGATATTCATCAACTTCGATTTGAGGATTTTCAGAATGGCATGAAACATTCATTGCCTATCAATGCCAATTATAACATTTTGAAATATGTCAACTTATCCTTTGGTGCTTCCTATAATGAGTATTGGTATACTAAAAAATATTTCAAGCAATATAATTTTAATGAGTTGAAATTAGACACCAATATGAATACTGGCTTTTTTACTGCTCGTGACTTTGGCGTTTCCAGCAGCATGTCTACACGTATTTATGGTATCAAATTATTTAAACATGGCGCTATCAAAGGCATTCGACATGTGTTAACGCCATCCATTGGATTTAGTTACAGACCCGATTTTGGAAGTAGTCCTTTTCAATATTATTATAACTCCTTTACAGACAGCAATTATACCAATAGCCGGCTCAACTATTTTGAAGGGAATCCATTCAATGCTTATCCACCTGATGGAAAATCAGGAGGCATCAATTTTTCTTTGGGCAATACTTTGCAAATGAAAATACGAAGTAAGAAAGATACCATTAGTGGCACGCGCAAGGTAAATTTAATTGATGGTTTGGACATGAGCACCTTTTATAATATTGCTGCTGACTCTAACAAATGGTCTAATCTAGCCTTGTCCTATCGTACTACCCTCTTCGAAAATATTCGATTATCGGGTGATATGAATTATAGTTTTTATGCCATCAACAAACAAAATGGGAGAAGGATAGCTGCCTTTGAATATGCAGAAACTGGTAAACTTTTACGTTTTCAATCGGCAGGCATTGCGGTGAGTGCGGAGCTTCCCGTTCGAAAAAATAAATCGGCATTAAGTAAAGCAGATGATAAACAAAAATTGGCCATTGGTAAAAATTACGATAGCTATGTCGACTTCAATATACCATGGTCGCTACGTTTGAATTATAGTGTGCGATTTTCCAAAATCTATTTAATTGCTGCGCAAAAGGATACGATTACTAAAAGTCAGGATATCAATTTTACGAGTGATGTAACCTTAACCCCTAAATGGAAAATTGGATTAAGCAGTGGTTATAATTTTGACGATAAAAAACTGACTTATACGTCCTTTAATATTTATCGAGACCTTCACTGTTGGGAAATGAAATTGAATCTCATTCCGTTCGGATTTTTAAGAAGTTATAATTTTTCGTTGAATGTAAAATCCGCTGTGCTACAAGATTTGAAACTTGTTCGCAGAAAGGATTTTAGAGATTTTTTATAAAGGAGCAGAATTAATTAATTCGCAATACAAGCATTGGAATATGCGTATGATAGGCCATTTCCTTTACATGTTTTTTGTGCAATAAGGTATCTAAGAAGGAATGTTTTTTTGGCAACATCACTAGCATATCCATTTTATTTTTTTCAATAAAATCATCAATTGCATCTTCTACATTTTTATTCTCGACAAAATGACTTTCAAAGTCTATGCCATCCATCATGTCATTAAATGCGGCAATTTCATCGGGTGTAGATGGACTAAAATTTTGATTTTCAAAATCAATATTTAGTACATGAATTTTCGCGACTAGTAAATGAGAAAATGCCTTGACAGAAAGTAATGGGAATGTAGCAGACACATTTTTAAAATCGCATGCCAAACACAATTCATGAATTGGTTTGAAGCTTGTATTTTTAGGAACAATAAGCAAAGGATGATGCAGAGTATTCATAGCGACGATGGCATTGCTACCAATTAATTTTTGGAAAGCAGTTCCAGAACCTGAAATACCCATCGCAACAAATACTGGATTTATTTCATCAGAAATATTTTTAAGCGAATCTAAGAAGAAACCCAATTCTACTTTTGTGTGAAAGGGTATATCGCTATATTCCGTTTGCAATGCCTCTACTTTTGCGTTCATTTTCGCCTCCACTTCTGCAATAAATGGTGCTACCGAATCAATATACATCGTATTCGAGAAATCGACTGTGGAAGGTTGCACAATGTGAAGCAACATAATCTCCATTTTATAAGCTTGCGCAAATTGAATGGCATACATCATGGCATTATCGGCACATGCAGAAAAGTCGGTAGGAACAAGTATTGTATTCATGGTTTCTTAATTTAGTTGAGGTCGTAAAGGTAGCCTAAAGTAATGAATGGAAAAAAATGATATTTCTCAGTTTTTTTTGAAATTCCAAGTTCATTTAGAACCTTTTTTTAAAATGATTTAACAAGCAAGGCTTTACTAAATTCTCGATGAAAAATTTGCTTTGTTAGACCTCATCCCCAACCCTTCTCCTGCAGGAGAAGGGAGCAACAAACTCCTACACTTAAAGGCGCATAGACGACAAGTACTTTTTCTTCATCAAATATTTGGTTACCTTTTTCTCATTATATTTTTATTTTAGCCAGAAGCAATATCATGAACAAATATTTGTTACGAAGACTGCATTGCGGCAACGATTGTAGCGAAAATCCTTTTTGTTGGCTCTGCAACAAAAAGATTGTAGCGTAAAGCGTGCCTGCCGCCATAACTATTTTAGTACCAACTTTGAATTGCTTTAAAAATTTAGATGCTTAAATAAAAGGTATTACTAAATTCTTAATGAAAAAAAATGGCTTGTTAAACCTCATCCCCAACCCTTCTCCTGCAGGAGAAGGGAGCAACAAACTCC
>CAMDVD010000087.1 GCA_945878115.1 Chitinophaga pinensis | reverse complement strand
AAGAAACTTTCATCTAAACTAGTTGTTTTATAATCTCCTATAACTAGTTCTAAACCAATAGGTAACGAACGTGTTTTAAGAACGTCAACCGTTTGGGCGAAAATATATTGGTCAACAAAAAATTTCTGTTTATTCTCTTTTCCGAAAGCGCCATACAGTAAAGTCATTGCCTCTGCTGCTGCGGTTGCCTCATCCAATAAAGAAGCATTCGCAATAGGCAAACCTGTAAGATCGCTGACCATGGTTTGAAAATTGAGTAAGCTTTCCAATCGCCCTTGTGCAATCTCTGCTTGATAAGGTGTGTATTGTGTATACCATCCTGGATTTTCGAACACATTACGCAAGATTACGCTAGGTGTGATGGTACCATAATAACCCAGCCCAATATAATTTTGCATCACTTTATTTTTCTTACCCAAAGTGTATATTTTTTGCAAATAATCAAATTCGCTAATTGGCGCATCAATAGCCAAATCTTTGTCTAGACGAATTGAAGCTGGTACTGTTTTTTCAATTAATTCATCTATCGATTTCAAACCCATATACTCCAACATTTCTGCGGTATCTTGTTTGTTTGGTCCAATATGTCGTCCAATAAATTCGTGTTGTTGTTTAGTCCTTAAATCCATTTTGTTGTTGGTGTTTTTTTTAATGCCCGCAAATTTACATTGCCTTAAGGAAATGATTGGATTTTTTTTCTAAACCAAGAAGGTTTTTAAAACCTTCTTGGTTTTCCTAAAATCATCATGGATAGTTTATCACAAAAAACACATACCGTTACCACAAAAAAAACGCAAATACCTAATCGTATTTGCGTTTTCTACTATCAGGTATTTTTATATTATGCCAATGTAATGGTATTGTCTAAATACACATCTTGAATGGTATTTAACAATGCAACACCTTCTTGCATTGGCTTTTGGAAAGCCTTACGTCCACTGATTAATCCCATACCACCGGCACGTTTGTTTACAACTGCCGTCATTACTGCTTCAGCCATATCCGTAGCACCTTTACTTTCACCACCACTATTAATTAATCCAACACGGCCCATATAGCAATTGGCAACTTGGTAACGTGTCAAATCAATTGGATGATCAGTTGTCAATTTATCGTACACCAATTTATGTGTTTTACCGAACTTCAAAGCATTATAACCGCCGTTAGTTGATGGTAATTTTTGTTTAATAATATCTGCTTGTATTGTTACGCCTAAATGATTGGCTTGTCCGGTTAAGTCAGCAGCCGTATGATAATCCATTTCAGCTGTTTTGAATGCTGGGTTGCGTAAATAACACCAAAGGACTGTTGCCATTCCTAATTCATGCGCATAATCAAATGCTTTGGCAACTTCTACAATTTGACGAGCACTCTCATCACTACCAAAATAGATAGTTGCACCTACTGCAGTAGCACCCATATTCCAAGCATCTTTAATATTACCAAACATGATTTGGTCAAATTTATTTGGATAAGAAATAAATTCGTTGTGGTTAATTTTTACAATAAATGGAATTTTATGTGCATACTTACGAGCACATGAACCTAAAACGCCGAAGGTTGAAGCCACAGCATTACAGCCACCTTCAATAGCTAACTTTACAATATTTTCAGGGTCAAAATAAATTGGGTTTGGCGCGAAAGATGCTCCTGCACTATGTTCAATGCCTTGATCAACTGGCAAAATAGATACATATCCTGTATCTTTCAATCGACCGTTCCCCAATAAAGCTTGTATACTACGAAGTGTTGGAATGTTGCGGTTGCTTGCCGTCCAAGTATTGTCTATCGTATTCGCAGAAGGAATATGTAAATCATTTTTAGAAATAGTTTCACACTTGTGGTCTAGGTAATAAGCGGCATCTTTGCCAAGTAAGTCTAGAATAGTTTGATTAGCCATGTATTGAGTTTTTAGTTAAAAAAGAGGGCAAAAGTAATCATGTAAACCTCAAATCCCATAATTTTTTAAAAAATAAGTACGCAATTTATCCAAAATGCAAATAATGCAAACCAATGGGATATTCCTTTTCAAGCATGGAAAGTAATTTCTGAAAATGGGATGCGTTGTTCAAAAAATCTGCCTCTGTGGTATCAATAATGAGTGTTCTGTATTTTTCTGATTTAATTAACTGTAAATAAGCGCTTTGTATTTGGATCAAATATTGTTCATCCATATTTTGTTCGTATGCTCTATTTCTGCTTTTGATATTCCATTTAAGCTTGTCTAGCGGCGCATGTAAATAAATAACCACATCGGGTTCTGGCAAGTTCGGGTAAATAATATCAAATAAGGTTTCGAACAATTTATATTCATCTTCTAGTAGATTAACCTTGGCAAACAATTTACTTTTAATAAATAAATAATCCGAGATAATATACTGGTTAAATAAATCGCGTGTATTGAGCATTTCTTTCAATTGTTTATAACGCTCTGCTAAAAAAGACAACTCCAATGGAAAAGAATATTTATCCCTATTTTCATAAAACTTAGGTAGAAAAGGATTGTCCGCAAATTGTTCTAGAATAAGCTTAGCACCAAAATGCTGCTGCAACAATTGCGAAAGTGTGGTCTTACCAGCACCAATATTCCCTTCAACAGTAATGAATTTGTAGTTCATGATTCAAGGCAGTAAATATAAATGAACTTTTAAGAAGCAAAACAAAATTTATGCTACATTATAAATTTATTACTAACTCTTTATAAGAAGGAGATCCACTATAAAAGGCAACTAATTCAGAAAATTAGTTTCAATAGCATTTACACATGTAGGTATTTTGACAAACTAAAACTACATTTTTTCCAAAATTCCTTTTAAATTTTCTAGTCCATTTTGCAAGTCTGGAGCCAACATTTTTTCCATATCCATAAACACTAACATTAAATTCGTTGGATAAGGCATTCTTCCTTTGAATCCCCATTTTACTTTTGTCTTTGAATCGGAGGTGGATTCGGTAATCATATAAGCATAGTCGGTAGACTCGAAAGGTTTCTTAAAGCGTATTTCAAAATCCAAGCGTTCCCCTTCCGCAATTTTTTTAATTTCTTGCTCACCTACACCGACATCTGAACTATCACTTTCCCAAGCGGAAATAAATCCAACGGTACCATCAGTACCTGTATATGTCTTTTTCATCAATGGGTCTTTCTTAGCCCATACACTGAAATTATCTTGGTTCTTGAGCAATTTAATATAATCAAAAACCTGTTGCTTCGGTTTATTCATTTCGACTTCTCGTTCAACAGCATAATCTTTATTTAGAAATAAAGCTGCAATAAGTGCCACTGCAATAATGGATAATAAACCAATCAAAATTCGTTTTACTATTTTCATGATGAAGAATTTTATAGAACAAGAATACAAAATATATCTTAAAATACTAAAAAATAGCATCTATTTATAGTAATGCATAGGTTACTTGACATATTGAAAAATGCTACCCCAAGCCTACAAACTTAGAATCTCACATTAACGTTTTATTCCCTTTATATTTTGGAATTTCATGAATAAACATACAACTTTGCACCCGCTCAATGAAACCGATAGAAGAAATTATAGCCATATTGGCTACACCTAAAAAAATTGTCATTACACATCATTACAATCCAGATGCAGATGCATTGGGTTCCACTTTAGGCTTAACACATTATCTTCAATTGAAAGGACATGAATGCACAGTTATTTCGCCTAATAGTATGCCCGACTTCATTACTTGGATGCCTGGTTCGGATCAGGTAATAAATTTTGAAACGAATAAAACGGAGGCTCTCCAGAAACTAGATGAAGCCGATTTCCTATTTTGCTTAGACTTCAATCAATTTTCAAGAACAAAATCTTTGGGTGATTACTTAGTAAATTTTAAGGGCATCAAGGTATTAATCGATCATCATCTATTTCCAGATGAAACCTTAGATTATGGTATTAGTATTCCATCTAAGAGTAGCACTTGCGAAATGGTATATGATTTTATCACGTTATGTGGCGATAATCATCTTATCAATATGGATATTGCAAAATGTATTTATGCTGGCGTCATGACAGACACTGGTTCATTTAAATTCCCTTGTACTACTGCAAGTGTACATACCATGGTAGCAGACCTTATGTCGAAAGGACTAGAAACTGCACCAATACACTCAGCTGTATTTGACGTATACAATGAAAACCGAGTTCGATTTTTAGGTCATGTATTATCCAATAAAATGGTACTCTTTCCAGAAGCCCATGCCGCGTTAATTGCGGTTAGCAAAGAAGAGCTCAATCAATTCTCTATCAATACTGGCGATACAGAAGGTATAGTTAACTACCCATTAAGTATCAAAAATATTATCTTCTCTATCTTTATCAGCGAAAGAGAATCAGAAATACGTATGTCATTTAGGAGCAAAGGAAATGTAGATGTCAATGCATTTGCACGAACTAACTTTCAAGGTGGTGGTCATAAAAATGCAGCCGGCGGCAAATCAGAAATTTCATTGGATAATACCATCGATAAAATAAAACTATTACTTACGGAAAATCAAAAACAATTAGAAATATGTTACAACGAGTTAGTTTAATCCTATGCTGCAGCATATTGAGTCAATGCCTACATGCTCAAAATGTTTTGCCACCTAAACAAGGCACATTAACCGTGAAGCCACCTGCGACAATGATCACGCAGCAGCAACCACAACAAGCTCCGCCAAAACCAATGGCGATGAAAAAACTGAATGCCGCTTTAGAATATGCATTTATCATTGACAAACCAGGCACACAAAAACCGCAAGAAGGCGATGTGATTAAAGTGAATATGCGTTCTGCGGCAGACAATCGTTTGATGTACGATTCATATACTGCCAATAAAGGTAAGCCAGTAGAATTCGGTATGAATAAACCTTTATTTAAAGGAGATATCGCTGAAGCCATTGCCTTGATGAGTATTGGAGATAGCCTAGTTGCTCAAGTGGATGCAGATGCAGTATATAAAAATACTAAAAACAAAAGACCTGATTTTATTAAGTCTGGCGATAAGATCCTTTATTTTATCAAGTTAGTAGGTATTAAAACAAAAGAACAAGCACAGAAAGAACAACAAGCCGCGATGAATAAACAAATTCAAGAGCAAATGGCAAAACAAAAGTTAGCAGAAAAAAAACAAATGGGAATTGATGATATCGCCCTGAAAAATTATTTTAGGAAAAAAGGAATTACACCAACAAAAACTGCTTCTGGTTTATATTATACCATCACAACAGAAGGACAAGGTGATAATCCGAAAACAAACTACATGGTAAAAATGAATTATACGGGTACATTGTTGGATGGCACTCCTTTTGATTCTAATGTCGATACTTTATTTAAACATGTTTCCCCTTTTGAATTCAAGCTTGGCACAGGCGGTGTTATTAAAGGTTGGGATGAAGGTGTAGCACTTTTGAAGAAAGGAAGCAAGGCCACTTTTTATATTCCTTCCACCATGGCTTATGGTGCGAATGCACGCCCAGGTAGTCAGGCCAATCCAAAAGGTATACCAGCAAATAGTCCATTGGTTTTTGATGTAGAGTTACTTAGCTTTACGGAACCAGTAGACGAAGATGCAGTATTGCAAAAATATTTTAAAGAAAAAAACATTACCCCAATTAAAACAGCCACTGGCATGTACTATACCATAAATCAAGAAGGTTCAGGCGCAAAACCTGCAACTGGCGATAAAGTAGTCATGAATTATTCAGGGCATTTGTTGGACGGTACGCCATTTGATTCCAATGTAGATACGGCATTCCACCATGTGCAACCCTTTGAATTTGAATTAGGCAAACATGTTGTGATCAGAGGTTGGGATGAAGGTGTAGCTTTATTGAATAAAGGCACCAAAGCCACGTTTTATATACCATCCGCAATGGGCTATGGTCAACAATCACAAGGAAAAATACCATCCAATAGTATTCTATTATTTGATGTTGAATTAATGGACATCAAACCTGCAGCTAAACCTGTTGAGAATAAGTAATTTGTATTTATCATAAACTTTTAAACAATAAACTCTAAACAAAAAAAATGAAAATGAAAACCACCAAACAAATACTATCACTTGCTGTGATTGTAAGCACCCTTTTTAGCTGTAGCAAAGGCATGAAAGAATTTAAAACCTTAAAATCAGGTTTACAATATAAAATTGTTGATGATAAAAAAGGAGATAAAAAAGCAGTTGAAGGCTCTATGATTTCTATGACTATCACTACAACTATTCGAGATAGTGTATTATTTGATTCTCAAAAAATGAATGGTGGTAAACCAATCGAAACACCAGTGAACGCACCAAGTGGCGTAGGTGATATTATGGAAGCTTTCCCATTATTGACTGAAGGCGATAGCGTTATTTTACAAATTCCAATCGACTCTATGACCCATGGTGGCCCATTGCCTCCATTTGCTAAAAGTGGTGATATGCTTGCTTTCCATGTACGTTTAATCAGTGTAAGTACTAAAGCAGAATTCGAAAAGAAAAAAGCTGATGAAACTGCAAAGCAAGTAGAAGCTGATGCAAAAACAGTTGCAGATTATGTTGCTAAAAATGCAGCTACTGCTACTAAAACTCCATCTGGTATGTATTATATGGTTACGCAAGCAGGTTCTGGTCCAAATGCGCATGCAGGTCAAAAAATTACCATGAATTATACAGGTACTTTATTAGATGGCACTCCATTCGATTCTAATGAAGATCCTAAATTCAGTCATGTTCAACCATTTGAATTTACACTTGGTCAAGGTATGGTTATTAAAGGTTGGGATGAAGGTGTCGCCTTATTAAACAAAGGTGCAAAAGCAAAATTCATTATTCCTTCTACCTTAGCTTATGGCGAAAGAGCAATGCCTGGAAGTCCATCCAATCCTAAAGGTATTCCTGCTAATTCATCTTTAGTATTTGAAGTAGAAGTGAAAAATATTGAAGATGTAAAGGCACCAGCTCCACAAGAGCAATCCATGCAAGCGGCACCTGAAAATAAATAAAACCCTCATTTTAAAACAGACATAAAATATGAAAAGCAAAATCTTATCTTCCTTGGTGCTGAGCCTTGTTGCCAGTACATCATTTGCCCAAGAAAAAGGCTTTACCAAATTACCTAATTCTTGCTTGGAGTACAAAATAGTAAAAGACGCACCCGGTACAAAAAAAGCCGTTGAAGGCAGTGTCATTACCATGCATATACGCACTATGGTCAATGACAGTAGCTTATTTGATTCCTATAAAATGAACAATAACGAACCTGTTCCTGCTCAAGTTACGAAGCCAAGTTTTAATGGCGATGTGATGGAAGGTATTGCTATGCTTACAGCAGGTGATAGTGCAGTTTTCCGCGCACCTACTGATTCTGTTTTCAGAGGAGGTCAAATGCCACCGTTTGTAAAATCGGGTGAGAAAGTAACCTTTCAGGTGAAAATGGTAACAGTAAAAACAAAAGCAGAATATGACCAAGAGCAAGCAAGTGCTGCTAGCAAACAAATGGCTATAGACGATAAAGCGATTCAAGATTATTTGAAAGCAAAAAATCTAAAAGCTACCAAAACTGCAACTGGTTTGTATTATGTGATTACACAACAAGGAACTGGCGATAATGCGAAAGCTGGCCAAAAAGTAAACATGAATTATACAGGTACATTGATAGATGGTACGCCATTCGATTCTAATGTAGATCCTAAATTTAGTCATGTGCAACCTTTTGAATTCGGCTTAGGTGCAGGACAAGTAATTAAAGGTTGGGACGAAGGAATTGCCTTATTAAATAAAGGTGCAAAAGCAACTTTAATTATACCTGCTCCATTGGCATACGGTTCACGCGCTATGCCGGGCAACCAAAACAACCCGAAAGGAATACCAGCTAATAGCATCTTAATATTTGATGTTGAATTAGTTGATATGAAATAATTTTTTGAAGAGAAACTTAAAAAGCCATCAAGGAGACTTGGTGGCTTTTTTGCGTGGATGAATGAGTTTTGTTTGTGTGGAATGCAAATCCACCGATAGAAATCGAGATTACAAATCTTGAAAAGTTGAGGGCTAAAGGATCAGAGATCCTATTTTATCTAGACTTCGGGATGCCGCAAAGCCGAACATTCTATATAACTGTTTTTAATCCTATGCAAATCAACACTATATAGCGACTTCATTTAGTTGAATTTGATATTTGCTGAAAAGTTTTTTAATTTCTTTAATCTTTCTTATTCGTATTTTCCCTTCTACTATTTCTGTATTTTGAGGCTTG
>CAMDVD010000086.1 GCA_945878115.1 Chitinophaga pinensis | reverse complement strand
TCTTTTCGGAAATGGGTTATACAACTTTCATTGTCAGTGTAGAGTGTACTGAAATCTAGTATGTTCATATTCTTAGTTTAGAATACAAAGTAAACTAGTAGCTACATAACCAGCTTACGTTGTGGCAGACTTCGACAGAATCATATCTTTTTATTAAATAGTTGAACATTTAAAAATTTTCTCATAAAAAAAACCGCTTCTTTCGAAACGGTTCTGTGTATTTTATTTCAAAGGATTAATTTCCTAAATAATTTTTCAATAATTTACTTCTAGACGTAGATCTTAATTTCGTGATGGCTTTGTCCTTGATTTGTCGAACACGTTCACGAGTCAATCCGAATCTTTCTCCAATATCTTCCAAACTCATTGGATGTTCAACACCAATTCCAAAAAATAATTTCAATACGTCTTTTTGACGATCAGTAAGTGTACTCAAAGATCTTTCAATTTCATCACGCAATGATTCATTATGTTCTAATTCATTGTCTGTGCTTATTGCATTTGGATTATTAAGTACATCCAAAAGTGTATTTTCTTCTCCATCCACAAAAGGTGCATCTACACTCACATGTCTGGCAGCAACACCAAGTGTTGTTTCAATTTCCTCTGTATTAATTTCTAACAGAACTGCCAATTCTTCTGGCGATGGTTCTCTTTGGAATTCTTGTTCTAATTGCGAATACGCTTTGTTGATTTTGTTGGTAAGTCCAACTTTATTCAATGGCAATCTAACAATACGACTTTGTTCTGCCAAAGCTTGCAATATGGATTGACGAATCCACCATACCGCATAAGAAATGAATTTAAATCCTCTTGTTTCATCGAATCTTTGTGCTGCTTTAATCAGCCCCAAATTTCCTTCGTTAATCAAATCACTTAATGACAAACCTTGGTTTTGGTATTGTTTTGCAACGGATACCACAAACCGCAAATTAGCTTTGGTTAATTTTTCTAAAGCACGTTGGTCACCTTGTTTAATTTTTACGGCCAGATTTACTTCTTCTTCTGGTGTTATTAAATCCACTTTCCCAATTTCCTGGAGATACTTTTCAAGAGATTGACTCTCTCGATTGGTAATGGATTTGGTAATTTTCAGTTGACGCATTGACATAAGCTGAGTAGAGTTTTTTTCGTTAGGTAATATATTAATGGTTAAAAAAAATAGAATAAATGTTAAAGTTTTTTGAGTAGTGTAAGCAAATGTATTGTTAATTGATATACAAGCAAAATATTTTTATACGACAGAAAAGAATATATAAAAATAATTGCCTAAATATTTTGATAATTGCTTTGATTTTATATTATTGTGCTACGTAACAAAAAAAAGACCCTCATTCAGTATGTCGAAAAGAATTAAATACACAATGGAATTTCAGATTAGATGTTCACCACATATACTTTATGATTTTTTAGCTACCCCATCTGGATTAGGTGAATGGTTTGCTGAAAAAGTGCAACAAAAAGACAATCGATTTATTTTTCATTGGAAAGGTGCGGATGAAATTGCAGAGATGATTGCAGCCGAAGAAAACGAGTATGTTGTTTACCGTTGGGATTGGATGAATGAAGATGAATATTTCGAATTCAGAATTGAAAAAAGTCCAGTAACCAATGAAACTATTTTAGTGGTTACTGATTTTGCGGATAAAAAAGAAATCAAGGATCAAGAACAATTATGGGAAGCACAAATCCATGATTTGAAACACCGAGTTGGAAGTTAGATTTTCGCTTTTTTATTTTTTTGATTTACTTAACGCTATCTTGTGTGAAGCGACTTATTTTTGCGCAAACCATTTTGCTTGAAATCATTACATAAATTTATTGTCCAGTCTTTTTTGCCACCATTCATTGGTGCGTTTTTGGTGACATGGTTTATTTTTGTAATGCAATTTATGTGGGTATGGATTGATGAGTTTATTGGCAAAGGATTAGATATCCTTACTATCGTCAAATTTCTAGGATTACTTTCTACAACATTAGTGCCCATCGCACTGCCATTAGGGATCCTATTTGCCTCCATAATGACTTTTGGCAATCTTGGTGAAACCTCAGAACTTGTTGCCATCAAATCATCTGGCATTTCTATAGAACGATTCACTAGACCCTTATTTTTATTTATTGTATTGGTTTCATGTAGTTCCTTTCTTTTTAATAATTATGTCATTCCCATTGCGCAATTGAAAGCGACGAAAATGCTGTATGACATTCAAAATAAAAAGCCCGTTCTTGCCATTAAAGCAGGAACATTTAATAAAGATATTCAAAACCATACCATATACATTTCCAGTAAAGATCCGGATGACAAAACTGTGCATGGTATTAAAATTTATGACCATACTTCTGGTAGAGGAGATGACAAAATCACGATGGCAGAAAAAGGTCAAATGTATATTTCAGAAGATAAACGTTACCTCATATTTGAATTAGAAAACGGATGGCGTTATGAAGAAAAAGAACCAAGAGGCAAGGAAGATCGAGAGCTTACTCGACTCGGATTTAAATACTGGAAAAAAGTATTTGACCTAAGTGATTTTGCTAAGCCACAAACAGATGAAAGCTATTTTAAAAATATGCGGGCAGTAATGAATGTCCAACAGATAGCACATCAAATAGACACCTGCAAAAAAAATAAGTACAAATTATTGCTTAGTAATGTAGAACTTTTGACTCCAGCAATCAGTGTATTACAGTGGGATACAATGAAAAATAAAAAAGCGCTTCCCATCCTTGCTGGGAAGCCAAAAAGACTAGTAGATATTATTCCAGACTCTATACGAAGAAGAGTTTTGAGCAGTGCCGAAATATCTGTTCGTAGTATCAAAAGCATGCTAGAAATAAACAAACAAAATGTAAAATTACAAGAGCTCAATTTAACTGAGCATTTTATCGAATTACATAAAAGATTTACATTACCTTCTGCTTGTATTTTACTCTTTATCATTGGCGCAGCCTTAGGCTCCATCATTCGCAAAGGCGGTCTAGGTATGCCTTTCATCACTGCTGTTATTTTTTTCATCATCTATTATTTCATGAACACCATTGGTGAAAACATGGCAAAAGAAATGGCAGTATCCGTTCCCGCAGGCATGTGGGTTCCATCCTTAATATTGGCGTTAATTGGTGCATTTTTAATGTATAAAGCCAACTCCGATTCCCCATTGTTCAATAAGGAATTGTATTTCAAATTATTCCGTTTTATCCAATTATTGTTTTACAAAAAATCAAAAAATGGCTCTTCCATTAGATGATCACTTTAACCCTTTGATTCTTTATCTATGCAGTTAATCAAACAAATTATTTTTGAAAATAAATATTTCTATATTCTGTTTTTAGCGTGGATAATCATTGGCTTTTTTTTAGCTGCGTCCTTTACTCCCAGCGAATTATTCTTCACAGTGAATAGTCACCATAACACCTTATTAGACCGAATCATGCCAGCATTGAGTGGATATGGCAGAGGGGATGTCATTGCTATAATTTTAATTTCTGTTTTACTCATTCCGACATTCCGAAATAAAAACTATTTTCTAACCACCATTTGCTTCGCATTATTCGTTACTGTACCTATTTATTTTTTAAAACAATGGTTCGAGCAGCCAAGACCGATTACCGTATTTGGAATTACGAAAGTGCATACGATTACCTGGATGCAAAATTTATACAACAATAGTTTTCCTTCTGGTCATACAATAGGTGCATTCGGTTTTTTTTTAATCCTATCTAGTATTTTGCCTAATCAACAAAAACCATTTTCCATCCTATTTTTTGTACTCGCTTTAGGTTGTGCATATTCCAGATTATATCTTGGTCAACATTTTTTCATAGACGTGTATGCTGGTAGTATTTTTTCGATCATTTGTACAACTTGCATTTTATTTTTCATTTCAAAAATTAAACAATGAAAACAATAGCACTCATTCCCGCTCGTTACCATGCCACCAGATTTCCAGCTAAACTGATGCAGGAATTGCATGGAAAAACCATTATACGTCGCACCTATGAAGCTGTAGTGGAAACGAAATTATTTGATGAAGTTATTGTTGTTTGTGACCATGAACTTATTCAAAACGAAATAGAATCCTGCGGAGGAACGATATTTTTTAGTACCCAATTACATGAAAGTGGAAGTGACCGAATTGCAGAAGCAGCCAAACAAATGAATGCAGACATCATTGTGAATATACAAGGCGATGAACCCTTTATAGACAAACAATCTTTAGCTTCCGTGTTAGCATTATTTCAAAACCCGGATGTAAAAATTGCTTCACTGATGTTGCCAATAACTGATTCTACAAAACTAGAAGACCCAAATTGTGTTAAAGTGGTTGTAGATAATTTTGGGAAAGCCCTTTATTTTTCGCGGGCTACCATTCCTTATGTGCGCGACGTAAATGAAGCCTGCACACACTTCCAACATATAGGCGTATATGCCTATCGGAAAGAAGCATTACTTCATTTTACTTCTTTAGCGCCATCCAAATTAGAGAAAATAGAAAAGCTAGAAAACCTCCGTTTATTAGAAAATGGAATTCCAATACACCTTGCTATTGTAGATCATGTGGGCATTTCTATCGATACAGAAGCTGATTTTAAAAAAGCTTCAGCCTATTTGGATGAACAAAAGAACAAGTAAAAAGCACTAGAACTGCACGCTTATTCCCTCTAAAATCAATTCAATAATGTTTCTATAATTAGAAGCAGTCCTCTGTTCTATTTGCAAAGCACTTTTACGAAACCCGAATAATTAAAACCCAATTATTCATATATCTTTCTATATTTGCACCTGTATTTGGTGCCTTCAATTTTATTTTTAATAATAAGGTGAAAAGGGAATACTGTGAAATTCAGTAACACTGCCCGGTGCTGTAAGCTCTGCAAATTTGTTGTTTATAAACCACTGCAACCTCCACAAAGCGGGAAGGTAACAACAAAAATAGAGTAAGTCAGAAGACCTGCCACATACAACACTTTCGATGACTTCGGGAATAAAGTCAGCGGTAAATAGGCAAACTCCTTACCTATTTATTTTTCATTTCCCATTATTTATTCATGCTAAAAAAACAAAATGAAAAAAACATGTACTCTCCTACTCTTGCTTCTTGTCGCTAAATTAGGCTTTGCTCAAAACGCTACTTTCGAAAATCTATCCTCCGGATTACCGACAGGTACTAGTTTTTGGAAAGGCAATCCTGGCGTGCCGGGCGAAACCATTTTTACTTCTGGAAGTGCATCTTTTACCAATCGAAATGACACCAGTTCATTTGGTGATTATTGGAGTGGTTGGGCCTATTCTCGATTAAAAGACAGTATGTCTATAAGCTATGATACCAATGACTGCGCTGCTTTTCCTGGCATCGGACACAATACAACAGCCATTTACGCAGTAGCCTACCAAAGCTTTTTTGAACAGTATAATCATATCCGATTTGCGGTAGCTTCTACAGTCAATGGATTCTATATTACCAATAGCACCATTGCCTATCGATCTATGCAAAATGGAGATGGATTCGCCAAAAAATTTGGTGGAGCAACTGGCAACGACCCTGATTATTTCAAAGTAAATATTACAGGTTGGCTCAATGGAACACCAAAAATAGACACCATCCATTTTTACCTTGCAGACTTCCGCGATGCCAATAATGCGAACGATTATATTGTGAAAGATTGGCAATGGGTAAGTACAGTTGCTTTAGGATTAGTAGATAGCCTCACCTATACCTTATCCTCTAGTGACACAACAGGATCATACATCAATACCCCTGCTTATTTCTGTATGGACGACATCGTAATTTTCCCCAACGGCATTCTAGAACTAAGCAAAGCTGATCTTATTTCGGTGTATCCAAATCCATTTGAAACAGAAATCAATATGGCTAATGCATCTGATGCAGAAATTACCTATGACGTCGTAGACATCCATGGCAGAGCACTTTTACATGGCTCCATTTCTTCATTCAGCAAACAAAAAATAGATACCCACACATTCGCCAACGGAATTTATTTTGTTAAAATATACAAAGGACAACAAGTCTTTTATCAAAAGATAATTAAATAATTCATGGCTATTCAATATATAAACTAACGATAATGTACTGTAGCGTATTTTTTGAAAAAAAATTAATGCTACCGAAGTATACTGTAGCGTATTTTTTGAAAAAAAATTAATGCTACAGTAGGGCGGCACACACGCTTTCCGTTCCAATCTTTTTGCTTGCTTCGCCGCAAAAAGGATTTCCACTACAATCGTTGCCGCAATGCATCCATCAAAGAAAACCTTTACTAAAAAAAAGCGAGTACAACCAACATTCATGAAACCATTCCTTCTCTTTATTATTCTCTCTATTACCTACGTGCAAGGTCATGCACAATATGCGCCACAAGCTGGACTCGCAGGTAGTGAAGCTATTTATAAGGACAGCAATATCATTATTGATTGGGGAAATGAATGCAACATCCAACGAGGATGGATGGATATTGCAAACACTAGTTTAGGATATGTGCATCATGGAGATAGTAGTTTCGCTTTGGGTGTTGCAGATGCCGATGTTGTAAGCTTAGGTGATGGCGGTATTGCCATTTATTATGTTGCCAATGCCATTCAAGATAAAGCAGGACCTGATTTTGCCATCTTCGAAAATGGGTTCAGAAATCCAATAGATTCTAATGAAGCCTATAGCGAATTAGCATTCGTAGAAGTGAGCAATGATGGCATTCAATATTTTCGTTTCCCCGCCTATTCAAATGTAGATACCAATAGTCAAATCGCTGGAACAGGCGAGTATATTGACGCTCGACAAATTGAAAATTTAGCTGGGAAATATATTGGCAGCTGGGGAACACCATTTGATTTAAGTGATTTGAATAATCCAAGTGGACTTGACCTCAACCAAATCCACTATATCAAAATCATAGATGTAGTTGGTTCCATTGCAGAAAATAATTGTACAAGAGATGCCAATCAACACAAAATAAATGACCCCTATCCAACTCCTTTTCCAACAGGTGGTTTTGATTTAGATGCATTGGGAATTATACACCATCAATATCCTACTAGCACATTTACTGTCGACAACAAAATGGATATTTCCATCTATCCGAATCCAACGCAAGATATTCTTTTTATTCAAAGTCAATTAGGCCCTATTTCTTATTCTATTTACAGTATGGAAGGTGTGTTATTGTCTACACATGCATTTACCGCAAACCCAATACAGACAAGCAATTTACCACGTGGCAATTATTTACTTTCCGTGCATTGCAAAAATGGAAAAACGATAACAAATTTCTTTACTAAGCTATGAACCCTTTGGTAAAACATACTATCTATTGGCTTGTCATTTTAACCTGCTTATCGTGTGTAAAAGACAAGCCAAATCCAGATGCAAATGTGCTACTCCAATTTGCACATAAAGGCGTATTGGTTTTGAATGAAGGCTCCTTTGGCAACAACAATAGCGAACTATCATTTATCGATTTCAGCACTGGGCTTGTTACCCAATCTATTTACCAAACGACTAACCAAAAACAACTTGGTGACATAGCCAATAAAATAGTATACATGAACGGCTGTTATTATATAGCTGTCAACAATTCGAATAAAATTGTAGTATTGGATGGGCTTACATTTAAAGAAAAAACAGTCATTTCTAATATCCATTTCCCAAGACAAATATTACAAGTAAATGCCCATACTGCTTATATTACCTCATTGTATTACCCAAACATTTATGTTCTCGATTTAGTTTCAAATGCCATCACTAGCACCATCACTTTAGATTATAATAATGCGGAACAAATGCTTTTGTACAATGGTTCCGTATGGATTACAAATTGGGATACCGCTTCCAATCAAATGCTAAAAATAAATGCCAACACAAACCAATTGGTCGAAAAAGTAAATATTGCAGGTTATGCAGCACATGATATCGTGCAAGACAAAAACAATTTGCTTTGGATTTTATCTGGCAATAAATATAAAAACAAAGCATCTTTCTTGACCTGCATAGATCCAAATACGAATACAATGGTCAAATCATTTGCATTCGGTTCGGAGGAAGATCCATTTAGATTGACAATAGATGCGGCGAAGGAAAAACTATATTACCTCCTCGTCAATTACAATGGAGGCTCTTCCAATAATGGAGTCTATATAATGAATATTACAGATACGACACTACCCAAAACCGCACTGATACAAGCTTATAGCAATTCTTATTTTTATGGCATTGGCATTGACTCCGTCTCTCAACACATTTTCCTTTCAGACCCAAAAGGTTTTACACAACAAAGCACTGTGTACGAATATAGCCATGATGGGCAACTCATTCAACATTACCAATGTGGTATAGGTAGCAATAGTTTTATTTTTAATTAGGGTCATGAAATTTAGCATCTACTTCATATTGTTCATGGTGTGTCAACCTAAGTTATTCGCCCAAGTAACTAAAGAAAAGAAACTTCCTGACATTATCATTCAGGATAAAAAAATCAAAAAA
>CAMDVD010000085.1 GCA_945878115.1 Chitinophaga pinensis | reverse complement strand
CCTAGAGAAGCTTGTTCCGTATTTTTTCTCTATTTTGTCATTCAACAAATTATATTGCTCTAAAATAAGGCTATCATTTTTTAGTCAAATTCCTGCTCTCTATTTTCAAAAGGTCGCTTAAACGAACTCTAATTGATAATTTTGAAGCTATATTTGAAGAGCTAACTAAGTAAAAAGACAGACTGACGTTATAGCCTATGCTAAAAAAACACATTAATTGTGATCCACCAATTGAGCGAAGAATTTCAAAAACGGCTAAAACGCTTTCGTAAAATGGTTTAGATTTTTTATGGCATAAAAAAATATTTCGAACAAAAGCCAATTTTCTGATAATTTGTTTTACTTTTGCACCATACATCAAGATTCTCTTAAATGAGAAACCAACCGAGTTAGAACACCACGGTGGTAAAAACAGATGAGGGTCAGCCGGCCAAAACAAGTTCAAAGCAACATTGTACGGTTTATTTTTCTTCTGAGTTCTTGATGATTCTAAAAAAATCTATCATGAAAAACTCAAAACAGATTCTTAGAAAACTTGGAGTATATGGTTTTGACCATCTCGAGTTGGTAATCCTAGCATCGCTGGTATCGGAAGATCCGCTGCTACTCATCGGCAAGGCAGGAACAGGAAAGACCTACCTGCTCAACAGCATTTCAGAATCATTGAACTTGGAGCACCGGCACTACAATGCCAGCTTTCTGTCATTCGATGATCTTGTCGGTTTCCCTTACCCTGACAGCGATGGCAAGGAGATTACTTTTCTTAAAACACCCGCCACTATCTGGAATGCCGAATCGGTGCTCATTGATGAGCTGAGCCGCTGCAAGCCGGAAGTTCAGAATAAATTTTTTTCCATCATCCACGAAAAAAAGATTCAAGGTATTGCGCTTGAAAATCTGAAATACCGCTGGGCAGCGATGAACCCGGTGCAATCCATGAATGGTGACTTAGATGATTCGTATGAAGGAAGTTTTTCTCTCGACCAGGCGCTTGCCGACCGCTTTGCATTCATCATTGAAGTTCCTGACTGGAGTAATTTGTCAAAGGAAGAACAGGATCTTGTTATTTATCCTGCAGGTGAAGGAGCCATTTCCGTTGCGACCATTGAACTGTTGCAACTTGTAAGCATGGTCAGGCCAAAATTTCTTCAGCAAATTCAGAAGCCATCGAATGAAACCGTTGCATACTCCAGAATAATAAGCACATTGCTTGGCGAGGAAGGATTTCGTATTTCACCCAGAAGAGCGCGGCTTCTCGCAAGAAATTTTACCGCACTGTTTTTAGTAGCCAGCGAACTTGGTTATCCACTTGACATTAAAAGTAAAAATCAGCTCTATAAACTTGGACTGCGATGGAGTTTGCCGCAGCGTGCGTGGAAAGGAAACATTGCTGATCATGTTATTGATTCCGCACACTCAGAATGCATACGATTGGTGATTGATAATAATCCCAGTGACCGCTGGCTTTCAGAATTTCTGATGACACCATCACTCACTTCGAGAATTGAAATGCTGCTGGTAGATAATATTGAAAAGGAAATAAAAAGTTTAGCCGTGATGCAGATGATAAAGCAAGACAGCATGGCAAGAGTTGGAGCATTTGTATTTGCGGTACTGCCTATCTTGGAATCAAATGATGTTATCAATGAAGAGGCGTTGAATGAATTGACTTCAATCGCAATTAAAATAATGAAAGTAAATGGTGAAATGGAATGGCGTGAGAGAATTAATGAAAGCGGATCTGTTCATCCGGAATGGGCTGCCTGCGTGCATTATCTCGGCACAATGAAAGATGATAATGCGTTAAGAAAAAAACGTGCGAAGCAATTTTTCCTTTACCTCGTCTGCAATAAGGCGTCAGTCAGTGAACCTGAATTTATTGAGAAGGAACTTAATGAATGCTTCAGATGTGCTGAAAATTATATTCCGTCAATGTCTGAATAATTAACTACACAATGGAAAATACTCATGAAAAGATTACCGTACCAGCTGGTCAGCGTCATCTGTCTAATTCCGGGGGACCGAGCAGCCGTGTGCGAACCGAAAAAATAACCACCAGCATTTTTGAATCGGAAGAATTGAAAACGCAAAGCGAAATCCATTCTTTGGATATTCCTGAAAATGTTACCGATATAGAAAAATGGGTAATCTCGCTGTATAGACCAAGTTTGTCTATTGATTGGGAGCCTATGATAGCTGCATTAAAATTACCTGCAGTCCGTATGCTGGTCGTGCCGGCTGAAATGTCTTCTGTGCTGCAATCAGAATCCAGGTATAAAATGCTAAGGAGCGCGGTAATCCTATCAAAATGCAGCAGCAACTATTACTCTCCCGATTCCCCGATGATATTCACAAGGAATCGCCTTAACAGAATAGTTGAATTAATTAAAATCAATCTCAATAGTTACTATGGAATGGACTGAAAAACAAATCAGATATATTATTCAGGATATGACGGATGAAAATCCGCTGGCATGCCGCGCATTGTTCACTATAACAAATGTTGAATTCACAACGAAGATTCCGACAATGGCCGTGACGCTTTCAAAGAGTCCTGTTCTGAAAATCAATCTTGAATTTTGCAGAGAGCATCTTCAGTCGGAAAATGATGTTAAAGCGGTATTGCTTCATGAATTTCTTCACGTGCTCCTTTTGCATACAGAGAAATTTAAAACCAGCAATCGGCTTTTGAACATAGCTCTTGATGCAATTATCAATTCAATTATTTACCGCTACAAGGGAATGCAATACGCATATTTTTTTGTTCGTTTTTACAAGTGGGAAGAAATAAGTTTTTTATTAAGACCCAAGTTAGATGATAATGAAGAGCTGGAAGATGAATGGATGAATGTGCATAAAAAAATATATCAAGGGAAATACTGTGCTGATGATTTATATGAACTTCTTGTATACCTGAAAGATAAGATTAACAAGAAGGAGGCAAGAAAAATTACACTGCTTGGAAATCACGATGAAGAAAATATTTCTGACGAGATGAAAGAATTACTGGACGGCATACTGAAAAAAATGGATGGCACATCAATATGGAATAAGCCGTGGACACGGGGAACAGGAGAGAAGTTGAATACTGAAGAGCTGAAAATTATTAGATACAAAAAAAATAAGTGGGAGCAATCAACGCTGACTCTTTTGAAAAAATGTTTGATGCCCGATAAGAAATTAAATAATGAAACCACAACTCATAAAGTGATGTTGCCGGTACTGAGCAGCACGGACAGACGTTCAATGGCACGGTTTAAATACAGCGGAATGATTCCCATTTCAAAAAATGAGAGCACAAAGCCAGCACAATCTCAGCTTGCAAATATTTATCTGGATGTAAGCGGTTCAATGAGTAATGAAATTGACGCACTCATATCCCTGCTCTATCATTTCAGGTCATACATTAAAATGCCGCTGTGGGTTTTTTCGGATGATGTAGTGGAAGCCAGGTTCAAGGATGGAAAACTGGAATATGAAAGTACAGGCGGAACGAGCATTGGCCCTGTGTTTAACCATCTGCGGAAAAACAAGATTGGAAAAAGTTTGATAGTATCTGACGGTTACGTAGAAACGATGACTGATTTAATGCTAAAGGATTTACGAAGAGAAAACATTAACGTGCTTGTAAGTGCAAATGGTAATCCTCAGAAATTTATGGATGTGAAAATTCCTTACCTCCAACTTGAAAAACTGTGAGTCAATAAAGAAAATAATTAAAACCAAGACATTATGAAAAGATATTCAGAAGCAGTATTAAACGGACACCCGGATAAGTTCTGTGACCTTCTTGCTGACAGGATTATTAAGTATGCTTACAACACTGATCCGGAAGCGTATGCGCAAGTTGAGGTTGCCGTGTGGTCAAACCATTTGTTTTTAAATGGTTCAGTTGTTACTCACAGGAAACTTGATGTGGATCTCAGGAAAATCGTAATTGAAATTGGTGATGAAATCGGTTACACAAAAGAAAATCATATTGACGTGCGGAAATATGAAATCATTGATAAAATCTGCTGGCTCACGGAAGCTCCTCAAAAATGGACGCACTATGTCAATGACCAATCCATTGTTACAGGATATGCAGGGTATGATTCCAAAACAAATTTTCTTCCGCCCGAACATTTTGCTGCATGGTATTTCAGAGAGCAGGTGATAAGAGAATTAATTGGCGGTCATTTAAAAGGTCACGGACCCGATGGAAAAGTTCTCATTGTGATGGATGAGAACGGAAGTGATTGGTGCATCAAAACATTGTTAATTACGCTTCAGCAGAAAGAAGTTTATTCCTTTACTGACTTCACCTTTGAATGCAACCATGTACTTCATAATGCATTTATGCAACTGCAGCAGTTGGACAGCCGCTGGATTGGAAACTGGAAAGACATGAATGTTCTGGTGAACCCGAATGGTCCTTTGCTGAATGGTGGCAGTGATGGAGATAACGGACAGACAGGAAGAAAACTTGTGATGGATTTCTATGGTCCGCGAATTCAGATAGGTGGAGGTGCATTGTATGGAAAAGATTTATCGCACATCGACCGTCTCGGTTCAATCGCTGCAAGAAAATATGCAATGGAATTAGTGGCACATGGCTCGGCAGAAGTATTTGTTTCGGTTTGTTATGCTCCCGGCATGAACACTCCGCTGGATGTTATCATTAAGTCAGATGTAAAACCACATATGGATCCTTATAAGTTTTTTGATTTCAATGAAATGCACAAACTGATCCGGCGAGATTTTCTTGATTATGACCTGTTCCACTTGGGAACGTTTTATAATCTGGATTTGGAATTTAATATTGCGGACTACTGAGCATAAAGAAGGATTCACACCCATTTTCTGAAGTATGAAGAAAATGTTTGGATTTATGGATATAATTGTATTGGCGTAAGTGTATCGATTTGGCCGCTGCATAAATAATAACAGAACATGAAGCATCTAATTCCATATTAAATGAAGGGATTGTTCTGTTAGAAATGGAAAGTATAGTACCTGCTTTTTCTGGGATGAATATCCTTTTCTACTTGTCTACAATAAAATATTTGATTTAAGCAGCTCTTGAAGAATTTATCTTTTTGATTTTGAGGAAATTGATTATCAATATCTTGAGGAAAGTAAATATTGGAATAATTTGCAAGCCAATGGAAACTTTATTGAAGTTGAAATATGAGACATTAAAATGGTAAACGAATTGCATAATTTTATTACTTCAAAGGGAAGAACAATGGTACCTGAAAAAAGATAACATCAATTGAGTGACAATAGTGGATGTATTATTGCGAAAAAGGCAACACATAAATCGGAGATAGAATTAATATCATTTATTAAGGATGAATGAATTTAAAGAAAGCACTGGCTATAACACACAGTTTAGCGCAAGCGGGGCATTCTGCTATCCTCATCATTTTCTTTCTATTGAGCTTTAGAATTAAGATGAAACATTGTATCTTCGAATTCCCCGCCTGACGCGAACTGTGAAAACGTTATATGGCATTAGAAATAAAGAGAATCAATTATTTTAAAAAACGCACAAAATGAAAATATTTAACTTTATTCTCATACTTATTTTTACAATGGGGACTTATTCAGTTGCTGTTTCACAAGATTTTCAGAAATCAAATTTTGGAGACAACATGCAAAAAGTTAAACTAATTGAAGGGAAACCTTTAAGTGAATTCATTCGTGAAAATGATAGTTCCATTTGTATAGTATATGCTGACAAATTTGGAGGAGTTAATTCTGATGTATTGTTTACATTTATGGATAACAAATTTATAAGAGGAGCATATGATTTAACAAACAGCAAGTCATTAAATAATAACTCCTTCACCCAATTTATAGTAATTGAAAATTTACTAATTACAAAATATGGTAAACCAACTATTAGTATTGATTATCGCTCAAACGACAATTTTAATAAGGAAGTCCAGCTGGCTTCAGAATGGCAAATCAATAGAATAAAAATTAGTCATACTTTATTCACGAGTAATTTCCATATTGTAGATTATGATTATAAATAAACTTCAGCTTTATTCTATTCAAACGCCATATAACATTCAGCGGAATAGAAGAAACGCCTTTCATGTAAAACGCCCCGAATAGTGTCGGGGCGTTTTTGCTATTCCGTGTTCAGCGAACACTAAGCGTTTTGTATAGGTGTATTAGTAGCTCCTTAGTAGACCATTTTAGGGTGAGAAAACAAAAATGTCGCTGGATGTGTTGCGTATTTTGCATACCTTCCCTTACCCACAAAATGGTTCATTTTTTTACAGTGGTTTTTTCTTGTTTTTGTCATAGGCAATGCTTGTTTTTTTCTAAATTGGTGGGGCTTTGTTTACTTCTTCAGCAATCGTTTTTACCAGTACTCCTTTACGATAAGTGGCTTCGATTTTCATCTTCGATTGATTGCATATAGGACATAGCATAATGTCCTTACCTGTCTTCTCCAATATCCGTTGCCTAATCGGAATATGTATTTTAGGAGGCGGAGGTGGTAGTTTCAATAATGCAAAAAGTTGTTGTAATCGTTGCGTACGTTTATAGTTTTTGAGATACCCATAGTGTCGTATTTTAGTATATCGCTTGGGTAAAATATGTTGCTCATAACGACGTATAAATTCATCCATCGTAATGGTCAATTCTTGTTGCTCTTCTTTTGTTCCTCGGCGATGATAATCTTTATATCGAAACGTAATTTCATTTTTTGTAACATCTATTTTTCGGATGCGATGCGTTGTAATGGCTACCTTATGCGTATATCTTCCCAAATATTCCAATACCTGCAAAGCGCCACCAAATGGACGTTTGGCATATACATTCCAATGCTTGAATTGCAAATCATTCAACACATTTTCCAGTTCTCGTTTGTCTTGCACCTGCAATTCATTCTTACGAAGCATCGAATGAATGCGTTTCAAATAATACGCTTTATATACTTTTTCTAGCACTGCTTTTGGAAATAAATAATTGTTCTTCTTGCGTTTTTCTGTTACCCATTTTTCTTCGTTTACACCACCGCCACTCACTATGCAATGCACATGTGGATGAAACGAAAGCTGTTGCCCCCATGTGTGTAATATGCTGATTATACCTGGCGTCGCACCCAACCATTTTTTATCTTTTGCCAATTGCAAAAGCGTATAACTGCTGGCCTCAAACAATAAATCAAACATGGCTTTGCGATTACCCATTGTCAAACTATTGAGTTCATGCGGCACAGTAAATACCACATGGTAATAGGCAGTAGGCAATAGTTCGCTGGTTTTATCTTCTATCCATTGTTCGCGTCGTTGTCCACCACAATTAGGGCAATGTCGGTTACCACAATTGTGGTATTGATAATGTGTATGTCCACAATTTGCATCTTCGCATTGCATACGATGCATACCTATTTGTGCGGTATGGCATTGACTCAGTTGCTCAAATGTTTTTTTGCTGTATGGATTTTTTATGGTTTGCGAAGCTCGTTTAAATACCACTTGTTGCAATAAATGTCGGATATTTTTTTGTTGCTCGATATCATTTTGCATCGTCAAACAATTTATCAATCGGCGATACCAAAACATCGCGTTTGCTTTGTTGTAAATGCAGATAAATCATAGTGGTTTCTATTTTGCTATGCCCCAATAAAGTTTTGATGCTATGGATATCGCAACCCAAATCCAGTAAATGTGTAGCGTAGGAATGGCGCAGTGTATGTGTAGTAAATTTGCCAGACACAAATCCAGCATTCGTCATAGTGCTATTGACAATGGTTTGTATGCTACGCTGATGAAGAGGTTTGCCTAGCAATTGTTTGCTTTCAAATAAAAAAACACTCGGTCTATACGCACGATAATAATCTTCGAGATGTTTGAGTACATGATAAGGCAGTTGTGCATAGCGATCTTTATTGCCTTTACCTTGACGAATAAGTATGCGACTATTTTTTCGTTCGATGTCACTCAATTTTAATTGTTGCACTTCGCCACAACGAAGACCACAACCATACAGCAAACTGATGACAGCTAATCCACGAACATCGCAACACCTTACAAAAAGTTGTTTCACTTCATCCTGTGTCATCACATTAGGAAGCCTGAATTCCTTGCGTGGATAGAGTTTGCTTGGCACTACAAATTCCTTTTTGATTACATGTCTAAAAAAGAAACTACAGCTTTGTGCTACCGCTCTGCATTTGTCTCTTCCCACTTGATGTACGGTTTTGATGAACAACATATAATCCATGATATGTTGTTGGCTTATTTGCTCTACATTCAATTCATGATGATAGTGAAACAACAAGCGCATCTCTCCCAAATAACTTTTGATAGTACCGCGACCATAATTACCAACCACCAAGACCTGATGTAATTGATCTAATCTAGCTCTTCGGGTTTCCCTCAATGAAGCGAACTTCATTAAAACCAGAGAATAACTGTTCTTGCGCTTCGTATGTTTGTGTAGTCTTTAGTAAAGCTGTCCGAACATTGATGTTATAAAACTCGGTCGGGATTCTAGCTTGAAGTGTAATTGAGTTTT
>CAMDVD010000084.1 GCA_945878115.1 Chitinophaga pinensis | reverse complement strand
CAGTTTTAAAAGGCTTGTTTTTTGGGAGTAGATATAATGGATTTTGTAAACCAATGGAAGAAAATAGTTTGATTAATTTAGGATGAAGATAATCATACAGTAAGTCTTTCGATTCTTGGGTCCAAGTGGTATTACTTTGCACAATGTTTTCCCATAAGTCGCCAAATGGGGAGTTCTTGGCAATATACTTTGTATATTCTTCTTTACGTATTTTTCGAACGATAGCAATTAAATCCCTATCCTGTGGTGGATAATCTTCTGGTTTAATATATTTAGAAGTATCTAGTAAGTTAACTAATCCAGCAAATTGTGAACCATCCAAATCCAATTCGCCTTCAATTAAATCTATGGTAAAATAGGGGTAATTATTTTCCTGTTCGTTTAATACAATGCCAAGCCTTTTGATATAGTCTTTCTTCTCTATGACTGTGGTGAGTAAAGGTGTTTTTTCTATTGGCGCAAGTGTACTTACTTTTTTGATGCTAGTGTCTAACACCTTTAAAAACGGCTTGTCATTTTGATAATAAAAATCAAATTTTCCCGTCAGGTCGTCCGACAATGAATAACCATATAAACTCAATAATTTATTTTTTTGGCTTTCCCAATTTCGGATGGTGTCAAAATAAAGTGGTCCATTTTTATTGAGTAATAATAAAAATAAAGCCGTTTTGTGCATACACAAGGGATGTTTGCTTTCGGTACATGTACAAGAAGTATCAAACGATTTATCGTCGTTGCGTTTGATGATTAAATCAAATTTTTGATCTCCATCTTCTAATACAGCTTCTACTTTTTCATTAGCAGCAGCATGAATTTTTATTGTATTTGCGTTGACTAAAACTTCTGCTTTATCAAACAAAGAATTGGAAGTAAATAGTCGTAATAATTTTAATTCTATACTCTTCATCCGCACAACAGTGTGCTTTTGATTGAAGTGTGCTTGAGAAGAATCTAATGCTTGATTAATAATTAAATCATTTAGCTGAAACAGTGCAGCAGCTTCATGTCTGCATATCTCACCCATATTATACGGGCATTGACATCGCGCCGAAATGGTTCGCTCGTCTTGGTATTTTGAAATGGTAACATTGTATTGATTATAATATTGGTCGTTACGAACCTTAAAGATAAGTTGATTGGTAAATTCATCTTTACGGATGAGCTTCACCCCTTCAGTAAGGAAAATACGTTTACCTCTGCGAATCACTTCATCGGACCCAAAGTTGTATATGTATTTAATAATTGGAGATATTGACATAATGTTACTTAGCAATGCTCCTCATCGGTAGCGAAAAGGGCAATTTGCAAATTTAGGGTAAAATGACTGGATATTTTCTTTTTATTGAAAGGAAAGATAGATTCGAGGATTTGCAGCTTGGTTTCTGTTATTTTTTGTCATGCTTTTAATTATATAAAAAAGGATACTACAAATAAATAGAATCGCAATTGGAAAGGTGATAAATCACTCTATGCGCAAATAAATTTTTTGGATGAAATCCTAAAACATATTCGAGTACTAAACAAAAGTTTAGTACTCGAAATATGACGATGTGGTAACACATAACGGACGCTCATGCAGAGCAAAACGGGAGGTACAAAAAACAGGTACTCGATACAGAGTAAAACGGGGAGTACACATAACAAACGCTCCTAACGGAACAAAACGGGGATTACAAACAATAATTTTTTGTAAACAAAATAAACCGACTAACTCAACCTTGGAAACTTTAATTGCCTTATTAATTTTCGCTAAAAAAAGGAAACGTATGTGTAAATTGAGTAAGTAAATCATAAGTAACATTAAACGAAGCGAACATAAATCAAAATTGGAGGCCCAACAATAGAGGAGAAGTAACTAGATAACTTCAGATGGTAATTGGGTAATTAAAAGAAGTGATTGAGAAATTGAAAAAGCCGAAAAATAGGGTCTGAAACAATAATTCAATTCATTCATGAAATCAAATTAATCGCTTTCCTATAAAGGGTTCTTCAGTTCCTTTTTAGTATAAAATTTCTTGTAGTACTTATTTGTTTTATAAGCTAACCATGCCGAACCCATGCCTATCAAGGCTCCTACGGCTACATCACTTGGATAATGCATACCCAAATGCATACGTGAATA
The DNA here is from genome assembly GCA_945878115.1 of Chitinophaga pinensis. GTDB lineage: Bacteria > Bacteroidota > Bacteroidia > Chitinophagales > Chitinophagaceae > OLB11. Next base: position 6,404 of record CAMDVD010000084.1, on the reverse strand, counting down.
GCCAACAGAGCTTGCCCAGATAAAGGATGGCGCTACTACATACCATTTTCTACAAGCTAAACTAATATTGGTTGCGGTTACAAAGGCATTGCTTGTATGCCCAGAGGGAAAAGAGTAATGCTTTTGCTTTTCGAAAGCTTGTATGTAAGGGTATGTTTGGGCAGGTCTATCTCGATTAATGATTTTTTTTAAACCATACGTAATGGTCGTGGCGGTAACTAAGCCAACCGTCATGGTTATGCCTTTGTTGAGTAGTATTTTATCATGCTGAATTAAACCTGCTGCACAAATAGCGATGGGTGTACCTAAGCCTATAATGCCTTCTGTATTTGAAATGAATTGAAAGGTACCATCTAAATGTTGATTGCGATGTACATTGGCTTCTTTTAAAAAATCAATATCCATATTTTGCGCAGAAATAGTTTCTATAAAGAGAAATAGAAACAGAAAAGAATAGCAGATTTTGTGCGTCCAAAAAATTCTCATGAAACAAAAATAATAGTTTCAAGCTTACAAAGTATATTTACCGTGCATGCGCAAGTATTTTGTATTTACTTTTTTTGCTTTAGCTGTCTTGGCTGTCCTATTCAATTGTAATTCCGAGAAGAAAAATCCTTATTTAAATGCCGATAAAGAAAAGGCACATTATGTAGGAATGACTACATGCAAATCATGTCATTGGCAAGTGTATGAAACCTTTATACAGACAGGTATGGGGCAGAGTTGGGGTATTGCCAATAAGCAAAAGTCCGCTGCTGATTTTTCTCCAGCTAATGCATTGGTATATGATACTATTAAAGATTTATTTTACAAACCTTATTGGGATGGCGATAGCATGTGCATTTTAGAATACCGATTGCTCGGGAAAGATACGGTTCACAAGCGAATGGAAAAGGTAAGTTATATTGTTGGTAGTGGTCAACATACCAATTCTCATATCATCAATATTAATGGTTATTTACATCAAGCGCCAATTACTTTTTATACTCAAAAGGGAAAATGGGATTTAGCGCCTGGATTTGAAAAAGGCATGAGTTCTCGCTTCGATAGAAAAATAGAATTAGAATGTATTAGTTGCCATAATGGCTATCCAAATTTGGTGGAAGGTAGCTACAATAAATATAATAATGTGCAGCTTGGAATTGATTGTGAACGTTGTCACGGACCAGGAAGTATACATGTGGCGAATAAACAAAAAGGTGATATTGTAGATACCGCATTAGGTCCTGATTTTTCTATCGTGAATCCCAAAAGAATGACGATAGATCAACAAAATAGTTTGTGTCAACGTTGTCATCTACAAGGCATAGCTGTTTTAAATGATGGTAAATCTTTTCTAGATTTTAGACCATCAGAAGAATTATCGAAAACCGAAAATGTATTTATGCCAACTTATTCTGGTTCCGAAAATCACATGATAATGGCAAGCCATGTTGAGCGTATGAAAATGAGTAAATGTTTTATTCAATCAGAAAAAATGAGTTGCATTACTTGTCATAACCCACATATCAGTGTAAAGTTTACCCCACAAACACAATACATAAATGCTTGTAATTCTTGTCACCAAAGTAAAAATAAATGTACTGAAAAAATGGAAGTGCGCAATACCAAACAGAACAATTGTGTTACATGCCACATGCTAAAAAATAGTAGTATTGATATTCCACATGTAGCCGTTACCGACCATTATATCCGCCGACGTCCAATGGTAGATAATACTGCGGAAATAATAAAGTTCTTAGGCATGAAGTGTTATAATAATAATCATGTAGACGCAAGAACCAATGCCAGAGCCTATTTGGAGTTTTATGAACGATATGAACCGAAGAAAGCTTTTTTGGACAGCGCTTTTGTATACCTAGATAAGGCTGGAATAAATAGGGATAAAGACATGGATCAAGATTTGATTCGAGCCTATTTTTTACAAGAAGACTATGCTAAAATTGTGGACTTAATTCAAGATGTAAAACCAGATGCATTACAGGATGCTTGGACTTGTTATCGTATTGGAGAAAGTTATTTGAAACAAAAAAATGCGAATAAAGCAATTACATTTTTAATGCAAGCAACCACAATAAAACCATTGGCATTAGATTTTCAGAATAAATTAGGAATGGCTTATCTGGAACAAAAAAACTATACCGCGGCGAAGAAAATATTCCTTTCTATTTTACAAGAAAACCCGAAGATGGCTGAAGTAAATGGCAATTTGGGTTATATATCTATGCAAGAAAATAATTTACCGCTTGCGAGTATGTATTTACAAAAATCAATCATGCTCAATCCCGATCATGTACAAACCTTGATTAATATGGCAGTGGTGTTGTATCAAACCAATCAAAAGCAATTTATCAAACCGATATTAAGTCATGCACTAGCTTTAGATCCAATGAATACGCAGGTTATAGCCATGTTGCAAGATTTGAAATGAAAATAAAGTACGTCTAAAAAAAGACAGAACTACATGTATCATGAGAATTATTTGGGCGGCACACACGCTTTCACTTCAATCTTTTTTGCTTCAGAGCAAGCAAAAAAGGATTTCCATTCAATCGTTGCCGCAATGCATGTGCACCTAAAAACTATTCGATTTTTTAGATTGGCTCACTACATTACATTTTAGCTTCTGTTGCTAGTAAAATCTCTTGTTCTATGGCATTTGATTTTTGCAAAATCTCTGTCGCTTCGTTAATGTATTTATCGGCAATCATTTTATCTTTTAATCCACTCGCATTTATTTTTACGTTTAGGTAAGCACCATAAATAGCAGTCCGAATACACAAGGCACCAACAGCTGCATCTGTAACACTGTTTGGATTTCCTTTGTCGACCATAGCGGCAGCAATTTCATATGTTTTGAAGCATACTTGCATTGTTTTTAGAGGAATTTCTGTGGCATATACAGTTGCATTCTGAATCGCATTTGTACGTGCCGTTTTTTCTTCTGTAGAATTTTTTGGTAATGAAAATGCATCCATTATTTTATTAAATGCTTGGGTATCTTCATCTACTAATTTTAATAATTCTTCTTTAATAGATTGCCCTTTTTCTGCCCAGGCACTAAAGGCTTCCCATTGTTCATCCCATCCTTTTTTATGGCTACTTAAATTCGCAACCATAGTTGCCAAACTAGCACCGAGCGCACCTACATAGGCACTTATACTACCACCACCAGGGGCAGGACTTTCACTAGCTGTTTCATTTGCAAATTGCACCAAATTCATATCAATTAATTTGGGGCTATTCGCATCTCTCATCACGTATTCAATAATTTTTTTCTGTGGATCAAATGCGCTTAACTCATCCAAACCCATACTTTTCACAGCTATTTTTATTATTTCATTTTCACTAATCCCAAGACTTCTTTTTTGTTTGGCTAAAAAATATTTACCCGCATCTAAGATAGATTTTAATGGAACCAAACCAACAAGTTCACTTCCTGTAACCCGCATACCGCGGGCATGTGCGCGCTCTACTGCGGTGTCGAATGCAATATGTAAAGGTGTAATATTAATGTTCGTCAAATTCATAGAAATTTGAGCAATACCATATTCTTCAATATACCAACCAATTGCTTTTACGCTTTTTAATAAACCTGGTTCACGCACTTCAACACCATTGGCGTCTAAAACTTTTTTACCATTTTCTTCTTTAACACGGCCATTCTCTCGTAAATCAAAAGCAACACTATTGGCTCTTCTGGTAGAAGTTGTATTCAAGTTTACATTATATGCGACTAAAAAATCTCGAGCACCAATAACGGTAGCGCCACTTTTAACGTTGAATATCGCTTCCCCAAAATCAGGCTTCCAATTGGGGTCTTTTATTTTATCACCAAAACCTTCGTATTCACCTGCTCTGATGGTTGCTAAATTTTTTCGATCTTCTTTTTGTGCTGCACTTTCATATAAATAAACAGGAATGTTTAATTCTTCACCTACACGTTTACCTAATTTTTTTGCATACATAACTGTTTCTTCCATATTGATGCCACTAATAGGAATCAAAGGACAAACATCGGTTGCACCCATTCGCGGATGTTCCCCTTTGTGCGAACGCATGTCTATCAATTCACTTGCTTTTTTTATGGCTTGAAAAGCAGCTTCTATGACTGGTTCTGGTTCTCCTACAAAAGTAACAACCGTTCTATTCGTTGCTTTTCCAGGGTCAACATCCAGTAATTTTACGCCTTCAATCTTTTCTATCTCTTCCGTAATTTGTTTGATAATTTGTAAGTCAACGCCTTCGCTAAAATTCGGCACACATTCAATGAGTTGTTTTTGCATATTTAATTTTGAGGCTACAAATATATGTATCCCAAATTTCAAATTTCAAATCCTAAATCTTAAATTCTAAATTCTAAATCCCAATTTCCAAATCCCAAATCCCAAATCCCAAAAACGAACTCCTATTTTCAAATCTTCAAATCTTCAAATTTTCAAATTGACAAATTTTCAAATTGTTATATCGTCAAACCATGATCATTAGCACATTGTATGGCTTCCTCATATCCCGCATCTTGATGCCTTAGTACGCCCATTGCTGGGTCATTATGTAATACTCGTTTCAAACGAATATCGGCATCCGTTGTTCCGTCGGCGACTATCACCATACCTGCATGTAGGCTATAGCCCATGCCAACGCCACCACCATGATGAAAGGATACCCAACTTGCTCCGCCTGCAGTAGAAATCAATGCATTCAAAATTGGCCAATCTGCCACCGCATCCGAACCGTCTTTCATGGCTTCTGTTTCTCGATTTGGCGAAGCTACAGATCCACAATCTAAATGATCACGACCTATGACAATGGGTGCTTTTAATTCGCCATTGCGAACCATTTCATTAAATAATAAACCAGCCTTCTCTCTTTCGCCCATGCCTAACCAACAGATACGTGCAGGCAGACCTTGAAACGCGATTTTTTCTCGAGCCATATTTAGCCAACGAATTAGTCCTTTATTTTCTGGAAATAATTTTTTTAATGCTTCATCTGTTTTGTAAATATCTTCTGGATCTCCACTTAATGCCACCCAACGAAATGGTCCTTTACCTTCACAAAATAATGGACGAATATAAGCTGGTACAAATCCTGGGAAATCAAACGCATTTTCAACCCCTCTCTTATCTTTGGCTTGCCCTCTAATATTATTGCCATAATCAAAAGTAATTGCGCCTTTTTTTTGTAGGTCAAGCATTAATCGTACATGATATGCCATGGTATCTAAACTAAGACTAGCATATTTTTCAGGATCATTCTCTCGCAAAACTTTAGCTTCTTCTACTGTCCTATTTTGCGGGAAGTATCCAATCAGTTCATCATGTGCAGAAGTTTGATCCGTTAAAGTATCGGGTATAATGTTTCTGTCTAGCAATCGTTGCAGTAAATCGACCGCATTACAAACAACACCTATAGAAATGGCTTCTTGATTGGCTTTCGCGCGAACGGCTTCGTCAATGGCTTCGTCTATGTCTGTAAACATTTTATCTATATATCTTGTATTGATTCTTTTTTGAATACGCCAAGCTTCCACATCTGCTGCCAAGCAAACGCCTTCATTCATGGTGATTGCCAAAGGTTGTGCGCCTCCCATGCCACCTAGACCTGCAGTTACATTTAATGTTCCTTTTAAAGTGCCATTGAAATGAATGTGCGCCAAGCTCAAATAGGTTTCATACGTTCCTTGTACAATACCTTGTGAACCAATATAAATCCAAGAGCCAGCGGTCATTTGTCCATACATCATTAATCCTTTGGCATCTAGTTCCCGAAAATGTTCCCAAGTAGCCCATTTACCTACTAAATTACTATTTGCAATTAATACTCGAGGTGCATCTTTATGGCTACGTAAAATGCCTACAGGTTTTCCACTCTGTATCATTAAGGTTTCATCTTCTTCTAGTTTTTTCAGACACTCAATAATTTTATCATAGGCTTCCCAATTACGGGCAGCTTTACCCAAACCACCATATACAATGAGGTCTTCAGGGCGTTCTGCTACATCAGGATCTAAATTATTTTGTAGCATACGGAAAGCGGCTTCGCTTATCCAATTTTTACAATGAAGCGTATTGCCAGTAGGGGCTTTTATGATTCGGGACATGTGTTATTTTTTAGAGTTTTGTTTGTAAATATTTGCGAAAATACATTCGGGAGTCGGAAAGAAATAATGAATTTTACTACTCTTAAAAAGGAATAAGAAAGACTTCATTATTTTGACTAAACTAAAAATGTAGGGAGAAATAGTAAATTAAACTTTGACTGAATTAATTATACTGCTCGCATTAAGACGTTTTAGAGCAAGAGTTTGTTGCTCCCTTCTCCTGGAGGAGAAGGGTTGGGGATGAGGTCTAACAAAGTAAGTATTTCGTTCAAAATTTCGTAAAGCCATTTTTTTTAATCTA
>CAMDVD010000083.1 GCA_945878115.1 Chitinophaga pinensis | reverse complement strand
CAAGAATACATTTATCCTACAACGAGTGAAAAAAATTCCAGCCAGACAAAATAAAGTTGACACTCAAAATAAAGTTGAAAAAAAATCCGTCAGTAAGAAATAGTATCGACTGAGATTAGCTTAAGTTGACGCGTATGCCTGAAAGGGTTGAATAACCTTTGCCTATAATATTCCATTGCGAAATTCGACAGATGATGGTAAGACCTGGCAACGACTTGATGTTGGCTTACTGCCTATTCAATCTATTCAAGATGTTGTGCAAGTTGGAAAATATCTTTTTTGTAGCCACAGCAAAGGAATCTCTAAATCTGCAGATGGTGGCAAAAGTTGGGAGCTCATTTATGCATTAAAAAATAATAATGGCCCATCTGTACGAATCAATTTATTGATATATGAACAATCCATTATTGCGATATTTGGTGAAGGTGGATGCTGATGGCCCTATTTAGATGCATCTACTTCGCCGGTCTCCTTTTGCCAATAAAAAAAGGCCATTCGTAATTGGTGATAGCTGAAGGCATCGTTTAATATAACTTTCATTTCATTCGTTGTGGCTTCTTTATTCGCTAATCTAGCTTTTTGTATGGTGTTCAATTCTTCTAGATTTAAAAACCTTGAAATTTCTAATTCACCTGATTTCACAAATTCAAATAAATGACTTTCTATAGTACTCTTGGCTAAATTTCGAATACTAGAAATGTCCTCTATGGATTTTCCACCTAAATAAAAAGCCAAAGTTTGTTTGGCACTGTCGCCGCGCTCCACCTTTTGTTTAGGAACAATAGGTATTTCTGTTTTTAATCTTTCATACAGTACACCTTCTTTCATGATGGGAGAGCCATCGTACATGGCGGTCTGCATCTGATGTAATTGCTGCCACCATATTTGATCAACTTCCTGTAAGGCTTGTTGGTATTTTTTAATCCGTGGGGCATTTATTATTTTTTCAAAAAAGGCATGCAATGGAACTAATAAATCGTAGTGGATACATTTCGCGAAGTAGGCAATGGCTTTTTTTGTTCTATCTAATAATTGTGTTGTATCGTGTGAAAAAAATACGGATTGTTGCAGTGTTTTGAATTCAAGAATAAATTTGTCAGCGATTTCTTTTTGCAGCTTAATTTTTACAATAAATTCCTTTGCCAATGCGAGTGCAGTTGCTTCTTCAGGTATTGTTTTAGACAACAAGGTAAGCTCCTCTAATTGATACGCCACCTGCAACATTTTATTCCAATCGAATAATTTTAATAACCTATCAATTTGGTAATCCAGTTTATTCAGCACTAATTTTTCCTCTAAAGCAGATTCATGTTCTTCATTCAAATTAAAATCGTAAATCCGATAATCACTCTGTACAGAATTTGGTAAAATGCGGGAATGCAATACCAATCCTTGCATAGAAGTACAACGGCTAAGTGCTACATATACTTGGCCTGGCGCGAAGGAATCTCCTGCATCAATTACAGCTCGTTCAAAAGTTAAGCCTTGACTTTTATGAATCGTAATTGCCCATGCCAATCGTAATGGAAATTGAATAAATTGTCCATTTATTTTTTCTTCTATTTCTTTTGTTTCTTCATTCAGTTTATAGCCAATATTATCCCATGTTTCTTTCGTCACTTCAAACATATTGTCACTATCCAAAAACTTAACAAAGATTTCTTCATTAGTGAGTTTTACTACGGTTGCCAACTTACCATTATAATAGAGCTTTTCGTTACTACTGTCATTTTTCACAAACATCACTTGCGCACCTTCCTTTAAGGTCAATAGCAGATCGGTTGGCAATTGTTTGTCACCAAAGTCGCCAATTATTTCCCCTTTAAAATCATATGCCGTCGATTTCAGTGCATTCAATTCTTCTCGATTTATGGCATCTGCTTTATAATTGTGGGAGGTAAGGGTGATGTAATTATTTTTAGTTGCCGAGAAATTCGGATTGTATAAGGCATTTAGTTTTTCAAAATCACTTGCCTCCAAATTATTATGTCTTAGCTTATTGAGTAGGTCTATAAAATTCTGTTCGCTTTGTCGGTATATTTTTTTCAGTTCAATAAATATAGGTCTTGTATTTCCAAAAACACTGGCGTGAAAGAAAAAAGGACTTTGATAATGTTGATCTAATATCTCTTTTTCCGAATCCACTACTACTGGCGGTAATTGATATAAATCGCCAATAAACAATACTTGTACGCCACCGAATGCATGATTTTTCTTTCTAACGTAACGCAAAATGGTATCGATTGCATCCAACATATCACTCCGTAGCATACTTACTTCATCGATAATGAGCAATTCTAATTCTTCCATTAATTTCTTTTTGCTCGTATTCACCCGAATCTTGCTTAGCAAAGTATTTCTATCTACTACATTTTCTATCTGTCCGAAACCTTTTCCAGAACCCTGGGCATTGGGAATATAAGGGCCAAATGGCAATTGAAAAAAGGAATGCGCGGTTACGCCTCCAGCATTAATTGCAGCCACACCTGTAGGTGCGATCACCACCATATTTTTAGTACAATGCGTTTTTACATATTTCAAAAAAGTCGTTTTACCTGTGCCTGCTTTCCCAGTAAGATACAATGTACTATTGGTATCATTCACGAAATCAAACGCCAATTTGAATAATTTGTTACTATCATCTACATTCATTATAAACTATTTTTTCAGCACGAGCCACATTTTAAAAAGCTAAAAGTAATATACAATTAGATTGGAACACACAAGGCTTTTTTGATTTTATGGTTGTTGCTATTGGTTAAATTAAAAAGCACTGTCACACAGGATTCCTCTTTGTTATGATTATTGTTGTCTGCACTTTCCTTTGATTTCAGAATAAACTACCATTCTTTGTAATGGGATAAACGCGATAAACGCCAATAACCAAAACGAATACCTATACCCACAAACCCATCTTTACTATTCGTTCATTTCCGAAGAGGGTGCGACAGTGCTATTGTGTAGTGCTACTATTTAATACCGATGTGAAATAATAGATAGACCATCCATTATTTAATCGGCATTATACCATCTATGATTTCTAAATAGCCCTTTGGTCAATTTTATAAATCAAGATGGTATAACACTACACAGTTGGTTTACCATCTAAAAGTAAAATTTCGTTCACTTGTACTTCCGTGACATATTTTTTCACGCCATTGGCATCTGTATAATCGCGATGTGTGAGTTTACCTTCTATAGCAAGTTCACTACCTTTTTTAAGGTATTGTTCTGCAATATCAGCTACTTTGCCCCATGCGACAAGCTGATGCCATTGTGTTTCATTTATTTTTTCGCCATTGGCATTTTTATAGTTTTCATTTGTAGCCATATTTAATTTAGCTACTTTTTTTCCTCCTTCGAGGTTGCGAACTTCGGGATCTGCGCCGAGGTTGCCAATCAATTGAACTTTGTTTTTAAGTGCGTACATGATAATTTGTTTTTTGTTTTTGGTTTAAAAATTTTATTTACTTCAATCCAACTGAAAGACGTCTTTTCCGTTTGACCATGCAAATATGATAGGCACCAAATATTCCAGTCGTATTTTAGTCGTTTATATTAGGCTATAAATGAATATAAATATTTGTTGTCGGAAGTGATCTTATAAGCGATTTGGTCTATAATGCTTGATATCATTGTATTTTATTCGTGTCAGCAGTGGCGGATTTTCAATTAATTGATTTAAAAAAAAGTATTTATAACCCCGATTTCAAAACAAAAAAATATTTAACTATTCATTATCCTAATTTCATTTTTCATACTTTACTTTCGTATAAGCATTTATTTTATTTGAAGTTACACTTGCAAATTGAGTAATCATACTGTACATTAGTAACGCTTCTATAAAAGAAGCAATTCCTTAGGGGAATAAAAAAGAAATTTTAACATATGGCGAAGGCAAAGAAGGTTGAAAAAGTGGACCTTAAAAAAGCATTACATGAACAATTCGGCTTTGATGGTTTTAAAGACGAGCAAGAACAAATCATAGAAAGTTTATTGGCTGGCAAAGATACTTTTGTAATTATGCCAACAGGTGGTGGCAAATCCTTATGCTATCAATTACCTGCATTAATCAGTGAGGGTATTGCTATCATTGTATCACCATTAATCGCTTTGATGAAAAACCAAGTGGATTTATTGCGTAGCTATAGTGACATTGAAAATGTAGCTCACTTTTTAAATTCATCCTTAAATAAAGGGCAAATTAAAAAGGTTAAAGAGGACCTACTTGGTGGCAAAACTAAAATGTTATACGTTGCACCAGAGACTTTGACCAAAGAAGAAAATGTTGAATTTCTAAAAGAATTAAAAATTTCATTTGTAGCCGTTGATGAGGCACACTGTATTTCTGAATGGGGACATGATTTCAGACCAGAATACCGTAAGATTCGTGAAATTATCAATACAATCAATCCTAAATTAAGTGTAATTGCCCTTACAGCAACCGCTACTCCAAAAGTACAAGATGATATTCAAAAGAATTTAGTTTTAAACAAGCCAAATATCTTCATCTCTTCTTTCAATAGAAGTAATCTTTATTATGAAATTGTACCAAAAGGCAAAAAAGATCAAACTGTAAAACATATCGTAAAATTTATTCAACATAATAGAGGCAAAAGCGGTATCATTTATACTTTAAATAGAAAAACTACAGAAGACCTGGCACAAATATTAGTTGCCAATGGCATTAGCGCCGTGGCCTATCATGCTGGTTTGGATAGCAAAACAAGAGCAGACAGACAAGATCAGTTTTTGATGGAAGATGTCGATGTTATCGTTGCGACTATTGCCTTTGGTATGGGTATCGATAAACCTGATATCCGATTTGTGATGCATTATAATATTCCTAAATCCATTGAAAATTATTATCAAGAAACAGGTAGAGCTGGACGTGATGGATTAGAAGGAAAATGTTTATTATACTTCTCCTATAAGGATGTTCAGAAATTAGAACATCTAATGAGAGATAAACCACTTACCGAACGGGAGATGGGTGCACAACTCATTGGAGAAACCGTAGCCTACGCGGAAAGTGCCATTTGCCGACGAAAAGTATTGCTTCATTATTTTGGTGAAGAATATGATCATAGTAAATGCAATGACATGTGCGATAATTGCTTACATCCTAAAGAAAAAATTGATGTAAAAGATACCGTATTCTCAGCATTAGAAACCATACGTCAATTAAAAGAAATGTTTGGTATCGATTATGTCATCAATGTCATTTTAGGTCGATTGAATACACAAATTCAATCTTTCAAGCATAATAAATTAAAATGCTTTGGCATTGGTGCTCACTTCCAAATGGACGAGCATTTTTGGTATTCCCTAGTTCGACAATTATTGGTTGAAGGCTTAATTTTGAAAGATATTGAAGAATATGGTCTACTCAAATTAACGGATAAAGGAAAGGCTTTCTTAAAAAAACCATACTCATTAAAACTTTCTTTGAATCATAAATTTGAAGATGCTGAAGGAGATGACGATGACGTATCTAGTGGCGGAAATGCCAGTAGCGCCTTGGATCCAGCATTATTAGACATGTTGAAAGAAGTTCGCAAGCAAGTGGCCAAACAACATAATGTACCTCCATTTGTTGTATTCCTTGAAAATTCATTGGAAGACATGGCTACTAATTATCCTACTACCTTGGCTGAAATGGAAAACATAGCTGGTGTAAGTAAAGGAAAAGCCATAAAATTTGGCAAAAAATTTGTCGAGGTAATTGCAAAATATGTGGAGGAAAATGACATCCAAAAAATGGATGAATTTATCATGAAAAGTGTAGTAAACAAGAGTGGTTTGAAGGTATTTATTATTCAAAATATTGATAAAAAAATTGCATTAGAAACAATAGCCAAAATGAAAGAAATCAATATGTTGGATCTATTGCAAGAAATGGAAACTATTGTATCTAGTGGCACTAAGCTTAATTTGGATTATTGCATCAATGACTATGTTGACGAATATGATCAAGATGATATTTATGAATTTTTTCAGACAAGCGAAAGTGGTACGATAGATGATGCTAGTGCAGTAATGAAAGAAAATAATATCAGCGCCGAACAATTCAGATTAATGCGAATTAAGTTTATGAGCGAATATGCGAATTAATTTATTCTTCTTTGATTAACTATTTAATCCTAGTATAGTATTTATATTGAGAGAAAATTTATCCTTTTTAATCAAATATTCATTTCTGCAGTAAATGATTTTAGAAAAAATAGGAAATAAAAAAAGAAAATATTACTTTCGCACCCCAACTTCAATGGTGCGGTAGCTCAGTCGGTAGAGCAATGGACTGAAAATCCATGTGTCGGGGGTTCAAATCCCTCCCACACCACAAAACCCCTTAATCGGGGTTTTTTTATTTGTGCTAATTTGAAGTAAAATACTATTGAAACCTCCTATTTACAATACTTTCAAAGATTAAACTTAGTAAAGAGAGATTAAACCAAATTCAATTTATTTGCACCCGTTTTGCACCCGTTTTATTTTCGGGTGCAAATATTACCTATATTTGTTTCAAATTACAGTTAAAGATGCAAGTACGATTTTATTTAAAAAACAATGGTAGCAAGGGTTTACAAACATTATTTGCGCAAATAACAAACAACTACGAACGAACCCTTTTTTATTTTACCGATATAAAAATGAACCCCCACCATTGGGATAAAGATAAAAACGAGGTAAAAAGGACCTTTGAAGGACATAGCGACCAAAACGAAAAGATAAAGAATATTGAACTCCGAATCATTAAAGTAGTAAACCGCTACCAAAATGAAAACAATTGTTACCCAAATAAGGAGGAACTAAAAAAACTTCTAACTAAAGAATTTAGAGGTAAGGACATAATAACGCAAACCGATAAATTAAAAACCTTTTGGGGTTACGTTGACCATTTTATTAATCAGTCTATAAATGGCATACGAAAAAATAATAGTGGGGATTCAATTGCGGAGGGAACAATAAAATGTTACGTTACTATGAAAAATCTTCTTTTGAGTTATGAAAAGGAGGAAAACAAAAAAATCCAATTCAATAATATTGATTTAGAATTTTACGCTGACTTTACAGAATACCTACAAAACACTAAACTACTCAAAAAGAATACTATTAGTAAACACATTAGAACCTTAAAAACCATATTAAGGGAGGCATTAGATAACGACTACCACCAAAATATAAAATTCAATTCTAAACGGTTTTCAGCACCCAACGAACTAACAACTGCCATTTACCTAAACGAAAAAGAACTAAACGAACTCTATTCGTTGAACTTAGAAAATACAAAAGGTTTGGACCGCGTGAGAGATTTGTTTGTAATTGGTTGTTACACTGGTTTAAGATTTAGTGATTTACACCAAGTAAAAACGGAGAATATAAAACCCGACCATGAAAACCCAAATGATTTGTATTTGCATATTAAACAACAAAAAACAAAACAAGTGGTTACGATTCCAGTACATGAAATAGTATTATCCATTTTAAAAAAATACAATCAAGTATTACCCGAACCGATTTCGATTCAAAAAACAAACGACCACCTCAAAGAAATTTGCAAAAAATTACCTTCATTCAATAAAAGTGAAATGATTGAATACACCCAAGGAGGCAAACGAATTACGCAAATATTGCCTAAATACCTTTTGATTTCCTCACATACAGCACGTAGAAGTTTTGCAACAAATAGCTACCTTAAAGGACATATAACGGGCAATATTATGGCAGTTACTGGACACCGTACTGAAAGTAGTTTTAATAAATACATAAGGGTTACACCAATGGAAAAAGCGCGGTCCTTTAAGTTGCATGAAGATAAACAAAATACAAAATTGAGAATTGCGAAGTCATACAGCATAAGGGGTCACAAATTGTGACCCCCCTATTTAAACCTAATTTTATAAAAACCACTTACATTTACCCTCTCTAAAATTTCAGTTATGGAGCTACTACCAATACAAAATAAAATATACGAAGTAAGGGGCGAACGAATCATGTTTGACTTTGATTTAGCATTCTTATTTGATACCGAAACGAAACGATTAAAACAAAGTGTAAAACGAAATATTGCTCGTTTTCCTCCTACGTTTATGTTTCCATTAACTGAAAATGAAGTAAATGAAATGGTAGCACAAAATGTGATACCATCTAAAAGTTATTTGGGAGGTTATTTACCTTTTGCATTTACTGAACATGGCGTTACTATGTTAGCAAGTATTTTAAAGAGTGAACGAGCCATAAAAATGAATATAGCTATTGTAACAGCCTTTGTAGAAATGAAAAAACAACTTTCACAATACACCGAATTAGGCAAAAAAATACATGAATTGGAACAGCAAACTAATACTCAATTTATGGAAATATATGAGGCATTAGAAAACCTTATAAACGATACACACCAACTAAAAGAAAAAGATAAAAAACGTACCAAGTGGGAACAAAGAGAGGAAATAGGATTTAAAAAAAACAAATAAATAAACCAATTTAGCACGTTTTGTGTTATGCTAATATTTCAGTTAAGGCATGGAAAAAAAGTACAAAAAATACAGAGATAAGACCATTGCAAAACTACCCGATTCAAATTTCTCATAAATAATGCCCCTTCATTTCAAGTGGAGCCTGTCATTCAAATTTATTTACCCTTGTTTAGCTGTACCAATTATTTTCAATTTTACTCATTTTTTGATTCGTATTGTTGAT
>CAMDVD010000082.1 GCA_945878115.1 Chitinophaga pinensis | reverse complement strand
TCCAAAGTTTGGATATACCAAAGCAGTCGCTCTTTTGGGGAACAAGAGGAATTAGAAATAAATGAGCAACTACATAATTTTTATGTGCAATGGACTTCACATGGCGCAGCAGTAAAGGGTTGGGCGAAAGTCGTTTTTAAACAATTTATCGTTGTGATGGCTGATGAAAAACAAAGTGGCGTTAGTGGATGTAGTACAGATAGCATGGTACGTATCATGAAAAGCTTAGAACGTCAATATCAAGTTGATTTATTTGATCGATTGAGTATTACTTTTTTAGTAGATAATAAAACACAAGCACTTCCTATGCAACAAGTAAAATATGCATTGGAAAATGGTTATATAGAAACGGACACCCCTCTTTTTAACAATGTAGTTGATACAAAAGAAAAATTAGAAAATGAATGGTTAGTGCCGCTCAATAAGAGTTGGCTTTGGCAACGCATTATCAACAATTAATAGATAAACATTACTAGCTATTTAAATTTATACAATGAAAGTAAAAATCATTTTCCTCATTGCCACTACCCTATTGTCTTTGCACCTGCTTGGACAAAATTCCGTTAAATTTTATTATGACATGGAGGGCAAAAAAGCGGGCCCGCAACAAGCGCAATATTATTTGACCAATAAAGGAAATGACAATTACCAAGGGTTCTATGTGAATGAAAAATTGTTTTTTACTGGAAAATTAATTCGCATAGATACTGCAAACAGTAACCTCAATATCTATAAAGATTCTTGTGTTTGGTTCTATAAAAATGGGAACAGAAAATTTGCGAGAAACTATGACCAAGATGGAAAGCTACATGGTAGTAGTAAAGAATATTACGAAAGTGGTAGTCTTTGGAAAGAATTTAATTATTCGCACAATTCCTTAGACGATAATACTTATTCTGAATATCTGGAAGATGGGCAACGTTACAGTATTTTCGAAGATAACTTCAACGATAACACTTCTGATTGGGAGCTCATCCAAAATCAAGATCAGGATGTACAAATTGCAAACGGCAACTTAGTATTAACCGCTAAAAATAAAGAAGGGATATCCCGATTTAAATATTTAAAATTCAATAAAGAAGATTTTATCCTAGAAGCTAAAATTGAATTTTTAAAAAGTAAAAAGGACGACCAAGGTGGCATCATCTATGGATTTAAAGATTGGAATAATTACAATTTTTTCTTTATTAACAAGGAATATCTATTCATCGGATCTGTGTATGAAGGTCTAAAAAGTTATGCCATTAATGATATGTTTTCAAACGCAATAAATGAAAAGGGATATAATGCAATTAAAATCATTTCTAATGGCAGCGATGCGTTGTATTCTATCAATGGAAAGATTGTTTACAAGTCAACCAAGTTCCCATTCTATGGAAATAATTTCGGTGTTGCCGCATTAGGAAAATACACCATGAACGTAGATCAACTTACTTTCAAACAAGTGAGCTACAGTGTGATGGGTCAAGGCGCCGAATCGCATAGTCAACAAAATGAAGATGTTAAAGCAACAGGAACTGGATTTTTCATTCATCCATCTGGTATTATCGCAACTAATTTTCATGTAATTGAAAACCAAAAACAATTGATAGTAGAAGTTTTGGACACTGTTTCTTCAACCTACAGAGCCTACAAAGCAACGGTACTCATGAAAGACATGGATAATGATTTGGCGATTCTGAAAATAGCAGACGATGCATTCAAACCTAAATTCGATGTCATGGATTATTCATTCGCTACCTCTAATTCTTTTGAGTTAGGTAGCAATGCATTCACGCTAGGATTTCCACTGGCATTATCTGGCATGGGAAGCGGAGAAGTAAAGTTTTCTGATGGAAAAATCAGTGCAAAAACCGGTTACGAAGGTGCTTTAAATAGTTTCCAAACTACCATACCTGTTCAGCCTGGTAATAGCGGTGGCCCAATTTTTAATTCTGCTGGCGAACTAATTGGTATCATCAATTCTAAAGTTACAAAAGCAGATAATGTATCCTACGGTATAAAAAATAATTTTTTGATTAATCTCATTCAATCCCTTCCAGACAATGTAGAATTATCCAAAACCAATTTAATTTCGACTTATTCATTAGAAGATAAAATTAAAAAAATGAAGAAATATATTGTGCTAATAAAAGTAAAATAATATTTAGGAACACAATTAAAACCATTGAGATAATTATGAGAAAAATAATATTGTTCCTCATTTGCTTTCTAGTTACTTCCCTATTATTTGCACAAAATGAGAATACGCCAAATGGCTTAGATCTCGATAAATATACTCCCAAAATTGCCAAGGATGAAAAATCGAAGGAGAAAGAGAGTGACGAAAATAATGAATATAAAAATTCAATTAAAATAAGTGTAACTCATTTATTAAGACAAATGCTTGTTATAAGTTATGAACGAAATTTGAGCTCTCGATTTGCGTTAAAATTTTCTGGAGGGTATTGCTTTGGCAAGGATTATTTCAGTCGTTACATTTCACCTGCCAAAGCGGTCGTTTCTGGGGCAGCAGGCCAAACCAAAGAACTATATGATTTTGTAAATCAGAATAAATTTGATCACAAATTCAATTATTATGTGGATGCGACCGGCAAAATTTGCACTAATTTATTGTCTGCTGATTTTATAGATCTAGAATATAAATTCTATTGTGGCTTATCTATTCGAAACTACAAACAAACTTTCTTACCAAGCAATCAAGATATTACACCATCAGATGTTACTGAATTACCTGTCAAAAGTATTGCAGCTAGTGTAGTTCTAGGCGTAATGACATACCGCGAATCCAATTTGGCTTCAGAATTCTATTTCGGATTTGGAAGAATAAATACTTCTTTTCCTAAATATACCCAGCATTCAACGAATTATATATATTCTTATGATAATGATAAAACTATATCGAATAAATTTATAATCACGGTTGGCATTTTATATGGTTTATCTTTTTAGATATATTCACACATTCTGTCTAAACTTCTCTATACGTATTCAATTGTAGGTAAATTTAAAAAAAGGATAGAATACATTGCACGAATAAAAGTGAAATAGTACATTTGAAACCAATCAAAACTGCAGCTTACTTTATGAAAAAATTGATACTGTTATCATGTTGTGTTCTATTTCTACTTCCAGCATTCTCTCAAAGTGGATATATTCCGAGCGGCTTAGATGGTGGAAAATACACACCAAAAAACTCTAAAGACGAGAAATCAAAAAAGAAGAACAATAATTCGGATGGGTATCAAAATTTAATAGGATTAAGTGCTGGGCATTTATTTAGACAAATGGTTGTATTCAGTTATGAAAGAAGTTTAACCTCTCGATTCGCCGTAAAAGGCTCTGTTGGCTATTGCTTCGGAAAAGATTTAATGACAACTTATATGTCTATAGACGATAATAGTTTTTCTGGAAATGAACTACACAAAGGGGTATTCAAATATTCCGATGAGAATGAATTCTCTCAAAAAACCAATTACTATTTTGATGCCACAGGAAAAGTTTATACTAATCTAATGCTTGCTGATTATTATGATGTAGAGTATAGATTTTATGTTGGTTTATCAATTCGTAATTATAAGCAAACATTCCTTCCATTGGCAGATGATTCTACACCAGCTAACGTTACTGATTTACCTATTCAAAATTTCGGAACAAGCTTAGTGCTAGGGCAAATGGTTTATCGAGAGTCAGGGGCAAGTTTAGAATACTATTTAGGATTTGGTAAATTAACTACATCCTATCATGGGTATACTTACAATGCTAATAGCAATAGATATGTTTATGATAATGATAAAACGCACTTGAATAAATTTTTGATTACAATAGGCATTTTATATGGCATTTCCTTTTAAAATTATTTCCTTATTTTACTAAACACCTCTAAATAATTACTTATGACAAAACGATTACTACTTATTCTTTGTTTCCTAATGCCAATGTTGACGCAAGCTCAGGAATTGGCAATTGACTGGTCGCCTTATGTGAATTATGATAGAATGTCCACTGGTAACATGACTAAGTTTGCGGGTGCGAATGACAAATACGTATACTCTCTTTTTTCGCCTACTTATAAGAAATTGGATAAAAATGAACGAACCTTAGTTGTTTATGATAAAAATACAATGAGGCAAGTTGGTAAATTACATATACAATCTTCTGTAGATTTTAAAAATGTCCGCATCACAAAGAATGTGGTATATGTATTATCTATTGACAATCAAAAAGGCAAGGAAATTCTATACGCTCAATCCTACACGCCTACATTAGAAGTAATTAGTGCAAAACGAAAAATTTATCAGGTTGCTACTAGTAACTCTATTGCTTCAAGACACGTCACTTCTGCACAAACCATCGTGAACAAAGACGCGAATGACAATCTCTATATTGTGGCAGAAAAGCCAGCTGCTAAAAATGAAAATGTGCAAATTGAATATTGTACAATCGATAGCAAATTAAATCAGGTTAACTCCGGGCAAATCACATTACCTGTTATTAGCTTAAGAAATACGGCTTACAATTTATCCAATTTTTCTATCAGTGATGACGGCAATATTCTTTGCAAGAATACCATCAAGGCAGATCGTGAAACTAGAAAAGAAGAAAAGATATTTTCTTATGCGATATTGTCTGTTATCGATCCAGCAAAACAAACAATAAAATCATTACCAATTAAAGCATCTGGAAAGCATATTAATGATTTTGAATACTTTTCCAATAGCGGTAAACTTTACGTAGCAGGCTTTTACAAAGAAAGTGAAGGCAAATATTCTGAGCGAGGAAATGGCGTATTTGTATCTGTACTGAATGTAACTTCAGGTGAATTAGAGAATACA
The DNA here is from genome assembly GCA_945878115.1 of Chitinophaga pinensis. Classification (GTDB taxonomy): domain Bacteria; phylum Bacteroidota; class Bacteroidia; order Chitinophagales; family Chitinophagaceae; genus OLB11. The sequence continues at coordinate 4,095 of CAMDVD010000082.1, read as the reverse complement.
AAATTCACAGAAATCAAAGCCCCAAAAGTAAATTTTGGTTTATTATACCTTGAGCGAATCAAACAAAATAAAGATGGAAATATTACACTCTACGCTACTGAAGATGAAAATATAGTGATTACTACGCAAACGAAAAATGGTACCACTACTACTTATAAAAATATCAAAGGAGATATCTTGGCAGTTAATCTGAATAGAGATGGAAGCTTAAATTGGCAAAATACAATTAATCGTAGTATCACATATGATCAATTATATATTAGAGATGTACAAGTGATGTGCAATAACGAGAATTCATATATTACGTATGCCGATAGATACAAGTCTGGCAGAAGAAATTTCTTCAATCGAAAATCGTCAAAAGAAATGAGAGACATATTGACTTATTATAAAATCAATACAGCCTCAGGGACAGCATCTGCACAAACTTTAAAATTAAATAAGTCTAATACAGAAAAAAGCAAAATGAAATATGTGAATGCTACAGCACTTTCAGAAATCGATAATGTGCTTTATTTAGATGGCTTTCAGCTACGTCCTAAAACGGGATTCAAAGCTATCACTTGCTTTACAGCTCCGCTTTGTGGTTTCGGCTGTGGTTATTTTTATATAAAAATGAAGAACGGTTCAGCACTCACTGGTGGTGGTTGTTTAGGCTCCATCAAAATAGACAAATAAATTAGTAATACTAAAAATATTTCAGAATATTTTGGGCGGCTGGCACGTCCTGATGATAAATATCAGGATCCGTTTCTGCTCAAAACAACGGAATCCAGACTTTCCGTTGCAATCTTTTTGCTTCAAAGCAAGCAAAAAGGATTTCCACTTCAATCGTTGCCGCAATACATCTACAAAAAACTCTGTTGCTCATAACCTATTTAGTGAAGCCAATATCTAATTCTTTATTTAAATTCTATAGGATGCTGGATTAAGAATTCATTCAATTGCGCATGACAAATTGAAAGTTTTATTTTTTGCAATTCGTATTTTTTCTTTGGTATTAACCTTCTGGTATACACATTATTCCCAACATAAAATTTAGAAATAGTGAGTAATGCATATCCAAATGAATTAAAATAAAGTGCATGCTTAAAAAGACTATAGACTAATAAGCCACTACCTGCATTCAATACTAATGCTGTAGAACCCTTTGTAATATACCCCTTCAACATCATACCTGAACCTGGTATTATATAAGAACACCAATTGTACTTGGTATTTTGTTTGGCTAAATCTATTCTTTCTGTAGCAAGACAATTATATAATTCTTTCAATTCTGGAGACAAATCTTTTTCTGCTAAGCTATCATAAGGCGATGAATTTACTGCCAATACATTCAATAATTGACAAGCTGAACTAGTGTCTTTCGTCATCAATTGATAAGCTCGAATTGCATCAACACTGCTAGCAAAATCATTATGTAAAAAATAAAGAACAGCAGCATTCCATAAATAACGTTGCTTGTCTTCCGCATTCAAATACGCCAGATTTATTCTTTTACATTCTACTAAACATTCCTCCTCGTTTTCCAAATGATATTGGATATACGTATACATTTTTTGCACACTGAGTTGTGTTTTTTCCTCTGCCGAATGACTAACATAATATTGCTTTTCGAGACGCAATAATGCATCTCCAATACTATCCGCTTGTTGTGCACTTGCACTGCTAAAACAAATCAGGATAGTACACAGTAGAATAATAGTTCGACGCATCATGATATAATTGTTCTAGGTTTTCTTTTTTATAATATTCTGTGTCTCGATAACTGCCGTAAATTGTAGACGCATAAAACAAGGAAGATAAAATAATATTGACAATACTCAATGGATGTTTGACACCCAACTTGTGAATGCTTTCATACGTTTGTGCAGCAAATACACCATTCATAAACATCGCATTTAAGCCAATTCGATATTTGCCAATATACATTTTGCCAAGCCCAGGAACTACGGCAGATAGGCATGCCGCTTTGATTGGATTTTTTTGAGCAGCTTGTTTGTACTTATTCACGCTAGCTTGTAATAAATTGGGGTAATTAGATTCCTGAATTTGACTTGGCTTTACTTCATTCAGAAAAAAAATATCCGCCATTCTATTAATGCCTTCCTCATTTTTATTTTTTTGCATTTCTCGAAACCATTCTATTCTTTCTTGTTCCAATTGATCAGACTTTAAAAAATAACAAGATGCATAACCCATAGCAATTGTATCTGCAACAAACAGTTTTTTACTTTTTTGTACAAAAAATAAAAAACTACTATCTCGCTGATAGCCTAAATGATATTTTGCTAATAAATAATCCAATGAATCATTATTCCAGTAACTTTCTTTAATAAACTGGAGCAATTCATTGTTTTGTTTCTCCTTAAATAGATATCTTATAAAATCTTGTTTGTCTTGAGATACAATCAATTTAGATATTGTAACAAAAAAGAATAAAAGGCAGATGCTTTTTTTATTCATCCTTTATTGAATTAATAATTTTATTGTCTTCATTTAATGTATATGCTAAATGATTTTTGAAATTGTTTGGTGAACACTTCATGTATTGATTCAAACCTGCTAAAGTGCCATGAAAGAAGCCATATTCTTGTATACATAATTTAATATATTCTGAGCAAGAAATTTGGTAAGTACAGGTAGCCTGGATTTGTTCGGAAATGCAATTCTGGTAAAAATAAATCATTGCCCCAGACAAAAAATACAATGCTTTTGGAGTTTCTTTCTTATGCATCATTGCTCTCTTATTTTGTATGCCACTACTTGACTCTTGAAAATAATTTTTCAATATCTGCACATGAATTTTATTCTCCTTCTGACCTACAGAAGTATAAAATAGAAATAAGCAAAAACAGGTAAGATATGCTCTATAAATTTTCAACCGAAAATGAATTAAATGGTAAGTTGCTCAATGTACAACAATTCCAATTTTTATAATTTAATTCAGTTCTAGAATGTAATTTTATTTTGTGGAAATGAATTGTATATTTGCGCCCTTCAACAATGGTCTTGTAGCTCAGTTGGATAGAGCAACAGCCTTCTAAGCTGTAGGTCCTTGGTTCGAATCCAAGCGGGATCACAAAAAATCAGAGTGAGAAACAGAGCGAGAGCGGTGTTTTGAATTCTGATTTTTTTATTCTCTCCCATTCTAGTAATGCTTCTGCATCTAAATCAAACAATAATTGTAGCTCAAGTCCTACTTATTTCATCTTCGTTAAATTATTTGAAAAATAACGATTAAAATAGTCAAGTTATGAAATTGCATTTTCTAATACAATTGAAATATTTATTTCTTCTTTGAACTAGTCCTTATTCCGTGCAGAAGCGTATAAATAGTTCGTTCACAGCAATTTTATTCTGTTTTGTGTTTATAGAGGTGCTGCATTATCAAATGGATTTATGCTCAAACAATATTCACCCTTCTTCTTCCTGCATTTGCTTTTATACTCATCAACGACTGAATGTCCTTAATTGTCTAATAAAGTTATAATTAACCAAAATAAATGAACTCTTGCCATATTGGATAACCGCATAGATTTTTTATTAAACAGGTATGATTTTTAAAATTTATGCTAATATAAATTAGCCTAGAATTCGTCTCGAGTTCCTTTTTGGCAAATAGCACTTTTTCTGCTTAAGTCAACATCATTCAAGTTCCTCCATGTTAATCAATATAGTTGGCAAATCCACAATTCTATTATTCTACAGGAGCACTATTAATATTTCCATTATGAGATTTATACCGATGTGTAATAATAGATAGACCATCATTATTCAATCGGCATAATACCATCTAAGATTTCTAAAAAGCCCTTTGGTCTATTTTATAAATCTTAGATGGTATTACTTTTTCATGACAAGAAGACCTCAATGATTAACATTAAATAAACATAAACCTATCGAGATCTATTATCTAGGTGTTTTTATCAAATCCTTATCAGAATAATGATTCTGTCGAAGTCTGCCACAACGTAAGCTGGTTATGTAGCTACTAGTTTACTTTGTATTCTAAACTAAGAATATGAACATACTAGATTTCAGTACACTCTACACTGACAATGAAAGTTGTATAACCCATTTCCGAAAAGAAAG
>CAMDVD010000081.1 GCA_945878115.1 Chitinophaga pinensis | reverse complement strand
GTTGAAGGGATCGAAGTTCGGGGATTGTTTCTGTAATTGTAATTTGAAGTGGTAAAGCCATTTTATATTTATTATATAGTCCAAATATAATACAAAAAAAACTAATTCCAAATATTTGGACTACTTATTATTTATAATTGGTATTACTTTCGACTTATGACTTACGCCTTACTACTTACGCCTACCAACTTCCCTAATACCTTCTGAACACTCGGCAACACCTGCGCATACGTCAACATTTCCGTCGTGGTATAAATAAACATGAGGTGCAGACTATTCTTGTTCAAAGATTCTTGGAGGGCAGTTTTGTTCAAGCGATAGCATTCTTTGGTAATGCGCCTTAACCTATTTCTTTTATTTGCTCGTTTGTGTAACCTTTTCGGAATGCTTACCATAACTTTTAACGCCACATCTTCAGGCAATGCTTCTACAAAACGATAAATAACCTTAAACGGAAAAATAAAAAACGCTTCTCCAGTTTGGAAAAGCGTATCAATATCTTTTTTACTTTTTAAGCGCTCTTGTTTAGAAAGCGAAAAAGTTTTAGTCATGACTAAGTATTATTTTAGACGACTTTCATCCGATACGGATAATTTATGGCGTCCTTTCTTTCTACGAGCTGCTAATACTCGTCGTCCGTTGGCACTCTCCATACGTTTACGGAATCCGTGTACTGATTTTCTTCTGCGTTTATGAGGCTGGAATGTACGTTTCATACTGGATAATTTTTATCTATTATTTTTAAAGGACTGCGAAAGTAAGGCAATAATATGTATTTCACAACAAATACTAGTATTTATATCCAACATAAGTTGTTTTGGCTGTCCAAGGATGTCCTATCCAAGTTTCAAATAGCGTGATAGTAAGGACTCCATTGTTCAAACTACCTGTACCATTGTACTCATAAGATTCACCAAAATAAGTATTGGTCTGGTCCGGAATAGTGATATAATTGCCATTGACTGTAGCATGCAAAACTTCATAGGTAGAATCACGAACAGAAAAAAACTGTATCGCGAATTTATCATCCAACGCTTTTACATGTAAAGTATCATCATTATCATCAGGGATAGTTGCATTATTGACAATTCTAGAACGAATACAGGCATAAAAAGAATTGAATTTTTTGTTGACTTTAAACTGGCAACTATCTCCTTCATATCCAGCTGCACAAATACAGTCTCCATCTTTACAAGTGCCACCGTTATTGCATTCTACGGCACGAGTTTTACATGGATCTGGTTTACAAGATGCCATATACAATACCAAACTAAATAAGGCAATTACAGAAAATGTAGTCAAAAAGGAAATCCTCTTCATAAAAAAATATTAAGGTTGTGTAAATTTAGTACCGTTATATACACAAGAGTTAGTAGCACCGGTAAGATTGTCTTTTTGTTCAATGTATAAAGTCAAATATTTGCCATCAATATATCCATTGCCTGAATAGGTTGTATTCCCAGCAATTTGATCTGCAATCGTCACTTTATCAATATCCACTGTAGCTTCCATGGCTTGATTTTGCGCAAATAAATTATAAATACTCATGGTGTTTGCACTAGCACCTGGCGCGATAATTAAAGTCACTGTTTCTGGTATTAGACCATTGCAACGATAGGTTCCATCCCATGTGCCAATATATTTTTCATACATTTTGGTTTCACAATTTGGCCCTTCAAAACCTGTTGCACATTTACAATGTCCATCTCTACAAACGCCATTATTTTTACAAATAATTTTATCGCATGGGTCTTTCGTGCAAGCATGAAACACAACAGATGATGCTGCAATAAAAAATAGCATCATCGTGGTCAGTATTAAAGTAATTCTTCTCATATATCTATGAATGGATAACAAACGTAGTGAAAATACTGCTAATAATTTGCATTAATTTCTATTTTTTTATTGAATTCCATCCTTGTGCCTTTAATTCTATTCTATTATTACCAGTTGTAATCAAATGCATGCCGTCTTCTAGTTTGTCCATATGCCCAATGATAGTCACGTATGGGCAATCTTTTACTTTATAAAAATCGGCTGGCGCAATGGTAAATAACAACTCATAATCTTCCCCACCATTCAATGCACAAGTAGTTGCTGCAATGCCGAATTTCTCCGCATTCAACTTGGTTTCATCATGAATCGGTAGCTTCTCTTCGTAAATGGTACAGCCAATTTGACTTTGTTTACATAGATGCATCATCTCCGAACTGAGTCCATCACTAATGTCTATCATAGAAGTTGGCGTAACTTCATTTTCTTTGAACCAAGCAATCATCTTATGCTTAGCTTCTGGTTTTAAAAACCGTTCCAAAACATATTGTTGGTTTTCCAAATCTGGTTGCACGCTCGGGTTTTCTATAAATATTTTTTTCTCTCTTTCTAGTAATAATAAACCCACATAAGCCGCTCCTAAATTTCCGGTTACACAAATCAAATTATTTTCTTGTGCGCCACTTCGGGTTACAAATTTATTTTCATTTACTTCTCCAATGGCTGTAATGCTGATGATTAGACCCTTTGGCGATGTAGTTGTATCGCCGCCAATTAAATCAACACCATATCGCTCGCAAGCAAGCATCACACCACTATAAAATTCATCCAATGCCTCCACACTAAATCGATTGGAAATGGCCAAGCTCAACGTGATTTGTGTTGGTTCGGCATTCATCGCATAGATATCCGAAATATTCACAATTACACTTTTATATCCCAAGTGTTTCAGTGGCATATACACCATATCAAAATGCACATCTTCCACAAGCATATCCGTGCTCACCACCATTTGTTTGCCAAATGTATCTATCACTGCCGCATCATCACCAATACCCAGTAATGTAGACGCATTGCGGGTTTCATTGTCTCGAGTAAGATGTTCAATGAGTCCAAATTCACCCAAGGAATCAATTTCTGTTCTAGTACTACTCATTCTATTTTTTTTGCAAAGAAAAGGGAAGAAGAGGGAAAAGCATGAAGGCGAAGAGAAAAGCTTTCCACCATTTGTTTTAGAAAATATCAAATGGTGGATAAGACAAATGCTACATTATCTGGGCGGCACACACGCTCTCATTCCAATCTTTTTGCTTCAGAGCAAGCAAAAAGGATTTCCATTCGATCGTTGCCGCAATACACATTGCATTTTAGAATGTCTTCGAATAAAAAATTACCTTTCCTTAAAGCCTTTATTCATCAACATATCAAGCAAATAAATTCCGTAGGGATGCCATGATTATAGGGATGATACGATTATAAAAATAAAAATAGTATACGTTCTATAATCCCGTAGGGATGAAATGATTATAGAAACGTAAATAGGTGTGGGTTATAAAATCCCGTAGGGATGACATGATTATAGACATCATTCAGGTATCCCAACATCCCATACATAAAAAAATACAAGCTTCCTCCTTTTCTACAACCACATTCTATTATCTTGCAAGCATGATTTCGGTACAAACTGCCAAAGAACTAATTAACAATAACAAGATACAAACGCAAAAAATAGAGATAGGGCTTCGTGCTGCTATCGGCTTTGCATCTGCACAAGATATTATGGCACCAATGGACTTTCCTAGTTTCCCACAATCTGCAATGGATGGTTACGCGATTCGATTGGAAGACGTACAAAAAAAATCGCCTCTGCGAATCATTGGTGAAGTACAAGCTGGAAATACTGCTGCACAAACTGTTATGCAAGCCGGTGAAACAATGCGCATTTTCACTGGCGCAAAAATGCCAAATGGAGCAGATACTGTGGTGATGCAAGAAAAAGTTATTTTAGAAAAAGATACCATTACCATCCTAGACGAACAACTTGCCTTTGCTGCCAATGTGAGACCCATCGCGTCACAAACTAAGAAAGGAAATATCGTTGTTCAAAAAGGGCAAAATATCACACCTGCCACTTGTGCTTTATTAGCTGGACTTGGCATTACAAACCTATCTGTTTTTGCCAAACCAAAAATCATCATCATCAATACTGGCAAAGAATTAGTACAACCTGGATTACCCATTCTGGATGGACAAATTTATGAAAGTAATTCTTACGCATTACACGCTGCTTTGCAACAATTAGACATTTCACCCATCGAAATAAATTGGGTGGATGATGACCCAATCGACATTAAAAATGGACTCTCTCACGCAATAGAAAATGCAGATATCATCTTGGTTACTGGCGGTGTATCCGTTGGCGATTATGATTTTGTGCATGATGCATTACAAGCATTAGGCGTTGAAAAAATATTGCATAAAATAAAACAAAAGCCAGGTAAGCCATTGTATGTAGGTAAAAAAAATAACAGCCTAATATTTGGTTTGCCAGGTAATCCTGCTTCTGTGCTCACTTGCTTTTACATGTATGTCGTGCCTGCAATACGCCACAGTATGGGCTTTGCAAGCACTGAACTTTTATCCATACAATTACCCGCACTTCATCCAATACATAAAAATGCAGGGCTTACTCATTTTTTGAAAGCGAGCATAACAACCAATGGTGTGCTTGCATTAGATCATCAAGAATCATATAAAATGAATAGCTATGCGAATGCCAACGCATTGATCGAATTAAATGAAGAAACAACTACTATCGCAATAAATGATTTGGTGAAAGTATATTTGCTACCGTAGAAATTGACGCATGGATTATCCACTCATTGTATATATTTTACTGTTTGCAATCGCATGTTTATACTCCTCAGTAGGGCATGGCGGTGCAAGTGGTTATTTAGCATTAATGGGTCTGTATGGGGTTGCGTCTACAACAGCAAGGCCAGTTGCACTTTTATTAAATTGCTTTGTTTCTATCATTGCATTTCTTCAATTTTTTAGCAAAGGATTTTTTAATCTTCGTTTGTTTTTATGGCTGGCATGTATCTCTGTGCCTATGGCATATTTGGGTAGTCAATGGGAGTTGAGTGATGTGCTGTATAAAAAAATATTAGGTGCATTATTACTCTTAACTTCTGTTCGTTTTTTTATGCCAATGAACAAAAATACGGACACAATGGTAGCACCCATTCATTATGTGTTATTGGTGGGTGCGAGTATTGGTTTCATCTCAGGATTAATTGGTATTGGTGGTGGTATTTTACTTTCTCCTTTGCTAATTTTTTTCCGTTGGGCAGATTTAAAAACAAGCGCTGGAATTAGTGCACTTTTTATTTTCGTCAATTCTGCATCTGGGCTTATTGGCTTAACCCATAAAGGAATTGTATGGAGTACCGATATGCAATGGATGCTAGGTGTTGCACTGGTCGGTGGTTTGGTAGGTTCATTCTTTGGTGCACGTTATGTAGAAAATAATAAGTTGAAAATTCTCTTGGGTATGGCATTATGTATTGCATCACTGAAACTTTTATTTATATAGACAAATGCAATCTCTTTCTATCTATATTTTAGCTGGCGGAAATAGTTCTCGTATGGGACAAGATAAAGGTTTGTTGTTGCTAGATCAATGCAGCATTATGGAAACCATTTTGGATGAATGTAAACTCATCACTCCTTCTATTTTTATTTTAACTGCCAACGAAAAATATGCTGCTTTTAACTATCCACTTGTTCCAGATAATATTCAACACATTGGTCCTGCTGGAGGAATAGATGCTATGTTGCAGCACACACAGACAGAGAACAATTTAATCATCAGTTGCGATATGCCTTTTGTAACGCATGCTGCTATGCTCGAACTAATTTCCTTACAAGAAGATCATGATATTACCATTCCAATGTTTCATGATTATCCTGAAGCAATGTTTGGTTTGTACAAAAAACAATGTAAAAACAAATGGCGAGAGCTGATAGAAAATGGCACACATAAAATGAGTAGTATCATTTCGCACTTTACCTATAAATTTGTAGACGGAGAATTTTTAGAAAAAAAATATCCTAAACTATTTACGAATATCAATACACCTGAAGAATTAAAACAAGCACAACTATGGCGACAACAATTACCGTAAAATTATTTGGTTCATTGGTTGATATAGTCCAAAACTCTATATTGACTTTGGAGGATGTTGAGGATGTGCATTCTTTACAAGAAAAATTATTTGTACTATTTCCAGCATTACAAAAAATGCAATTCGCAATTGCTATAGATAAAAAAATTATACATGAAAATACAGTCATCAACGAACACGCAGACATTGCACTATTACCTCCTTTTTCTGGTGGCTAAAACCTATGGATAAACAAACATTATACGACAGATTTCAACGCCAAATAATTCTTCCTAATTTGGATGAATTGGCGCAACAGAAATTATTGGATGCAAAAGTTTTAGTCATAGGCGCAGGAGGATTAGCTTGCCCGTGTTTGGAATATTTAGTCCGTGCTGGTGTTGGAAATATTGGTATTGTCGATGGCGATTATGTAACCATCTCCAATTTACAAAGACAAACTTTATACAACAATAATGACATTGGAAAACTAAAAGTTGACTGTGCAAAAGAGAGATTACTAAACATTCATCCGCATACAAATATTACAAGCTATCCATTTTTTTTAGATAGAAAAAATTGCTTGGCAATCATTCAACAATATGATATTATTATAGATTGTACAGATCTATTTTCTGTTCGTTATTGTATCAATGATGCTTGTGTTTTGTTGGAGAAAGCATTGGTGTTTGGCGCTGTATTTCAGTATGAAGGACAAGTAGCTGTATTCAATATCGGCGAAAAAAATGAGCAAAGAAATTTACGAGATATCTTTCCAACTATTCCAAATCAAGAAGCACATACTACTTGCAATGAAGCCGGAATTTTGGGTGCCGTTGTTGGTATTATCGGCACCATGCAAGCATTAGAAACCATCAAACTCATTACCAACATGCAGGGTGTTTTGGCAAACCAATTACTCACCTATCATTTTTTACACCACAACATTTTTACGGTATCCATTCCAAAAAATAATACCTATACTTTACCAATGAATGAACAAGAATTTTTACGTGTCGGAGAAAATACTTCTTGCAATAACCAAATCCAACAGGAACTCAATCAAGCGCAATTTCTAGAAAAAATAAAAGCAGGAAATACGCAAGTGATTGATGTAAGGCAACTACATGAAATGCCTATTATTCCGGAGTTAAATGCCTTACGAATTCCTATAGATACATTAGCAGAAAGAATACATGAAATAGACAGTTCTAAAGATATTTTACTTTTTTGTCACGCAGGTATACGTAGCTTGATGGCATTAGAATATTTAAGCGAAGAATGTGGCATGCAAAAGGTATTTCATTTAAAAGGTGGATTGCTACAATGGAAAAATTAAACCATAAGAAATGACTGAAAAGAAAATTAAAAATATATTTTTGGAAGGTGCTATCTCTCCTAATTTTATTGCAGAAAGTATAGCGAAACATAGCAGTAAAAAAGACATTGGTGCCCATAGTATTTTTTTAGGGCAAATACGAAATGATGTCATTGAAGGACAAGAAGTAGTAGCCATTGAATATAGCAGCTACGAAGAAATGGCATTGGAAAAAATGCATACGATTCGGGAACAAATATTTGAAAAATACACACTCAATTGTATGCATGTTTACCATAGTCTTGGCAAGGTGCAAACAGGTGAAATTTCGCTCTTCGTTTTTACTTCTTCTATCCATCGAAAAGAGGCAATAGAAGCCTGTGCAGAAATAGTAGAACAAATCAAAAATGAATTGCCAATTTGGGGAAAAGAAATTTTTGCAGCAGGTGATTATGTTTGGAAGGAAAATAAATAAGATAAGGATTCATTTGGAGACATGAACTGGTGGGAAATGGTAAATGCTTAATTGTAAATGGTAAATGCTTAATTGTAAATTGATAATACTGTAATAAATTTACTTCCTATTGGCTGGCTTGAAAATAATCAATAGCAAATAAATATAATATGGCAAAGCTGATTTTTAATATCTGTTTATTTTTTATAACTCTGTATAGTTCTGCTCAAAGTAAGAGAGGCAATAATTGGATAACAGGACATAACGGCAATAAAATCGACTTTAATAATAACAATATTCTGACCTCTAAGAATCTTTATCCTTCAAAATACTTTTCAGCTGGCAATTCAGGAATTAGTGATACAAATGGGAATTTGATTTTGACTAGTGATGGATATAATATATATAATAACAATGGTTCATACGTTGAGGATGGTGATACTTTAGCTCCACTCAATATTTATAATTATCAAAATGGTTGGTGCAGTGAGTCGCAAGGAAGTATTTTTTTGCCTATGGATAGTAATATATTTTATTTAATTACACCGTCTTTTAGTGATAGTCAGTTTAATGATTGCGTTGCAAATAATAATTGCTATTTGGATTTATTGCTTTGTAATGAAATAGATATGAATGCGAATGGAGGTTTAGGGAAAGTAACAAAGAGAATGCAACCAATATTACAAAATGCAAGACTTCGTAAAACTCAAATGATGGCTTGCAGACATGATAATGGAAAAGATTGGTGGTTATTAAAACAAGAAGGTGATAGTGCCAATGTACATACATTCTTATTTACTCAAGATAGTGTGTTTGATAAAGGGGTACAAATATTTAGTGAACCAGTTTGGGGCGGATGGGATATAAGAGGGCAAAGTACATTTAATAGTAATGGAAGTAAGTATGCAACAACATCGCATGGCAGTAGTACTGGTCTAATTTTTTTAGCAGACTTTGATAGATGCTATGGATTGCTTAGTAATTCTTATGTAATTCAGATGCCTTTTGGTTCAATGTATGATCCTTTTGACCCATCCAAAATAGAAAGACTGTCAGTAGGTTTATCTTTTTCACCCAATAATAAATTTCTATATGTTGTGAGTAGAAGAAATTTATATCAGTACGATTTGCAGGATAGTACTTGGTTTCATGTTGTTGGTTTGGACACTTCATTTCAAGAATTTCAAGATTATGAAACAGCCTATATGGGACCTGACGATAAAATATATATAGGCAATTGGGGCGGATTAAGCAAACAAATGAGTCGAATCGACAATCCTGATGTAAAAGGAGCAGGCTGTAATTTTTGTCCACGCTGTTTGAGAATGGATAGTTTATCGGGCGTGTT
>CAMDVD010000080.1 GCA_945878115.1 Chitinophaga pinensis | reverse complement strand
TACAGAGCACCGAATATGGTGTTTAAAAAGGCATGTGCTTAGTGTAAAATACTAAGCTTAATCAACAATACGAATCAAAAAATGAGTAAAATTGAAAATAATTGGTACAGCTAAACAAGGGTAAATAAATTTGAATGACAGGCTCCACTCGAAATGAAGGGGCATTATTTATGAGAAATTTGAATCGGGTAGTTTTGCAATGGTCTTTAATTGGGAATAATAAATTAGAATGAATAAGCAATGTTGTGATACACTTGTTTGATCTATCATTTGCAAGAATAATGAGAATAATATTTTAATTTTAATCCATCCTAAAAAAGTAGATTGCAGATAATAATCTTCAATTAAATTTCAAATCTTCAATTGAACTTCAAATTCTAGTAGAAAGCCAGTTGGCTGGAGTCAATTTGCAAACCGTTTCCGCAAATCAAAATACAATCCATTGATGAAAATAAAAAATAACACCTTACGAAACCTGCTCCGTTTCATACTTCTATCTTGTTACTTTTAGCAAAGTGACACACAAACTTATAGAATAAAAAGCCTCTTTTGATATTGGTGATGACACATAACACAGCGAAACCAACAGATATCTTACTTGTGAATTCGTAAAATAAACTTTATATTGCAACATGATTTGGCAAGAACATATTATTTCCGACTCCAACATTTTATTGGGGAAACCTACAATTAAGGGAACCAGAATTTCAGTTGAATTAATCATCGAACTTTTTTCAATGGGCTGGACCGAAAAACAAATTCTTGATTCCTATCCCAATATCACAACGGATTCACTAAGGGCTGTATTTGTGTACCTTAAAGAATGTATTCAACAAGAACTCTATTTTCCGATATTAGCCTAAGATGTTTCTAGCCAACGAAAATTTTCCCAATCCGAGTATTGAATACCTAAGAAAAAATGGATATGCTATCAAAAGTATACAAGAAGAAATGCCTGGTATTTCTGACGAAAAAGTATTAGAATTTGCAAAGAATCACAATTTAATTATCCTCACCTTTGATAGAGATTATGGCGAATTGATATTTAAATTTGCGTTACAAAATCCTCCATCTGTTATCTATTTTAGAGACAAAGGAAACGCTCCAGAGTTTGCAGGACAACTTCTATTGAAGCTTTTAGTAAAATCAAAAATAAATTTCACTTCCTCTTTTACTGTAATAGAAGAAAAAAATTTCCGTCAGAGATTCTACGGAAAGTAGGAGATTTTTACAACACAATCCCTATTGACTGGCGGGTTTACAACCCCTGTCTAGTGATAAAATACAATTATACTGATTATAAATCCACAATAGAAATTCAACATCTCCAATTCAAACATAAACCACTGCTCAACCAAAATTTATACAGAAAAATTTCTCAAATAAGTGAGAACACCAAATACTTTTAGCAACCAAATAATCACTACTATCACGACTACATTATTTAATATTCGTTTGAGTTTCTCGTCCATTGGGATATAATTATTGACAACCCAAAGCAAGACACCTGCAATAATTATTACGATAACAATATTTAGTAATGACATGATAATTAGATAAAATGATGAACAACAAAATTAGTAGAGCAAGAGGAATGGATACTTACAGAATTATAGGATTGAGTTGCAAAATTCACAGTTTGTCTTATTCTAAAATAAGTTTACATTTATTGCGTGAACAGAATTAAATACCTAGATAGCTTACGTGGCTTAGCTGCGTTTAGTGTAGTCATTTATCATATATTGAATGCGCATTGGGGATGGACTTTTTTTGTAAAAATGAGTCATTTTATTTTTAATGGATCGGACGCTGTGTCCTTGTTTTTTGTATTAAGTGGTTTGGTTTTATCCTTCAAATATGTGCACGGCACCGAAGGCGTACCGAACATTGATTACAAGCAATATGTAGTTGCGCGTTTCTTTCGATTATATCCTGTATACCTTGTTGTCATTGGTATTTTATATGTTTATTTACATAGAGATAGTTTTCCATCCATGGTTTTTATAACGGATATTTTCAAAAATAATCACCACTTAGTAGAGCAAGTTTTATTGGTTCGTGGTTGGCTCGAAACCATCTGTACACCCGCTTGGACACTGGCTGTTGAAATTGTTGTTTCCTTATTGGTGCCAATGTTTATCATTACCTTACGAAGCAACAAAGCATTATTTTATGGACTCATTCCTTTAGTCATTTTTGCCAATAAAAATTACCTCTGCATTTTTATTGTACAGTTTTTATTGGGCATTATTCTAGCAGAAAATTTTACAAAAATAAGTACTACGCGAACTGGTAAAATTTATCAATACAGATATTTGTTGCTATTCATTTCTTGCATCTTATTTTCGTGGCGGCCACTATTAATCTTCTTTCCATTGCCAGATTATCTAGCCAGTATTTCCAATAACATATTATATCTCGACACCTTTTTAATCACTGGCATTGGTGCGTTTGGCATTATCGCTTTTATCATCCATAGTGAATTTGTACAAAAAATATTGTCGGTAAAACCCTTACTATTTTTAGGGAAAATATCCTACAGTATTTATTTAAGCCATTGGATTTTTACTACCATTTTCATGGATAAATGGGAACCTATTCTAAACAGAATAGGAGAAGGAAAAATGATATATTGTATGTCTTTGTTTGTCATCGTCGGAACATTACTCTTTTCTACTTTTTTATATTATGTGGTAGAAAAACCCTTTATTCATTTTGGTAAAAAAGTAGCTGCTAGAATAGGTAAAACTGAATAATGAAATGCGTTATTAGTGAAAACAATAAACAAAGAAAGAAGAAAAACATCGATTAAAGCCTAGTAATTATTAATCTGACAAGACCTCCCTTCTTATTTAACTAAATTCCAAAATATCCACGCTAAAGTTTCATCTCACTTCCTTATTTTTGGCGAATGAATATTACACCATTTTTAGAAGCTGCATTTAAAGAAGATATTGGCGCAGGCGATTATTCAACCCTTGCTTGTATTCCGCCAGATGAAATGGGCAAGGCAGTTCTTAAAATTAAAGAAGATGGAATATTAGCTGGAATGGATATTGCACAACAAATATTTCATTTCGCCGAACCTAGTTCTGTATTGCATGCGTATAAAAAAGATGGCGATATTGTAAGCGTTGGTGACATTGCTTTTGAAGTAGATGCTACCGTGCATACTATTCTTAAAACGGAGCGTTTAGTTCTGAATATAATGCAGAGAATGGGCGGCATTGCAACCCTTACCAATAAGTATGTAGAAAAAATAAAAAAGTATAATTGTCGAATTTTAGACACTCGTAAAACAACGCCTAATTTTAGATGGTTTGAAAAACAAGCTGTCGTAATTGGTGGTGGACATAATCATCGAATGGGATTGTATGATATGATCATGCTCAAAGATAACCATATCGATTATTGTGGCAGTATTGAAAAAGCGATCGACAAAACCAATGATTACTTACGAAAAAATAATCTTGATTTAAAGATTGAAATTGAGACAAGAAATATCCAAGATGTAGAACGTGTACTAGCGCATGGTGGAATAGACAGAATTATGTTGGATAATTTTTCACCAGAAAAAATTAAAGAATCCTTGGCTTTGATTCAGAAAAAATATGAGACAGAAGCGAGTGGCAATATCCGACTAGAAAATATTGAAAGCTATGCAGAAACTGGCGTTGATTTCATTTCTGTAGGTGCTGTCATACACCATGCAGTGAGTATGGATTTAAGTTTAAAAGCTGTAAAATAATTATGCCCCAACTTATTTATTTTATTGTAAATGCACGCATTGGAGAAAAAAATATTCTTCGATTACGCAATGCAATTCAATTGCATTTACTTCATATTCCTTATGAGATACATGTGACTGAATATGGCGGTCATGCCACTCTATTGGCACAAGAAGCAGCTGCAAAAAAAATACAAACTGTAGTCGCTGTTGGTGGCGATGGTACCGTAAATGAAGTGATTCAGGCCTTGGTCAATACCAATATTTCTTTAGGCATAGTACCTACTGGTTCGGGCAATGGATTGGCACGACATTGTTCTATTCCTATTCACTTAGAAGATGCTGTAGAGTTATTGTATTCAGGACATGCCGTGCCAATCGATTTAGGTAAAGCCAATGAAATTTATTTTATCAGTAATGCAGGAGTTGGCTTTGATGCCGTTGTTTGTAATACCATCAAACTCACAAAAAGCAGAGGACTAAAAATGTATGTAAAGCAAGTGATAGCAAATTATTTTTCTTATCGAGCAGATACGTATACCATACAAATTGACGGACAGAAAATTACCCAAAAAGCATTTTTTCTAAACGTAGCCAATGGCAAAGAATTTGGTTACGGTTTTCAAATTGCACCGAACGCAACCTTGCAAGATGGTTTATTGGATTTGATATTAGTTAAAAAAATAAACCCTTTTCTTGGACTAAAATTTGTTTGGGATGGATGGCAAAAAAAATTAAATCACAATACCAATTGTATACACCATCGTGGTGCGCTAATTCGAATACAAGGGAATGCATTACATTATTTCCAAACGGATGGTGATGCACATACTTGTGATGGAGAATGCTTGATTCAAGTTTACCCAAAAGCGTTGCAAATTATTGTACCCCACACCATACACAAATTGTAAAATAATGAACAAGAAAAAAATATATACAGGCGGTTTAGTTTACTCTACTCATCAACATGTCGTACAAGAAGAAATAGAAGATGAAAATGATACACTCGCCAATGCATTACAAACATTAAAAGTAAAACTAGACTCAAAACAACGTGCTGGCAAAGTTGTAACCATGATAGAAGGATTTATAGGCAAACAAGCCGACCTTGAATCGTTGGGTAAAATATTAAAAACAAAATGCGGAACAGGAGGCACAGCAAAAGATGGTGTCATCCTTGTACAAGGAGATTATCTAACGAAAATAACTCAGCTATTGCAACAAATGAATTATAAAGTGAAAGGGAAATAATGGTCTTGTATTCACGCAGTACAACTTACATGGAGTCCATTTACCATTGCTATCCATTTACCAATTTCATGTATAAATAAAACTAAATTGTATATTTGAAACCATGTTTAATAAATCTTCGCTATCTCGTTTGACGTCTCACCAAACCAAACATTATCTAAGGACGATACAATCCATCATTGCCATCATTATACTATTCACTGCTTGTAAAAGCCATACCGATTATGGCGGTGATTCTATGGTCAATTATCCAGATATGGAAATGATATGGCGCGAAAATGTGACACCTTATCAACAAGATCCACATACCTTTAGATTGGTCGTTCAACAAAATAAAAAAGCAGATACTACTTACCCTAAAGCCAATCAAGTAGATTGGGCTTCTTTAAAAAAACCATTCCAAAAAGCAAGTATCAATCAAGTATCGCTCGATCATCATTATTCTTTAGATGTTTTCATAGACAGTTCCTCTTCATCCTCGACTTTATTATTAAGCGCGATTAGCCCAAAAGATTTTACCAAGAAAATGAGTGTATCCGCACCTAACGGCGAACACCAAATCAGAACATTATATGCCGAAGCAAATGAGACCGGCTTTTTTTCTTCTGCAGCGTATAAACTACTTTTAGTTAGAGGCAAAACAATACAGATTCAAGAAAGTAGTAAGCACCCATTCTCTAGTTTACAAACTAAAGTCACGACGCTTACTTTTTTGAATTAAATGGAATGAATCAACAAATTCATTGGATTATTTCAATTCCCCAACCATATTTTCTGGCTTCACCCAAGCATCAAATTCTTTGTCTGTAACATAGCCCAATTTAACCGCCATTGCTTTTAAGGTTGTTCCTTCACGATGCGCTTTCTGTGCTATTTCCGCCGATTTATAATATCCAATTTTTGTATTCAATGCAGTGACCAACATCAATGAATTGTCCACATGCTTTTTAATATTTGCTTCAATAGGTGCCAATCCAATCGCACACTTATCATTGAAAGAAACACAAGCTTCTCCAATTAATCTTGCACTATGTAAAAAATTATAAATCATCATGGGTTTGAATACATTCAATTCAAAATGCCCCATGCTTCCGCCAATACCAATTGCCACATCATTACCCATTACTTGAGCCGCAACCATAGTCAACGCTTCACATTGTGTTGGGTTTACTTTACCTGGCATAATAGAACTTCCTGGCTCATTATCTGGAATAAATATTTCGCCAATACCACTTCTTGGACCTGAGGAAAGCATACGAATATCATTTGCAATTTTCATTAAGGAAACGGCTACTGTTTTTAGTGCACCATGGCTTTCTACAATCGCATCATGTGCAGCTAAAGATTCAAATTTATTCTCCGCAGTAACGAAAGGCAATTTGGTCAATTTCGCAATATGTTTAGCAACATTTTTTGCATAATTTTTCGGTGTATTGATGCCCGTTCCAACTGCAGTTCCACCAAGTGCTAATTCACTAAGATGCGCCAATGTATTTTTAATAGCTCGCAATCCATGATCAAGTTGCGATACATACCCACTAAATTCTTGACCAACTGTAAGTGGCGTTGCATCCATAAAATGGGTACGACCAATTTTCACCACATGCATGTATTTTTTACTTTTTTTATCTAATGTATTTCGCAATTTAGTGATTCCCGGAATCGTTGTTTCCATCAGCATTTTATAGGCAGCAATATGCATGGCCGTTGGAAAAGTATCATTACTACTTTGGCTTTTATTTACATCATCATTTGGATGTAGAAATTTTTCTTTGTCTTTCAATTTACCACCTTGCATCACATGTCCACGATAAGCAATCACTTCATTTACATTCATATTGCTTTGGGTACCACTACCTGTTTGCCAAACTACCAAAGGAAATGCCTCACTATGTTTTCCTTCTAATATTTCATCACAAACTTTTCCAATCAAGGTGCATTTTTCTTCGCTCAACACTTTAGCTTCCATATTCGTAATGGCAGCTGCTTTTTTTAGGTAAGCAAATGCCGCAATAATTTCTTTTGGCATTTTATTGATGTCTTGGGCGATGATAAAATTATCAATCGAGCGTTGTGTTTGTGCGCCGTAAATAGCATTAGCAGGTACTTGTACCTCACCCATCGTGTCTTTTTCGATTCTGTATTGCATAGGTTATTTATTATTATTTTAATTGTGTTGTGTTAATTTAATAGTTTTTTTTATTTTTCTAAAATCTGTTTGAAGAAAGTTGGCATTCGCTTTTATCTTTTGATTTTACTATATTTTCGATGAAAAACTTACCTTGTTAGACCTCATCCCCAACCCTTCTCCTGTAGGAGAAGGGAGCAACAAACTCCTACTCTTATAGGTGCATTTACTGCAAGTACTTTTTCTTCATCAAATATTTGGTTTCCTTTTTTATTACATTTTTAGTTTAGCCTTATCTTTTTACTTTCGACTTTTCACTTTCTACTTTTTACTTTCTACTTCTCACTTAATTCATCGAATAACTCACCGTCCCATCCTTTTCATCTTTGAGTTGTATTCCCTTAGCGGCTAATTCATTTCTAATTTTATCGCTCGTGGCAAAGTCTTTTTTCACTTTAGCATCTTTACGTAAATCAATGAGTACTTGCATCACTTGATCTAAAGCAGTTGAATTATTTTCCTCCAAAGGCTGCAAACCAAATATATGAAGCAAATAGGCATCAAATGTTTTACGCAATAATGCAACACTTTCTCCACTTAATTCCTTGGTATTTATTTGTCCGCCTTTAATAGAATTGATGATGGTTGATAATTCAAATAAGTTTGCAATGACTCTTGCCGTATTAAAATCATCATCCATAAACTCTTTACAATCTATACATAACTTTTCTATTTGCATATCCATTTCCGACTTTCCGTCATTGGTATTTTGCACATCATACTTTGCATGTAATATTTCCTTTCTTGCATCCATCAAACGTTTCAATCCTTTCTCCGCATCTTGCAAGCCTTTGATATTGATATCTAATTCAGATGAATAATGTGTTTGTAAAAATAAAAATTTGACAACCATTGGCGAATAGGCCTTATCCAACAAAGGATGATTACCTGTAAGAAACTCAGCAGGCAAAATCGAATTCCCCAAAGACTTACTCATTTTTTGACCATTGAAATTCAGCATATTCGTATGCATCCAATATCGAGCGCCTTGATGCCCAGTGCATCCTTCATTTTGTGCTATCTCACATTCATGGTGCGGAAATTTCAAATCCATACCACCGCCATGAATATCAAATTCATTGCCTAAATATTTTGTACTCATGGCAGAACATTCCAAATGCCAACCTGGAAAACCCATACCCCAAGGTGAACGCCATTGCATAATATGTGCGGGTGTTGCTGCTTTCCACAATGCAAAATCTATTGAATTTTTCTTCTCTTCTTGTCCGTCCAAATCTCTGTAACCCGCTATCAATTCATCAATATTTCTGCCAGAAAGAATACCATAATTATGATTCTCCTGATATGCTTTCACATCAAAATATACAGATCCATTTACGCTATAGGCATATCCTTTTTGTATCAAAACTTCTATCATTTCAATTTGCTCCAAGATATGTCCAGTTGCAGTAGGTTCGATAGTTGGCGGATTCAAATTAAACAGGTCACAAATTGCATGAAAACCGACGGTATATTTTTGAACAATTTCCATGGGTTCTAAGCTTTCTAATTTAGCCTGCGATTCCATTCTGTTTACGCCTTCTCCTCTTTCGTTGGTTAAATGTCCAGCATCCGTGATATTGCGCACGTATCGCACTTTATAACCACTATGCACTAAGTACCGATGTATCATATCGAAAGAAGAAAAAGTGCGTATGTTTCCAATATGAGCATCACTATACACAGTAGGTCCGCAAACATACAAACCAACATTGGGCGCATGTATAGGGACAAATTTTTCTTTTAAACGAGTGAGGGAATTATAAATATGTAAATCAGACATTCGGCAAATATAATCCTACAATTTGAAAATTTGAAAATGATACAATTTGAAGATTTGAAGATGAGTAATTTGGAAATTTGAAGATTGGGTAATTTGGAAATGGAATAAATGAAGTACGAAACGAATAATTGAATGGGCTAAACTATTTGTAATGTAAAATTATTTGGGCGGCAGGCACGTCCTGACTGTAAACGTCAGGAGCCGTTTCCGCTCAGAGCAGCGGAATCCGGGCTTTCCATTCTATCCTATGGACACATCACACACTAGTGAGTAGCAGGTTGTGTTTTAAAGCCATCTTTTTTAGATACTTTAATTGTTGTTCTTTCTGATATTCTTCATAGTGCTTAATACCTAGTTCAACAAACTCAGCACCCTTGGTCATTACTCTGTAATAGAAGGTAGCTATTTTTCTTGCAATAGCTTTAAT
>CAMDVD010000079.1 GCA_945878115.1 Chitinophaga pinensis | reverse complement strand
ACTATGGTAGACGTATTGTCGGAAGGTTTAGCATTTTCACCCAATGGCAGATTTCTTTATGTGAATATGTATTATAATATTCAACAATTAGATTTATTAGATTCAGATACAAGTACCCGATGGAGTGTGGTGGCAGGTTTAGATACTACCTGGGATGCATTTAATTCTTATAGTTGTATGTATTTAGGACCTGATAATAAATTGTATGTTGGTAATTTTGGAGGATTGAGTAAACAAATGAGTTATTTTGATACACCAAATAATAAGGGACTAGGTAGTGGGTTTTGCCCTCGATGTTTGCGTTTTCCTAGAGTGGGTGTAACAGCACCACCATGTATGCCTAATTATGATTTAGGTGCTTTGGTAGATAATGGCTGTGATACTACTAAGCCAATTCCAATTCCTGTTGGAGAGGATATTATAATTGTACCCAATGCCTTTACACCAAATGAGGATGGTCTCAATGATGTATGGCATATTTTAAATCTTCCCTATTTGTATCAAGAAGGTATCACAATAGAACAAGTGGAGGTATATAATCGTTGGGGTAATAAAGTATACAGTAGTAGGGATATTGATTTTGCATGGAATGGCTCTGGCTGGGCAAGCGATAACTATTTTTATTTTATCCGTTACAAAACCAAAACAGGTATGCATAAAATACAAAAGGGAAATATAGTTTTGATTAGGTAAAGAATAATGCTTAGAAAGAAATTCAAAACCACAAACTCTCGATATCAAATAGATGTATCATCTTTTAGGAAGGGTATTTATTTGATTAAGGTGAATGAGTATATTCGTAAAGTAGTGATAGAATAATCGAAAAATATTTTGACCCACATGGTTGTTGATTGTGTCTATCGCTTGTGTGTCACCAAGCAATACGAAAAAAAACTACCCCAACAATCCCATAAATTCTTCTTCACTCAATATCGTTATCGTTCCTAATTTTTTTGCCTTTTCTAATTTACTTCCTGCATCTTCACCTACAACCAAATAGTTGAGTTTACTACTTACACTGCCTACAATACTGCCGCCATTTTTTTCTACCAATGCTTCGGCTTCGCTGCGTTTCATGGTCATAGTGCCTGTAAATAAAAATGTCTTACCAACTAAGTCACCTTGCATGGCATCATTTTTTTGTGTATTGGCAAGACAAACACCTTCTTTTTCTAAGGCTTCTAAAATGGATCGGTTGTCATGATGAGAGAAAAATTCTAGTATAGAAGTGGCTACTTTTTCACCTACATCATCTATGCGTAATAAATCTTCTTTGGTCTTTTCATATAAATCGGTAAGGTGCGAAACGGTTCTGGCTAATGCCTTTGCTGTCGTTTCACCAACATAACGAATACCTAATCCAAAGATTAATCTGTGTAAAGGTTGCGTTTTTGATTTCTCAATCGCATCCTTTAAATTGATCATTGATTTTTCGCCAAAGCCTTCTAAAGATTTTATTTGTTCAAAAGGTAAATGATAAATACCAACTATGTTTTTAAGAAATCCCTGCTCATAAAATTTACGCACCAAGGCATCACCCAATCCCCTAATATCCAATGCGTCTTTAGATGCATAATGTGCAATTCGTTCTATTACCTGTGCTTCGCAATTGATATTGGTACATCGCCAAACTGCCTCCTCCTCTGGTTTGTAGAGTACTTCACTACAAACAGGACAATGACTTGGAAAAATAATTTCTTGCTCTTCACCTGTTCTCAATTCTGGAAAAGATTTTACGACATAAGGAATGACATCTCCTGCTCTTTCAATCAAAACGGTATCGCCAATCATCAATTGTTTTTCTTTCACCACTTCTTCATTAAACAAAGAGAGCGAAGAAATGGTAACGCCGCCCAAAGCAACTGGAAGAATTTTAGCAACTGGCGTCACGCTGCCCGTACGACCAACTTGATATTCTACATTGATCAATTTACTCGTAGCTTGTCGAGCCTTAAATTTATAAGCAATTGCCCATCGTGGATGATGACTGGTTTGTCCAATTCTTTCTTGTAAATCTATACGGTTTACTTTCACTACCATGCCATCAATTTCATAAGGTAAACCGTCTCGCTTTTCTTCAAATTCTTGGACATAGCGAATGACATCATCGATATGATAGAATGTTTTTATATTGTCTAAGGAAGTCTTGAAACCCAATTGGGATAAGGATTCTAACATACCCTTATGCGTTTGCATCGCTGGATGAACGGTTTGATTCTCTATTAAAGAAGTATAACTCACATTGTATAAAAAAGCATCTAAATTTCGTTTGGCAACTTCATTGGTATCTTTAATTCGTAAACTTCCACTGGCAGCATTTCGAGCATTTGCAAGTGCTTGTTCGCCGTTGGTAATTAGCTTTTCATTATAAGCTGCAAAGCGTTTTTTCGTAATCACCACTTCCCCACGAATTTCAATTTGCTTGATATGAAATTGACTGATGTTTGCTTTAATCGGTATCGAACGAATTTGTTTGGTGTTCATGGTAATATCATCGCCTTCTGTTCCGTTGCCGCGAGTAGCGCCGCGTGTCAATATATCATTTTCATATACTAAAGAAATGCTGGCACCATCAAACTTTGGTTCAACACAATATTCAATATGTTCTTGTTCACTTAACTCCCTACATTTTCTATCCCAATCTATTAAATCTTCGGCATTATAACTATTCTCCAAACTCAACATCGGAACCAAATGCGATACGGTAGGAAAGTCTTTATTCAAGCCCTTTGCAACCCTTTGCGTTGGCGAATCAAGTGTAATTAAGCTAGGATTTTTTTCTTCGATATTTTTTAATTGTTTAAATAAATAATCATACGCTGCATCTGCCAATACTGGATCATCTTGCACATAATATTTCCAATCGGCATAATGGATAATATCTTTTAAGCTATTCAAATCATCGCTGTTCAATTCTCTTTCTGCAAATAAATGAGCGCTGTCTATAAAAAATTTTTCTTGTTCTATGGAATACATAAATTATTTTTTGCTTAGCATTTTGAAACGTAAAAGTGAAGCTTTTTTGGCTAAACTAAAAATGTAATGAGAAAGAAGAAATTATACAAAGCTTGTAGAAAATGAACTACCTTTTTTAAGACCTTTTAGAGCAGGAGTATGTAGCTCCCTTCTCTGGAGGAGAAGGGTTGGGGATGAGGTTTAACAAGCCAATAGACGTCAAATGAAAATTGTAGGCTATCTATTTCCTTTTTCTATCTTTACCACTTCATGTTATATCGCTACGAAAAATATGTTTTTTATTTGGTGCTGCTTTTAGCGCTTAGTATCATCATCATTCCCAAGTATTATATAACTGGTGATGGAAGTAGTCATGTATATAATGCAAAAATTTTATTCGATTATTTACTAGGTCATGAACGACCTTTCTATAAAGAGTTTTACGCCATTAATCGAGATATAGACGCCAATTGGGTGAGCCATATTATATTGGGCACTTTGCTACAAGCCCTACCAGCTTGGCTTGCAGACAAATCTTTTCAAGTCATCTACTTGCTTAGTTTCGCATTTGGATTTCGTTATTTGATACAATCTGTTCAACAAGACAATAGTTTTTTAAGTCTGTTATTTTTTCCATTTGTTTTCACTTTGCCATTTCAAGAGGGCTTTTATAATTATGCCTTGAGCATTAGCTTTCTTTTTTGGACGCTTGCTTATTTCATTCGACATAGTCAACGATTGGATAATGCCATACGGCAAATGACTTGTGGTTTATTACTTCTGCTAACTACATTTACACATAGCATGGTTGGTGTATATGCGATGGTTTTATTGTTTGGTTTATGGTCGATAGAGCAGTTGACTACCAACAAACAGTTTACTATTCGTCAACATCTTGAATCCTTCATTCGACTCGTTTGGATACAATCCATTTCTCTTTTTATGGTATTATTGTTTGCATTAAAAAGGACAACAGATACAGTGCCTCATGCATGGACAAGTGCAGAAAAAATCAAACAATTTTTTGTATTATTTGCATCACAAAGTACACGTAACGCAGAGGTTTATCCTGCCATTGGTGTCGGTGTTTTACTATTACTTTTTGTAGTGTTGAGTTTACTCAAAAAAAATATTGGTCAAGATAAACGCGCTTATTTATTCATCGGATTCAGTCTGTTTATTTTTGTGGCTTATGTGTATTGTCCGCATAGTGTAGGAGGTGTAGGTTCTATTGATATCCGATTGGCGTATTTACCTTTTCTATTTTTACTTCTTTTTTTAGCTACGAAAACATGGAGTGATGTTTCTAAAAATGTATTCCTATTTTCTGCTATTTGCATCTCCAGTTTATTTCTACTTATTCGATTTCCTTATGTGATGCAAGCAAGTCGTATTGGTGAAGAAATCATGACAGCTAAAAATTATATTGCTGATAAGAGCGTAGTCTTAATTGTACATAATGATGATTGGCAAAGGCTTCCAAACGGAGATAGTCTTTTTCAGAAAGACGGTTCTTTCATCCATTTTAGTGATTTGTTGGGAGCAGAAAAAGATAAACATTTGATACTCATCAACAATTATGAAGCGGAAATAAATTACTTTCCAGTGAATTGGCGAGATGGTAAAAACCCAAGAGCAAGTATACAAGAATTGATGCCAGGCACTTATCCGCCAAGTGGGAATTTGTCATTATATGAAAAACAAATTCAACGGAAAATAGATTACGTGGTATTTCAAAATGGAGGAAATGCAACAAGCGACACGGCGCAAATAATTGGTTTACATGATGATTTCAACCAAGTATATGTGAGTGAAAATCATGCAGTGTTGGTGTATAAGCGAAAGTAAAATTGGCAAGTAAAAAAGAGTAGAAAAATAGGCGATAGTATATTTTTAAACTGAGCTTGTATTGCGGCAACGATTGCAGTGAAAATCCTTTTTGCGGCGAAGCAAGCAAAAAGATTGGAACGGAAAGTTCCAATTCCGCTGCTTTGAGCAGAAACGAATCCTGACATTTATCGTCAGGACGTGTCAGCCGCCCATGGTGTAGCATTAATTTTTTTGCAAAAAATACGCTACACCATTACACTGTAGCATTAATTTTTTCGAATCGATATTGAATTTTATTGTACCGATTTCAATCCTAATTCCTTCATTTGTTTTTCGTCGATATGACTTGGTGCATCCAACATCATATCGCGGCCTGCATTATTTTTTGGAAAGGCAATAAAATCTCTTATCGCCTCAGTGCCAGCAAGCAATGCACACAAGCGATCGAAGCCCAAAGCAATGCCACCATGTGGCGGTGTGCCGTATTCAAATGCCGATAATAAAAACCCAAATTGTAAATTGGATTCTTCTTTACTCATACCCAAAGCGGCGAACATTTTTTCTTGTAATGATTTTTGAAAAATACGAATTGAACCTCCACCAACTTCCGTTCCATTCAACACTAAATCGTACGCATTGGCTCTGATGTCCTTGTATTTCGAGGTATCATTCATCCATTCGATATGGGCAGGTATTGGGGAAGTGAATGGATGGTGACAAGCTATCCATCTTGCGTTTTCGTCATCATATTCAAACAAAGGAAAATCAATAACCCATAGCGGTTTGAATACAGAATTATCACGTAATCCTAAACGATTACCCATTTCTAAACGCAGTTCGCTAATGGCTTTTCGAGTAAGTGCTTCATTGCCAGCAACAATCAAAATTAAATCGCCAGCTTGTGCGCCACAGGTGTTTGCAATCTCCTTCAATTTTTCTGCATCAAAGAATTTATCTACTGAACTTTTATACGTTCCATCGGTATTTACTTTGATATACACAAGTCCCTTCATCCCTATTTGTGGGCGTTTCACCCATTCTGTTAATTCGTCCAATTGCTTGCGCGTGTATTCACTACAGCCTGGAGCGGCTATGCCAATGACTAATTCGGCATCATCAAAAACAGGAAATTGTTGACCCTTTGCAAGAGCATTTAGATTTTTTATTTTCATGTCAAAACGAATATCTGGTTTGTCATTTCCATAATCACGCATTGCCTCTTCCCAAGTCATTCGTGGAAAGGCATCGGGCATGTCTATATTTTTTACATCTTTAAAAATGTATTTTGCCATAGCCTCAAATGTTTCCAAAACATCTTCTTGATTGACGAAACTCATTTCACAATCTATTTGTGTAAATTCTGGTTGACGATCTGCTCGCAAATCTTCATCACGAAAACATTTTACAATTTGAAAATAACGATCATAACCCGCTACCATCAACAACTGCTTAAACAATTGTGGCGATTGCGGTAAGGCATAAAATTGTCCTTGGTGCATGCGACTTGGCACTACAAAATCACGCGCACCTTCAGGTGTAGATTTTATTAAAAAAGGAGTTTCTACTTCCATGAATTTCGCGGCATCCAAAAAATTTCTCGTAGCACGACTTACAGCATAACGCAATTCTAAATTCTTGCGCACGACATCTCTTCGTAAATCGAGATAACGATATTTCATGCGCAATTCGTCGCCTCCATCTGTATCATCTTCAATGGTGAATGGCGGAACAGCCGAGGCATTGAAAATTTGATATTCGAGCACTTCAATCTCAATGTCTCCTGTAGGAATTTGATTATTTTTATTACTGCGCTCTACAACTTTTCCTTTTGCTTCAATCACAAATTCTCTACCCAATGGATTCGATTCTAAGAGAACATTTAATGCATCATTAAAGTACAATTGTGTAATTCCATATCTATCGCGAAGATCTATAAAAGTAATGCTTCCAAATTTTCGGATAGTTTTTACCCAACCAGATAATACAACGGATTGTCCAATATGTTCTGTTCTTAATTCGCCACAGGTATGTGTTCTATGCATAATACACTTTGTTTTAATGGGCGCAAATATAGTCAAAATGTGCAATGAAATTTTATCGGTGTTATAGGCTAAAAGAAAGGCTTTAACTCGCAAAACTTTTATCTAATTCAATTGCTTCTGTCAAGAGTTTACGAATCGCTTCTTCATTGATTTCTTCTGGTTCAAAAAATATTTTATAAAAAATCTGTTTGTTCGTACCGTGCGTTAAATAGTGGTCTTCATCTTGTAATTTGTTTCCATACCAAAATCCCAATAAAACCCCTTTCTTAATTCCACCTCTTGGAATAGTGGATGGCCATACAATGCAGATGCCTTTGTTGCCATAAAAATAAGGAACACTAAATGATATTTTTTCTTTGCAATAGTTGGGCAAAGATTCGCGAATGATTTGCAACAATACATCTACTATTATTTTTTCATTCTCCGGAAGTAATGAAAATAATTCCAACAGGTTTTTTACTTTCACGGTAGATGGACTTTAACTTTTGGGTAGAAAGGAGTTTAAGATTTTTTCGCCTATTACTTTAAAATGTAGGAAGCTATTCATTTCACTTGTAAAGGTCAGTACATAAGCCTTCTCCTGTTGAATAAAATAATATTGTTCAAATTGTAAATGGAAGACACCTTGATCACCAGTATAAATGATTCGATGAAATTCAGTATTTCCTTTTTTGATTTTTTTACTTTCTAGAACTGCGGAATTAGTAACCATTGATTTTATTTGACCAAGTGAAAGTTCAGCAAATCGATCCAAATCTATATTCATTCCATTCAAATCTTGAATGATGAGATTTATATTTTCTTTGAATGTGTCTTTTTCACTTTCTGGAGGGGAAAACAAAATAAAACTTGTGCCCATTTGTTTACTGCTATCTAAATCCCAATCTTCTGGATATTGTATGGAAAATTGATTGTCATTTAGTTTTAGCCATTTGGTATCCGCTGCAGATGGCGTTTGGCAGAATGTGATGGTAGTAATAAATAGGCATAAAAAAGTAAGTAAGGTTTTTATTTGTTTTTTATTTTAATAAGTTCAATAATACTGTTTGTTTTTGACACCAAACGTCGCTATTACATACCTAATACATCACTAATTTCAAACACACCTTTTTTGCCAACCAAAAATTCAGAAGCTAATAATGCACCCGTTGCGAAGCCCTGTCGGTTGTGTGCTGTATGCGTGATGCTAATGTCGTCTATGGGTGAAGAATAGGTTATGGTATGTGTGCCAGGAGCAGGGTCTATGCGTTTCGAGAGTATGGATAATTCTGTTGGATTATTGCTCTCTGCATTAATCCAACTTTTTTTGATATTACTATTTTCCAAAATCCCTTCTGCTAATGTTACTGCTGTTCCGCTAGGTGCATCCTTTTTTTGGGTATGGTGGATCTCTTCCATTTGTACATTATATTCTGTGTGGACTTGCATGAGTTTTGCCAATTGCTTGTTCAATGCAAAAAATAAATTCACACCAATACTAAAATTACTGGCGTATAAAAAAGCAGTATTATTTTTTATGCAAAGGCTTTTGGCTTCTTCCAATTGTGTTAGCCAAGCGGTAGTACCACATACAACAGGTACGCCTGCTTCAAGGCATTTTTTTATATTCTGGAAAGCAGTATCTGGGGTTGAAAATTCGATACAAACGTCTGCACCTTGTATATTTTCAACAGTAAAATCTGCAAGGTCATGGGTACTAATTTTCAATACAATTTCATGTCCTTTGGCTAAAGCTATTTTTTCAATTTCTTTTCCCATTTTGCCGTACCCAATTAATGCAATTTTCATAGATGAAGTAAACTTTGAATTTGAAAAGAATGATTTTGGCTAAAATAAAAATGGAATGAAAAATGAATTCATATATTGTATGAAGTAAAATGTACTAGTTGCATTTGCACCCTTTAGAGTAGGAGTTTGTTGCTCCCTTCTCTGGAGGAGAAGGGTTGGGGATGAGGTTAAAGAAGTAAATTTTTTCATCAAGAATTTAGTAAAGCCTTTATTTTAAACAAAAAGAGATTTTGACTCCATATTGTTTTGTAGAATTGTAAAAAGGAGAGGCATGAAAACCAATGTCTTTACTTTTGTCGAAACTTCGTAAATGTGCGGCTACATAAGCATCTAAGATATTGAGTAAATAACCAACACCTCCTGCGATGATAGAATATTCAGTATATTTTCGAAATCCTTTTCGCAATAAATTCAAGTCTTCAGTGGTCCGTTCATTAAAGGTGGTATCATTATTTGCAGGATTATTATCAATGCGATTGATATAAGCCTTTTGGTATTTTTGGTAATCTTGATAATTCGTATAAATAAAATAAGAAACTACACCTGCGCCAGCGACCACTAAGCCAGTTTTCCAATATTGCTTGTTATACAATTGTCCCAAACCTGGCAGTATAGCCGAGTACATGCCAGCGCGTTTTGCAATGGGTGTACGCGTGTTAAATTTGAAAATGCTATCTGGAAAATTGGATTGCATTTTTTTGTGCAATGTATGATGAATAGCAAGGGCTGAGCTGTCTCTTTTTTGCGCAAATGTATTTGTGGAAATAGTGATACAAGCGCAAAAAATAAGTAGGAAATAAACAGATTTTGCCATAGATTGAAGAAGAAGATTAAAG
The DNA here is from genome assembly GCA_945878115.1 of Chitinophaga pinensis. Lineage (GTDB taxonomy): Bacteria > Bacteroidota > Bacteroidia > Chitinophagales > Chitinophagaceae > OLB11. The sequence goes on along the minus strand of CAMDVD010000079.1, from coordinate 205 downwards.
ACTCATCTTGTCTAAAATACGTTCAAGATCATTGTCATTATAGAATTCAATAAGAATAGAACCCTTGCCATTTTTTTTACGATCCAATTTTATTTTAGTTGACAAGTGTGAAGCCATTTGATCTTCAATTTTTTTATAAGCAATAGGCAATTCTTTTGTTTTTGGTATTTCTGTAGATCTATAATTTTTATTCTTAAGAATATTT
>CAMDVD010000078.1 GCA_945878115.1 Chitinophaga pinensis | reverse complement strand
AACAGAAGTACTAACGCCAATGCTGAATCCTTTAATGCTAAAATAAAACTCTTTAGAGCAAATCTAAGAGGTGTTAAAGACATCCCATTTTTCTTATTCCGATTGGAGAAGTTATTTGCTTAGTCCCCATAAAAAAAGGTTGACCCTTTTTATTGGCCTTGTTGCAAGAAGTGAATCAAATTGCATTGGCAAAAGGAATTTCTTTTGAAAGCGACATGATAGATACAACCTATAAAAAATTACAATCCTTTCCCTATGGTGCTACATCTTCCATGCAGCGCGACTTTTGGAAAGGGGATGGGAAAACAGAATTAGAAACGATAACAGGATATGTAATGCGTGAAGGCAAGTTATTGAATATTTCTACGCCGTCTTTTGATGTGGCTTATGAGAAATTGAAATAGGGTGGAATAATTTGAATGAATGTCTGAACCGGGTTTATGTGATTTGAAGGATGTCTGAATCAGGATTATCAAGATTTTAGAATTATCAGGATTTTGTTTTTTCATCCTGCAAATCTTTTCATCCTATTAATCCTGATTCCGACAATATTTAAATGAAATGTGTGAACTATGATACTTTTTTATCGGTTGGTGGGACACCAGCCGAAATGTCCAAAAGTTGGTTGGTGGGACACCAACCAATAGGGTGAAATATCCTTAGAACAAATTTTTTTACAAGCGAATATTGAAGCTACACGCACACAAAATATGTCGGCGGTGATGTGGGAAAAATTCCATTTGGTGGCAGCTAATTCTACTGCCACTTCTTATTACAACAACACAACGGGAGAAATTTTAGAGGATGAAACGAAGTCTGCATTTTTATTGGCCTTGTTGCAAGAAGTGAATCAAATTGCATTGGCAAAAGGAATTTCTTTTGAAAGCGACATGATAGATACAACGTATAAAAAATTACAATCCTTTCCGTTTGGTGCTACATCTTCCATGCAGCGCGACTTTTGGAAAGGAGATGGCAAAACGGAATTAGAAATGATAACAGGATATGTGGTGCGTGAAGGCAAGTTATTGAATATTTCTACGCCGTCTTTTGATGTGGCTTATGAGAAATTGAAATAGGGTGGAATAATTTGAATGAATGTCTGAACCGGGTTTTTATTGATTAAAATGATTGCTATGATTTGATCAGAAAATATTATACAATCTGAATCATGATTTATAATTTGTTTGATTTAGGATTATTAATATTTTAGAATTATCAGGATTTGGTTTTTTCATCCTGCAAATCTTTTCATCCTATTAATCCTGATTCCGACAATATTTAAATGAAATGTGTGAACTATGATACTTTTTTATCGGTTGGTGGGACACCAACCGAAATGTCCAAAAGTTGGTTGGTGGGACACCAACCAATAGGGTGAATGGACATTCTCAAATTTTATATTTTCGAATTACATAATCAAAATCTTGTGACTTAATAAAACTTTGTTTTTTCTTATTTACTTGAATTGTATCCAGAAATCCCAATTCAACCAATGATTTTAAATCGGACCTTGCAGTAAAGTTTGATATATGAAATCTTGATTCTATTTCTTTACTATTAAATATTCTTTCAGAATCATCGAAAATGATTTTTATAACTTGTGCCATTCTCTCATTTACACCAGGAATCTTCATAAACCTAGCCGCTTGAATGACTTCTTTTTGTTTTCTATTTATATATTCCTTTAAGGCATGAAAAGCTTTTTCCATGGTTTGGATATGATAGGTTATGAAATAGCTTAAATCGTTTTCATCGATTTCTGAATATAAATAAGCTTTTTCATATTGTGATTTTGAATCTTTAATAATTCTTGAAATGGATAAGTATTCTGTGAGCCAATAACCTTGCTGTAGCATAAACCAATAAAATAATGCTCTAGCTGTTCTGCCATTTCCATCTGTAAAAGGGTGAATCCAGCCAATCATAAAATGAATGATACAACCTTTAATAATAGGATGTAGAAAGGTCTTTCCTTCTTGGTTGAAAAAATCAACGAGGCTTTTCATCAAGAGGGGTAATTCATCTGATGTAGGAGGTGTATGTACAATTTCTCCATTGGAATGATTTACCACATGTATTTCATTAGTAGATCTTAATTTTCCCTCATCTAAGGAATCATCAAGGGTTTGGGTAGATATTAATTTGTGGATATGTAAAATTTTATCTAGTGTGAGTTCTTCATTTTTATTTTGAACAATATACTTCATCGTAATGAAATTGTTCATTATCATTTGTTCTGATTTATTTTTTGGTTTTTTCTCTTGTTGTATCATTTCTTTCGCTTTTTTTCTAGTCGTATTTGCGCCTTCCATTTGGCTACTAGAAATAGCTTCTTCCATGATAGAGTTGATGATATACTTAGTTTTATCTGTTTCAGCAATTCCTATATTACTTCCTAAAGTACCACCAATATGTAAATCAAATTGATGAAGCGCTCTTTGCATATAATCCGTAATAACATAAGTAAAATCATGGCTACCAAATTTTACTCGACTTGACCTTATTCTCCTAAATAATTTTATCGCTGCCCATAATTCAGTTGGACTGCAATCAGTAGCTTTATATTTTATTTTGTCCCAGTACAGATATTCGTCTTGAATTTTTTGTAAAGTGCCATCCATTTTAAGTTTAGCCAATAAGTATATATCGTCTAATTCTTTATTATACATTGGTGCTTGTTCAATCATCTTCTATAATTAGTATTCAAAAATAATAAAAATTGCGAGATTATGCGATAATCTCGCAATTTAAGAAATCGCAAGAAATAGTACCTATAGATTTTTTGAGGATTGTGAATGGAATTCTATAAGGATGTTTGTATGAACTGTTTCTTGTTTTAAGTATGATTTATTTGATGTAAAACACCAACCAATATAGTGGAGAATTTGTCTGAATCAGGATTATCAAGATTTTAGAATTATCAGGATTTGTTTGTTTTCATCCTGCAAATCTTTTCATCCTGTGAATCCTGATTCCGACAATAATTGAACCAACTACGGCAACGTTATCGCACCAATAAAGCTCTGCAAATTATTATCTAAAATCAAGAAGTCATTTGAATCTGTTGTGCCATCCCCATTTAAGTCTGTAGATAAATAGCCGCTATTAAAGTTTTGGATATCATTATCCATAACCAAGAAATCGTTTGAGTCAATCGTTTCATCTTGGTTTACATCGCCATTGTAGATGGAATAAATGCCTTCAACTTCTGTGTCTACTTGACTATTGCCAAGTGCTTGTGTAGCAGAGGTACTAAAATCATAATAGGTGTTTTTGTTGAAGGTGATAGGATTAGCACTCCATGTTTCTATAATGCTTCTATGTCGCAAAGAAATGTAATAGCTGTTACCCAATAGCATTGGATGTAATGCGCATTGTAGTTTACCATCTGTATGCAATACAGCTTTTGTTGTTTGTCTTACTGCATAAGGTGGGGTAGCATTGATGATACTTACTTCCACTGTATCTGTGATACTTGTATCAGAACCAATACCCGAGTTAAATAATGCTGGACTCATTTGGTGGTTGTTGATATAATAACCTTGAATAAAAAAAGTAAGATGCAGTGCAACAGGACTTAAGCTATCTGGCTGCTGAAACCCTTGCGTAGCAATGATATCATTCGTAGATAGTGTTTGCGTAAATGTCTCACCGATGGTATAACTTACTTGTAAATTACTATCCGTATAATTACCACCGTGGCTTGGTAATACAGAACGGGATATGCTTTGTGCAGCAAGGTATTGTGTTGTGCTTAAAAAGATGAAGAGGATGATGAGGTTTTTCATGGAGATGTAAATTTAATTGTTTTGCTGGTGAGTTGGGGATTAAGTTTTTTAGAAGGAGCGAACAGCACGGACATGGAGAGGGCCGTTCTTCAATCCAAACAGATAGTTGCCATTATTACCATAATCGAAGGGCTGTGCCCATATGTCGTAAATACTATTATTTGCTTCACTCGAACTAGAGTAGGTATCATCAGAAAAACCAAGAGCTCCTTTGTTTGGAAATAATTTGTAAAGTTCACCTTGGCTAGGAAGATACCAATCACTATAGCCATTTAAGATTAGATCACCACATAATCTTGCGGCAATCCCAGACTGTGAACATCCATTCATTATGTCAATGGTATTTTGATTCCCTGTCCCAATAGCTGTTCCATCTGCACCTGAAATAGTTATACCAGAACAACCCCATGGAGCGCCACTACTTTGATCAAAAGGAGCAGCTATCAATCCATGTGGTGTATTAGGATCATATCCAGGATCTCCTTGGTGTAAGATATATGCAATTATACCTCCTTGATAATTCATACCAATAGAAAGTCTATTTTCCCAAGTTGGAGCTCCATTGTGAAAAATAAGAAACTGTCCTTCTACACCAGGTGCTACACTAACCCATGCAGTACCATTCCAATACATCATTTCTCCTGCAGTTGTTCCGTTGGGAAAAGTGCCAGTTGCGCCAGTTGCGCCAGTTTCACCAGTTGGTCCAGTTGGTCCAGTTGCACCATCAGTTGGTCCAGTTGGTCCAGTTGCACCATCAAGACCATTTGTACCGTTTATGCCATTAACACCATTAACACCATCAACTCCGTTAGTTCCATTTATGCCATCAGTGCCATTAGCACCGTTAGTTCCATTTGTACCATTTGTACCATTTGCCCCGTTTGCCCCGTTAGTACCGTTAGTACCGTTTGTGCCGTTTGTGCCGTTTGTCCCACTGGCACCAGTTGCACCTTGTGCCCCTGCAGCTCCAGTTGCTCCATTGATACCCGTAGCACCTGTAGCACCTGTTGCTCCAAATGCACCTGTTGCACCAGTTGCACCAGTTGCACCAGTTGCACCAGTTGCTCCATCGGTCCCGTAAGCGCCCGTAGGTCCAGTTGAGCCAGTTGCGCCAGTTGCGCCTGTTGCTCCTGTAGGACCCGTTGCGCCATCTGCGCCAGTAGCACCAGTAACACCTGTAGCGCCTGTAGCACCTGTAGCACCTGTAGCGCCAGTAACACCGATTGGGCCAGTGGCACCAGTTGATCCTGTAGGGCCAATTGCACCAGTAGTGCCAGTAGCGCCAGTTGCACCTGTTTGACCAGTTGCGCCTTGTGGAGTGTTCAACACATTACCTGCTGTTTCAGCATATAAAGCATAAGGTACTGCCATGAGTTGTTGTGTACCTAAATCTATATAATTAGAACCTTGTGCTGTAGTATCAAATTCGACTTGTAAGAACTTTTTGTTTAATTCCCAATGTATACTGTCCATATTACTAATAGAAGCCACACCAGTACCAATTTGGATAGTAAATAAGCCAAAGTTATTTGTGTTGATTGTATGTGTTTCTTGATAGATGATAGTTCCTGATGAGGCACTGTCATGTAAGCTGCATCTGACGGCAATGGGTTGATTGGTTAGTGGATTACCACTACCATTTCTTACAACGGCTTGATAAGGTATGGCATGTGTTACAGCTGTAAAATTTATGTTGGAAGTGGTTGCAATATTTAACGCAACTATTTGAGTTGTGTCAGCAATTGTTCCATTATGAATCAAACATCTGAAGAGTTGATTGTTATTGGCTAGATTGACATTACTAACACCAAGACTTGTGGTAGTTACACCATTATATTGACCTGCATTTTGTAATGTCTGCCAACCAAAACCTAAGTTACTTTGCCATTGATAGGTAGTAGTAGTATTGCAATTTGTTGCATTAACTCCTACTGTAAAAGTTGCGTTGTTACCTGTATTGATACTTTGATTTGTTGCTTGTGCGGAAATACTGAGCGTGTTATAATTAATGGTCAAACTTAAATACTCTGTATATATACAGCCTGCTGTGTTTAATGATGTACAAGTATATGTACCACTAACTGTATAGGTCATTCCATTACAAGACCATGTATACGTATCACATGCAGAGGCAGTTGAGCTCGAAGTTGTGCTATTATTAATTGTCACACTCAAAGTGTCTGTATGTATACAACCTACTGGATTTAATGATGTACAAGTATACGTTCCACTAGTTGTATAAGTTATACCGTTACAAGACCAAGTGTACGTATCACATGAAGTTGCAGATGAACTTGAAGTTGTGCTATTATTTATTGTCAAATTTAAAGTAGCTGTATTGGTGCAACCTGCAGCATTTAATGAGGTACATGTATAAGCACCACTTGCTGTATACACAGTTCCATTGCATGACCAAGTATATGTATCGCAAGCTGTTGCGGATGAATTTGAAATACTACTATTATTAATGGTTAAATTTAATGTTTCTGCAACCGTACAACCCAAACCATTAGTAGATGTTGCAGTATATGTTCCACTAGTTGTATATAATTGACTGTTTACACTCCAAGTATACGAATCGCAAGCTGTAGCATTGGTTGTATTTGTCAATGGAGTTGTAGAACCTGAAATGGTAACAGTTCCTAATGCAGGTGTAGTACAATTCGCACTTGTAACAGAAATAGTATTTGAACCAATTGGCAAACCAGTTATTGTAAAAGGATTACTTGACCAAGTTTGGCTAGCTCCTCCGTTGATTGTGTAAGTACCTGTTGTAGTAGTTGGTGTTGGTGTTAAAGTAACTGTTGCTGAACCAGTTCCATTTGGACAAAACGGGTCTACTATATTACTAGCAGTTGCTGTGGTAGCGCAAACATTACTACTTCCAATTTGAAATGCAGGTGTAGTAGCGTTTAATAATCTCGATGCGGGATATCCAGTTGCAGCAACTGTATTTGCTGGATTGTTCCATGAGGCACCTAAAGTGAGTGCACCTAGATAAGCATTCACTTGTGTTTTCACTCGACCATTTGTACTTAATGTTGTATTAAATAGAAAATTAAAAGGCACTCCAGTAGCAAAAGGAACTGAATTGGTAAAGGAAAAAGTTGCGTAACGAATACCACCATTAGCTGTGGTTGGAATAACTGTAGCAGGAGCAGATGCAGTTGCAGCTGCCAATCTAAAGAAATTCAATCCTGTACCTATAGAGGCTACATTAAAAACGTTTGTGGAAGTTATTGCAGGTGTTTGTTGACCAACTACTGACCATGCAGGATTACCTGCTTCCAAAGCAGGAGTGATAGTTCCTGTTCCAGCAACCGCAGCATTGAAACTAAAGCTAAACTGGAGACTTTGTAAGGACAATACATCCGATGCGTTTGCACCACTTGAAGCATTTTCTAACCAAATCTCAAATGTCACTTTATTGGGGTTAGGACTAGTCACATTTTTCATAATGACATTAATAACAGTTTGAGAAAATCCATTCCATGGTCCAAAAATGAGTATGAATAAAGTGGCAAATAATCTTATGATTTTGGTAGCATTTTTGTTTTTCATGTTTAGTACTTAATTGTTTTCTCTAAGATTTAAAATTATTAGAAAGTTGAATGTAATGATAATTTGATGATATATTCCAAGTATGGACTAACAAATGAATTTGTATTACCATTTCTGATGATACTTTGATAAGGAATTCCTTGTGGTGCTTGTGCATGTATTTGCATGAATGAAATGCAACAAAGAAGAGCGAGTAGAATATTTTTCATAGTAAATATTGATTTCATTTTATTGTACTGTATTAAACTCGACTACATTAATATAAAGAACCCCATCTGATGGAGCAAGTGTAGTTCCAGCTGGCATCCATAGAGGAAATTGTTGCTCCCATATGATAGAATTATTTTTGTCATAACCATTGTAAACACTTGATTTTCTTATAACGACCGTGGTAGAGTTAATAAAGATCTTATCAACTATTGACCAATCAGTATTATTCGCAGAGGTAATTATGCTTGAATAAATCACGCCCTCTACTTTCCAAACCTTTCCAACAGGAACTGTATCATTTGCGCTTATTAATTTAGCTTGATTGTATTGAAGATTGCTTTGCGCAAAAATGAAAGTTGACATAAAGCAGATAAATAATAAGATGTATATTTTTTTCATGTTGATTTTGTTTACCAATAGATAATCACACTACCTGGACTGTTTGAATTTCCAGTTCCTCCAACATTATTTCCTGACAACCCGCCAGAATTATAACCTCCATTGCTTCCACTAATATTGAATTGTGCATTGGAAGTTCCACCTATTCCACCTGAATTACCAGATGCAGCCGTTCCACCATTTGAAACTATTAAGCTTCCAAAACTTGAACTACCCCCATTAGAATATGACGTACCTGCTCCAACAACTATAGTATAATTCGTTCCAGGAATTACAGTAAAACATTCATAGCCATATCCACCACCGCCTCCTAGTAAGGAACCGTACGAACCTCCGCCAGCACCCCAAACTTCAACACAAATATTTGTTACTCCTGGTGGAACTATCCAATTATAAGAACCTGGACTATTAAAATATTTAGGAGACCTAAAAATTTCGGGAGCGCCATTGCTTGAAAACCCATTTATACTTTGTCCATTGCCACCAAATCCTATAGATTCCATCTTCCATGCTTTGCCAACCGGTACGGTTTGTAAATTGGTAATGCTAAGCACTTGCGAAAATTTTAAGTTCTCGTTATCGATCGTAAATTCTAAAACAGAAATAGATTTTACATTAGAGCCGAGGCTAATAGTTTGCCCTTCCTTCAACCAATAGGGAAATGATAGCCCACTTTTAAAAGTTGTGTTAGTGCCATCAATGATTAATACTGGGTCACTTTGCGCCATAATCATTGTTGGTATCAAAGCGAAGAATAAATAAGTAAGTATATATTTCATATCGTTTTTTTTTGAAATTAATGGTTGAGTTAAATTAAAATCCGTCTCCTAAATAAATTAGAGTTTGAGAATTACTCCCTTTTTGCTTCACTTCTCCAGCAGAATTTGAGTACAATGCATAAGGCACACTCATCATTTGTTGTGTGCCTAAATCCACATAATTATTTCCACCATTTGCATCCAATTCTACTTGCATAAACTTGGCACCATTGCCCCAATTAATAGTAGCGAAATTTCCTGTAATAGGAGTGCCTTGTCCTATGGTGAGGATGAGCATCGCAGTCGTTGATGTAGAAGTAGAATGAGTTTCTTGGTAAACAATATTTCCATTCATAGTACTATCATGTATCGTAAATCGTACTTGTACAGATTGGTTGATGAGTAGATTGCCACTGCCATTTCTGATGATACTTTGGTAGGGAATTCCTTGTGGTGCTTGGGCATTTGATTGCATGAATGATATGCAACAAAAAAGAGCGAGTAGGATATTTTTCATACAATTGGTTTTAACAAAGATATAAAACTATGTATACTTTGCACTATCTATTTAGAAATTTTGAAAATCTTTTTATTGTCGGAACTATGATACTTCGGCTGCGCTCAGTTCAAGTTTTTAAGATTAAATGATTAGAATGATTCACGTAAAATGATAAACAATTGAATCCATGATTTGATTTCTTAGGAAATCATAAAAATCATAAATAATCAAATGAATCATAGTTCTGACATTTTGAAATGAATTAAAGGTTGGTTGGAAACACCAAGCAATAGAGTAATGTATTATTATAATAATAAAACAGATTGGTATCAGGTAGTATAAAGTACTTTGTGTAAACACGTCTAGGGGGGCTCCAAATCCTTTAGAGGGCTGTTCCGCTGCGCTCCACAGCCCTCTAAAGGATTTGGGATTTTTTTCTCATATCTTTAAACGATAAACACATGCAATCACAAAAAAAAC
>CAMDVD010000077.1 GCA_945878115.1 Chitinophaga pinensis | reverse complement strand
TTATATTTAACCTGACCTAGCTCAGCAATCGATACTATATCAAATTGCTTTAATAAACCTTCTGGTAAAAAGGATTCAACATATAAATTATTCACACAACAAATTAAATAACTTTATTCCTACTCCCCAAAATTATTGGTTGACCCTTTATAAAGGGGTAATCAATGGTATTAAAAAAAACTTTTATATTATTTTTAAAATAAAATATAGAACTACTTTTATGCAAATTGCTATCTGAAGTTTTAGTATATTGAATGACCTTTATCGAATTATTATCCAACAATTTTATAAAGTAACTGCATATAGTATCCTTGTTGTTTTGGACACTAAATATGCTAATTTCTTGCTTAATTGTATTAATGTGCGTGTAAAGTGTATAGGTTTGAATAGGTGTATTAAAAATATCGAAATTAATTAACCTTGAATAATCAGAATTAATTATAGTATCCATTGTCTTGTCTTCATGAAAATAAAAGGATTTGCTTTGAATAATAACTTGACCAAAGATATTGTTGGATATAAATATAAAGGCTAGTATTAAAAACGGGACTTTCATTATTTTTTGATTATTTTCCAGTAGATTGTTTGGTGTCGAACAGCAGTAGCTTCAAGCGTAAGCTTATTTACATTTGTTGAATATACGAATGTATCATTTACCCAATTATTGCTATCTAAAAATATTTCTTCTGGAACATCATATGTATAAGATCCTTTTACTTTAGGATTTTCCCACTTTCTTTTTGCATAACTAACACTCGTGCCTATGTTATTTTTAAATAAATCAAATAGATTTTTTGAAATTCTTATAGTTCCGAATTGAGCAAATTTGGCATGCATATGATTGGTTTTTTTAAAAGGGGAATGATATAAGCCCCAAGCTAAGAAATCTTGACCATCCCATCTTTGAGAGCCATTTGAAACATCTACACCTCCTGAATAAACATCAATTACTGCCTTTCTTGCATTTTTTTCTTTAGTAAGTAATATTATTTCCTTTTTAGTTTTTGCTTCATCATCGAATTTATCAACAATTGATTTTTTTTGAGAAGAAGGTGTTGTTGAATAATTAGAACTCAATTCAAATTTCATTGTTTTATTATTAAATTTTGCTTCATTATTGGTGGTATGAGCAATAAATAACATTTCTTCATATTCAGAACCTTCAGTCTTTATGACGCCAGCACAATAAGTAAAATCGGAATGATTGATATTAAGTTGCGATTTGTCTTCGAATGTTATTTGTTTACTTGTAACATTTCCAGATTGAACTTTGATATCTTTTGTAATTTTAGTTGCAACAAAAACATTCTGACTTGTGCCTTCTTTACCTAAATATTCACCCTCTTTTGAATAATAGAAACCACCTTTTAAATTATCTACATTACTACCTCCACCATTATTAGGAGCAACGTTATTTTCTGTTACATTATCTTGGGTTACGTTATCTTGGGTTACTTGATTTTTCATATTAATAAATTTATTATTGAATTATTTGTGTTGGAGCTATTGCACATTATATACCGATAACTTTTTTGTATTAATTGGCATATTTTATTGAATTGTTGTGTTTAATGAAACTAGCTTTATGGGAACTTTGGTGGGGTTATAGGTGACTCCAAAACCTGAGATGAATAAAATAAAATATTCAAATTTTGCTATGTTTTTGGCGCGCCCTGTTTCGATGATAGGCATAATTATTTTTTTTGAAAAGTGAAAAGAAAAGGTAAAAAGTATTTTTCGAATGAACAAATTTAGGGGCTTGGATTATTTTTGAGGGTGCTGTTTGTGCATCTATTTATAGATATTAAATGTCTCCACCAACCGAAAAACGATTCTCAAAATAATTGTTCATGTATACACAATTCATTTATTTAAAAACTATTTTTGTTGCATGACAATCAAGACTAGCAGGAAGAAACGGAGTATATATTATTATTGGTAGCTTTTCTGATGGAGTAATTGGTAATGGATTATTGTGGGTAGATAGTAAAAAAGAAATAAAAAGTAATTTTAAAAGAGAGGTCGTTATATGAAAATATTTTTTTTTTTTATTGCAATTATAGTTTTAAGTACAGAAATGTATTCACAAAATTGTATTGTCGATTCTAATAGACTAAAACTTGTATTTAAGAAAAATACTATAAGAATAGAAGTAAAAAATAGAATTGGGAAAAACTACCTTTTGAAGACTTTTAACCATGATCAAAAAAAAACAATTCTAAAACCTTATGATATATTTACTTTCTTTGACTTATTTGTTGATAGCACTTATTTTACTATCGCAAAAGTTAGGATAAAAAAAAGAAATTTGAATTCTATTGGTAGAATTAGTGGACTTTTGAAAGATAAAAATATTTTGATATATAAACTCAGGCAATGCAAGAATGACCTCATTTTTGTATATTCATCAAAAGACCAAAAAGAAAAAATTGATAAAATACTTTCATGCTTTTAGACTCTTGGGTAATTGACAATTTGCAAAATGTACTTCTTAAGTTCCGTAAAAAATGATAAAGATTTCATTAATATTATTGTTTGTCTTCTATATGTTTAGCTGTAGTTCACAAAACGTCAACACATCTATTAAATGTTTTATTGAATATTTTGAAGGTAATAATTTGGGTAATCGAAATTCTATAAAATTAGATTCTATTGCTTCCATTATTAGGAAAAGTAAATCGGCCTATTCTGTTTCATTTATCACTTGTTGTAAAGGAACTATTTATCAAAGAAAATCAAGTATTATGAAATCAAAATTTATTTACTATTACCTACTTAAAGCTGGTGTCGATTCTTCACGAATATCTTATAATAAAATTGGATACGTTACAAAACAAAATTTAACTTATAATCTTTTACTTTCAAAAAAATAATGGATTCTATTTTTTTAATTCATATAACAACCGAAATATTTAATATTTTCGAATAATGATAATTCAATCACACTTCAAATTTTATTATTAATTTAAAGTTTTATGAAAAAATATTTTCTAATTATTTGTTTATCTAGTCTGGGTTGTAGTACATCAAAATTTTCAAACCACTATATATTCTACTCAGATACAATTGGTGATAAAAGAACAGGCAACTCATTTCTAGTCATTAATGGGAATTCTTATACTTTACATAAGTACATCACCTTTAATGAATACCTTGATTGCAAAAATGAGAATGGTAGTTATAGTTGTGATTCCTTATGGGGAGAAACTTATAAATACGAAAAGCGAGGAAATTTTGTTTATGCTTATTTGCCTGTAATTATAGAAAAAAGGGATAGCTCAGATTTAAAAGTCTTTCAAAGAATATATAGTCATTATTATACTGTAGACTCTGTTTGGAAAAAGATATTTTCATTTATACCGAATGACACCATCATTACACCTTCAGAAATTTTCAATTATGATTATCAGAAAACTGTGTATACAGGCAAGGATACGACTTATAAGATAAATAATAAAAAATATACATGCGGGATATTCTATGAAATGATATCCGATGTCGATACTCTTTATGCTCGTGATACACTTCATATTGAAAAAAAGAATGGTGTAATTTTTTCTGAAAGACACATTACACAAGTGAGAAATTCCATTGACAAATATCCTTTACAGAAAGGCGAATATTATAGAGGTAACACACTTGTATTGCCGGGGAATTTTAAAGACACAAACCCTGCTTTGCATTGGTTGGATAAATTATTCAAACAAGAAATTACTGATATAAAGAGAATTAAATAGGCTAAAGGCTATGGCTATTTTTTTCTATAGGTAAATGTCACCTACTGAAAAACGATTCTCAAAATAATTGTTCATGTATACACAATTCATTTATTTAAAAACTATTTTTGTCGCATGACAATCGAGCAACTCAAAGCTATGCGAGAGAGAGTAACAGCTTTGGGACAATTTTTAAACGTAGAAGAAAAGAGGAATAAAATTACCAATGATAAACAACTCAGTTTGTCTGATGGTTTTTGGAACGATAATGTCCGTGCAACTGGTATTTTGAAAGAAATAAAAACCAACTCTTTTTGGATAGATTTATTTGAAAAAACGAAGAGTAGTGTGGAAGATTTTGCGGTACTTTTTGAATTTTGGAAAGAAGGTGAAGCCGAAGAAGAAGATGTGAAAGAGGCGCATGAAATCGCCATGTCTAATATTGATGAACTGGAATTTAAAAGTACATTGAATCATCCAGAAGATGAGATGCCAGCGGTGATGACGATCAACTCTGGCGCCGGTGGAACAGAGAGCCAAGATTGGGCAGAAATGCTCTTACGCATGTATAGAATGTATGGCGAAAAAAATGGGTTTAAAGTAAGTGAAATAGATGTGCAATGGGGTGATGGTGCGGGCATTAAACAAGCCACGATAGAGATAGAAGGCCCATTCGCATTCGGACAATTAAAATCGGAAAATGGGGTGCATCGTTTGGTTCGCATTTCTCCATTTGATAGTAATGCTCGTCGACATACTTCTTTTGCTTCTGTATTTGTTTACCCATTGGTAGATGATACCATAGAAATTGAAGTGAATCCAGCAGATATAGAATGGGACTTTTTTAGAGCAGGTGGTAAAGGCGGACAAAATGTAAATAAAGTGGAAACGGCTGTTCGTCTGAAACATATACCCAGTGGCATTATTGTGGAATGTCAACAGGCACGAACACAAGGCGATAATAGAGATAAAGCAATGAAGATGTTGAAGTCGCAATTATATGAAAAAGAATTGCAGCGTCAAGAAGAATTAAAAAATAAAACCAATTCGAGCAAAAAGAAAATAGAGTGGGGCTCACAAATTCGTTCCTACGTCTTTCATCCATACAAAATGATTAAGGATCATAGAACGGATTATGAAGTGGGCAATGTGAACCCGGTGATGGATGGCGAATTGAATGGTTTTATAAAAGCGTATCTAATGTTGGGTAGTTCGGCTGAAGAAAACTAAATTTAATTTTTAACCATGCGCATTTCCAAAATTTCTATACTAATAGTCTTCCTTTTTTGTGGTCAACATGCTTGGTCGCAGATTGCAGGATTCTATGATGGAAAGATGCAAGAAATTAAAACTACTTCTACCAAAAAAACTTCTCAAAAATCTACCTTCTTATCCTTCTCCTTTGGACCTTCCAATTATTTGGGTGATTTGGGTGGCAATTCGGGTAAGGGGCATAAATTCATTCGAGACAATAATTTCAAACAGAAAACTTTTATGTATGGCGTTTCTCTTTCCCGTATTTGGAAAGAAGCCATTGGTTATAGATTGAGTTATGTAAATGGAAATATCGCAGGGAGCGATCAAGATGCGGAGTATAAAAATAAAGAGGATGCAGCTTATAACCGATTTAAAAGAAATTTAGATTTTAAAAGTAAAATTGTAGAAGGCTCTTTACTGGTTGAAATGTATCCGTTTAAATTTATACCTAGTCGTTGTAAATTACACCAATGGAATTTTCAACCTTATCTTCTATTTGGAATTGGCATATTCAGTTTCAATCCACAAGGCAGTTATTACGATGATATTGTGGAAGATAATGTTTGGGTAGATTTACCGCCTCTACACACGGAAGGACAAGGATTTGCGGAGTATGAATCTCGTAAAACTTATGCTTTGACGCAAACGAATTTACCTTATGGCATTGGTTTTGTTTATCCTTTGGGAATCAAGACTAGCTTGGCTTTTGAGTTTGTTGGACGTAAATTGCACACCGACTATTTGGATGATGTGAGTACTACTTATATTGATGCTTCTCTCTTCGATACATATTTGAATACGGAGGATGCGCAGCTTGCGAAAATGGTGAACAATAAATCGAATCTCATTGATCCAGACAATCCATTTACGACCAATCAACAAAGAGGGAATCCAAGTAACAATGATTTTTATTACAGTTTCAACGTAAAATTTTCTATTCAAATTAATAAGGCAAAGTCGACCGCTGCGCATACGCAATTCAAATATGATGACATGGAATTATGTTATTGAGCTGGCCACACTAAAAATTGTAATGAGAAAATTGAACCCTTTTTTATTGGTAGAAAAAGTTATGTCGATCGAAAACCTTGTGTAGTAAGTATTCCAGCTCCCTTCTCCTGTAGGAGAAGGCAGCAACAAACTCCTACTCATAAAGGCGCATATACTGCAATTACTCTTTCTTTAATATATATTTGGTTTCCTTTTTCGCATTACATTTTTAGTTTAGCCGACCTAATTATCCATATAATTTCGTTTAGTGGATGTATTGCGGCAACGATTGTAGCGAAAATCCTTTTTGTTGGCTCTGTAACAAAAAGATTGCAGCGAAAAGTCTCCATTCCGCTGCTTTGAGCGGAAACGGATCCTGACATTTATCGTCAGGACGTGTGTGCCGCCCTTCAAATTTTAATACAAGTTAGGCAAAGACATCACGTTCATGAAATTTTAGAATACCGAGGTTTTTGATTCGCTTTTCTGCTTTTTTAATTTCTATATTTGTCGCCTATTCTCAAATAAGAAAATTAGAAACATGTCCAAAAAAATAAACTTAGAATTCAACAAGAACGAAGACGGTATGAAGCTTTTGCTTAGCGATATGAAAAAGAAACTTGCCATTATAGAAAAAGGTGGTGGAGATAAAGCATTAGCCAAGCAAAAAGAAAAAGGCAAAATGAGTCCTCGTGAACGTATCGAATATTTGATAGATAAGGATTCGAATTTTGTAGAAATGATGGCGTTTGCTGGATATGAAATGTATAAAGAACATGGTGGATGCCCTGCTGGTGGCACGGTTGCGGGCATTGGTTATATCAAAGGTCGTCAATGTATTATAGTGGCGAATGACCAAACCGTGAAAGCTGGAGCATGGTTCCCGATTACCGGAAAAAAGAATTTACGTTTGCAAGAAATGTCGATAGAAAATAAATTACCTATCATTTATTTGGTTGATAGTGCTGGGGTTTATTTGCCAATGCAAGACGAAATTTTTCCGGATAAAGAACATTTTGGACGCATTTTCCGAAACAACGCACGCATGAGTAGCATGGGTATTACCCAAATAGCTGCGGTGATGGGCTCATGTGTTGCAGGTGGTGCTTACTTACCCATCATGAGCGACGAGACATTAATGGTGGAAGAAAATGGATCTATCTTTTTGGCTGGACCTTATTTGGCAAAAGCAGCGATAGGTGAAGATGTTGATTTACAAACTTTAGGCGGCGCAGTGACACATACTGAAATCAGTGGTATTGCAGATTATAAATTCAAGACGGAGAAGGAATGTTTAGATCAAATTAAACGTATCATAGACAAGATTGGAAAACCACAAGATGCTGGTTTTGATCGTATAAAACCAGCTATGCCAGTAAAGGATATGCAAGAAATTTTTGGATTGGTATCGGCTCAAAATAATAAGCCATATGATATTGTAGAAGTGATAGAACGAATAGTAGATGACTCGGTTTTTGATCAATTTAAAAAGGACTATGGCAAAACGATAGTATGTGGATATGGTCGTGTAGATGGTTGGGCTGTAGGCATTGTAGCCAATCAACGTACGATTGTTAAAAGTGGTAAAAAAGAAATGCAACTAGGTGGTGTTATATATAATGATAGTGCGGATAAGGCTGCACGATTTATCATGAATTGTAACCAAAAGAAAATTCCATTGGTGTTTTTACAAGACGTGACTGGATTTATGGTAGGCAGTAGAAGTGAGCATAGCGGCATTATTAAAGACGGTGCCAAATTGGTGAATGCTGTTTCCAATTCGGTTGTGCCAAAAATTACGATTATCATTGGTAACTCTTATGGTGCAGGCAATTACGCGATGTGCGGTAAAGCGTATGACCCACGATTTATCTATGCTTGGCCAAATGGAAAGATAGCTGTGATGGGTGGCGAGCAAGCGGCTAAAGTATTATTGCAAATACAAGTTGCAGCATTGAAAAGTAAAGGCGAAACCATTACACCGGAAAAAGAAAAAGAAATGCTCGACCACATCATTGCGAAGTACGCCGAACAAACTACGGCTTATTACGCAGCGGCACGTTTGTGGATTGATGCTATCATCGATCCAATGGACACTAGAAAAGTAATTTCAGAAGGTATAGCAGCAGCCAATCACGCACCGATAGAAAAAGAAATGAATGTGGGTGTGTTTCAAGTGTAGCTAGTAGAAAGTAGATAGTAAAAAGTAGATAGGCGTAAGGCGTAAGTTGTAAGGTTTAAGTCATGAGTTGAAAGTAGGTTGGAGAAGGGAGTTAAGCCCAGAAAGGGCGACATTTCTCAGCGAGGTGGTAAAGCCCCTCGTACAATATGTATTGATTAGAAAGTAAAAAGTAGAAAGGCGTAAGGCGCAAGTCGTAAGGCGTAAGTTGAAAGGCGTAAGTTGAAAGGCGTAAGTCGCAAGGTCTATGTTCAAAGTTGTTAGTAGTTAGTATTGAGAAGCTAATTTTGAAAATTGGGGAATTTGAACATTTGAAAATGATGGAATTTGAATTCGTTCTTTAGAATTTGGGATTTGGAATTTCATCTTTTGAATTTCATTTTTGGAATTTGGGATTTGATTTTTGGGATTTCAACTTTGGGATTTGGACAATAGGCATTACTTTTGCCGCATGAGCGATGTACAAACACCGGCAAGGACAACTCTTACCGTAACAGTTGACAATATAAGCATAGAAGTAAATCCAGGAACAAGCGTATTACAAGCCGCACGTATGATTGGCGGTGATGTTACGCCTCCAGCAATGTGCTATTACAGCAAGTTAGAAGGTAGTGGTGGAAAATGTCGTACTTGTTTGGTGGAAATTGCTGCAGGTTCAGCTAAAGATCCTCGCCCAATGCCCAAGCTACAAGCCAGTTGCCGCACAGGTGTGATGGATGGTATGGTTGTCAAAAATATAACCAGTGAAAAAGTAAAAGAAGCAAGAGCAGGTGTGGTTGAGTTTTTATTAATGAATCATCCTTTGGATTGTCCCGTTTGCGATCAAGCAGGTGAATGTCATTTGCAAGATCTTGGTTATGAGCATGGAAAAGCAGGTACACGCTATGAATTTGATCGTCGTACTTTTGAAAAAGAAGATATAGGTCCTTATATTCAATTGCACATGACTCGATGTATTCTGTGCTATCGATGTACATACGTTGCAGATCAATTGACGAATTGTAGAAGTCATGGTATACTAGAACGCGGTGATCATGCAGAAATATCTACTTATATTTCGAAAGCAATTGAAAATGATTTTAGTGGCAATATGATTGATGTTTGCCCAGTAGGCGCATTAACCGACAAAACTTTTAGATTTAAAAATAGAGTTTGGTTTACTAAGCCTGTTACTGCGCATCGTGATTGCAAAACTTGTTGTGGTGAAGTAACATTATGGTATAGAGGTGATGATGTATTGCGTGTAACTGCTCGTAAAGATGTATGGGGAGAAGTGGCAGATAATACAAAAGACGGTAAGCCAGGTTGGATATGCAATACATGCCGTTTTGATAAAAAAGAAACTAAAGATTGGGTGATTGAAGGACCAACAGTGGTGAACAGACATAGTGTGATTGCACAAGGCCATTACATGAAAATGATGAAAGGCAGCGAAACATTTAGTAAGGTCATGGGTGGTCGTGAACCTAAATTATTAATGGATATTCACCAAGTGAGTGATGTAAACAAAGATTAATTTAAAGACTTTTTATTACATGCTCGAGAATTTACAAAAACGCTGGAAAGTAGGCGGGTGGCAATTATTTTTAATCATCTGTGTATTTGCAATTACTGGAACTACAACAGCTTATCTATCCCGTCAAATCACAATATGGCTTGAAATTGAAAAATATTCAATTGCTTTTTGGGTTATGAAATTTGTGGTCCTTTTATTTGGATATCAAGTGCTCATTTTAATCATTTCTATCCCATTCGGTCAATTTCGTTTTTTCTGGAATTATGAAAAGAAAATTTTGAGAAGGATGAAGTTGATGAAGTAAAAAAATATTCTAATTTTAGTTGTCATTCAAGTCGACCTTAGAAAAATGGCGTTAAGAAAACTTGGACTGTTGGCGTTAAAAAATAAAAACTCTTGTACCCAGCTTAATACCAAATGGGTGCTTCATCTAACTACAGATGCTGAAAATTGAGAAAAAGAAGAATAGCTTTTTTATTTTAGACAACAGTTAAAGTTTTTAGCTATTTTTCTACAGTCTTGATTTTTTGCTCCACTTTTTTATCAAGAAAAAAGTGGAAGAGCAACTCACGTGGCTGGCGCGACTTTGCAACCCGTGTCTGTTGCATTCAT
>CAMDVD010000076.1 GCA_945878115.1 Chitinophaga pinensis | reverse complement strand
AATAACAGAAGTACTAACGCCAATGCTGAATCCTTTAATGCTAAAATAAAACTCTTTAGAGCAAATCTAAGAGGTGTTAAAGACATCCCATTTTTCTTATTCCGATTGGAGAAGTTATTTGCTTAGTCCCCATAAAAAAAGGTTGACCCAATAAAATTGACTAAAGGCGTATAAACTGCCGAACTAGTAGGTAAGCCATTAAACCAAGCATTGAAATCTCCCACTCCGATGAAGCCACCTTGATGTGCTGTGCCAACAAAATTGTTAGTGGCAAATACCATAGCAAAATTTGGACATACAGAAACCAGTGGTGTAGAACCGCCAAGATTTGCTGTTGCTTGCAATTGATTTGCGATAGGTACACCATCCATGCCTTTATAAGCGGCGCCAGTAATGTTGATACAACAATGAATATTGGAAGCGACCCAACCTGTGACTGTGAGCGCTATTCCTGCATTGACATTAGGCGTAATACTCAAGCCAGTAAGACTGCTCGCAATGGTAGCAGCCGCGGATGATGAAACCGTGCAACAACTTACTTCGTATTGATACAAAACCTTGCCACCTAAATCAATGAAAGCTTGTATTTGGGATAATAGCGGTGTGTAATCTTCATTACCAAAAAAACATAACCAATCATAACCATTAATTGGATCTACACATGTTGTTGTAAATCCAACTGGTAAAGTATAAACCCCAGATGCATTTTGCGTTATGGTATGTCCATTATTGGTAATGGCAGTAGCTAATGAAACAGTTAAGCTTTGAAAGCCTGGACTATTCATGATATAAATCCGATCAGCCATTGTTTGCTTACAGAAAAGAAATGTAGCAAGAATGAGTAGGTAAACAAATTTCATGGTTAAGTATTTTACATATTTTTTAAAGAATTGTGAACAAATATAAACATTGTCATTGATGTATTTTGATAATCATAGTTAGAGATATTTAGAATTTACTAGGTGTAAAATTATGTTTTAAAATATAGTTCCTGTTCCAAAAATAAGTCCCCAAGTATTTATTCCTAGTGCATAATTAGAGCCTATATACATGACAGAATTCTCAGATCGTATAAGTTTAAATCGACCAGCAATGACGGGGGAGAAAATTTCTTTAGCTTTATTGGTAAGTAAAAATGAAGCTAAGGGACCTGCTTCTAATTCTAATTTAGAAATTTTTGTAAAAGTAAAATGGGCTAATTTAAATTGAACTCCAAAACCCAAGACTGGTTTTGACGGCTCATTTATTAATGTATCGTTGACAATAAACTGTTTAGATTCAATAGGTAAATTGAGGAATACAGGATAGCTAATTTTTCTATCTGGACGAAATTCTACAAAAAATAAAAATGCAGAAGTTGGAAGAATAGTTGCATGTTGTGTATGAATATTAATGGCTTTGCTATCAGAAATGAATAATAGAGAGGATCCAAAACTCAATTCAAATATCTTTTTATTATTTGAAGTATCCTTTGAATTTGCTGCCGATGGAATAGAGTAGGTTAAGATGAACACAATTAGAATAAATTTTGGAGTAGATAGAATATTAAAGTTTCTTCTTGTGAGAATGGATAAATTCATAATGATTGATTTGATTTAGATGTTGAAATAAATTTATGCGATTGATTAAGTTATGGCAAAGGGGGCGCTGATGTAGTTCGAACTCTCTTTTTGTATATTCTCAAATGTAAAATAATTTGTTTGGACAGTGTAGTAGATTGAATATTTTTCTATTTTATATACGTTTGCAGAGAACAACTGGCTCCTATTCAAAATAATAAATCCTCTTTAAAGAAAATTTGGCTAGTGCTTCACACTATTTGATTCTATTCACTGAACTTAAAATAAAAATCTATCCAACTTTTTTTTTGCCCATATCTCATATTCCAAACATCTTACCACTATATTTGCACCCACTAAAAATAGATGGCAAAATATTGGTGGAAAATACTGTGTACGATTTTATTACTTTATGTAATAACTGTAGGTATGCTTATTGATATTCCCTATTTGCCTAAGCTCAAAGAATCTATCCGCAACTTGTTTTACCATGTGCCCATGTGGTATACTATGTTACTTTGTTTTTTACTGTCAGTAGTCTACGGCATAATTTATTTGCGAAAAAATCAATTGAAGTACGATGTCATTTCCAATGAATTTGTAATCACCGGTTTGTGCTTCGGCGCTCTAGGAATGATTACTGGCATGGAATGGGCAAATGTTCAATGGGGGGCGCCTTGGAGCAATGATCCTAAACAAGTTGGTGCTGGATTGACATTGCTTATTTATGCGGCTTACAGAATATTAAGGCATTCCATTAAGGATGATGAAAAGAGAGCCCGTTTAGCTGCGGTATACAATATTTTCTCCTTCGCTTTGCTAATTCCATTGGTGTATATTATACCTGCACACTTTGCGTCCTTGCATCCTGGTGCAGATAATAAACCATTTGAAGCATTGAAAACACAAGATAATTTGTTGAAATATGTATCCATTCCAGCTATGCTTGCATGGCCTTTATTAGGCATATGGATTTTTGATTTGAGATTAAGAATACAAAAATTAGAACAACCTGAAACCTTTATTGCATGAAAATAATATCATTACTTCTACTATTTATTGTTGGATTTATGCCTGTATTTGCGCAAGAAACCATGCAAGTAACTGATGTGAATAACAATGCTGGTCTCCTTCACCAAAACGGACAAATATACCTTGTAGTTTTAGTCTTGCTGACTATCTTTGCAGGCATTATTTTTTATTTGGTACGACTGGAACGTAAAATTTCTCGTTTAGAAAAAAAATAATTAACCCATTTACTTATTTAAAAACTATAATACAACATCTATGGCAAAAGCAACAAAAGCCGCCGCACACTACAGCTTTTTTGAAAGTGTAGAAAGAAATTTTGACAAAGCTGCCTCTTTTACGAATATAAAAGACAAAGGCATTTTAGATCAAATCAAAGCTTGTAATAGCATCTATCGTATCAATTTTCCAGTGAAAATTGCAGATAAAGTAGAAGTAATTGAAGCTTATCGTGTTCAACATTCACATCACAAATTACCGACTAAAGGTGGAATCCGTTTTAGCATGGATGTAAACCAAGATGAAGTAATGGCATTAGCAGCTTTAATGACGTACAAATGTGCTATCGTAAATGTGCCATTCGGTGGTGCCAAAGGTGGTATCAAAATTGATCCTAAAAAATTATCCGCTTACGATTTGGAAAAAGTAACAAGACGTTACACTGCTGAGTTGGTAAAGAAAAATTTTATCGGACCTGGTATTGATGTGCCAGCGCCAGATTATGGAACTGGTCCACAAGAAATGAGTTGGATAGTAGATACTTACATGAGTTTGCGTCCAGGCGAAATAGATGCTGCTGGTTGTGTTACAGGTAAACCAGTTACACAAGGTGGTGTAAGAGGTCGTACTGAGGCAACTGGGTTAGGCGTTTATTTTGGTGTTCGTGAAATGTGTAACGATACCGAAATGATGAAGAAATTAAATATGACTGTTGGCATGGAAGATAAAACAGTTGTTGTGCAGGGTTTAGGTAATGTTGGATACCATGCAGCGAAATTCTTTGGTGAAGGCGGTTCTAGAGTTATTGGTATTGCAGAATATGAAGGCGCAATTACGAATCCAAAAGGATTAGATGTTGACGCTGTGATGGCACATCGTAAAAAAACAGGTTCTATTTTAAATTTCCCTGGTGCGAAAAATTTGAAAAAATCTGCAGAAGCACTTGAATTAGAATGTGATATTTTAATTCCTGCTGCACTTGAAAATGTAATCAATGGCGAAAATGCACCAAGAGTGAAAGCTCGTATCGTTGCGGAAGCTGCTAATGGTCCTTTAACACCAGATGCGGATGCAATTTTAACTAAAAAAGGAACAGTTGTTATTCCAGATATGTATATCAATGCTGGTGGTGTTACGGTTTCTTATTTTGAGTGGTTGAAAAACTTAAGCCATGTTCGTTATGGCCGTATGGAAAAAAGATTCAGCGAAAATATGAACACAAGCATACTTGGTTCTATAGAAGGTCTTACTGGAAAAAAAGTAAGCGCTGCTGAACGTAAAATTATTTTACACGGACCAGATGAAGTAGATTTAGTACATAGCGGTTTAGAAGATACCATGATGGGCTCTTATCATGAAATCAAAGATATTTGGTTGAAGAACAAAAAAATAGCTGACATGAGAACGGCTGCTTTTGTAAATTCAATCAATAAAATTGGTGTATCTTACATGGAATTAGGTATTTTCCCTTAATATGATTCTCATAAGAATGAATGAAACCGCCCTTGTGGCGGTTTTTTTTAATAAAGATGCATATTATTTTCATTTTAAATAATTATTCAATTACTTTTGCCTTCCCAAAAAAAGATAGTCATGCAAGAAGCAGTAAAATTTGTGCAACAACAAACTAGTCCGATGAAAGAATTACCTACTTTTAAAGCAGGTGATAGCATTACCGTAAATTATAAAATACAAGAAGGAACTAAGGAGCGTATCCAACCATTTAAAGGTGTTTGTATCAAACGTCAAGGTACTGGATTAACTGCTACTTTTACCGTTCGTAAAATGAGTGACAATGTAGGTGTTGAACGTACATTCCCAGCATTTTCGCCAAATATTGACAGTGTGGAAGTATTTAAAGTAGGACGCGTTCGTCGTTCAAAATTATTCTACTTGAGAGATCGTCAAGGTAAATCTGCTCGTATCAAAGAGAAGAGAATGAACTAATACTATCGATTCAGATAAACATAATTAGAAACGAGCTTAATGCTCGTTTTTTCTTTTTTACACATTTACGAAAACATCTTTTTTTGATTTTACGTAAAAATGAATACATTTGCCAATCAACGAAGAAGATCATGACACTATTCAATCAATTATTAATCGCAATGCCAGGCACACCAGAAATGTTACTAATTGTATTAGCAATTTTGGTTTTATTTGGCGGGAAAAAAATTCCTGAATTTATGCGTGGATTAGGTAAGGGTATGCGTGAATTTAAAGATGCCAAGGATAATATAAAAAGTGAATTGGAGTCAGGTATCAAGGAGAAAGAATAAATTTCTTCAATATTTTCAATAATTAAATAAGAAAGGGGGGCTATGAAAAATATTTTTTCATGTATAATATTGACGACCATTGTGTTTATAAGCACTAGTAATTTACAATTGCTAGCCACATCAAAAGATAGTGTAACTATCATTAAAATTACAGATACCGCTTCATTACCACTTAAATTCAGACAAGAACTTGCTGCTAAGTATGAATGGAGAAGGTTACAAGCATTGAATAATCCCATGGATAGTTCAAGATTTGTGAAAAGAAAATTAAACAATATAACGGAGCCACCAGTGGCAAACGCCAATATCACAGTCAATAAATCTGTATATGGAACATATACAGATTATATTATTGATTATGTAAAGAATTACAATACCAATTATGGTGCTCGTTTATCTCATATTCAAAATTCTAGTCGCGGTTATTTTAGATTGATTGACAATATCATGAAACGCTTTAGTGTACCTAAAGAAATGAAATCTCTAGCAGTCATTGAATCCGCTATGAATTGCAATGCAGTTTCCTCTGTTGGAGCTGTTGGTCCTTGGCAGTTTATGGAAGGTACTGCAAGAATGCTAGGATTGCGTGTAGATCAGGTGATGGATGAACGTAGAGATATGTATAAGAGCACCAATGCGGCTGCTCGTTATCTTAAACTTTTGTATGGTATGTTTCATGATTGGTTATTGGTTATCGCTTCTTATAATTGTGGTCCAGCTCCAGTAATGCGTGCCATCAATACTGGCTCCGGTCGCAGCTTTTGGGATATTAAACCCAAACTTCCTAAAGAAACGCAAAATCATGTGATGGCATTTATTGCTACCACCACTTTCATGGATAGATTTTCGAATGTATTGAGCATGGGCGAAATTCCAAAAGGAGCAAAAGCACCAAAGGCAGATTTTTCTAGCTTGCGAAATAATTCATTGTCGAACGCAGATGCAGATGTGGATGAGAAAGAAGACGATAAGAAAACGATTTTTACGGCAGCAGAATTAGATCAAATGGCTATTTTAAAAGTAAAAGGAAGCTATAACTTAAATGCTATATCTAAAATTTTAGATGAAGATATCGTTCGTTTGAGAAGATGGAATCCAAACTTTGATGCCGAAATCGTGAATGCTACAACACCTGTTCATTTGCGTATTCCTTTGACGAAAGTCGAGAAATTTATTATCACTAAAGAGCAAATCATCGCTGAATCCAAAAGAGCGATAAAATAAAATAGTGCTGCCATCATTGTAAATCATTTATATACGTTGGGTAGCATTATTCGTCTTCATTCACATCATTTCCAGTATGTCTAGGTATTTTATAGAAATAGCATACAAAGGAACCGTATTTAATGGAATACAAATTCAACTGGCAGGACTTACTGTGCAAGGTGAAATAAATCGTGCACTCTCCACCATTTTCAAACAAGAAATACAAACAACTACTGCCAGCAGAACAGATGCAGGCGTACATGCTCAACAAAATTTTTTGCACTTCGATATTGAACACGTTATTCCAATTAGCTTATTATATAGCATGAATGCTATTTTACATGCCGATATTGTAGTGAAGAATATGTTTGCAGTTGGCGAAGAAGCGCATGCTCGATTTGATGCTATTGGTAGAAAATATTTGTATTATGTAACTGCACAAAAGAATCCATTTTGTAAGGAGACCGCTTATTATTTCCCTTTTCAATTGGATGTAGAAAAAATGAATCAAGCGGCTAAACTACTTTTACAGCATCATGATTTTACTTCTTTCTCCAAAAGGAATACAGAAGTAAAAACAAACAATTGTAGCATCGCTTATGCATTCTGGTCGCAAGAGGAAAGTGGGATGCTGTGTTTTACTATTGAAGCCAACCGTTTTTTGCGTGGTATGGTTCGAGGTATTGTTGGTACACTTTTACAAGTAGGAAGAGGTAAGTTGACTATACCTGAATTTGAAGAAATCATATTGTCTAAAGATTGTACTTTGGCAGATTTTAGCGCCGAAGCACAAGGTCTTTTTTTGCATCGAGTTATCTATCCCGATGGCGTATTATTACATGCTTTGCCACATCGTTAGAAAATAATTTTTTCTGCTACTCTTTTCTCATATTTGCAGTTCGCTAATTTGTACATGAATATTTATCCCTCACATCTTGCTGAACAACTTGATTTCAATTATATCCTAGCATTGTTGGATAAATACTGTTATGGAAAACGTGCCAAACAATTGGTACACGCCTTAAAGCCATCTTCTTCTTTTGATCTTGTGCAACAAAGACTGATGGAAACCAATGAATTTTTATTGACACTGCATCAGGGCGATTTAATTCCAACTGGACAATATCCGGAGTTGGATAATGAACTGCATTTATTGACCATTCAAAATGCAGTGCTGAATAACTTGCAATTTGTGATGCTAAGGCAACTCATTACCGCTACCCATGAATTACTTGCATTTTTTGAAGACAAAGAAGACGTGTTTCCTTATTTAAAAAATAAGTTGAAACACTTGGAGAAAGATGAATTTATGTTGTCGGCAATTAATCAAATTATTGATAAAGATGGTCTGGTAAAAGATGAAGCTTCGCCATGGTTACAAAGTTTGCGTAAGGACATGCAAGAGAACCGCAAAACCAGTGATCGCCTGTATCGTATCCATATTCAGAAATACAAGAAGCTGGGATTCCTTGCCGATTTTGAAGAAAACTTTGTGAATGGCAGAAGAGTGCTTTGTATTTTGGCAGAGCATAAAAGAGAAGTGAAAGGAATTATTCTAAGCCAATCTGCTTCTGGTAAAATATCGTTTATTGAGCCACAAAATGTGATTGAATTGAACAATGATCGCAAGCAATTGGAAGAGGATGAGCAAAAGGAAATACATAGAATATTAAAAGAGCTGACTGCCATATTACATCCATTTCATGCTGTATTGGTGGGGTATTATGAAACATTGATAGCGTTTGATTTCATTGCAGCAAAAGCAAAGTTGGCTAGGGAGTTGAAAGCAACATTGCCTATACTATCCAAACAAAATACGCATTTGCATTTGTTCAATGCGTTTCATCCAGTTTTATTATTACAAAATACGGAACGCCATTTGCCTACCGTGCCTATACAGTGCAGCTTGCATACAAGTGAGCGCATCATGGTGATAAGTGGACCCAATGCAGGTGGAAAATCTATTACTTTAAAAACATTGGGCTTGTTGCAAATTATGTTGCAATGTGGTTTGTTGATTCCGGCTGCTGCAAAAAGCGAAATGAGTATCAAGAAAAATTTGTTTGGCGATATAGGCGATAACCAAAGTATTGAAGATGGATTAAGTACCTACAGTTCGCGCTTGTTGAAGATGAAATATTTTTTAGAAAAAACGGATAAGGATACTTTGTTTTTGATAGATGAATTTGGTACCGGTAGCGATCCAGATATGGGCGGTGCGATGGCGGAAGTGATATTAAATAAACTAAATGAAACCAAAGCCCAAGGTGTAGTTACGACCCATTTTACCAATTTGAAATTATTGGCAAACCAGAAAGATGGCATTTTTAATGCTTGTATGCTCTTCAATAGTAAAACCTTGAAACCTTTGTACCAACTGCATATTGGCGAACCAGGTAGTTCGTTTACGTTTGAGGTGGCTGAAAAAATAGGATTGCCAAAAGCCATTATAGACGATGCAAAATCCATATTGAGTGATGAAAAAATAAGCATGGACAAACTCTTGAATCAACTGCAATTGGAAAAAAATAATATTGTGAAGTTGAAGCGGGATTTGCAAAAACAAATGAGTAAAACCACCGCCGAAAAAAGAGAGTTTAAAGACCTGAATGAAAAAATGGAGACCGACTTGGAACGCAGTAAAGAGCAGAAAGAAGATCGGCAAAAAATGATGGACTATGGCAAAAAGTTACATCAACTCACACAAGAATGGTTGGAGACAAAAAACAAAAAAGAAGTGATTCAGAAGTTTGTAAAACTGGCAGGATACGAATATGCCAAGAAAAAACTGCAAGAAGAATTAGAAAAAACGGAGGCCTTCAAGCAAGAGAAAATAAAATCGATAAAAACGAAAATAAAAATAGGCTCGCCCGTACACATGATGAAGAGCCGCGAAATAGGCATTATCAAAACCATAGAACATAACCGCGCCAAAGTACTTTTTGGTAATGTAGAAGTAAATGTGAGTATGGATAAATTGGAGATTGCGAAGGAGAAGGAGATGTTGCATGTGAAAAATACCAACAACGGCGAAAAAAAGCAACAAAAGCAGAAATCGTAACATCCAACTTTTTTTATGAAGGCGCAATAAGTTACAATCGTTTGCGCAAGAAATTTTTCAAATAAGCCGCCTTGCAATTCCATTTTACCTTTTTGCGCAACGGTTTTTACATATGCTTTAACCAGGGCAACTGCTCATAAAATTCCAAAATCTGTTACATACCACCAAGTCAATTTTAAGACATAATTTGTTGCTCATTCTGCTTTAGATTTGTGTGATGCAAACGATAATTTTTTCAGATGCTGAAGTTAGCGACAATTATAGGCCACAATCAAATTCAACAGAAAAGTAAAAAAATGAAAGCAGTTGTATATTCAAAATATGGACCACCAGAAGTTGCTAGATTAATGGAAGTACCAAAACCAGTACCTAATGATAACGAACTATTGGTTAAGGTTTATGCATCAACTGTAAACCGCACTGATTCAGGATTTCGTAGCGCTGACTATTTTATTTCACGCTTTTGGACTGGACTGTTAAAACCAAAATATAAAATTCTGGGTTGCGAGTTTTCTGGAATAGTGGAAGAAATTGGGAGTCAAGTTACAACATTCAAGAAAGGCGATAGAGTTTTTGGATTCAATGATAAAACCTGTGGTGGGCACGGAGAATATTTGACAATTGCTGAAACGGACGCGGTTATACAGATACCAGAAAATTTAAATTTTGATGAAGCAGCAGCGCTTACAGAAGGAGCGCATTATGCCTTAGTAGATATAAGAGCAGCAAAAGTGATACCTGGACAAAATGTATTAGTGTACGGAGCTACTGGTGCTATTGGGTCGGCGGCTGTACAATTATTGAAATATTTTGGCGCCACAGTAATACTAATTATATTTATTACATGGTCCAATTTAGTTCTGCAAAAATATAACTAAATGCGCAAGTAGTTCTAATGCTTTCTTCGGTAAGGGTTTTGATTTCATTAGATATGAATTGGCTTACTTCATCCAGTGATTTATGAAGTTTACCTGTAAAATTTCTTTTAAATCCTTGCCACATATTTTCTGCTGGATTTAGCTCAGGGCTATATGGAGGTAAAAATATAAGTCCAA
>CAMDVD010000075.1 GCA_945878115.1 Chitinophaga pinensis | reverse complement strand
AATACATTTATCCTACAACGAGTGAAAAAAATTCCAGCCAGACAAAATAAAGTTGACACTCAAAATAAAGTTGAAAAAAAATCCGTCAGTAAGAAATAGTATCGACTGAGATTAGCTTAAGTTGACGCGTATGCCTGAAAGGGCGACATTTTAATAGCAAGGGGTGCAACCTTTTGTGTCATAAACCCCAAGCCCTGAAAAGGCTAAATATGAATAGCAAGGGGTGCAACCCCTTGTAAAAAATAAAAGAATCAAACCCCCAAGCCCCGAAAGGGCGACATATGAATAGCAAGGGGTGCAACCCCTTGTAAAAAATAAAAAGAAACACCACCAAGCCCTGAAAGGGCGACATATGAATAGCAAGGGGTGCAACCCCTTGTAAAAGTAGTTAGTACTTAGAAGAAAGGCGTAAGTCATAAGTCAAAAGTAGAAAGTAGTTAGAACTTGCTTTTGGAATTTGGAATTTTTCTTTTTGGGATTTGTTCCTGGGTTTGGAATTTGGAATTTTCTCCTTTGGAATTTTAAAGTAGATTTGCTTCTTCATGAGTACAGACCTTCTAAGTTATCTAATATTTATCCTTGCATTAGCAATTTCCTTTTTACTTGATTTATTGGTCTTCAGTAAAAAAAACAAAGAAGTAAGTATACGAAGTGCTTCTTTTCAATATTTGTTTTGGGTAGCCATGGCATTATCCTATTGCGTCTATTTATGGTATACCTATGATGCGCACACGTCCTTGAATTATCTATCTGCCTATTTCATGGAAATGTCGCTTTCCATCGATAATATATTTGTCTTTGTTTTGATTTTTACTTCCTTACAAATCAGTAGCAAAAACATAGGCCGAGTACTCATGGTTGGTGTTATACTGGCTATTATATTTAGAATTATTTTTATCGCTGTGGGTATAGTCCTGGTTCAAAAATTTTCATGGATATTATACATTTTCGGTGGCTTCTTAATTTTCACCGGTGTCAAAATGCTGTTCAGCAATCCAGAAGAAGAAACAGATATACGGGATGGAAAAATTTATAAATTGATTCGCAGATACCTTCGATACACGGATATAGAGCCTGAAGGAAAATACATAATCACCAAAAATGAGAAGGCTTATTTCACTAAATTATCTCTAGTCATTATTATGATTGGCGTAACGGATATCATTTTTGCATTGGATTCTATACCAGCAGTATTTGCAATTACCACCGATAACTTGGTTGTTTATTCTTCCAATATTTTTGCAGTACTTGGCTTGCGAGCCTTATTTTTTATTTTGCAAAAAGCAGCTAGCAAATTTGATTTTCTACAACAAGGTATTGCCATCGTATTGATATTTATCGGGGCAAAAATGTTTTTAGAATTAATACATCTTCATCTTCCAGTTTGGGTTTCATTAGTGGTTATTTTACTAAGTATTGGTGGATCTATTGTTTACTCGATTTACCATACTCGAAAAAAACTGCATGCTTAATTTAAGATGATACAGACACAAGATATACAAGCTGTTGTGAAAGGCAAATTGCTTTCTGTTGGAAAGGAATCCTTGATTGACAATATATTATTGGATAGTCGTAAAATTGCGCATCCGGCATCGTCTGTCTTCATTGCTTTAAGTACCGAACGCAGAGATGCACACGCTTTTTGTTGGGATGTATATCTAGCAGGTGTTCGCTGTTTTATCGTTCATCAAGAATTCGATATCACATCGTATAAAGATGCTTGGGTTATACAAGTGCCTAATACTTTAATAGCATTGCAACAATTAGCAGCATGGCATCGGGCGAAATTTTCCATCCCTATTGTTGGTATTACCGGGAGTAATGGAAAGACAATTGTAAAGGAATGGCTCTATCAATTATTAGAAACTGATTATATTATTGTTCGAAGCCCTAAAAGTTTTAATTCGCAAATTGGCGTGCCGCTTTCTGTTTGGCAAATGCAAGCTGAACATACCTTAGCATTGTTTGAAGCAGGCATTTCACAATCGGGTGAAATGGAGCAATTAGAGAAAATAATCAAACCAAATATTGGCATATTTACAAATATTGGCGAAACACATAATGAAGGGTTTTTGAATATCAGACAAAAAATAAATGAAAAATTAAATCTGTTTAAATCTGCCAATACCATCATTTACAATAAAGATTATTTGGAATTGCATGATTGTATTTTATTATTTGCCAACCAATTAAAACAAAGTAAAAATACAGATATACAATTATTGACTTGGAGCAAAAAGTATGACGCGGTATTGCAAATTACGCATATCGAAAAGCTAAATCATTTTGCAACTATTCATGCATTGTATGAAACAAATACATGCTCTATTCGCATTCCATTTACAGATGACGCCTATATAGAGAACAGTATTCATTGTTGGTTATTACTCCTTCATCTTGGTATTCCGCAAGAAGAGATAGAGAGCCGCATGTTGAAATTAACCCATGTAGCCATGCGGTTGGAATTACTCAAGGGTTCTAACAATTGCACCTTGATTAATGATAGCTACAACTCAGACGTTTCGTCCTTTTCTATAGCGTTGGATTTTTTATCTCAACAAAATCAACATGAACACAAAACCGTAATTTTATCCGATATATTAGAAAGTGGACGCGACAATGATTTGTACGACGAAGTAGCTGACCTATTACATCAAAAAAAAATAAATCGTTTAATCGGCATTGGCGAAACTATTAGCCGGAATAAAAATATTTTTCGAGCGAATAGAAATTTAAAATCAACTTTTTTTAAAAATACAGAATCCTTTTTAGACACAATAGACACCAGCTCATTTGTGAATGAAAGTATCTTGATTAAAGGCTCTCGCCGATTTGAATTTGAAAAAATAGCCAAGCGACTACAAGAGAGAATACACCAAACGGTAATGGAAATTAATTTGAATTCATTAGTCCATAATTTAAAAGTGTATCAATCCTTATTAAATAAAAAAACCAAAACGATGGCTATGGTAAAAGCATTTTCATACGGCAGTGGAAGCTTTGAAGTAGCGAATAAAATGCAGTTTGAAGGAATAGATTATTTGGCAGTAGCCTATGCCGATGAAGGCGTTGCATTGCGAAAAAATGGAATTGATTTGCCTATCATGGTAATGAATGCCGA
This sequence comes from Chitinophaga pinensis, assembly GCA_945878115.1. Lineage (GTDB taxonomy): Bacteria > Bacteroidota > Bacteroidia > Chitinophagales > Chitinophagaceae > OLB11. Next base: position 7,575 of record CAMDVD010000075.1, on the reverse strand, counting down.
TGACAGTTCTTTTGATTTATTAATAGAATGGAAATTAGAACCTGAAATATATAATGCACGCATCTTACTCCGTTTGTTGGAAGTTGCGAAAGAGCAAGAATTAATTCATTATCCTATTCATATCAAATTAGATACAGGCATGCATCGCTTGGGTTTTGAAGAAAAAGAACTAGATGAATGTATGGCTATTTTACTTGCTTCCAAAGAATTAAAAGTGGCTTCTGTTTTTTCTCATTTAGCGGGAAGTGAAGAAAAAGAACTAGATGAATTTACAGCCTATCAAGCTGCTGCATTTACTGCCATGTGCAATAAAATGGAATCCAAATTAGGGTATTCCTTTTTGCGTCATTTATGTAATTCTTCAGCCATCGTTCGACATCCAGAATTACAATTCAATATGGTAAGATTGGGTTTAGGATTATATGGTATTGACAGTAGCCATCAAATCATGCAGAAGTTGAAACCAGTTAGCAGAATGAAAACAAAAATTTCTCAAATCAAAAATATTTCTCTGCATGAAACGGTTGGATATAACCGTAAAGGGGTGTTGCAAAGAGATACCATCATTGGAACCGTTTGTGTTGGATATGCAGACGGCATCACGCGCAGACTCGGCAATGGTGTAGGCAAAATGATGGTGAACGGCTTACTTGTATCCATTGTAGGTAATGTATGTATGGATATGTGCATGTTGGATATTACTGATGTTGCAGATGTAAAGGAAGGAGATGATGTCATTATTTTTGGAGAGGAACTTTCTGTATGTGAATTGGCAAAATGGGCTGGAACTATTCCTTATGAAATATTGACTGGCATTTCACAACGAGTGAAGCGAGTTTATTTCGAAGAATAAGATTGAATAAAATATTTGTATGCAACATAGGCATCAATGACTCATTTCTATATCTTATTTAAAGAATAAATAATTCAATAAAATTTCTACTTTTGTTCAAGTATATTTTTTATCCATGATTAGTTTATATTTATTAGAAGACCACGAACTTTATTTAGAAGGGCTAATGCTATTGCTCAAGAAAAATAAAAATATCTCTATCATAGGATACCAAACTTCCGCTACTATTTTTCTGGAACAATTGCCAAACATCGAAGCAGATATCCTTTTGTTGGATGTGCATTTACCAGGAGTAGAAGCTGAATTTGTATTAGAATCCATTCGCAAACATCACCCAAAGCAGAAAGTAATTTATCTCACCATGATGAGAGGTAGCAGGGTGGTTCATAAGTTAGAAAAACTAGGCTTTCAAGGTTATTTACTAAAAAATGCTACCATCACCGAATTAATAAATGCCATAGAAATAGTAGCAAAAGGCGGACAATATTTTTCTGCAGAATTAGAAAGATCAAACGATAATCTACAAGACTATAGAAATACAATTACCGTTAATTCACCAAAAGAAATATTAAGTGATCGTGAGATAGAAATTCTGAAATTAGTGTGCATGGAATATAGTAATGCGCAAATTGCAGAAAAGCTTTTTTTGAGTGTCGGAACAGTAGATACCCATCGAAAAAATATTATCCAGAAACTTGGCGTGAGCAATACAGTAGGCCTAGTAAAATTTGCATTGACCAACAAAATGATAGAATGAAAAAAATAAACAATTCCCTTTTGTATCTCTTGCTTTTGCTTGGCTTATGCAAACCATTGCAAGGATTTTCACAAGAAGTTGCTGCCATGGATTCCATCTATAAGTTAGCGATTTCTTATGCTGATATGGATGAAGACAGCATGTTGTTTTTTAATAATGAACTCACAAAAAAGTATAGCCAAGAAAAAAATTATCCCATTTATAATTATCGAATTCTAGGTATTTATTTCGACAATAATTTTGAAACAGATAGTGCCACTTTTTATTTCATGAAAGCGATTGATATTTCGGAACGCCTCGATAATAAAGAAGCATCATCGGCTTTGTATTCAGACATTGGTTATTTGTATTTGAAAAACAAAGCATATAGCAATGCAAAAACCTATTATGCAAAGGCATTGGCAATGTCTATCAGCATACAGAAAAAACCACGTATAGCTTCTTGTTATAATAGCATTGGGCATATATTTCAAAACCAAGGAGTGTATGATTCGGCATTGCTTTATTATGAAAAAAGTTTAGCCATCAAAAAAGAATTGCAAGACACACAAGGCATACTAGACATCAATAATAATATTGGTTCACTCTACGGCGACAAAGGCATGCCAGAGAAAGCGCTTCCTTATTTTAAAACAAATTTGGAATTAAGAATCGCGAATCAAGTGAGTAGAAAATTATTGTTTAATGATTATACAAATCTGGCGGCTTCTTATATGCGTCTGCATAATTTTGTTTCCTTCAAGCAATATGCAGATAGCGCTGCGGTGATTAATAAAGAGTTCCCATCTACGGACAATGACCTTGCACTAAAAAATGTTTGGGTATGTTATTATGAAGAAATTGCAGATTATAAAAATGCTTTTCTTCGACTTCGTGAATTGAATATGCTAGAAGATTCTTTAATGAATATTGAATCCATCAACACGACTACGAATTTGATGGAAAAATATAATGCAACCAAAAGAGAATCAGATAATAAATTATTAGCATCAGAATTAAAGCAACAAAAATTATTAAAACGAATTTGGTTGTTCGCTTTTATTAGTCTGTTGGTGCTATTATCCTTGTTAATTTTCTTTTTAAAACAAAGAAATAAAAAGAACCGTTTATTGGAAGAAAAGAACCAAGAAATTACCAGGCAAAATAAAATGTTGGCAGAACTCAACTATGAAAAAAATTCTTTGATTAGCATTGTAAGTCATGATTTGGGAAGTCCATTTGCCAATATTAAATTATGGAATAGCGTATTAGCATCTAACGCAGATGGACTTGACGAAGAAAAATTAAAAGCCATTCAACGTATATCGCAAGCCGTGGATAATGGCGAATTGATGATTAAGCAAATCTTAGATGTGGAGAGATTATTTGCAAAAGAAAATCATCAGCTTGTTTTAGAAAGAATAAATCTCATTGCGCTTTTACAAAATCTTATCACAGAATTTGATATTAAATCAAGGTCCAAAAAAATTACGATACACAGTTTATTTGCAACGGAGCCTATCATTTTCCTTACCGATAAAAATTATTTTATTCGCATAGTTGAAAATATCATTTCTAATTCTTTGAAGTATACGATGCAAGGAAAAAATATTTATGTGAATGTGCAAAAGGAAAAAAATAAATTGGTACTCACAATAGAAGATGAAGGCATCGGTATTGCAGAAGAATATTTACCACTTATATTTTCGAAGTATGGCAATATCAATAATCGTCCAACGGCGGGCGAACAAAGTACAGGACTAGGTTTGAGTATTGTAAAGAGATTGGCAGATGAATTGGGTGTTCAAATAGAAGCGCAAAGTGTGAAAGGAAAAGGCACTAAAATGCAATTGTATTTTCCGAATAATTAGGTGAAGGGTTGTTGGTGAAAACACCAACAATGGCGGAAAAGACGTTAGAAGGATATGCATGCAACAGCCAATAGTTTAATGACGAAGAAATTGATTGAAGCAATATTAATCATCATTTAATAAATCAAAATGAAAACTAAAAAACGAATAGCTAAAATTTCTTTTGGTATTGCTGGTTGTGTTGTCATGTGTTTGTTTCTTTTTCTTTCAATATGAATCAAGAAAAAAAACTAATTGGGAAGTGGAAACAAGTATCAAGTATCTTTTCTTTATCTACCTATCAAGATACAACGATGCCGTTGATTAATGTATATAAATTTTTCGAGAACAATCAATTCTTGTTAACACAAACCGTAATAAAGGATATAGGTATGGGTAACAAGGGAACTGTTACACAAGCTGATGGTGATTATAAGATTGCGAATAATATCATCACATTACATGGAGATAAAATTGAGGAAGTATCGTATACATTAACTTTCCTATCTGATTCTATTATGCAATTAAGTTCAGCTAGCACTACAAATGGATGGAAAGAGGTTTATCATAAGATTCATTAATTGATTATAGAAATACAATTGTCTGAACTATTATTGTATTGATTTAATGAATACTATGACGAGTTAATAATATCTTCCAAACTAGACGCAAGGCAATACATAACTTAAACTAAAATCAAGACATCCGCATGAAAATAATCATCCCCACGCTTTTTATTTTACTCCTTACTTCTGCATTTGCTCATTGTCAAACGCAAGCAGAAATGAATATACAAGCATCTAATACTTATAAAAAAGCGGACAAAGAACTGAATAAAATCTATACTGCATTATTCAACAAATTGGATGTATCAGAAAAGAAAGCATTAGCTGCAGCAGAAAAAGCTTGGATTACTTTTAGAGACTTTGAATGCAAGTTTGAATGTATGGAAAATGAAGGCGGCTCTATTTATCCATTAGTTTATTCTTCTTGCTTAACTAACATGACAGAAAAAAGAACCGCAGAATTAAAAGAAGTGTTGAAAGAAATGGAAGGCAAATAAGAAGCAAATAAATTGTCAGACACGAATGTAATTTATAAATAAGATCTTTCATTTTTGTAAAATTGTACAGGATTAATCGCAAATGCTATTCCTAATAATATTGTAATCTTTATAAAAATTATATAACAGTTTTCATCGTATAACTATCTACATTTGTTACCTTATCTTAACTTAATTATTCCTAGATGCCTTCATTAGCTGCTATTTCAAAAATTGATTTCCCATTTCGTATTGAGCAAGAGAAAGTAAAAAAATGTGCACAAGAATTGTTTGAACCTTCTTTTCCGCAGGTCCAAAAAATGATGAGTGTTTTTGACAATACTGAAATTAAAACAAGAAATTTTTGTAAACCATTGGAGTACTACGCTACTGTCCATAATTTTCAAGAACAGAATGAAGAATATATTCGCATTTCTCTCGACTATTCTGTAATAGCAATTGAAGAATGTATAGCTAAAGCCAATATCAAAAAAGGGGATATCAGCGATATTATTTTCGTTTCTACAACAGGACTTGCAACACCTAGTATAGATGCACTTATCATCAACAAAATGGGTCTGCATGAGAACATTAGTCGCATGTCCATTTTTGGTTTGGGTTGTGCCGGTGGCGTTGCAGGTTTTGCCAAAGCCAGCACTTTAGCCAAAGCTAATCCTGATGCGATTGTATTGCTTGTGGCAGTTGAATTATGCTCACTTACCTTTTTACGAAATGATTACAGCAAAAGTAATTTTATTGGTTCGAGTCTATTTGCAGACGGTGTTGCGGCATTAATTATTACAGGAGATAATCACACAAACAAAACCAAAAGTCAAATTTCATTTGTTGCTACACAAAGTAAGTTGTACTACCATTCATTAGAAGTGATGGGTTGGAAATTTTTAGATACAGGTTTTAAAGTTTTATTTTCGCAAGACATTCCAAATATCATTGCAAAAAATATTTACAAGGATGTTACTTCCTTCTTAGAAAAACATCATTTGAAAATAGAAGATATCAAAAATTTTATCTTTCATCCAGGTGGAAAAAAAATATTAACTGCTTATAGTGAGTCATTAAAAGTAGAAGGCGATTTTCTTAAAAATACCAGAGAAGTGATGAATGATTATGGTAATATGAGCAGCCCAACTGTGTTGTATGTAATGGAAAGATTCTTCATACAAGGCTTCGACAATGGGTACGGATTAATGGTATCTATGGGTCCAGGGTTTTCGTGTGAAATGGTATTACTTAACATGAAAAATAAATAAATGATTTTCATACTTTTTATTTCGTTTATCCTTCTACTGCGCATTGCAGAATTATTTCTTTCAAAAGAAAATGAAAAATGGTTGTTACAAAATGGCGCAGTGGAATATGGGAAGAAGCATTATTCGCTTATTGTTGCCTTACATACTTTATTTTTTATCTCACTCATAATTGAATACACAACACAACAAACGCCTTCTTATAGTGTATTTATTCTACTTTTCTATTTTTTACTTCTTGTATTCAAAGGATGGATTTTTGCATCGCTTGGCAAATTCTGGAACACAAAAATATTTCGCATTCCAAATTTTCCTTTAATCAAAACAGGTCCTTACAAATATGTCAAACATCCGAATTATATAGTTGTCGTTGCAGAGATTGCACTTATTCCCCTTGCATTTCATTTGTATTATACAGCCATCATTTTTTCCTTACTCAATGTAATCATACTGAGCATCCGAATAAAAGAAGAAAACCGAGCGTTAGAAATTTAAATAGAGCAAACAATTGTGCGCATAAATTCAATAGGCAAAGTTGGTTACTAAACTGTCTCACAAGGCTGGCGTTTGCAACCTGTGTTTCTCAACTGTTTGAAAAGTGCGTCGTGTAAATCACTTTGTCTGCATTGTTAAACCTTTAATTTAAATGATTACTTTGATTTAAAAACAAAAGCAAATTCAAAAAAAATCAAATCAAATCCAACAAATGAATCAAAAAAACAAAGTACAGACAAATTGAACCGGTTTAAGTATTACACTATCTCAAAATATCAATTTAAAAATATTCTCCATCACAACTTTTATCATCCATACATTGCATCTCATCATTTAGCTATTATTTTTACAGCATGCCTTCTTTTTCCATTCTCATCCTCACTAAAAATGAGGAAAAAAATATTGCTCGTTGCTTGAAACCATTATTGGATTTGAGCGATGATGTAATCTTATTAGACAATGGAAGTACCGATGCGACAAAAGATATAGCACTCGCCTTAGGCGCAAAAGTTCAGCTGTTACAATGGGAAGGTTATGCTATGACAAAAAATAAAGGTCATGCTTTCGCCAAGTATGACTGGATATTAAGTCTCGATGCAGATGAAGAAATTAATGAAGAATTAAAAACTGAAATCAAAGAATTATTTGCAAAGGATATTGCCGAAGAGAATGCATTTTTACTTCGACGAAAAATGGTTTTTGGAACACAAATTTTACACCACGGTTCCTTGAGCAATGAATATCGTTTACGCCTTTTCAACAAAAACATTGCACACTGGAATAATGCAGAAGTACATGAGGATATTCGCTTTGATAAGCCGGCACAAATCCACAAATTAAAAGGTTATATCAAACATTACTCTTACGACACCACAGCAGCGCATCGTCTCAAGCTCGAGCATTATGCGCAACTAAGCGCACAACAAATGTATACAAAATCGAAACCCTCCAGCTTTATCAAAAGACATATTAGTCCGCTGTTTGGCTTTATCAAAAATTATATATTTCGTGCTGGTTTTTTGGATGGCAAACTTGGTTATGCTTATGCGAGAAATGAGATGTGGTATGTAAGTAGAAAATATACGTTGTTGCAAGAGTTGTATGAGCGTAGGTAATAATCATTGTTCATAGATAAATGTTATGCCTTTTTACTATCTTTCATTTATTAGTTCTATTATCAAATCAAGACCGTTGCAAGGTAATTTTGTCTGAAAGTGTTGCTATCATTGAGTTTGGCGTGATTTTTGATATATGTTATATATGCAAAAGACATCTTCTCCACCCAGTTTTTCCGACTACGCCATTGAACATAGGAAAATTAAGAACACTTT
>CAMDVD010000074.1 GCA_945878115.1 Chitinophaga pinensis | reverse complement strand
AATATAGCGTTGCCTCTTTTGATAAGTATTTAAAAGAAGGTTATGAAAATAGCATTGAGTCGCTAAAGGCCAGTGCACCAACGAATACGGAAGCAGAAACAAAACAATTAGAATACATCACGAATAATTTTATTACCGTTCAAACCATTCTAAAAACGTACGAACCTTCCTCTCAAATAAAAAATATAATTAGCAAATTGCCACCAATGGATGTGTACATCATAATGGAAAATTGGTGCGGTTCATCAGCCAATATTGTACCCTATGCAGTTAAAATGCTTAACACAATTGCGGAAACTAAAATTCACGTTGTACCAAGAGATGTAAATGAAGATTTCATGAATCTATATTTGTCAGATGGCAAAAAAAGTATTCCGATTATAATTGGTTTTGATAAAACCGGAAATGAATTATTCAAATGGGGCTCTGCAACTTCCGTGCAAACAGAATATTCCAAACATTTACAAGCGCAAAAAATGGAATTTTCTGATTTTATACTAGCAATGAAAAAGTGGTTTTTAGAACACAATGAAGAAGCTATTGAAGGAGATTTTATATCTGTGTTTAATGAATTGCTACTCAAACAAAATATGAATTATCAATAAAAAATAAAACCATTATTCTAGGTAGAACTTTGTACAGTACGAAACCTAATCGCAACTCAACAAAAAAGCTACATGTTATAACAGCACCGAAGCAAAAAAGACTTTTTATCAATTACACGGTTAGAAAAAAGCCTTCTTCGCTTGCACACAAAACTTTAGCTGTAACCATTGCGAAACCTGAACGAACTTTGTAACATTGCAAATAATCAAAAAGATTAATGAAAAAAAATAATCCTCCTCCTATTCGTACTTGCAAGTATAGCTAAGCAATCTTACGCTCAAGACAAGCACCTCATTGATTCTTTAGAAACCAAACTCAAAAAACACAACGCCACCAAACTGGACTTGAAGATAAAATCGCCATCGCTGTATGATTCTACTGCGGCAAATATTTTTAATGAGCTCTCCATTGCCTATCGGAGCAGTAACTTGGATACAGCTATGTATTATGCCAAACAATGCCTCACTTTGTCGGAGCAGATAGTTTATAAAAGAGGGTTGCGCGTTGCTTATAACATGATGGGTGATATTAAAGGACAAAAAGGAGATTATTTACCTGCCTTGGAATTTCATAAAAAGGCATTGAAGATAAATGAAGAACTTGGCGACAAAGATGGCATTTCAATTTCTTACCATAACCTCGGAATGATTTATGGTAATCAAGGTAATTTTCCAGAAGCATTGAAGTATTATTTTGCTGCTTTAAAAATATTTAAAGAATTAGGAGATAAAGACCATATCGCAAACGGTTACAACGGCATTGGAAATGTTTATTGGTATCTAGGCAATTATCCCGAAGCCTTGAAGAATTATTCTGCTACATTAAAAATGTATGAAGCAATTGGGGATAAACAAGGCATCGCTATGTCTTACAATAACGTTGCAATGATTTATTCTCAACAAGGCAATAATCCCGAAGCGTTGAAGAATTATTTTGCTGCTTTAAAAATGAATGAAGAATCCGGAAATAAACGATGGGAAGCAAATAACTATAACAACATTGGATGGGAGTATGATCTCCAAGGTAATTATCAAGATGCAATGAAAAATTATTTCACCGCATTAAAAATCAGAGAAGCAATTGGGGACAAACATGGTATCGCTAGTTCTTTAGGGAATATTGGAGTGGCTTATACTAAGCAGAAAAAATTCAATGATGCATCGGAATATCTGAATAGAGCATTGTCAGTTTCAAAAGAGATAGGGAGTTTGCAAGATATTAAAGATGGCTATGAGTGTTTAGCAGCATTGGATAGTGCCCAAGGTGACTTTAATAAGGCATTGGAGCATTATAAACTCTTTATAACTTATCGCGATAGCATAACCAATACTGAAACCACCAGGAAGACGGTGGCGCTGCAAATGAATTATGATTTCGATAAAAAAGAAGGTTTAACCAAAGCAGCTTTTGATAGAACACAGGATTCGATAAGACTTGAAAATGAAAAGAATGAACTTGCATTGCAAAAAGAAATTCAGTTGAAATCATTAAAGTTTGAATATGAAAAAAAACAAGCAGTGGCAAAATCAGAAAAAGAAAGACAACAATTAAAGTATGAAGAAGAACTGAAAAGAAAACAAATTGAATATAATTTTGAACAGAAACGCATTGCAACCCAAAATGAATTTAACAGAAAACAGGCAGCTACAAAAGCAGAGCAGGAAAAGAAAGATGCCATTGCGCAGCAAGAATTGAGAAGACAAAAATTAGTAGGTAATGGATTTATTGGGGGTTTTATTGTTGTATTACTTTTTGCAAGCGTTTTCTTTAGTCAGCGGAATAGAATTAAGGCGGGTAAAAAACAAAGCGATGAGCTGCTGCTGAACATCCTTCCTACTGAAGTTGCAGAAGAGCTAAAAGCGAAAGGCAGCGCCGAAGCAAAACTGATAGATGAAGTAACTGTGCTTTTCACCGACTTCAAAGACTTCACACAGCTATCCGAAAAACTGACAGCCAAGGAACTGGTGAGCGAAATAAATACTTGCTTCTCTGCATTCGATCACATTATGCACAAGCACGGTGTGGAGAAAATAAAAACAATTGGCGATGCCTATATGGCTGCAGGCGGCTTGCCCACACCTAATAAAACCCATGCAGAAGATGTGGTAAAAGCTGCTTTGGAAATACAGGATTTTATGCATCGACACAAAGCCGAAAAAGAAGCGGAAGGGAAACCATTTTTCGAAATAAGGATTGGTGTTCACACAGGACCTGTAGTTGCAGGAATTGTTGGCATCAAGAAATTTGCATACGACATTTGGGGAGATACGGTTAATACTGCCAACCGTATGGAATCATCAGGGGAAGTTGGTAAAGTAAACCTAAGCGGCACAACGTATGAATGGGTGAAAGAAAAATTCAATTGCAAGCATCGTGGAAAAATAAAAGCTAAAGGGAAGGGTGAGATTGATATGTATTTTGTGGAAGGTAGGAAAAGCTAAAAGAATGGCAACAGATAATATAGGTTGTGCGCAAGCGTGGCATTTTACTTGCCTTAGTAATTCTGCTTTCTCCATCAGTTGGAGAAAAGAAACTTTTGTACTTTTGAGCGACGCCTAACGCTAAGTCCCCAAACCTTTACTGCTCTGTATAAGAAACCCACGACAGACAAAAAGAACAGATAAATTTAATGACAACAAAAAAAAACATATTCGCAATTATTGGAAGTGCAAGTTCACATTCTACAAACTTAAAATTGGTTGAGAAAATTGCGGACTTAAGCATTGAATATTTTGATTTTATAATTTATAATGACTTAAAAACTTTACCCCATTTCGACCCTGAACTTTCAGCAGAAAAACCACCAAAAGAAATTATCGAATTTAGAAAAAGCATTGAACAAGCAGACGGAATAATTATTTGTACACCTGAATATATTTTTAGCATTCCGAGTGGATTAAAAAACGCAATGGAATGGTGTATTGCGACAACAGTTTTTTCTGGCAAGCCAATTGGAATAGTTACTGCTTCTGCCAATGGACAAAAAGGGCATGAAGAATTACAATTGATTATGAAAACAGCCATGGCGAATTTTACAGAAGAAACGACATTGTTGATTCAAGGTATAAAAGGAAAAATAGACTTGAATGGAAACATAACAGACCTTGAAACTGAACAAAAAATTTATACATTCATAGAGTCATTTAAAAACTTAACAACAGAACCATGCTTGAATTAAGACCAATTTGCGAAAATTGCGCGAAACCATTGCCTAATAATAGTAAGGAGGCGATGATTTGTACTTATGAATGTACATTTTGTAAGGATTGTGTAACCCAAATTCTTGAAAATGTATGCCCAAATTGCGGAGGCGGTTTTGAAAATAGACCGACAAGACCGAATCTACTTCTCACAAATGACCCTGGAACTACAAAAGAACATTACAAACCAATTGACAAAGACGCATTCAAAATTAGACTGGATAAATATAAAAATATAGAACCTAGGAACAGATAAAAAACACCGAACCGCAACATGAGTTCAACAAAGTGCTGCTTTTATACTCGGTTGAACTTTGGTTCTTTCTATCCCCTACCTTCGCCAAGCCTGAACCCTTGACAACCAATAGAACCAAACAAAAAAATAGTATGAGTTAAGGAATTATTTGCGTTGTTTATTAAACAATTTTAAATATTTTTCCATTCTCATGAAAACAATTTTCAGCTTACTATTATTCGCAATCCTTGGAAGTGCTAGTATTGCACAGCACTGCCAGTACGATCATTCGGCTTTAATTGGCATTAGACCTTTTAATCAAAACAATGAAATGATTGAAGGTTTGAGAATTACCTTGGTAGACGAAAATGGTAAGCCAATTATGATTAGAAAAGATGTATACGAGGGTAACGATAAGTATATTGGCTACAAGAATGATACTGCTACATTTTGGCAAAACCCTAAGCTTAATAAAGATATCTCGCATAAAAAAAGAAACGAAGAAAGTCGTCATTTTATGCAAGCGGAAACCGATTATATATTCATAACCTATTCTCTAGGAAACAAAGAAAAAGGTCGTTATGTGAAAATTGAAGACATAGATGGTGCTGCGAATGGCGGTTATTTTAGTTCGAAAACGATTTATGTAAAACCAGAGCAAGTGCAAGGTTTGTGCGGTTATCCTGATGAACGTAAATTCTTAGAACAATATCAACCGGTAAGTATAACACTCGAAAAAACAATTCTAAGAGTGGAGAATAAAAATACCAAATTTTGGAATGGATTCAGAATGGAGTTCGACCATTCTCCATTGCTTAATTGCCCTGAGTGTAAAGGGTGTTATTGCGAATTATTACAAGTTTTCAATCCAAATAATGCAATGATTTATGAGGAAGTATTAATGGGCAATAACTTAACGGATAATGACCAAAATATAGACAGCATTGGTTTTGATGATTATAATTTTGATAGGATACCCGACCTGCGATTTTATAATAATCGTTTGAAATTTCAAAACATATTGTTGTTTGATCAAACATCTAAAACTTACCAAAATGAACCACTTTTAAGTAGGATGGTATTTTTAACCATTCACCCAACAAGTAAAACTTTAACGGGTATCATCTTCGACACCATTGCCCATTCCAATCAAAAAAATATTCCGGGGCAAGGTCATTTGTATGGCAATGTATACCACATGAAAGGCCAAAATCTAATCAATGTTCAAATCATTTCAATGTACAATGATATCCTATGGAATGGTTACCAACCTGCATATCATGATTCTTTTTCAGATAAGAAGGATACAGCTTATTTTAATTATGTAAATAAGGTATTGACAAAAAAAGAAGAACTCTCTCAAAAACCTAAGTCGTTGAAAATAGATAATGGAAAAGAAAATCCTTCACCTCTTTATTCGACTACTCAATTGGCAACTCCCTTTACATTTGTATTAGAAAAAAATACACCTGTCAATGCCCTACCAGCCGAAAAAGGCTATTATGCCAATAAAATTTTAGTGTATAACCAAAAAGATAATAATCTGATTTATTCCATGGTAGCTGTTGGAAATAAACTAAAAGAATCAGCAGGATGTGGAGATTCCCTTCAAATTGCTGATTACAATTTTGATGGATCCCCAGATTTTAGGGTATGCAACATCAGTATGCCTGGAAAACATACCTACTATATTTATCATCAAAAAAGAGATACTTTCTTAATAGAAACCACTTTGACTGAACTCAATGGATTAATTTTTGATTTCGAAAATAAAACGGCAAAAGGCAATACCAACAGAAAAGAATATGGAGGATATCCTTGGGATAGTCCTTATCAGTACTATATGGAAACGTTGTTATTTGAAGGTAGTGCTTTAGAAAACCTAACCGTTACCACCACAACGTATGGAGAAGGCTCAAATATAACAGCCAAGTGCAAATACATCAATCAAAAAAGAATGTATGAAGGAGACACCATTGGATTAGAAATACAAAGAAAAAATTTATTGAGGAAAGAAGTAGGGCCATTTAAATTTGAAATAGAATTTAATCCAGAAGAATATAAAACGAGTGGAGAAAAAGGGGCTTATGTAAAAATCTTAAACATCTTTCAAGGCAATAGAAATGTGGGTCACTTCGAAATGTATGGCAACTATCTCAAGGAAGTGCCGCATTGGTTAGATAGCATGGAAATAGCTGACTTTAACTTTGATGGCTACCCTGATATCAGAATGTACTACAGTCAATTAGCAAATGGCAAATATGTTTATCTGTTATTCAACCCCGAAAAAGAAGTACAAGTGTTTTATCAAGATACCTATTTTTCTTCGTTGATGGATGCTGAATTCATTCCCAAGCAAAAAATCATGAAGGGAAAAATTTTGGAAGCCAATCAAACCCTCTTCTTTTTTTTAAAAAACGACACTTTAACCATTACCACACAAGATAAGGATCTTTCAAAACCGCCCTATATTGAAGAGTCGATTTATAAAAATGGCAATAGAAGAACACTAAGGAGTACGTATGGCAAACTAGAACCTGAAATTAAAAAAGAATATGGTGATTATAATTTTGATGGATTTGAAGACTTTAGACAACAAAGCAAGAAAAGTCCCTATTTTTACGATGCTTTCATTTACATTCCAGAAAAAGAAACTTTTGAAAAAGATACCATCTTGAGCAAATTCGAAATATTTAATTACAACAAACATGAAAAAACATTGAATGGATATTTCCGTATAAGGACAGACGAAACCACTTGGCAAACCCAATATTACCAATGGAGTTTCAGCGAAAGGAAAATGGTATTATATCAAATGATGAATTGTTATTCAAAAACGCCCAATTCGGAAAGTTATAGATGTGTAACTAGCAAATTGGTCAATGGAAAATGGATAGATACGGAAACATTTGGCGCGGAATAAAATGAAAAATACACTTGCAATAATCTCCCTATTACTTTTAGCAAATATCGCCTTCGCTAATTTAAAATATCATCCTGTGCGTTTTGTTCTCAGCACAGAGAAAGAAAGTTATTATGAAGGGGAGAAAATCACTTTTAATATTACTATTACAAATACAAGCAAAGAAAATACCTATCCGGTGTTACTCCCTTTTACCCAAAACACAGGACAAAAATTGTTTTATCTGAAAGCTTACGACAAAGCCAATAATACTATGATATTGAGATTTGCTGAAGACAAAAACCTGAACATGATGGTACATGATACCGGCTCGGTTCAAATAAAATATTTAAAACCTTTGGAGCAAATTGTAATACCAATCCATGTAAACGATTTTGAAAATTATTACAGTTACCAAACCCAAAATGCATCTCACCATAGCTTTGGCGTTCCCTTATTTGCCGGCATGTACAAAGTGAATATCACATATAACCCTTTTGGAATTGCTTTAGGCGATAGTATTTATGCATATTATGATGACTTCGACAAAGACATACCATACCAAGGTAAATTGGCGATGCCAAGTAATGGTCAAATCAGCCAAATGATAGATTTAAAAATTAAAAGAAGTGCGGATACGATTGTCTCTATAGAAAGAAATAAATATTACGTAAAAAAGGAAGGAGGCAGGTACTTTTATTTGACAGAAAATTTACCACAGATTACAACCGACACCCGTTGCCATCATATTACCAATTTGCCTCCCGATAGCTGTTCAATGGTGAATGAATATTTCTACAGTCATTTTATAGATTTATATGCCGAGTACATTAATCGATTTGATGATGGAGATATTCGAGAATATCGAAAATATACTGATGACTGTCCCGACTATTTACACACTGAAAAGTATAATGATTTCAAACAGAAAACGATGTATGCAGTACAACTTTACGACAAACGATTTTATAGTATTACTTATGGACAACCAGGTAATAAAATACATCAAGAAACCTATTGCTCTGCAGATGGAACATTGTGCAATGTAACTACCTATGTGTACAACAAAAAAGGAGAATTAGCAAAAAAAGAGATTACCCAAACAGAACCTTGTATTGTGACAGAACTGGACGGAAAGAAAAGGAGTACAAGAAGAGGTGTTCAACTGGAAGGAGAATGAAATGAAGCACAATCTTTAACAGCACCTACATTAAATTGGTGGCTAAGTCATTAAATAAAACTTTGTGCTTCAATTTACGGTTCTTGGTTGTAGAAAGCTTTCGTTTCCGAAAATGCAAAATTGTTATTGATCGCAAAACCAAAAAGCGTCTTACCTATTGCAATCGCAAGTTGCAAACAACAAAGAACTGACTGTAAAATGCTTGTATTTAAAGACATAACATACTGGAAGTCGAGAATCAAGTAAGAGGAAGAATCGGAAAAATTTTCTCTAGAGAAGCAGCCACACAAAGCTACTCATTAGTACAAAAAACAAACCAAAAAATTACCTTCAATAAAATATAACAACAGGGAAAGCAGAAAACTGAATAGAGTATGCAATAAAAAAACTAACAATGAAGAAATTTATGATTGATATTCATTTACAAGGGATAGACGATGAAACAAGAATGAAATTATTAGCAAGAGAACAAGAAATAATAAAAGAATGGGAGGACAATGGTACATTGTTGGCATCCTATATAAAAGGCGACACTGCTGGAATTTACTTGGTGCTAATGGCTAACGACAAATCAGACGCAGACAAAAAACTTTCCACTTTGCCTTACTATCCGTATATGAAAATTGATATAATTTCATTGCGGTAATCTTTTAGAAATTGAACAACAAATGCACGAATACATAACATTTAGCAGAATAAAAGAAACACTTAAATAGGAAAAACGCTCCGAGTTTTGGGGCGTTTTTGCTATACTTTATTCATCACACGCTCAGGGATTTGTATAGGTGTATAAGTCTAACATTTTTCCCATGTCACATAGCGACTGAATCAATTCGAAGAAAAATTTACAAGGCTATTAGATCCTATTTTCCTGTATTGAAATTCGTAAAATTGATTGCATGCTTTGTAACCTATTTTAAGACCGAAATTGTTGGCAATTACGTATTAGATTTGTGTGATAATAAGGTTTGTTTTTTCAATGACTTACGGCAATGGCAAACTGAATACACACAATAAAAATAATAATAAAATGAAATTAATTTTTGCTATTTTAAGCAGTATTCTATTTGGAACTGCTGCATTAGGACAAAGTGTAAATCCTGAACTTGATACGAACCTAGTTAAACTATTGGATGCTGATGAATATGGAATGAAAATGTATGTTTTTGTAATCTTGAAGACAGGTAAAAACAAGACTACAGACAAGGCATTTATTGACAGTTGTTTTACAAGGCATTTGGCTAATATTGAACGATTAGCTGAAGCAAAGCAGCTTATTGTAGCAGGACCGTTTGGAAAGAATGAATCAAATTTTAGGGGCCTATTCATTTTAAATGTTGAAACATCAGAAGAAGCTAAAATTTTACTTGAAACAGATCCAGCGATAAAAGCAAATTTGCTGACTGCTGAGCTATATCCTTGGTATGGCTCTGCGGCATTGTCCGAATATATAAAAACACATAATAAAATTTGGAAAACAAAACCATAAAAATATGGATACTGATAAAGCAACTCAAACAATGATTGAAAACCTGCATAAAAACACTGGTAAATCATTAGAGTAATGGATAAAAATTGTTAGTAAGGAAAATTTTTCTAAACAATAAGAAATCATGAATTTTTTAATAGCAAAACACTCGCTAACATACGGATTTGCTAATTTAATTGCATTAAAAACAAAAGGCTCTGAATCGGGTTCTGTTGAGAAATAGTAATTCGATTAATAATTATGAATTAGTGGATGAGCATCCAACAAGTGGTCATAATTATTATCGTTTGCAACAAGTGGATATAGATGGTAAAGTTAATATCCAAAACAAGATTGTAGATTTATACAGAGACGCCAATGGCAATCAAGTAAGCATTTATCCAAATCCTGTTTCTACTATTTTACATTGCGAATTGTTTACTTCAAAAGCAGATCAAATTACCATCAATATAATAGACATTAACGGAAGAATTGTGAAGCAATTAAAAAAGACAACTTCCACAGGATATAATACAGTTGATATAGACCTGAGCAATGTAGACAATGGCATTTACGAAGTACAAGTGATTCAAAATAAACAAATTACTTCTGTGCAAAAACTGCATAAGCAAGATTAGGTTGAATAAACTTTTTTTCTGGTAGCCGCTCCCTTTTAATGTACGCTTGTAATTAAAAATTAGAGCGCGGCAATTCAATTTTTTTATTTATGGTTTTGAAATTCCTTAGCGAGCAAGGTCATTGCTGCGGCTTGTTCTATTGTTCTACATCGCAAAGCTTAGATAATATAATCACTCTGAAACAAGGCAAATAAGGCTTAATTACCCACTTAAAAAATCACAGAATAAGCAATCGTGTTCGCCAATTAAATTTTAGAATGCGATTGTTGGTAATTCTGTACTAGATTTATAAGATCTAAAGGATAGTTTTTTGATAGGCTAAGGTTACTCGTAAGAGTAAAAAGACAAACGGATAATCATAAAAGAACGATGTGAAGAAAAGAGTACTAATAATAGGTGGAGGTTTTGCTGGCATTGAGCTTACAAAAAAGTTGGACAAAGATCTTTTTGAGATAACCTTACTGGACAAATTAAGGTAGTATAAAGTACTTTGTGTAAACACGTCTAGGGGGGCTCCAAATCCTTTAGAGGGCTGTTCCGCTGCGCTCCACAGCCCTCTAAAGGATTTGGGATTTTTTTCTCATATCTTTAAACGATAAACACATGCAATCACAAAAAAAAC
>CAMDVD010000073.1 GCA_945878115.1 Chitinophaga pinensis | reverse complement strand
CAGATTTCGGAAAATCCTTATTATTCTTTTTGAATATTGGGTTTCCTCTCACTACTAACTACTAAATACTAACTACTAAATACTAACTACTTACAGCGAGGGGCTATACCCCTCGCTTTTTTATGTCGCCCTTTCAGGGCTAGGGTTTTGTGGTTGAAGTTGTAATTTCCGTTTCATTCTCTTTCCCTTTCTCATTCTCTTTCTTAATGCGCGGTTCTAAACACTCACTACTTTCTACTTACAGCTTACGACTTACGCATCTCACTACTCACCTACTTACAACTTACGCATCTCACTACTCACATCTAACTACTCACATCTAACTACTTGCATTCCCAGCCCCTTCACTTCCTCCCAAAAATTTGGGAATGATTTTGACACACAGTCTGCATCATCCAATTCTACAGTATATCCGAGTAAAGCAAAAAAGGAAAATGACATGGCTAAGCGATGATCATGATAGGTTTGAAAGGATAAAACTTGTTGATTAGTCGATGGTATAAATGAACCTTCGAATCGTAAAATATCCTTCTCATAATGAAGCAAACAATTCACTTTTTTCAATTCAGTTTGTAAGGCCAACAATCGATTACTTTCTTTATGTACGAGGTGTTGCATGCCTGTAAAAACTGTTTCTGGATATCGAATGGCACAAGCAACAAGAAGTGGAATCGCCATATCCGGAAAGGATTGTACATCCAACTGCATTGCTTTTGCTTGTTCGATTTTCACACTTTGAATTTGTATAGAATGAGGTGTAGTTGTTGTTTCTACTCCAAAATTTTTAGCTATCGAAACAATGTTTGCATCCCCTTGTAGACTGGGTAATCGTAAGCCATGCATGGTCAATGAAGTTTCGGGTATCAACATGGCTATGGCATAAAAAAAAGAAGCACTGCTCCAATCGGCTTCTATCTCAAAGTGCTTTTCAGCATAGGTTTGCGGAGGAATATTTATTTTATTTCCCGCAAAAACAAAGGAGATACCTGCTTGCTTCATCATGTCCAATGTCATATAAACATAGGAATCAGAAACTAATTGATCTGCTATTTGAATAGACAATCCTTGTGGCAAAACAGGTGCTATCAAACACAATGCAGAAACGAATTGGCTCGAATCATTGGCATTAATAATTACTTCATGTCCCATTAACTTTTTACCATGAATAATTAAAGGTGGAAACTCCTGATTATGAACATATTCAATATCCGCTCCCAAATCTCGGAGTGCATTCACTAAAGCAGCAATGGGTCTTTCCTGCATCCGTTTAGTACCAGTAAGGACAAATTTTTTCCCCTCTTGAATAGATAAATAAGCGAGAAGAAAACGAAAACTTGTACCAGCATCTTGCACATTAATTTCCATCCCTTTGGTATAATGATATTGAATTTGATGCAATAAATTTTGCAATAACACGGTATCATTTGCAGAAGATAAATTGTCAATCGTAATTTTATTTTTCGCTAATGCTTGTATAATCAAAGCCCTATTACTCATACTTTTTGAAGTTGGCAAATGCACTTCTCCTTGTAAACTGCTTCGATTATATTGTAGGTTCATAATAGCTTAGGCTTTAGTAAATATTCGATAAATAAATTGCCTTGTTGACCTCATCCCCAACCCTTCTCCTTCAGGAGAAGGGAGCAACAAACTCCTAATATTGAAGGGCCATAAATGGCAAGACTTTTTCTTCATCAAATATTCAGTTTCTTTTTCACATTACATTTGTTAATTTCATAATAGCTTAAAAGATTCTTGCAGTTGCGCTTCACTGACACGCACTTGCGTTTCACATACACCGATTTCTTTCAACAAACTCATTCTATAGCCATCTCTATTTTTTTTGTCTTGCTGTAAAAAAGATTGAATATCTGCTAAATTATAATTAAAATGTAGCTCAGGGAAACATTGTTGCAACCATTGCTCATAATCAGAAATTATGAATTGCGGCAATTGAAAAATGATGTGACTCAAAATTAACTCATGACGTATACCTAACAAGACCGCCTCGCCATGATACAGTGGTGTAGAGCCTTGTAGCGAATAACTTTCAATGGCATGTGCAATGGAATGTGCAAAATTTAGTGATTGTCTAAGGCTTAAATCATGTAAATCTTGCTCAACGATATTATTTTTAAAAACTAAGGATTCTCTAATTTTTTCTATGCTATAAAAATCTTCAATTTTTAATGTGCGATAGGTATGCCACCTGTCTGTTGAACAAAGTAAAGCATGTTTCATCATTTCTCCAATACCAGATTGTAAAATTCTAATTGGTAATGTGTGCAAAAAAATCGGATTTAGATAGCAAGCAATCGGCAAATGATATGTACCAATATTATTTTTATTACCGCTAAAATCAATGGCTGTTTTACCACCAATGCAAGCATCAACCATAGACAATAAAGTGGTTGGAATGAGCATAGTGTCTATACCCCGTTTGTAAGTCGATGCAACAAAACCAGCCAAATCACTTAGCGTGCCACCGCCAACACATATCAACAAGGTATTTTTTTCAAGCTGCATCTTTTCCATTTCATGCCAAACATAAATGCAGGTAGAAATATTTTTATTTTGTTCCCCCTCAGGAATTATAATCTGGGTAGTGGTTTGTAAAAATGGAAATATTTTTTTGACAATAGGCATACAAAAACCATTGGTATGTGCATCGGCAATACAAACAATTTGCTGGTAATTTTTACTGGCTAAGTAAACTTGCAATTCCGACTCTTCATTGGCATAAAAAAAAGAAGTCTTCATAATACTTCAATTAATGGATTGGCTGAAAATGCTTCTGGCGCTGCTTTAAACCATTGTTTGACAATAGCCCATGTTTCTTGAAATAACGCTGAAACGCGATAAGATTCTAAATCAGTTTCCTCTTGCCAAAGACTATATGTATAAAAGACACCTTGGTCATTGGTGTCTTGTAATAAGGACAAATAAGTGCATCCAGGAAACTGTCTGATTCTTTCTTTTCTGTTTTCAAATAGCTTTTGAAACGAGGCTATATATTCGTCATGAAAACTCAATTTGACAATGCGCATCATTCAAAAAACAATTTAATATTATTATAAAATAGGCTCCTATCATTACCACCTTGGAATCCAAATAAACTAGCAGCATGACCTTTATTTACCGCTATTTCAAGATGACCAGTTGTATTAAACAAACATAGTTTATTCCCTTCTGCTACATCATTATAATGTTTACTCACGGTATTAATTTCTTCATTTCGCATGAAGAGAATTTTAAACGATCTGCCTTGAGCCACTTCTTCAATTTGTTGTTGTGTCACATTCAAAATTACGTTGCCATAAATATCAATATAAAGCACTTTCGTCTCTAATGTATTGTGTCGGTAATATCGATTGTTATGGTGTTTCACCACAATTTCGTTTACATCTATATTCGCTATGCCCGATTTGTTTTGATGCGTTAGTAAACCAGCATTCAGAATAAATAAATCTGCAATCTGCAAGTAATTATACTCTTCAATTTTATCAATCAACCTAAATAATTGAATAGGTTTATTGTCGAATAATAGAGTTAGAAAACCATTATCGGCACAAAAAATATGTTGGTTATTTTCATACACATACAACAACTTTTGTCCTTTGTCTGCATATAAATCATTGAGTATAAAATGAAAAGTATCTATTGGAAAATGAATATACGCGTTCTTAAAAATGTATACCGCTTGTTGCAAATTGTACGGTGTGATGCTATGCGACACATCAATTATATTACAAGGCGAAAATGCGCTTAATATTTTCCCCTTTACACTGGCAGCGGCGTGACTTTGTAAACCAAAATCGGATGTAAGTGTAAAAGTTTGCATGGGGTCGCAAAAGTAATACAAAATGGGTATTTACAAATGCTTAATTGAGAATTGTAAATGCTTAATTGTAAATACTCAATTGTGAATGCCAAATAGTAAAGCCGAGTACTTTTAACTATTTACGTATGACTTACGCCTTACGACTTATACCTTACGACTTATACCTTACGACTTATACCTTACGACCTTACGCCTTACGCCTTATACCTTACGCCTTATACCTTACGCCTTATGCCTTACTCCTTCTTAAAGAAGTAAACAATAAATCATTTTTGTTTACGTTCTATTTATCCATTATTTTCCTACATTTACAAGTCCTCATTTTTCACACTTTCGTTTACCCATAATGAAAAAAATATTTCTTGCGCTTTTACTTATTCAAAGTTTGGTTTCTGTCGCACAACCATTTTCTGCCTACACTAACATGCGCAATGAATTTTACGTTTTCGACAATGGCGCCATGCACCGCATTGAAGGTGTAGAGCCTATCAGTTATAAAATAGGTAGAGGCGCAGTTGCATATATTGACAATTCCCGCATCTTCAAAATTTATCGTGATGGTATGGTAACGCCTATCAGCGATTTATTTACTACACAATATGACATATCCGATAATATAGTGTTGTATCGAAGTGCAAATTCCATTTCCATATTAGATGGTAGTGATGTTGTGCTCTTGTCTAAACTATGTAATCGCTTTGCTTTTGGCGACAGTGTTGTTTTATTTTACGACATTAATCAATCTTCTTTTAATGGCTATTATAATGGAAAAATTACCGAGTTAGAAACTTATCTTTCCGTCAGTTCAACCGACTTCACTTTTGATAGCACCGTAAAAGTGTCTGATAATATTGGCGCATACATCAACTACAATGATCAATTCAAAGTGTTCTACAACCATGAAGTAGAAACCTTGGAAAGTCAAGCGGTGAAACAGTTTAAAGTAGGTCGTAATACCGTTGGCTATATCGATATCAACAACCAATTTAAAATATATTACAAAGGGCAATCCTATACCATAGACCCTTTTGCGCCAAAGTCATTTATGGTTGGCGACGATTTGGTTGCGTTTCAAAGCAATGATGGTTATTTCAAAATTTTCTATGATGGAAATTTGTACACTATCGGATATTACGAACCCAAATATCATGTTGCCGATCGTGTAATTGCATTTGAAGATTTGAATGGATATTTTAAAATGTTTTATGCTGGCGAACAAACCATGATTGACAATTATTATCCAAGCAAAATGGAAATAGGCTATAATTCCATGGCATACATCAACAAATCTGGTCAACTCCGATTATTTTCACAAGGCAAAGTATATGATGTAACCTCTATGACCTTACAATCTATGCGACTCGATTATGACGTATTGCAATATAAAGTTGGCTACAATGCTTTTAAATTATTTTACAACGGCGAATATTATAATTAATTAACAATGCACTTTCTGTGCATCTACTACATTTGACATTCAAAAAATTATCCATGCGCAAAATTCCATTCCTTCTATTTTTTACTTGCTTTGCTTTACATTCTTATGGACTAAAACTATTGATACCAATGGATGAGAGCACGCAAAAAAATCATTTGAAAGCTTATGGTATAGCCTATTATATCCTGACACAAAATCAAAAAATTGATTGGCTATTAAATTATCGTGGAGGCAGTTTCGCTTTCGATTATAGCACTGCTTTTGAAAATGAATGTAAAATACGAGATGTAAGTTATGAAGTAACTCCCGAAGCGAAATACACGGCTATACTCCAAGAAATTGCAGATCCTGATGCCAATATGGATATCGTTCGTTTAGAAAAAGCACCAAAGATAGCAGTGTATACACCTAACAATAAATTACCTTGGGATGATGCGGTTACTATGGTTTTGACTTATGCTGAAATCCCTTTTGAAAAAGTATATGATGATGAATTACTCGATGACAAATTGGTAAAATACGATTGGCTACATTTACACCACGAAGATTTTACGGGTCAATATGGAAAATTTTACGCGGGCTATAATACCTTTCCTTGGTATATTGAAGACGTGAAAAGCAATGAAGCCATGGCGAAAAAACGTGGGTTCAATAAAGTATCCCAATTAAAATTAGCAGTGGCACAAAAAATAAAAAACTTTGTGATTGGTGGAGGTTATCTATTTGCCATGTGTAGCGCTACAGATAGCTACGACATTGCATTAGCCGCCGAAGGCACAGATATTTGCGACGCTATTTTTGATCATGATGCAGCAAATCCAAATGCACAAAAAGAATTAGATTTCAATAAATGTCTCGCATTCAAAGATTTCAAATTGGTAAATAATCCAATGGAATATGAATATTCAGATATTGATGCAACCATGACACGTAAAGTGCCTATGAAATCAGATTATTTTACCCTTTTCACTTTTTCTGCAAAATTTGACCCAATACCAAGTATGCTTTGTCAAAATCATACTACTACAGTTAAAGGTTTTATGGGACAAACAACTTCTTTTAATGATCGAGTATTAAAAAGCAGTTCCTTAATTATGGGTGAAAATAAAGCGGCAAATGAAGCGCGTTATATCCATGGCGATTTAGGCAAAGGCACCTGGACATTCTACGGAGGCCACGACCCGGAAGACTATCAACACCAAGTAGGTGACCCACCTACAGATTTGAGTTTACATCCCAACTCGCCAGGCTATCGATTAATTTTAAATAATGTTTTATTTCCAGCGGCAAAAAAGAAACCGCAAAAAACTTAGGACAGAATGAATGTCTGAATCAGGATTTACAGAATAAAAAGATAAACAGGATGATAACATATTTTAATCCCACAAATCTAAAATCCTTTTCATCCTGATGCAGACAGCCAAATGTTCAGACGTCAATCGGATTACATACTATGCATTCAAATCACACAACCCATATTGGTCTCTAGCACTGAGCGCTTGCACTGAGCGCTTGCACTGAGCGAAGCCGAAGTGAAGCCGAAGTCCAGCCGAAGCGCTTGCACTGAGCGAAGCCGAAGTCCAGCCGAAGTCCAGCCGAAGCGCTTGCACTGAGCGAAGCCGAAGTGAAGCCATAGTATATTTCTTCCAATTTGAAATTTATAGAACCATTATTTGCATTACTTTTGCACACAAAATAAAATAATCATGTATCCAGCAGAAATAGTATTACCCATGAAGGCCGAATTAACAAGCCAAGGTTTTGAAGATTTATCAACTCCTGAATCTGTTGACCAAGCTATGCAAAAATCTGGAACGACCTTAATGGTACTTAATTCCGTATGTGGCTGTAGCGCAGGAACAGCAAGACCTGGCGTTATCATGGCGGTTCAACATGCAGCAGTTAAACCTACCCATTGTGTAACCTCATTTGCAGGCTTCGACAGTGACGCTGTAAAACAAGCACGTACTTATTTAATGCCTTACCCACCATCTTCACCATGTATTGCATTATTTAAAGATGGCCAATTAGTACACATGATCGAACGACATATGATAGAAGGTCGCTCTGCACAAATGATAGCCGCTAATTTAACAGAAGCATTTAACCAATATTGCGAATAAAGAAAATCCATTCCAACCTATAAAAGGTATTGATTTTATTTTCAAATTTGCCATCGTGTAAACGATTCTCTTTTTTTATTCAAACCAGCATTATATAATATGTATCCTGATTTTTATCAACTTTTCAAAGACTTATTTGGGATAGATATACATTATTTGAGCTTGCTAAAAACGTTTGGATTCCTGGTTGCCATGGCATTTATTGCTGGTGGTTACATCATTTATAAAGAGCTAAAACGCAAAGAAGACGCAGGTCTTGTAGGTTTCACTATCGATGAAATAACAGTTGGCAAACCAAGTAGTATAACAGATTTTATCACTTCTGCCCTCTTGGGATTTTTGATTGGCTACAAACTAATTGGTATGTTTTTGGAATGGAAAATATCTTCTCCAGATCCACTCAGTTATTTGTTTTCAGCCAAAGGCAATTTGATAGCTGGTATCACTTTTCTTGTCCTTAGCTTATTCTATAAATGGTATAGCGAGAAAGGAAATACGGCCGAAACCATGACCACCAAAAAAGTCAAAACGTATCCGCATACTCGTGTTGGTGATATTGCCATGATCGCTGCATTGGGTGGTTTTACCGGTGCCAAAATTTTCAATGCAATGGAAACTTGGGACGATTTTATCAAAGATCCCATAGCCAGTTTAATCTCCAGTAGCGGACTAACTTTTTATGGCGGCTTAATTGTCGCAACATTTGCACTTTGGTATTTTTCAAGAAAAATAAAATTAGACTTCAGACATCTCTGCGATGCAGCTGCACCAGCACTCATATTGGCTTATGGCATTGGCCGTTTAGGTTGCCAAGTAAGTGGCGATGGCGATTGGGGGATTTACAATTCAGCGTATATCAGCGACTCTAGCGCTAAGGTTGTAAAAACTGCCCAACCATTTGAAAAATCTGTCATGCAATTTCATGAACATATTTATAGACATTTCAATGCGCATGAAACTATTCCGCATGCTGCATTTGAAGCACCTTCCTTTTTACCAACTTGGTTTGTTGCCTATAATTATCCGCACAATGTCAATAATATAGGCATTCCGCTACCAAACTATGTTGGTGATTATGGTTCGGTATTGCCCATTCCAGTTTACCCAACACCGGTTTATGAATTTATCATGTGTTCCATTATTTTCCTCATCCTTTGGAAAATGCGATTAAAAATATTAACACCACTTGGTATTTTTTCTGTCTACCTCATATTCAATGGCATGGAAAGATTTCTCATCGAACAAATCCGTGTGAATTACAAATATGACTGGGGTTTTATTCAACCAACACAAGCGGAAATAATTGCAGTTTGCATTATGTTATGTGGTGTCCTTTTATTTGTAAGCAAAGATAAAATTGATGCTTTGGTGAACCGATCTAATTCTGAAGAAATACCTTCTGTTTAAAAAGGCGGATTAGCATTTGTATCTACTAAAATAATTTTACCTAAAATTTGGGCGGCACGCACGCTTTCCGTTCCAATCTTTTCGCTTGCTTTGCCGCAAAAAGGATTTCCACTTCAATCGTTGCCGCAATACATCCACCAAACAAAATCATTTGCTCCCCGCAGAGTCTCCGCCTCGGGACTCTGCGGACTAGTTGTTTTATAAACACTCATTTTGTAAATATAGAATATTCAATTTGGATTTTCATACGAATTCAATTTTGTACTCATTCTTATTCAATATGTATTTCGCTTCCAAGCTCTTGTCATGTTCCATAGGGCATATCGAAGAAATGATAATGGCAGATTTTCAATCTGCTTGTTTCCAATTAAAATCGCTCATTATCGAAAGCTCGAGTTCCTCCACGCTAACACTCAAACAGGAAGTGCCAGTAGGGGTTATCCTAGAAATTCCTTCTACATAAAATAAAAAACGGTTGACCAATTTGCCAACCTTTAATTTTATTTCTACAATTATTTTTACACTCTATCCGCAATTTCCTGCTTCATGCGAGCTATTATATCTGCGATAGTAAATGAACCTTGATCACCCTTGCCTTGAATACGCAAAGCAACCATATTTTCATTCATCTCTTTTTCACCAATCACAAACATATAAGGTACTCTAGACAATTCTGTATCTCTAATTTTCTTACCTATTTTTTCGCTTCTATCATCAATCTCCACACGAATACCATTGGCTCTTAATTGCTTTTGAATACCCAAACAATACTCCATAAACTTATCGCTAATCGGCAATAATTTTACTTGCAAAGGTGAAATCCATAAAGGGAATTTACCAGCATAATGCTCTAATAAAAATCCGATAAATCTTTCATGTGTACCAAGCGGCGCACGATGAATAATCAAAGGAATTTCTGGTTTATTTTCACTGCTTGTATAACTCAAATTAAATCGTCGGCCTTGCGCAAAATCTACTTGATTGGTTGCCAACGTAAATTCACGACCAATGGCACTCCAAATTTGCACATCAATTTTAGGTCCGTAAAACGCAGCTTCATCTTGTACTTCTATGAAAGGAATTTTGCTTTCAATCAATACATTACGAACCATGGTTTCAGTCTGTTGCCACAACTCAGGTTCATTGATATATTTTTGTCCAAGTTTAGCAGGATCATGTAAAGACAAACGCATCACATATTTATCCACGCCAAAAATATTGAAGTACTTCACATACATATCATTCACTGCACGGAATTCATTCGCGAATTGTTCATGTGTGCAATAGATATGTGCATCATTCATGTGTAAGCAACGAACACGCATCAAACCAAATAATTCTCCACTTTGTTCGTAACGATAACATGTACCATACTCAGCCAAACGTAAAGGCAATTCTTTATAGCTTCTTGGTTCAGCATCAAATATTTTATGATGATGCGGACAATTCATCGCCTTCAAATAATATTTAGTTCCATCCATTTCCATAGGCGGAAACATACTATCTTCATAATAAGGTAAATGACCGCTTTTGATATACATACTTTCTTTGGCAATATGCGGCGTCACTACTCTTTTATACCCTTGAAACTCCTCAGTTTCTTTTGCTAGTTTTTCTAACTCCTCAATAATGATCGTTCCATTTGGCATCCACAATGGTAAGCCTTGACCGACATCATCATCAAAGCAGAATATGCCCATGTCTTTACCTATTTTGCGATGGTCTCTTTTCTTCGCTTCTTCCACCATCGCAATATATTCTTCTAGCAATTTATTGTTTGGGAAAGTAACCCCATATAAACGAGTCAATTGCTTATTTTTTTCATTGCCTTTCCAATACGCACCAGCCACAGAAGTTAGCTTGATGGATTTGATATGCCCAGTGCTTGGGATATGCGGTCCACGACATAAATCTGTAAATGCCCCTTGCTTATAAAAAGTAATTTGTCCATCTTCTAAATTGCCCAACAAGTCCAATTTATATTCATCTTGCTTTTCTGTAAAATAAGAAATGGCATCTTGCTTCGTAATTTCACTTCTTTCATAACGATTATCTTGCTTTGCCAACTCATTCATTTTGGCTTCTATTTTCGCAAGATCATCTTCAGAAATAGTTTGACCATTCATGTCAATATCATAATAAAAACCTTGATCTAAAGCAGGTCCAACCCAAAATTTTACACCCGGATAAATAGCCTCCACTGCTTCTGCCATAAGGTGGGCAGAGGAATGCCAAAATGTATTTTTTCCAGCGGCATCATCCCAAGTTAATAATTTAAACGTAGAATCCTCTTGAATAGGTCGAGCAAGATCCCAAACTTGCCCATTCACTTCGGCTACCAGTACTTTTCGTGCCAATCCTTCACTGATAGATTTGGCAATGTCTAACCCTGAAATACCAGCTTCATACGAGCGAATACTGCCATCAGGTAATGTAATATTTATCATAGGGTGCGAATATAAGAAGTAGTTAGTATTTAGTAGTTAGTATTTAGAAAAAAGTAGTGAGTAGTCGTAAGTAAAAAGTAAAAAGTCGAAGGTAAAAAGCCAAACCCTGAAAAGGCGACTTATCTAAGCGAGGTGGCAACGCCCCTCGCACAAAATAGTAGTTCGTAAAAAGTCGTAAGTAAAAAGTAAAAAGTCGAAAGTCAAGCACAGAAAGGGTGACATATTCAAGCGAGGTGGTAACGCCTCTCGCACAAAATAGTAGTTAGTAAAAAGTCGAAAGTAAAAAGTCGAAAGTCAAGCACAGAAAGGGCGACATATTCAAGCGAGGTGATAACGCCTCTAGCACAAAATAGTAGTTAGTAATTAGAAGAAAGTAGGTGAGTTGC
>CAMDVD010000072.1 GCA_945878115.1 Chitinophaga pinensis | reverse complement strand
TTATATTTAACCTGACCTAGCTCAGCAATCGATACTATATCAAATTGCTTTAATAAACCTTCTGGTAAAAAGGATTCAACATATAAATTATTCACACAACAAATTAAATAACTTTATTCCTACTCCCCAAAATTATTGGTTGACCCTTTTTATATGCAAAACAATGCCACTATTTTTCATGACATTTTAAATAGCTTCGAAAGTGGAGATACATTACTGGCATTAAAACGAATGATGGACAAAGCCAAGGATACTGGCAATCCTACGCTGATTCAAAACAGTAAATGCAACCTTCAAAAATGATTCTCTAATTCTATGATCTAGTTCAACTACACTATGAATTTATCGTAAAATGAAATCGTTTTCAATTTCGAATAAAATCCATTGCCTAAAGCAAATCTATTTATTTTTTTCTTGAAGAAATTTACTAAGATTGCATATTGAATACGTGCCATGAGTAATAACGAAAATACAATTCTGGGATTAAAATTACCCACCGACCCGAGATGGGTAAATTTAACAGAAATATCTTTAGAAGATATATTAACCGACCATGCCTATTGCGAACAAAAAGCAGCAAGCAATTGTATTAGTTTGATTCAAGGATATCCTGAACACAAACGATTAGTAGAAGAATTGTCTCCCATTGTAACGGAAGAATGGGGCCATTTCAGAATGGTATTATCTGAAATCAATAAACGAAATTTGACTTTAGGAAGACAGCGCAAAGATGAGTATGTCAATACTTTAAAAACATTTGAAAAAAAAGGAGGCTCACCCGAAGATCGACTATTGGATAAACTTTTAGTGTTTGCATTAATAGAAGCACGAAGTTGTGAACGATTTAGGTTATTAAGCGAAGACTTGGAAGAAGAATATATGCGCGATTTCTATCGAAAGTTTATGATTTCGGAAGCAGGTCATTATCGGTTATTTCTAGACCTTGCCAAAGAATATTGTGACGTCGATAAAGTGAATAAACGCTGGAAAGAATGGCTCGCCATTGAAAAAGAAATTCTTCCGAAATTAGAAATACGAGGTGATAGAATGCATTGATTTTAAGGAAGGCTTCGCTCTGAGCGAAGCCTTCCTTAAAATGAAAAGTTCAGTAGAGTGTGCGTTCCACTCAAATAAGCGACCACGAATTTAGGATAAGCAAATTTTTATATCATCTTCCACATTAAACATTGCAATCCTTCATAATCTTATACATCGCATAAATATCTTGATACGAATTGTATAAAGGAACTGGCGCAATGCGTATTACATTTGGTTCTCGCCAATCTGCTATAACACCATTTTCTTGCAAAGCTTTGAAAACCTCTTTCCCTTTGGATTTAAATAATAGGGATAATTGACAACCTCTTTCTGCAGGATTGGATGGTGTAATTATTTCAAATTTTAAATGGGTCAATTGTTTCAATAAAAATTCTGCATAGGCTGTTAAGTGATAACTTTTATCCGCCAATTCTTGCATAGATACTTGATCAAAAATATTCAGTGAAGCACGAAGCGCAATCATATTAAAAACTTGCGCATTACTCATTTGCCAGCTTTCTGCACTTTGCATTGGCTTAAATCCTTTTTTCATTTTGAAGCGCGTCTTCGCATCATGTCCCCACCACCCTGCTAAACGAAAAGTATTTTTATTTTTGATGTGCTTCTCATGAACAAATGCACCACCTACTGCACCAGGACCACTGTTCAAATATTTATAAGAACACCAACAAGCAAAATCTACTTTCCAATCATGCAAGTGAAGCGCCTTATTTCCAATGGCATGTGCTAAATCGAAGCCAGCCAAGGCACCAGCATCATGGGTCATTTGCACAATTTTTTCTATATCAAAATATTGTCCTGTATAATAATTCACGCCACCAAACATGACCAAAGCCAAACTAGATTTATTTTTTTGAATCGCGTCTTCAATATCACTCAAGCGAATGCAATGTTCGCCAGCACGAGGTGCAATTTCAATAATCGCGTCTGCTGGATCAAACCCATGCAATTTCGCCTGCGTTTCCATCGCATACATATCAGAAGGGAAAGCCCCTGCTTCCATAATTATTTTGTACCGCTGTTTGCTTGGTCGATAAAAAGACAGCATAAGCAAATGTAAATTCACCGTCAAGGTATTCATCGCAACTACTTCTTTATTGGTTGCGCCAACAAGTTTTGCCAAGGACTCCGTAAAGAATGTATGGTAAGCAAACCAAGGATTCTTGGCTTCAAAATGCCCTTCCACGCCATACTTCGCCCAATCATTCAACTCTTGTTCAATTAAAGTTTTGGCTTCCTTTGGCTGTAATCCAAGTGAATTTCCGCAAAGATAAATGGCATCTTTTTTCCCATGCTTTGGAAATAAAAACTGCTGTCTACAACTTGCCAATGCATCAGAATGATCCATTTCTTTAGCATAGCGCTGTGTCATTTTATAGGCATTTTCCTTTTCTTGCATGTTCCGTTTGATTAGTATGGTAAGGTACAAAAGTATTTTTCTTTGTATAAATTGCAATACTTTTCTAAAAATAAAAGTAAATAACCGATAATAAAAAATAGCCGGTAAGCCCATTTAATAAGCTTCTCAGCATAGAATGGCGTGTATTCGAATTTAATTTTAAAATCAATTCATAATTTTTTGAAATAATTTTGTGGATTGTTCAGTATAATTTCTATATTTGCGCACTAAAAAAAATTGAATGGCTAATCACAAAGCAACCCAGAAAGATACTCGACAAGCTAACAAGCGTAGAGAGAGAAACCGTTACCACGGAAAAACAACACGTAATGCTATGCGTGACTTGATGGCTATGGATGTGCAAGGCGATGCTAAAGATAAATTAAAAAGCGTTGAGGCTATGTTAGATAAACTAGCTAAACGAAATATCATTCATAAAAACAAAGCAGCTAACTTAAAATCTGCATTGGCTAAAAAAGTAAATGCAATTGGAACAGAAGTTGCGGTAGTTGCTAAAACTAGAAAACCTGCAGCTAAAAAAGCTACTTCTAAAAAATAATTGATTCTATTATTGAGTCTAAGAAAATCCTGTATATAATGCAGGATTTTTTTTATTTGATCCCCAGTTTGTAGGCGGATGTTACTTACTCAAATTTAACTTTCTATATTTATAACTTAATTCCTTTAGCCAAGACT
This sequence comes from Chitinophaga pinensis, assembly GCA_945878115.1. Lineage (GTDB taxonomy): Bacteria > Bacteroidota > Bacteroidia > Chitinophagales > Chitinophagaceae > OLB11. The sequence continues at coordinate 9,321 of CAMDVD010000072.1, read as the reverse complement.
CGTAATGAAGAAGTACGTATCAAATCACCGTATAAAGTATTTTGTTCTGAGTTATTGTTACCATCTATTTGCTGACTGTTAGGAAAAAGGAAATCTCTCAATACCAATTTGAAAACACAAAGCCTCAATAGTTTCTTCTTGTGTAATGGTATCAACTATATCGCCGTATTTTATTGTCAACCTACGTTTATCAATTGTTCTGATTTGGTGACAAAGAAGAATCGACTCATTTGATAATCCATAACTATTGGCTGGAATCAAAACCTCATTCGGGTATACAAAACGATTAGGCTTCCTTCTTGTTATCGGAATAATATTTATGGTATTAAGCAGTTCATTAATTTCATTTTCGCTTATTATCAGTATAGGTCTTGATTTACCTTGTTCGGATCCAAGTACAGGGTCAAGGTTTGCTCTGTAAATACTCCATTTCTTAAAACTCATCATTACTCGTTATCCGATATTTTAAAATCCTCTGTTACTTCCATTACATCAGAAATAAAAAGAGGATCATTAGAAGCCTTTGACAACAAGCTAATTTTCTCCAACTTCGTATCAACCAAATCCTCAATAGTAACTGTAAGTTTATGCTTCCCCTTAAAACTATCTGGCAGTGTTATAACTACTTGATTATTTTCAACAGTGTAAACTTGTCTCAGTATCATGATAAATCTTATTTAAACAAAAATAATATTTTTTCTTCTTCCATCTAATTTATTTTAGACTGACACAGGAGTAGTTGCGTTATTCAAAATTATATTGCTCGTGATGAAAGAGAATGAAATTCAGATTGGAAAGTTATTTCTCGGCAATTTCCCCATTGCGGTTTATTTAAGGATGTTTAATTGTTCCATTCGTTTACTTTGAATGATTCAATTATCGAATCCTTATTATATCTAAGGATAAAATCTTTACCAGCGACTGGGTCAATGGTGCCATAGTCAATACTAATTTGATAAGAAATAGAAACACTGTCTTTAGAATCTGGCGGTCCTAATAGATCAATTAAGTCAGAGTATTTAAGTCCTGTCACCTTATGATTTTCTATTAAATCGAGAAGCATATTTTCTCGATAATCGTATACAATATCATTTTTCGAATTCCAACCTGATTTATCAAATTTCATTCGCGTTATATTATCACATGAAATTAATCCACTAACAAATATGACCAAGAATATTTTTATAGTTGTCATCACTTAAAGTAATTTTATCTTGTCTTTGTGTCTACATTAAATGACCTCCAAATATGAAATTAGAACTTACCAAAGTCCTACCCACTAACTACACAATGTTTCTATAACTTCTTTTTTCAATTTACTTTTTAGAATCGGAACAACACCAAACTCTTCACACACAAGTCCTCCAGCCAAATTAGAAATTTTTGCAGATAGTATTTCATCCTGACTAATGGCATAGGTCATGGCGGCTACAGAGATCACGGTATCGCCTGCACCAGAAACATCGGCTATGGTTCTAATATGCGCAGGAAAAAGATGAGCTTGTTTACCCTGTTGCATGAAAATACCCAATTCAGATAAAGTAATCAATGTAATTTTATGGTGTAATATATCCGCTAATTGCTGGTGCACATTTTTCAAATGGGAGATATTTATTTTTGGCAAGGACAGGTGTAATGCTTCCTTTATTTCTTTTAAATTTGGTTTGAAAATGTCTACGCCTTTATATGCCAAGAAATTTTTTTGCTTTGGATCTACTGCCATTAAAACGCCAACATGCTGACAGTGTGTAATAATTTTTTCAATAATATTTTCTTTTAATAAACCTTTATTATAATCTTCAAAAATAAGCACATCCGGCTTTTCTATTTGTATAGCACGAAGACAAGTATCAATAAAATGATGTTCATCCTTAACCGATAAATCCTCAACAGATTCTTCATCAATTCGAATGACTTGCTGATTTTTAGCAACAACTCTGGTTTTGGCTGTCGTAATTTGTTCTTTGGATTGTAAACAAAAATTGGTTTTAATATCTTGCGCCTCTAATTTCCGCAACAACTTTTTCCCATTCTCATCTTGACCAATAACGCTTAATAGATACACTTCAGCCCCTAAAGATTTACAATTTAAAGCCACGTTTGCAGCACCTCCTGGTCTTGAATCCTTGCGATTTACAGTTAATACGGGAACAGGCGCTTCTGGCGATATTCTATCAATATTACCAATCCAATAATTATCGAGCATGGCATCACCAACCACAAATACCTTCAATTTATTAAAGGCTGAAAAAATAGCATTAATTTGGTTGGGTGTATATGTTGGATTAACCATATTGAATATCGAAAAATGAAACCCAAATGTAAGTAAGAAATGAAGTAATGTGTTTACTTCAATCAATAGTTTTTTTGTATTCCTTAATCATCGTCGCCTGTCATTCCCATTTGACTTTCATTCGTTTTGGCATAATAGAACGCATTTACATAAGCTACATCTCGAAGGAAATTAATATTCTTTATTTCGATTCTATGTATTGGCAATCCTGTTCTTTCAATAATATCCTTTGTCATTTCAGCCCTTTTTTCTGGATGAATTAAATCAATGCGCTCATATACTATTTCTTTTACATTTTCATGTGTCAACGAGAGCAATCTATCTAACAATAAGGCTAAACCTAGGATGAATAAATTCACACCAATTAGTATATAATAATTATTATCACTTAGTGCCAAAGCATTAAGGATGCCTAATAATAAGCAAGCGAATAAATAACCCATTTCCTTAATAGGAACGGTTACTGTTCTATATCGCATCAGAGAGAAGATGGCAAATAATCCAAATGCAAATCCAGATTTCATTTTAGTTCCGACCAATAGTATACAAAACAAAAAATTCAGAATATTGAATAGAGAGAAAGTAAATAAGAAATCCTTATTCTTGTGTATCGGATAATAAATAAGACGTATCATGATAAATATGGCGACTATATTTATGCCAAACCTCATCATTAAATCGACATAATCAAATGAGCTTAAAATGTCTACTGCTGCATCAATGTTTCCTGGTTCAATGTTTGTCTTCATACTTTTTTAATTATTTGTAAGGTTTTTTATTTTATTCATTTGTAATAGAATGGGCTTGAAATAATTGTATTTCAAGTGGGTTTCCATTAAGGCTGTTCCGATAGAGTATTTACTAAAGCTAGTTTCAAAAATGCGTAATTTCTTAAGTACTTGAATTGTATTACTAAACACATCCGACTTTGCTTGTTTCACTTCAATGACAACAATATCGGAAATGGAAAGTTGCTGATGACCATTATCAAATTGAATATCCAAATCGATGGTGATTCTTTCTGTATGGAGTTTATTTGTTAGTGTTATTCGCTTAAACGTATTGGTCATTTTTTTTTCTAACGGTTTCTGATTTAATCTTTTGTATTGGATTAAATTATAATCATCGATTGGAATCTGTTCATATAATGCAGGGATTATTTTTCTCTGTTTATCTGTTCTAGTCCCAAATAATTTTCTTTTAATTTCATAGAAACACAAATTGCTTTCTACATATTCTCTACATCTCACTTTCACTCTGTTGATACAACCATTGTGGTGATCTTTATAAAATTGAAAATCGGGCGTATCGTAATAAACTGTTCTGTAATTAAAAATGCGTTTGCTATCAATTTCTAAAACGTATTGATTTTCTCTTATTCCTTCTAATACCAACAGTAGTTGCTTTTTAGAAAGCATAAATTTTGAATCCACTCGATTCTGTAACTTAACACTATCAAGCTCTTTGAGTGAAACAGATTTAAAATTTGAAAGGCAATCCAGTATCTCCTGCACGTTGAAAGTATAAATTTTGGACAAGGTATAAAAAACATAACTATAAATTAATACGAATGAGATATTATTTTATGATTTTTAAAAAATTGAGACTAAACTGAATATTTATGTTCCTTCCATAAAAAAAAATGTAAGTCGCATGCATACAAACAAAAGGCAATTTGGTTTCTCTTTTTTCTTTCTTTAACCGAAATAATTCACAAAAAAATAGAACGTTAAAGCTTTCTGACTTAACTACGACTTAACCACTAAAAAATTATAAATTCGAAGTTTGCTCCTACTTTTGAAAAACAAAATTTAAATCTCATATCATGAAAAAATCAATTTTTTTACTAGGTACATTTCTTTTAATAAGTGCTGTTTCTTTCGCACAAAAAAATGACAAAAAAGCAAAAGCGGTTGACAATAATACAACGCTGAGCACACCCACCCCTCCAGTTCCTCAAGCAGCTAATCCAAATCAAAACTCTGACGCCAATATGAAGTTTGTAAAGGATGAATACAATTTCGGAACAATACCAGAAGGTCCAGCAGTAAGTACAGACTTTGAATTTAAAAATATTGGTACAGAACCAATCATATTGAGCGGTGTTCAAGCTTCTTGCGGTTGTACTACACCTACTTGGCCTAAAGAGCCTATTTTACCTGGCAAAACTGCAAAAGTAACTGCTACGTATAACACCCAAGGTCGTCCAGGCAATTTTGTAAAGACAATCACTATAAACTCTAATGTTGGTACTAAGGTTGTGAAAATAACTGGCAATGTAGAAAAAGCACCAGATGCTTCTGTACCATCGAATAATAACAGCATGATGAAACATTAATTTTAAATAAAAAAACAAATACCATGAAAAAAATAATTTCATTCTTATTCATTTTAACGGTTGCCTTTACAAGCAATGCACAAAATAATAGCCCTACAGCACCAATCATGAAATTTGTTGAAGAAACGCATGACTTTGGAAATATTAAAGAAGGTCCGCTTGCAACCGTAGATTTTAATTTTACCAATACTGGTAAGGAACCTTTACTTATAAGAAACTGCTCTGCATCTTGTGGATGTACTACACCTAATTGGAGCAAAGAGCCAATTCTACCTGGACAAAAAGGAAAAATCACCGTAACCTATAATACACAAGGAAGAGATGGTAGTTTTAATAAAACGATTTACATCGCCTCCAATGCGAAAAGTGATAAAGAGCGTTATGAAATTTATATCAAAGGGAATGTGATTGCAGATGCAAAAGCAGATAATGCAAAAGCACCAAGCCCCGCTCCTGCTTCTAAACATTAATTAAATTATTTTTATTGAAATAGACTACTCGATAAGGTAGTCTATTTTTTTTTTCGCAAGTGAAATTTGATGGAATAGCACACAAGTAATTTGCTATAAAAATTTAGTTCTATTCGCAAAAAAAGTGTTTCTTTGATTTGTACTGTCCAGCATGAATGATTGGTTTTACACTTTTAAAAAAATCTTGCATGTAATTGCCAATTCATGAACCTTCCATTTTTTTTCGCCAAACGAATTGCTATCCATGAAAAGAAAACCTTTTCCTCATTCATAGTTAGAATTGCCATTATTGCTATCACCTTAAGCGTGGCCGTAATGATAATTGGAACAGCGATCACACGTGGTTATCAAAAGGAAATAAGCCATAAATTTTATGACTGTTGGGGGCAAATTTATGTCACTCATTTTTTACCTGACCCAAATAGTTTTTTGAATGATGATGTTATGGATAACGATACCGCTTTAGTAAATAAAATGCAGCAAATTCCAAATGTCAAATCGGTGAATGCGTATCGAATTCAATCATGCTTATTGAAAGCAAAGGATGAAATTGAAGGTGTAGTTTTAAAAGGAATGATGAATGCAAATGGATTTTCTTCTTTTCAAGAATATTATACGCAAGGACGTCCAATACAATTTAATCCAGCACACTATTCGAACGATGTCGTCATTTCAAAAACTATTTCAGATAAACAACATATTCAACTTGGAGACAAAGTTTTACTTTATTTTCTCAACAAAAATGAATTCCAACCTAAAGTTAGAAAAGTGAATATTTGTGCTATTTATAATACAGGCATTGAAGATTTTGACAAATCCATTATTCTTTGTGATGCAAAACTAATTAATAGCGTAAATAATGACAGCCTCACTGTAATACAAGGTTATGAAATACATGTCAAGGATAATGGACAAACATTGGAAACAGAAAATGAAATTTTCAATGCTTGTTTAGAGCCACCGCTACAAACGTATACTTTAGAGAAAAGATTCAGCAATGTTTTTTCTTGGCTCGGGATGATGAAGATGAATGAGAAGATCATTATTTTTATCATGTTATTAATAGCTATCATCAATATGATAACCGCCTTATTAATTCTCATTTTGGAAAGAACACAAATGGTCGGCATATTGAAGTCTTTAGGGATGTCCAACTTTAAAATTCAACAGATTTTTATTTACTCCAGTCTTTTCATCGTAACAACTGGTATAATACTTGGAACCTCTTTAGGTGTTGGGCTTTGTTTGCTTCAACAAAATGTAGGTTTTATAAACTTAGATGAATCTACCTATTATATCAAGCAAGTTCCTATCCGTCTGGAACTATCCACGATAGTTTGGATTGATGTCGGCACCATCGTAATTTGTATAGTATTATTGCTTTTACCTAGTTATATCATTCGTACCATTTCGCCTACCAAAGCCCTTCGATTTAATTGAGCAATAGAGAAACATATAAAGCACTTTGTAGAACGCGCACGCTTCCGCTTTTTATACAACCCGAATGGTGGGATGCGCATTATTCCTATTGGGATGTATTGATGGTTTCGCATGAAGGGTATACCCTTTATTTTCCTTATTGCATTGAAAAAAAATGGAGCATTCGATTCATACGCAACCCACGATTAACGCCTTATTCTGGTTACATTTTCAGTGATACACAAACTCCATTAGAAATCCAACATATTCTAGTTCAAAAATGGAAAGAAGCAATCCCAACTAGTCAAATATTACAAATAGATTTATTCCCTGAAAATGGCTTAGACCTTGCAAATCCTTCTTGGGTAATTACAGAAAAAATTACCAACTTACTTTCCTTAACAAATGTAGACGACGTTTATAAAAAACTAAAGCCCGCATTACAACGCCAAATAAAAAAGGCAACCAAGAATTTAGTTCATGTGGAGAGTGATGATATCACTTTATTTTATTCTTTGTACGAAAAGACATTTCTCAAACAACATATTAAACCTGCCTTCAAATTTTCTGATTTTGAAAGAGTTTGGAAGTTTTGCAAAAAAAATAATGCTGGGCAAATCTATTTTTGTAAAGATGATGTTGGAAATATACATGCTGCTTTGCTATTGGTCTACGATGCCGATAAAGCATATTATTTAGCAGGAGGTACGGATGCAAACTTTTATGGTAGTGGGGCTATGAGCTATTTGATGTGGCATGCCATTCAAAAAAGCATGGAAATGGGAAAATTATTCTTTGATTTCGAAGGTAGCATGCTGCCTAATGTCAATCGTTTTTTTCAAAACTTTTCTGGTGATGAAATTAAATATTTATCTATTTCTAAAATAGATTCTATTTGGTATGCATGGATAAAAAAAATGAAAACTAAACTTACAGCAAGAAGCCACTAAAAGGCAAAAAGATTAGTCTATCTTTTTAAAGATTACACTTGCATTGTGTCCGCCAAAACCGAATGTATTACTTAATGCAACATTGACTTTCCTAGCTTGTGCGTGATGAAATGTAAAATTCAATTTAGGATCCAATAAATCATCATCCGTAAAGTGATTGATAGTTGGCGGCACCATATCATTTTGTACTGCTAAAATAGATGCAATGGACTCTATTGCACCAGCTGCACCCAATAAATGACCAGTCATGGATTTGGTTGAACTAATATTTAATTTGTAGGCATGTTCCGCAAATACTTTTTGAATAGCGGTTACTTCTGCAATATCACCTAAAGGAGTAGAAGTGCCATGAACATTAATATAATCCACTTCTTCTGGTTTCATTTGTGCATCATTTAATGCATTGTTCATCACAAGAATGACACCCAACCCTTCAGGATGTGGGGCTGTGATATGGTGAGCATCGGCACTACAAGCAGAACCTACCAATTCGGCATATATTTTAGCGCCTCGCCTTTTAGCATGTTCATATTCTTCCAATACAATAGCACCACCACCTTCGCCAAGTACAAAACCATCTCGATCTTTATCAAAAGGTCGAGAAGCAGTTTTGGCATTTTCATTATTTTCGCTGAGTGCTTTCATGGCATTAAAACCACCAACTCCTGGGGGAGTTATTGCGGCTTCTGATCCTCCACAAACTATCACATCGGCTTTGCCTAAACGAATAAAATGAGAGGCATCAATGAGTGCATGGGATGAAGATGCACATGCGCTTACTGTGCAATAATTGGGACCACGAAAACCATACTTCATGGAAATATGTCCAGCGGCAATATCGGATATCATTTTGGGGATGAAAAAGGGATTAAATCTAGGTGTTCCGTCTCCGCTGAAAAAATTCTTCATTTCTTCATAGAAAGTACCTATACCGCCAATCCCTGATGCCCATATAACACCAATTCTATCTTTATTTAAGCTTACATCATCATGAAGATTAGCATCTAAAATTGCTTGATCACTGCTTATAATTGCTAGCTGAGAAAAACGGTCTATTTTTCTTGCTTCTTTTCTATCCATGAAATCTTCTGGATTGAAATTCTTTACTTCACAAGCGAACCTAGTTTTAAATTTATCCGCATCGAATAATGTAATAAAATCAGCACCTGACACGCCATTCATCAACCCATTCCAATATTCTTGAACTGAATTCCCAATGGGTGTGAGTGCACCAAGACCTGTAACGACTACTCGCTTTAATTCCATGCTGAAAAGAGTACGGAGTTGATTTATTTAGCGTATTCTTCTAAATAGGAAACCGCCTGACCTACAGTGGCAATTGTTTCTGCTTGTTCGTCTGGAATAGAAATATTAAATTCTTTTTCAAATTCCATAATTAACTCAACTGTATCTAATGAATCCGCACCTAAATCATTGGTGAAACTTGCTTCATTAACTACTTCTGCTTCGTCTACACCTAATTTATCAACGATAATTTTTTTAACTCGAGCTGCTATTTCTGACATATTTTTTTATTTAGAATGCAAAAATATATTTTTAATTGAATTGTTCAAGCATTATTCCATATTTGTTGGCAATGTGAGTAAATTAGGCATAACCTATTCTCTACTTTATTTGCCTCTCCTACGATATTCCCAAGGAGCAATTGGATTAGCTTGGCTCCAAAGCCCTATGGATAAAGCTTTTGCGGACCGCTCTGCTTGAGCAAACCTAATGTCTTGCGAATACTTTTTAAAATGCCAGGCAAAACCGTTTTGAACCATCTGCAAATTAATATTTTTTGTACCAACATAAACCGCCCCTATAATCCTCTTATATCTATCCAATTTT
>CAMDVD010000071.1 GCA_945878115.1 Chitinophaga pinensis | reverse complement strand
GTATACAGAAAGAAAACTATTAATAACAATTAAAAAATTAACTTCGCCTTACCGTAAAAAAATGTCATCAAAATCATTACCCTCTGCCAGCAATTATAGGTGGTCAATTGCCACCGGTCATGGGTGGTCAGTTTGCCCGGTTTATGCACATGGTTCGGAGAGCGTACTTTTTTCCTTGTACAGTTATTTGTCTTTCGTGAATAAAAAAATTCCTCCTCCTTGTTTTAAAGTCAGTTCGTTTTTATCTGTATTAAATTCTATTTCAACTCCAGCTTGCTCAAATTTAAATTTGTCCTTTTCTGTCGATTCAAGAGGAAATGAAGATTGTCCTGTGGCTTGCGCAAGAAGCGTTACATTGTCTTTTGTTATTGTAATTTTTAATGGAATTTGCTTACTTGAGTAGATACCACAATATTTGTCCAAGTCTTCTGTTTTTAAAGATATGGTGTTGAATATAGGGATTAGATACTCCTTGTTAAAGCAAATGCTTAATACGCCAATTAGAATGTCGTTTGATGGGTATACCTGTCCGTTTGTACAATATGCTACCGTTAAACTGTCTTCAGGAAAATAACACAAATTGGATGCAAAGCCATCTATACCGCCATTGTGGCCATAGGCTTTTTTTGTGTAGAAGGGTATTTGAAACATTCCCATTCCATAACCATCAGTTATAGTTTTCATTTGAGTTAGACTATTTTTTGAAACTAATTTAAGCGCAAATAAGGCTTCAATAAATTTAGTCAAGTCGTTAGGGGTTGATACAATGGAACCTGCTCCACCAGGTATGCTCATATCGGTCTCTGGTTCTTGTTGCCAGTCAGTTTCTAACCGATATGAAAAACTTTCCTTATTGTCCGTATTGGTTTTTCCTCCAAAGTATGTGTCTGAAAGTTCAATCTTGGACGTAATTCTTTCGTGTAGATTTTTTGAATAGGGTTGCTTAGAAATCTTTTCAATAATGTACCCTAAAACAACATAATTTGAATTGCTATAAGATGCTTTTTCATTGGGCAGAAAATCAACTTTGTTTTTAGAAATGATGGTAAGCATTTCGTCTTGTGTTTTCGCTTGTGTCATCCAAGTCATATAGTCTGGGTCGTCAGTAAAATTGTGTAATCCACTTCTGTGGTTAAGTAAGTTGCTGATTGTAATTTTGTTTGCGTTTGGAAGTTTCGAAAAAAATTTATCTACTGTTGTTGTAAGGTTTAATTTCCCTTCTTCAATAAGTTGAAAAATCATGGTTGCAGTAAACATTTTTGAGATTGAACCAATCCGATACTTTGTTTCTTCGGTTGCGGTAATTTTATCCTTACCTGAAATGAAACTGTATCCAATGGCTCTTCTGTACAACGTAGTTCCATTTTTGGAGATGCTTAAACTACCCATCGCTTTATTCTTTTGATCAAGTCTGTCTAACAAGCTATCCAGTTTTGGTTTGTTTACATTTTGGGCGTAAGCCGACCCAATTGCAAGTCCCATCAAAAGGATGGATGCAAATATTTTGATTCTCATGTAGTCTGTTTATTTAGTGATTTGGTTTGTCTTGTAAAATATAAACCAACGACAGTTTTGGAATAAATTACCATTAGCATTGCACAAATCTAATACAGAATTATTGACAAATTAAGCATTAAAATATTTTGGGAAATAGGCAACCAATTGTATGAATTTAAAAAGCACAAATAGACTTTATTCATCTTGGTTAGGCAATCAAATTTATCTGTGGTTCTATTTATCACAAAGCCTCAGTTGTAGTACAACCTTAAACACGCAGTGAGAACAGATTTTATGGGCCAGGATTTCAGGTCATTTATTTTTGATTTTTTTAAACGAATAATCATTTATTTTTGAAGTTAAATGCAAGAACTAGAAAAAGAAATACAGCCCAAATGCTTAACTTGTAGCGCAAGAGCTATTTCTATTTTCAACGACTTGAATCCCGAAGAAATAAAAAATATTGAAGAAATTAGTTCTTGCCAATTGTATAAAAAAGGAGAGACTTTATTTAATGAAGGCGCCTATCCAAGGGGTATTTTTTGTGTTCAGTCAGGGAAGATAAAAGTTTCACAAACAGGCTTAGATGGGAAAGATCAAATTGTTCATTTGATTCATGATGGAAATATTATGGGGCATCGTGCTATTTTGGGTGAAGATACTTATTCGTGTTCAGCTGTTGCTATGGAAGATTCTACCGTGTGTTTTATTTCGAAAATTCCTTTTTACAATATGGTTGAAAAGAGCGCTAAACTTGCTTTGAAAATTGCACATCTTTTATCGGATGAATTAAAAGAAGCGGAACGAAAAATTACAGATACTGCACAGCGTCCTGTTCGAGATAGAATTGCTCAGGGGCTTTTAACTTTGAAAAGAAATTATGGATTGGAAGCGGATGGAGTAACGATTAATTTGATTGTGAAACGAGAAGAGCTTGCCAATATTGCTAGTACAACTCGCGAAACTGCAACGAGGCTTTTATATGAATTGCAAGACAAAGGCATTATAGAATTGGTGGGCAAGAAAATTAAAATTCTGGATGAACAAAAATTAAAAAGTCGTTCTTGATTTTCTTCTTTTTAATTTATGATTTTTATCATGAATGATGGGTTACTGGTTTTTATTTATTTTCTGCAAACCCTTTACTGATCATTGTTTTAGCGAAATAGTTATTTTGATTTTGGTAATGCAATAATGGATTTGTGATTCCCGTCACATTTTTGCATACCACCTCATTCTAATTTCGTTGTGTAAATAATTCATGTATGAACACAACATTAGCATTTAATTCTTTTCAAGAAAAATTGGACAAGGATTTCAATATCGAACCAAAAGATGTGATGCCTGATGATTATCGAAAACATTTGATTCGTCAAATTTCACAACATGCACATTCTGAAGTTATTGGTATGCAACCAGAAGGGAATTGGATTTCTCGTGCACCAAGTTTGAGAGCAAAACAAATTTTATTGGCCAAAATTCAAGATGAAGGTGGACATGGTTTGTACTTATATAGTGCTTGTGAAACTTTAGGCATTTCGCGCGATGAATTAATAGAGCAATTGCATGAAGGCAAAGCAAAATATTCTAATATTTTCAATTATCCATCCTTGTCATGGGCGGATATTGGAGCTATTGGTTGGTTGGTAGATGGCGCTGCGATCGTAAATCAAGTGTCGTTGCAACGAACCTCGTTTGGTCCTTATGCAAGAGCCATGGTAAGGATTTGTAAAGAAGAAAGTTTTCATCAACGACAAGGTTATGAAATAATGGCAACGATGATGAGCGGAACGAAAGTGCAACGTGAGATGGCACAAGACGCGATGAACCGTTGGTGGTGGCCTTCACTGATGATGTTCGGACCACATGACTCAGATAGTCCACATTCAGGTAAAGCATTTGAATGGAAAATAAAACTAAAAAGCAATGATGAGTTGCGTCAAAAATTCATAGACAAAACCGTTCAACAAGCGGAAGTAATTGGCTTGACCATTCCGGATGATCAATTAAAATGGAACGAAGACAAACAAGGCTATGACCATGGTGAAATCAATTGGGATGAATTTAAACGCGTGATTAATGGTAATGGCCCTTGCAATAAACAGCGTTTGGATCATCATAAAAAATACCATGCTGATGGCGCTTGGGTGAGAGAAGCCGCAGCCGCATATGCAGAAACTAATTCCAAATTCTAGCTACTAACTACTCATATCTAACTACTAACTACTAACAAGTAAAAACTAAATAAAAATGGACACACAATTAGCGCTTTGGGAAGTATTTATTCAAAAAAAATCAGGTGGCGATCATACCCATTGTGGAAGCGTACATGCTTCTGATTCGGCGATGGCTCTGCAAAATGCAAGAGATATTTATACACGTCGCAATGAAGGTAGTAGCATTTGGGTAATCCCTTCCCAATTTGTGACGGCATCAAAGGCAGAAGAAGCAGATATGCTATTTGATCCTGCAGATGATAAAATTTATCGTCACCCAACATTTTATGTCATGCCAGAAGGCGCAAAACAAATTTAATACATTAAGTACCATGACAAATCAAGAAGCACTTTATATTTATTTACTACGATTGGGCGATAACGCCTTACTCAACGGACATCGTTTAGCAGAATGGTGTAGTCGCGGACCTTTTTTAGAAGAGGATTTGGCGATGACCAATATTGCATTAGATAATATAGGTCGAGCACAAGCATTTTTAAAATATGCTGCTGCAATCCATGGTAAAGGAAAAACGGAAGATGATTTAGCTTACAAACGAAGTGAACGCGAATTCTATAATCATCTCATTACAGAATTGCCAATTGGTGATTTTGCATACACAGTTGCTAAGCAATTAATTATTTCATGCTTTGATGTTTTAGTATTCACTGATTTGAGTAATTCAAAAGATGAAACCATTGCTGGCATTGCGGCGAAAGCATTAAAAGAATCTCGATATCATTTTGTGCATGCACGTGATTGGTCTTATCGCTTGGGTAAAGGCACAGAAGAAAGTCACCGTCGCTATCAACATGCCATTCAAGATTTGTGGATGTATACTGGCGAATTGTTCGAGATGAATGAGGTTGAAAATATTTTATTGCAAGAAGGTATTTCAAACAATTTGCAAGAAGTGAAATCCAATTGGATCAATTTAATCATGCCTATTTTACAAGAGTCTTCTATCCGCATTCCTACTGTGGATTATATGCAAACAGGAAGTTGTAAAGGAATACACACTGAAAACTTGGGGCATATTCTTTCAGAGATGCAATATTTACAAAGAGCTTATCCTGACGCAAAATGGTAACTACTACAGCACATACGAAGGAGCGTATTTTTGATTTATTGTCCACGATAGTTGACCCTGAAATACCAGTGGTTACTATTGCAGAAATGGGTATGCTAAGAGACGTGATTGTTTCTTATCATGCATGCGAAGTTATCCTTACACCAACCTATACTGGTTGTCCTGCTATGGGTATCATCGAGGATGATATCCTGTCCGTTTTGAAAACAAATGGAATTGAAAATCCTTCTGTGAAATTGGTATACTCACCTGCGTGGACTACCGATTGGATGACAGACACGACCAAAGAAAAATTAAGAAAATTTGGTATCGCAGCACCAACCCATTCGTCTTGCAGCAATTGGTTAAAGCCAACAGATGTTTCGGTGAATTGTCCAAGATGTAATTCAAACCATACACATATTATTTCTCAATTTGGTTCCACTGCCTGCAAAGCACTATATAGTTGCGACGACTGCAAGGAACCATTTGATTATTTTAAATGTCATTAATTAAAGAATATGAAAATTGAACAACTGTATACCAATTGCCTCGCGCACGCTGCTTATTTTGTAGAGAGTGATGGGAAATCTGCTATTTTTGATCCGCTTCGTGATACGGATATGTATCTTGAATTAGCAAAAAAAAATAACACCCAAATCAAGTATGTTTTTGAAACGCACTTCCATGCAGACTTTGTAAGTGGACATTTGGATTTGGCAAAACACACTGGGGCTTCTATCGTATATGGGCCTGGTGCAGCACCTAAGTTCGATGCCATCATTGCAACAGATGGTCAATGTTTTCAACTTGGTAAAGCCATGATTAAAGCGATACATACCCCTGGGCATACCATGGAAAGTACGGTTTATTTATTGATAGATGAAGAGGGTAAAGAAACTGGTTTGATTACAGGCGATACCTTGTTTATTGGAGATGTAGGACGACCAGATCTAGTGCAACTTTTGAACTCAGAACGAACACCAGAAAAGTTAGCTAGTTTGCTTTATCATTCTTTACGCGACAAAATAATGCCTTTACAAGATGATATCATCATCTATCCTAATCACGGTGCTGGTAGTGCTTGTGGCAAAAACATGAGTAAAGAAACGATTGATACATTGGGGCATCAGAAAAAAGTAAACTATGCCTTAAATCCTTCACTCACAGAAGCAGAATTTACTAGATTAATATTGACAGGATTAAGTAAAGCGCCTGCCTATTTTCCAGATAATGTTTTGATGAATATCAATGGTTATATAGACTACAATGATTTGATGGTTAGAAATAATCATCCTTTGTCTGTGCAAGAATTTGAAGCGATAAGAAATGAAAAACAAATTCTTATTGTGGATACAAGAAGCTCCGAAGAGTTTGCAAAAGGGTTTATCCCAAATAGTTTACATATCGGATTGAATGGAAATTTTGCGCAATGGGCAGGTGAGTTGATTAAACATGTAGATCAAGAAGTTTTGTTGGTAACAGAAATTGGAAAAGAAAAAGAAAGTATCACCCGATTGGCACGCATTGGATTTGATCATGTATTGGGGTATGTAGAAGGTGGATTTGCAGCATGGCAAGAGGATCATAAACCAAGCTCATCTGTTGATAGAATAAGTGCAGAGCAACTCATGGAAAAAATACAATTAGGTACGGAAACTATTATAGATGTGCGCAGTTATGCGGAATTTGAATCTTACCATGTTCCGAACAGCCTCTCTATTCCATTGCAACGTATCGAAGCGAAATTGGACAAAATTCCTAGCTCAAATCCTTTCCAAATAGTATGTGCTGGAGGTTACCGAAGTATGATAGCTGCTAGCATTTTAAAGAGAAATAATATCCATCATTTTGTGGATGTCGTTGGTGGAATGGATGCAGTAAAAAAACTAGAACTAAGCACTGAAAAAATAATAGAAGTACAATAAAACAAACTTACACTTTATGCCAATCTACCATACACTTGGAAATATACCGAATAAACGACATACCGTAAGTCGTCAGCCAAATGGCAATTTATATCAAGAAGAACTTGTGGGAACGCAAGGCTTTGCTGGTATGTCTTCCTTGGTTTATCATTTATACCCACCAACAAGAGTTAAACAAAAAGACAAAGCATATTCTGTTGTGCCCAAAGTCGCAGTCGATAATGGATTGGATTGTATGAGCTTTCAAGGCTTCGATATTCAACCAGAAAAAGATTATTTAAAAAGTAGAAAAACTTTATTCGTGAATGCAGGCATGCATATAGGTTTGGCAGCACCCATGGAAAGCACGCCTTACTTTTATAAAAATGCAGATGCGGATGAAATGATATTTGTGCATGAAGGAAATGGAACGGTATATACTATGTATGGCGAATTGAATTTCAAATATGGTGATTATATCATTATTCCAAGGGGAACAGTTTATCAAATTCATTTTGAAACAGAGAAGAATAAATTATTGTATGTAGAAAGTTTTACACCCATTTTTACACCTAGTAGATACAGAAATCAATTTGGTCAGTTGTTGGAACATTCGCCTTTTTGTGAAAGAGATATTGTTCGTCCAAGCAATTTGCAAACGCATGACGAGCAAGGAGAATTTGATATTTTCATTAAGAAAAAAGGAATGATGTTTCCGTATCAATATGCAAATCATCCATTCGATGTAGCAGGTTGGGATGGTTATCATTATCCTTATATTTTTTCCATTTTTAATTTTGAACCAATCACCGGTCGTATCCATATGCCACCGCCGATTCATCAAACCTTTGAGAATGCGAATTTTGTTATTTGTTCTTTTGTTCCTCGTTTGTATGACTATCATCCAGATGCCATTCCAGCACCTTACCACCATAGCAATATTGATAGTGATG
Source organism: Chitinophaga pinensis (assembly GCA_945878115.1). Taxonomy (GTDB): domain Bacteria; phylum Bacteroidota; class Bacteroidia; order Chitinophagales; family Chitinophagaceae; genus OLB11. The sequence continues at coordinate 4,880 of CAMDVD010000071.1, read as the reverse complement.
AATTATTGTATTATGTGGATGGGGATTTTATGAGTAGAAATAATATCCAAAAAGGACAAATCACTTTGCACCCAGGTGGCATTCCACACGGTCCACATCCAGGTGCGATTGAAAGAAGTATTGGTAAAAAAGAAACCCATGAACTTGCGGTGATGATAGATCCTTTTGCACCTGTTATGATTACAGAAGAAGCCATGAAAATTGAAGTGAAAGATTATTTCAAATCTTGGTTAGAAGAAAGTATGTAAAACCTTATAAATTAAATATCATGTCAAATACAAATTTAACAGCAGTAGAAAATTTCAATTACGGATTAGAAAAAATATTTACAGAAGCACAAGATTTTTTGCCAATTAATGGGACGGATTTTGTGGAATTGTATGTGGGCAATGCCAAACAAGCAGCACACTTTTATAAAACAGCATTTGGGTTTGAATCCTTAGCCTATTGTGGTTTGGAAACAGGCAACAAAGAATATTGTTCCTATGTTGTGCAACAAGATAAAATTCGTTTGGTGTTGACCACTCCATTCAATCCGGAGAGTGAAATTTCGGACCATATTCGTCGTCATGGGGATGGTGTGAAAGTGATAGCACTTTGGGTAGATGATGCACGTAAGGCATTTGAAGAAACAACCAAACGTGGTGCAGAAGTAGTGATGGAGCCCACGGTATTTACAGATGACAATGGGGAAGTCGTGAAAGCCTCTATCAAAACATACGGTGAAACCATTCACACATTTGTAGAACGTAAAAATTACAAAGGTGTTTTTATGCCGGGTTTTGAAAAATGGGAAAGTGAATACAATCCTGGTACCAAAGGATTAAAATATATTGATCATATGGTGGGTAATGTAGAGTTGGGCGCTATGAATAAATGGTCTGATTTTTATGGCAATGTGATGGGCTTTGTCAATCTAGTAACGTTTGATGATAAAGATATTTCTACACAATTCACTGCCTTAATGAGCAAGGTAATGACCAATGGAAATGGCAGAATAAAGTTTCCAATCAATGAACCAGCGAAGGGTTTGAAAAAATCTCAAGTAGAAGAATATTTAGATTTTTATGGTGGAGCAGGATGTCAACATATCGCGGTTGCAACAGATGATATTGTATTCACTATTTCTGAAATGAGAAAATCTGGTGTGGAATTTTTGCATGTCCCTGGCACTTACTACGACACCGTTGCAGAGCGAGTTGGCACTATTGCAGAAGATATGTCAATTCTTAAATCCCTAGGCATTATGGTGGATCGGGATGAAGAAGGATATCTCTTACAAATCTTCACTAAACCAGTAGAAGATCGCCCAACTTTATTCTTCGAAATCATACAACGTAAAGGTGCAAAATCTTTTGGCAAAGGAAATTTCCAAGCCCTTTTTGAAAGCATTGAAGCAGAACAAGAACGAAGAGGAACTTTATAAATATCGATACCTCCTTTTACATTCTTAGGGTGAAGAACTGTATCCTATCCGCGCCATTTATTCTTGAACCTATTGCTTCGATTTATTCACCCATTACTATTTATATGCAACCTTATGGCGGCATTAATTTAAAATTTTTACATGAATACCATTATAGAGCCCTTTAAAATAAAAGTTGTTGAACCTATTTATTTCAACACAAAAGAACAACGATTGCAACGGATTAAAGAAGCGCATTACAATGCTTTTTTATTGAAATCAAAAGATGTATTGATTGATTTGTTGACAGATAGTGGTACTAGTGCCATGAGTAGTAACCAATGGGCAGGCATTATGCAAGGTGATGAATCTTATGCAGGTAGTCCAAGTTTTTTTCGATTCGAAAGTGCAGTGCAAGATATTACGGGTATGTCGGTTGTGATTCCTACGCACCAAGGTCGTGCGGCAGAAAAAATATTGTTTAGTATTACAGGTGGACCTGGTAAGGTTTTTATCAGTAATACTTTATTTGATACCACCAGAGCCAATATAGAATATTCGGGCGCCATTGGCATTGATTTGGTTTGTGAAGAAGGAAAGTATCCGCATATACCTGCGCCATTCAAAGGCAATATGGATGTGGTGGCCTTGAGAAAAATAATTGCAGAGCATGGCGCTAAAAATCTAGCCATGGTCATCATGACGGTTACGAATAATAGTGGTGGTGGTCAGCCGGTAAGTATGCAAAATATTCGAGAGGTAAAACAAGTTTGTGTGGAGCATAATATTTTATTTTTCATTGATGCTTGTCGCTTTGCAGAGAATGCCTACTTTATCAAAATAAGAGAAGAAGAATTTAAGGATAAATCGATTCAGGAAATTGCCAACGAAATGTTCTCGTATGCAGATGGTTGTACCATGAGTGCAAAGAAAGATGCCTTTGCTAACATTGGTGGCTTCTTGGCATTACGCACCAATGATCTAGCACAAGCCTGCAGAAATTTATTGGTCATTACGGAAGGCTTTCCAACTTATGGAGGATTAGCGGGTAGAGATCTAGAAGCCATTGCCATTGGTTTGTATGAAGTGATGGAAGAAAGTTATTTGTATTATCGAATTACCAGCATGGAATATTTGACCAAGAAATTGGTTGAAGCCGGCGTACCTGTGATGCTACCTGCTGGCGGACATGCTGTGTACTTGGATGCGAAGGAATTTTTGCTGCATATCCCATCACACGAATATCCTGGACAAGCTCTTGTATGTGCCTTGTATGCAGAAGGTGGCGTAAGGGGTGTAGAAATTGGTTCATTTATGTTTGGCAAATATGATGATCATGGAAAACTTATTCCTGCACCATTGGAGTTGGTTCGATTGGCTATTCCAAGAAGAGTGTATACCCAAAGCCATATCGATTATGTGGCGGAGGTGGTCATTCATGTTTTTAAAAATAGACAGTCCATCAAAGGACTTCAGATCATAGAAGAAGAATTATTGCTTAGACACTTTACTGCTAAATTAGACCTCATCGACTAAAACAAACAAATGAATACAGAAATAAAATCACCACATCATTTTCATATCCCGGTAATGGGCTTAGCCTTTACCATTGATACCCCAATAAAAGTAGCGCAATATGGTATTAACTCTGTTGTATCTATCATTGAGCATGAGATGTTAGAAACTATGCGTGAATTAATATGCAAGCAAAATGGGATTGGCTTTTTTAAAATACCATCCTCTACGGAAGATTATGTAGCAAAAAGGATTACAGCTTATTTGAATACCTTAAAACAGGTAGTTGATCAACAAATGGAAAATAATCGAAAGTACGATTACGGCACCCATTCCAATTTTGATTTGTACTTTGAATATCTTCCGGATGATTCTGATTTGAAGAAGAAATATCTTCAAGTTGCTTCTTTAGTTGGTGAGGAAAAAGAACTGGCTATTCAATATCTAAAGGCTAATATGGTAGCAGGAAGTATTGATGTGAATATCATGACCAAAGTTGATAAATTTAATTATGATAAAGAGGGGAATGTAATGCCGAGCCAATACTCCGATGCCTTAACTTGTTTGAGGGGTTATGCCAATAGCGATTTAAGTTCTTCCTTAATTTTATCTGCTGGTATTAATCCAAGATTGTATAGTTACTTAAGCGAGTTTGAAGATTTCTATTCGAAGGATGGGGAGGACATGAAGAAGAAGATAGTGATTAAGGTGAGTGATTTTCGTTCAGCACAAATACAAGGAAAATTTTTAGCGAAAAAAGGGATTTGGGTTTCGGAGTTTCGGATTGAATCGGGCTTAAATTGTGGTGGTCATGCATTTGCAACAGAAGGTTTATTGATGGGGCCAATACTAGAAGAATTCAAAAATAAGAGAGAGGATTTATACAATGAGTTGTATGCTATGTATGTGGATGCGCTGCGAACAAATCATAAATCGGTTCCGAATACAAAACCTTATATGCGCATTACGGCGCAAGGAGGCGTAGGCACTGCAGAAGAAACAAATTTCTTACGGTCTTATTTTGCATTAGATAGTGTAGGATGGGGAAGTCCATTTTTATTGGTTCCGGAAACAACCAATGTGGATCGCAACACATTGAAAGATTTATCTGAAGCTTCGCCAGAGAATTATTTTTTAAGTCATTCCTCACCATTGGGTGTTCCATTTAATAATTTTTCAAAAAGCTCTTCCCTTCACTTGATTCAAGAAAGAATAGAGAATGGAAAAGCAGGAAGTCCATGCACGAAAAAGTACTTGCAACTAAATACGGAATTTACAGATACACCGATTTGCACTGCCTCTACCAAGTACCAAACATTGAAGTTGGTGCAACTCAAAGAAAGCGCAGTAGATGAAGAAGATTATCAAAGGAAAGCCAAAGCCGTTTTAGAAAAAGAATGTCTTTGTGAAGGATTGTCATCGCCTGCTTATTTAAAAAATCTTTTACCCAAGAAGTTGGATGCCGTTAGTATTTGTCCGGGGCCTAATTTAAAATATTTTTCGGGTGTTTTTTCTCTTCGTCAAATGATAGATCATATTTATGGTCGTGCCAATATTTTAAATTCATTATGGCGTCCGAATCTTTTTGTCAATGAGTTAAAATTGTATATCGATTATTTGCATGCAGAAAAATTGAATGGAAGCGCGGCAAAAGATATGTACTGGAATAAGTTTACCAATAATTTAGTTGAAGGAATTAATTATTATAAATCGGTAGTGAAGAATGTGGAGAATGAATATTTACCGACCTTTAAAAACATGGAAACCGAATTGGATAAGTTGTTGCTTACGATTTGATTTGTTATTTATATTTATTGTTGTCCGAGATAAATTAAAATTCACCAGATTACTTGATTGGTTGTATTGTAATCAATCAAAATTGCAGCCTAGGTAAAATATGGGGGTGTCGTTTTAGTTTTCCGATTTTTTTCGGTGGTTCTTTTTTGATTCGGCTTCGTTT
>CAMDVD010000070.1 GCA_945878115.1 Chitinophaga pinensis | reverse complement strand
TATATCAAAAATCACGCCAAACTCAATGATAGAAACACTTTCAGACAAAATTACCTTGCAACGGTCTTAAAATGTTAATATGACAAGTAGGTTGATTAAAATCACCATTTCTAATAATGAAAAAAGGGCTATCACAATTGTGATAGCCCTTTTAATATAATTACTTAAAATTATTTTTTATTTAAATTTGGGAATGGTGGAGCCTTTGTTGAAGGTCCTTCTTCGCCAGGTGCTGCAGATCTGAAATCTACTGAATTAGAATCACCCATACCACTGTATTGGAAAATAAATCTTTCACGATCAATTCCTTGTTTTTCAACCATGAAATTAATAACTGAATTTGCTCTTTCCCATGATCTTTGTTGTTCAACTTTATTACCGCTACCATTACCAGTAATCACCGCTTTGCAGTTTGGACTATTTTTCATAGATGCAGCTAAGCCATTTAATTGAGACATTGCGTTAGTGCTTAATTTGCTTACACCTACTGTGAAGGCAACACTACCAGAAGCAATACCACCGCAAGTTTCTTCTTTCACTGGAGCTCTATTTTTGCAACATTCTGGTTCAGGGCATTTACCTACACCATCAGCATCACTAGGTTGACACTCAGTTGGCGTAATTAATTGTTTGTCTTTGTAATCAGGTACACCATCACCATCTGTATCGAATGGACAACCATGAGAATCAACACTTACACCACCTGGTGTGTTAGGGCAATGATCGAAACAATCAGAAATACCATCATTATCAGCATCTAAATCACATTTGCTAGTTGGCGCAGTACGAGGGCGTTTCATTTCATTATATCCATAATCTAATGGATTCATCCACCATAATGGATCTACTGATTTACCACCTAAGTGTACATTAAGACCTACTGAGAAATAATTATAATTATCAAAATCACTAGTCATTGATGAAGTAGTTTTACCACCAGTTGTAGCTGGTTGTTCTTGCCACATTTGTCCATCAATTAAATCATCATTAGTCAAAGTAATTTTGTCTTCTATTTGTAAAGACAATCTCTTACCTAATCTAAATTGCATACCTCCACCCATAGTGAAGATGGTGCGATAAGTATTATCACCAGACCAAGGACGATTGTCATGTCTTTCAGCTGGAGTTTCATACTCTCCGTCAAACATATCTTTCAATGCTTTATTAATTGTTTTACGATCTTCGTAAATGTGACCTGAAGTAGGTACTGTATTTATAGAACTAAATTTGTATTTAGCACCTGCAGCATCAAGAGCATCTACTTTACAATTGTACAATAAGCCACCAACACCAGCTAAGGCATAATAACTTACTTTATTTCTTGCTTTATGAAATTTCAAATTGTTTAGAGCAGCAACAACTTGTAATGAAAATTCAGATACACTAGTTTTGTAACTGTAATTTACATTTTCAGTATAACCTCCACCAACTGTATTGTATGGATTGCCGCTATGTCCCCAATATCCATCAGATTTTTGGTAATTATATCCAGATGCATTTCCATGTAAATATTGGAATCTTGTTGATATTACATATCCCCAAGCTTTTCTAACGTGTAAACCCCAAGCAAGCGTGTTTGCAGCTTTTATTGGTTGATTAAAAATTGATTTAGATCTAACATCTCCTGAAATATTTAGTAAACCTGCTGTCAAGCCAATCTCCCATTGGTTTCTTGGCTTAGAAGGAAAATCATATTGACTGTTTAAGAAATCTCTTTGTTGAGGAATTCTTTTTGCAGGTATCAATGATGTATCTGCGAAATCGTATCCACCGCCTCTATACATTGTTGTGGTGGTTTCTTGTGCATGGAGACTTCCAGTGGCAAACAGAGCAACAACCCCTGCTAAAAATAAGTTCATTTTTCTTGACATAAATTAATTTTTTTATTGAATTTTATAAGATTTCCTATAATATCACGCAAATATAGAATCATAAATATTAAAAAGCAAAAAAATGTATATTTAAAATTATTTCTAATTATTACACTATTCACACTTATCTCTATTCAACTTCCTATACATCCCATACATTGAAAGCTAAACTTTAAGGTGCCGAATATGATTTTTTCTACTTTTCATGGATACAAAAAATCTAATTGGAGTATATTTTTTTTCAAAAAAAAAAACGCCTTCTGTATAGAAGGCGCTATTTAACTTTTGAGTATTATTTGCTTTGATCTCTAGATCTTAAATTCATGAATGGAGGTGGCATGTTTGAAGGACCTTCTTCATTTTCCCCAGCTGAACGAAAATCAACTGCATTCGGATTACCATTTTGACCGTACTGGAAAATGAATCTTTCTCTGTCGATCCCTTGCTTGTCAACCATAAAATTAATGATTGAACTTACACGATCCCATGAACGTTGTTGTTCCATTTTACTAGCATTACCATTCCCCATCATCACCACTTTACAATTAGGATTACTTCTCATAGAAACAGACAATCTTGACAATGATGAGATGATAGCTGTAGACAATTTTGTTGTGCTAGCTTGGAATCCAAAGCTACCACCTGCAATACCACCACATCCTTGCATTGAACGCACACTACCTTGGCCACCACCTTTACAACATTCTGGATCAGGGCAAGTACCAACACCATCTGCATCTGTTGGTTGACACTCTGTTGGTGTGATTAATTGTTTATCTTTAAAGTCAGGAACGCCATCACCATCTGTATCAATTGGGCAACCATGTGTGTCGCATCCAACACCGTTTGGTGTATCTGGGCATCTATCAAAACAATCTGAAACACCATCAGCATCCGCATCTGCATCGCAATCTCCTGTCCCATGTCCGTGATGTAATTCTCCGTATCCATAATCCAATGGGTTCATCCACCACAATGGCGCCACAGCTTTTCTACCAACTGGAATATTCAATCCAACCGACAAATAATTATAGGAATCATTATTGCTGCTCATCGCGGAACCTCCGTATGTAGGTAATGGAAACTCTTGCCATCTTTGACCATCCAACAAATCATCATTAGCCATTGTAAATTTATCTTCAAAAGATAAAGATACTTTTTTACCTAATTTACATTGAATACCTAAACCAGTGGTAAAAACGAATCGAAGTGTTTTGTTGTTACTAAGCCATGATGCATTTTCACTTCTTTCTGCTCTAGTTTCGTAAGTACCATCAAACAAATTTTTCAAATCAATATTTTTTGCCTTCTTCGCACTAGAACCATCAGAAGCGTATTCTTTATTTAAAATATTAGTAAAATTATAAGGGACATTTTTAGAATTCAATGCATCTACCCAAGAAGCATATAAAGCACCGCCAATTCCAACGATAGCATAAATATTTGATTTACTTCTTGCCTTATGAAATTTCACATTATTGAGTGAAGCAATTACCTGAAAAGACAACTCATCCAGATTGGTTTTATAATTATAAAAAACTGGATTTACACCATAACCTTTTTGCGTCCATGGATTATCATGATTCCAATAGCCTACAGAGGATTGCCAATTAAAACCAGAAGCAACACCATGCATAAATTGCAATCGAGTAGAAAAAATATACCCCCAAGCTTTGCGTAAGTGAACGCCGAATCCAATAGATTGACCTGGGTTTTTCGCGTTTACCATATTCTTAGAAGTAACATCTCCTGAAATGGTAAATGAACCAACATTTATTCCGAGCTCCCACTGATTACGAGGCTTCGCGGGAAAATCGTATTGATTCGCCAGAAAATCTCTTTGTTGATCCATTCTTGAACGTGGAATCAAACTAGTATCTGTAACATCATAACCTAAACTAGTATGAACTGGAACAGCTTTTGTAGCAGCTGATTCCTCTTGTGCAAATACAGTATGTGTAGAGAAGCCTAATAAAATAATAAGCATTAATTTAATTAGATTCTTTGTATTTGGCATAATCATTTTTTTTGTAAAATTGTGCTCGTAAATATAGAATCTTTTTATAAAAGAAATAATTATATTAATTTTCTTTTAAAATAATCAATAGTTGATTATCATTGTAATATTACCATGGATGAGATCAAAAAGTATTTGAAATCAGAATTTATCGAGTTCGAAAGGACGTTTAATAAAGCGGTTGAAAGTAATGTTTCGCTACTGGATAAAATTATGAAATACATAGTCCGCACCAAAGGGAAACAACTTAGGCCGATGTTCGTTTTATTATCTGCAAAGCTTTGTGGAAATATCAATGAAAAAACATATCGTGCCGCTTCCTTAATAGAACTCTTACATACAGCAACATTGGTGCATGATGATGTGGTAGATGATTCATCCAAGCGTCGTGGTTTTTTTTCCATCAACGCACTTTGGAAAAATAAAATCGCAGTGTTGGTCGGCGATTATTTGCTGTCAAAAGGACTTCTGCTTTCCCTCAACCATAAAGATTTTAGGGTTTTAGAAATTATTGCAAACGCAGTAAAAGAAATGAGTGAAGGCGAATTACTCCAAGCTGAAAAAGCAAGAAGATTAGATATTACCGAAGCCATTTATTTTAATATCATTACTTGCAAAACCGCTTCCTTAATTTCATCCGCTTGCGCTGCTGGTGCCTATTCCACTTGTGAAGATGAGAACAAAACCCTATTGCTAAAAAACTTCGGCGAAAATGTTGGCATCGCTTTCCAAATTAAAGATGATTTGTTTGATTATGGAAAAGCCGATATAGGAAAACCAACTGGCAACGACATCAAAGAGAAGAAAATGACTTTACCTTTGATATACACATTACAACAATGTGATAAAAAAACAAAGAATAAAATTATTTCTATTTTCAAAAATGCAACTAAAAATAAACATGAAGTACAATACATCATTGATACGGCAATCCAATTTGGTGGCATAAAATATGCTGAAGAAAAAATGAAAGAATTTATAGACCGTGCCTTCGACATATTATTCCAATTTCCACCGAGCGAAACACGGGATTATTTGTATAAATTAGTCAATTATACCACAGAAAGAAAATACTAAACATGAAACAAAATATTACTTTATTAGGCGCTGGTCTTGTAGGTTCACTCCTTGCCATTTTATTACAAAAAAGAGGTTACCAAGTATCAGTGATTGAGCGACGTGGCGACATGCGCAAAACAACAGTAAGCGCTGGTAGATCCATCAACTTAGCCATGAGCGTAAGAGGCTGGGCTGGTTTAGAATTAGCCGACTTGCGAAAAGAGATAGAAGAGATTGCCATACCTATGTTTGGCAGAGAAATTCACCCTGTAGAAGGGAATACCATTTTTCAATATTACGGTAAAAACAAAGAAGCAATTTATAGTGTAAGTAGAGGCGAGTTAAATAAAAAATTAATTGAACTTGCCGAACAAAATGGGGTTCAATTTATCTTCAATAAACGAATTCTAGACGTTGACATTGACACCAACACCTTAACTATTGAAGATACCTTAACGAAAGAAGTAAGCATCGATAAAAACCACGAATTAATTATTGCTTCCGATGGCGCTTTCTCTGCGCTTAGAAATGCATACACAAAAAAAGACAGATATAATTACAATCAATTTTATATTGAACATGGCTATAAGGAATTACATATTCCTGCAGGACCAAACAGCTCCTTTCTAATGGAGAAAAATGCACTCCATATTTGGCCAAGAAAAAATTATATGCTTATTGCACTTCCAAATATAGATGGCTCATTTACCTGTACGCTTTTCTTTCCTTTCGAAGGCAATCCATCCTTTACTTCTTTAAAAACCAAAGAGGAAATTACCGATTTCTTTACTACTCAATTTCCGGATGCCATTGCATTGATGCCAACATTCATAGAAGACTATTTACAAAATCCTACTTCATCCTTAGTTACTGTTAAATGTGAACCTTGGACGCACAAAGATAAAAGTATGTTGATTGGCGATGCGGCACATGCCATTGTTCCTTTTTATGGACAAGGCATGAATGCTGGCTTTGAAGACTGTTGTCAATTTATTGAAATTCTAGATGCGAGCGAAGATAAAAACTGGAAAACCATTTTTGAAGCCTACCAAAAAGCAAGAAAACAAAATGGAGATGCGGTTGCGGATTTGGCACTAAATAATTTCATTGAAATGAGAGACAAAATCGCATCACCTGCCTTCCTAGAAAGAAAGAAAATTGAAAAGGAATTAGGGATTTTATTTCCGAATGTGTTCAACTCTGTTTATGAAATGGTTTCCTTTTCACATACACCATATTCCATTGCCATCAATAGCCAGAAGGCGCAAGACAAATTATTAGAAAATATTATGCAAGAAGGAGATTTTGATTCCAATATTTCCGACCCTATTTTCAAAACAAAATTGAACCAATGGATGCAAGAATATACAGTGGAAATTAACCAGATTACTGCTTCATTAATTTAGCAGTATACATTTTGGTTGCTGTAGAAATCAATAAAATATATTCTCCAGCTGCTTGATTTTTTAAAGCATCAGAATGAAAGTGTTGTGCATTCCATTCTTTATTTTGATATACTAATTTACCAGCCGTAGTATAAATAGAATAGGTAAACTTCTGAATAGAAGGATCAAAAGATTTAACATCAAATGCGCCTTGTGTTGGATTGGGATAAATAGCAAATCGATAATCTACTTGTTGAATATCCGAAGTGCCTAATGCGATTTGTCGAGCTAGACAAAGATTAGGAACACCATAGCCCAATGTTGTCCAATAGGTGCTATCATTGTATTTGCTACTCACCATTTGTACTAAATTTTTCAATTGCCAACAAGTAAGTGTTGGTATCGATTGCCACAAACAAGCAATAGCGCCACATAAAATGGGACATGCAAAAGAGGATCCATTGCTTACACCGACTGCACAACTACCACCAATCAAAGGCACATTCTTTCCTAATGCAACTCCATTTGGCTTTACCCATCCCGCATAATTTGGACCATATCCACTATTTGCCCAACTGCCTGAGCCATCTACTGAACCTACACTATAAGCACTATCCGCATCTGCTGGTGTAAGTAAATATTGCCAAGCCGAACCACCTTCATTTCCTTGTGCAATGGCAACAAACATACCTTTGCTGGATGCCTTATTTGCAGCCTTTGCTATGAGTGTCGTTTTACCATCCATATCTGCATACGTAAATGGCGTAAATCCAGCATCAAAAATATTATAGCCTAAAGACGAACTGATCACATAAATACCAATACTATCTGCACGCTCAGCAGCCGACAACCAATTGTCTTGTTCTATAGGTTGCTCCACCGTAATATCTTCGGTAATATATAAATGAAAATTAGCGTAAGGTGCAGTACCTACATAAGTTCCAGGTGTATTGCCAGCCATGCAACCCAATGCATTCATCCCATGATCACTTGGTATTGCCATTGAATAAACATATCCTGTATCGCGGGCAAAATTGTATACATCTTTCACTCGATTTTGGGCGAGTAAAGTATCAAATGCCGCACAAGAATCGGTTCGTCTAAAATTGACATCCAATATTGCAATATCCATTCCTTCGCCTCTGTAACCTAAATCATGTAAGCAATCGCCTTGTAACATTTCTATTGAATGATATGCCAATCCATAATAAGCGGAAGTGCCTCTTGTTTTATTTTCCATGTCTTGCACGACAGGAAATTTTTGTGTTGACAAATTCGTTTCTTTTTTAAAAATGCCATTTGAAAAACGAGCAACCAATACTGCACTTTGCACCATAGGCAATGCCAGTATATCTGTAATTTTTGAGGAGTCGAAAGTGATGACTACAATTTGATTAAACCACTTGGATTTATTGTGCAATTTTACCGCAGCTGCTGCACTCATTACCGTATCAATATACGATTGTACAATAGGCAAATCGGTACTATCTAACGCAATACCTTGCTTATTTCTTCTTTGCAAAGCCTTAGGAGATAAGAATTGCAGAGAATCGGTAAAAGTCAAGGTCCCATTTTTATCTTTAAAAGTCACACGAAATGCATAGGCTGGTGCAGCTTCACTTTTCATGGAAAAAATAAATCCGAACAATAAGCAAGTGAATATAAATTTATACATACATGAAATAGTTTTAATTGTGATGAATGGCTCTATAAACCAATACAAAGCCTTTTCTGTAATGTGTGTTTTCTTGGTATTCCCAATTGACCAATTCTTTATAAATCAAGCCAATATTTTTCGCATATACTTCTTGCGCAAAGGTCCGCTGACTATAGATAGTGCCCAACGAATCGCCTGCATAAATATTTGCTTCTGCAACGCGTAAAGAATTCGGAAAAGTTTGTATCCCATTGTCGAAATCGCTGTTAATTTCTGCATAATGATAATCCCATCCATTCAGCCAATTTAGTTCTGGGTTACTGACAGATGGAATATAAATATTACCGTCCCAATTCGTATTCGCCTTCACCGGAAATACCATTTTAATATACCGCAAATTATTTTCTACTACTTCTATACTGGCATTTGCTTGGGTAATATAATAAGTCACATTTTCTGCCCATGCCGACGTACTATCTAGTCGTTGATATCTATTTACAATGAATGATTTTCTGCCTTCATTGTCTGCAAAAGTATCGGCTACTTCATCGCGATATTGAAAGTGAATAGTATCCGTTGTTTTATTAAAATCATTATACACAATAGAGTCCACTTGATACTCTATATAATGTCCTAATGCCAATGGAAAATATTCCTTACCTAATTCTACTTCACTTGCCGGAATCACTGCACGCTTACATGCAGAAAAGATAGCAAGCAATAAAATAATATAAAGCATATTTATCTTCATGAAATCAAATATATATTTAATAATTGGTCCTTGTAAAAAATCCTTGTTCTCAATTTAATATGATACCACCTGCTATCACATCATCGCCTTCATAAAAAACAGCAGATTGTCCAGGTGCAACACCTTTTACTGCTTGATCAAACTGCACATGTACTATTCCTTGATGTATAGATAGTTTAGACGAAGTACCTACCGTTTTATAACGAATTTTTGTAAACGATTGTTGCCCTTCTTTTATTGTATCATATTTAATAAAATTCAGTTTACCCACTTGCATATCCATGCGCTCTAAATCTTCTTCATCGCCCAGTACAACTGTATTTGAATCTGGTCTAATATCGGTTACATACATGGGTCTGCCTAAAGCAATGTCCAAACCTTTACGTTGTCCAATGGTATAGAAAGGATAGCCTTTATGCTTGCCAACTTTCGTGCCATCGGTCAAAATAAAATCACCGCCATCTACTCGTTCTTCTAAGCCAACTACTTTTTTCTTTAAAAAATTTCGATAGTCATTATCTGGCACAAAACAAATTTCATAACTCTCGCTTTTCTTTGCCAATTCGGGATAGCCATAATCCAATGCCATTTGTCGAACTGCTGTTTTACGCAAACCGCCCAATGGATATACACTTCTGCTCAAACATGCTTGCGACAATCCCCATAATACATAACTTTGGTCTTTGGTTTCATCCACACCTTTCGAAATCACATATCGATCATTCTCTGCGCGAACATTTACATAATGACCAGTAGCAATAAATTCGCAATCCAATACATCTGCACGTTTCAATAAGGCATTCCATTTGATATGCGTGTTGCACATTACACAAGGGTTAGGCGTACGACCAGCAATATATTCATCAACAAAATTTTCTATCACCGCATCTCCAAACTCTTCTCGAATATCCAACACGTAATGCGCAAAACCATGTTGTACTGCGGCTTGTCGGGCATCATTAAAACTATCCAAATTGCAGCAGCCTGTTTCCTTTTTACCATGACTACCACTAGCAGCATAGTCCCATGTTTTCATGGTGATACCAATTACTTCATACCCTTCATCATGTAGCATCAAAGCCGCAATGGTGCTATCTATACCACCACTCATGGCTACCAATATTTTTCCTTTTTTACTCATAGCGCTGCAAATGTAAGTGGAATTGTTTGTACAGAACTATTCTCTGATTCAACTTTAAATCCCAAATTATAAAAATCCAAATTCCAAAGCCGAAAATCCCAAAGCCGAAAATCCAATTACTAACTACTTTTTACTTTCGACTTTCGACTTACGACTTACGACTTTTTCAACCCCGGAAATTTCATATTAAATCCTTTCAAGGTTTCAACCAATTTGGAAGCGATTAAATAATTCTTTACCCAATTTTGATCAGATGGAATAATATGCCATGGAATGTCATTGCATTGTTCAAATGCTTGCTCATAATATTTCATATACACATTCCACAGTTTTGCTTCTTGAAAATCATTTTCATTATACTTCCACATTTTTTCGGGTTGTTGTATCCGTTCCTTCAATCTAATCTGTTGTTCCTCGGGAGAGATATGCAAATAAAATTTAAGGATAGTGGTATTCGCAGAAGTACTCAATACATATTCAAAATCATTAATTGCTTTGATTCTTCTCTTTGCCGTATCATCATCTATCCATTGATGCACACGCGTAATTAATATATCTTCATAATGCGAACGATTATGGATTTGTATCATTCCTTTTGCGGGAGTATGTTGGTGTATACGCCATAAAAAATCGTGGGCTAATTCCTCTGCACTTGGCGCTTTCCATGATTTCACGTTCACACCCATTGGATTCACAGAAGTAAATACATCTCTCACTACACCATCTTTTCCGGATGCATCCATACCTTGAATGATGACCAACAGCGAGTGTTTCGATTCAGCATACATAAGGTTTTGCAAGGCATTAAATTCCTCCAATAAGCCTTGCGTTTTTTCTTTAATGGTTTGTTTCTCAAATGATTTTGGTGCGCGTGTAGACAGCTTTGCCAATGAAATTTTCTTCATGATTCAAAGATAGTTGTTCACGAATTAAATTGGAGAATTATTGGTATCTGTAAAGATTTGTTGAATCTTTTTATTTGTTGTTTCACAAACTGTAGGGCTGATTTATTTTTTGAACAATATTACATCCTGTGCTTATGCGGTTTGTAAAATCGTCGTTAGTTATACGACATTCCAAAGTTCGAACATGTTCACTCTTAATTTTGAACATATAGAAGAGATGGACTAATCCAATGCATAATACCAATGTTTATATGTCAATCGATTATTCTTTAGCACAAAAAATAAAAAATCATGCATTCCTCTCCAATAGTAAATAAGAACCTTTTCTTCCTTTCCAAGTTGTGTAAAATGATGTTCTATTGGATGATCTAGAGAAGCATAATTATCTGGAAATCCCATAAGCTCAATAATTCTCTTTTCGTCTGTATTTATATTGATACTATCACTTAATATTTCCATGATTTGCATTAAACCACTTCCATAATTTCTGCAACAATCTTTATTTCCATTAATTTTTAGCCGTTTGTATTCAATACTAAGTCGCTCAATAGTTTCTCCCTTAACTAATTCAATTTCACAACAGTTTTGAGCATTAACCGAAATGGCAATAAAAAGGTATAGAATAAAAAATCTCAATCTCATTATTAAATTATTGGTTTGACCTATTTTAAAGCTTATACCTATCATTGGGCTAAACGCTTAAGCAAATTTGTATCTTTTAATAAAATAGAATGTAGATTAATTGATAGTCTTGATTTATCCATTTTATTGCCATGACGTTGCACTAAATAATGCCTTAAATCTTTCAGAAAAACTTCAGGAAGTGTGTCAACAATTTTATTTATTTCTTCTTTTACTTCCATGATAGTGTAAATATAATATCCATCTTTGGATTATTCTTGGCACTTACGCTCAAAGTCCATCTTTTAAAACTCATTTGACATTACACAATTCAAATGAAGAATTTGAGTTTGAAGTTAGAAACATGTAGGTATATATATAATTAGGATGGTGACAAGTTGCTAACGCGAGCCACACGCTGAGTGTTCGTGAACACGGATCAACAAAAACGCACCCTTACGATTCGAGGCGTTTTTCATGAAGGTGGGCTCTTCTATTCCTTCGAATGTTTGTGGCTAATGTCATTATCATTCCCATTGTGCTATTTTTATCACAACATTGCCGGTCTTCTGACCTGATTCAACATAGCGATATGCTTCTACAATTTGGTCCAAATTATATTGTCTGTCAATTACTGGTTTGTATTCTCCAGTTTCTGCAAGTTCCTTCAACAATATGACGTCTTGTTTTGTGATGGATGGAATTGGGAATAAAAGTCTTTTGCCACCCAAAAGTGGTGTGGTTAATGCAAAAAGTATATTCTCTCCGTTTTTTCCTAATTCGGTTGAAATGTAAATTCCTTTTTCTTTTAATAAAGGCTTGCATTGTCCAAATGAACTTTTTCCGACTGCATCAAATATGAATTCAAATTTATGTACTGTCTTTGTAAAATCCTGTGTTTGATAATCAATAACAGTATCTGCACCAAGAGATTTTACCAGATCTACGTTTTTTGTATTGCATACTGCTGTTATACCAATTATAAATAATAAGTAGTCCAAATATTTGGAATTAGTTTTTTTTTGTATTATATTTGGACTATATAATAAATATAAAATGGCTTTACCACTTCAAATTACAATTACAGAAACAATCCCCGAACTTCGATCCCTTCAACGCAAGCATGGTGAGCTGATCGGTAAACGTCTTCTTGTACTTATCGAAA
>CAMDVD010000069.1 GCA_945878115.1 Chitinophaga pinensis | reverse complement strand
TTGTTTTTTTGGTAATGTTCGAGTGGTACAATAGAACCTTTATAAGGCCAATCAATGCCTAATGTATAACCTGCTTTTTCAAAAAATGAAACCGATATGTCTATTAACTCCTTAGTTGTATGGAATGAATCAGTTCCAATATTAAAATCGGGTCGTTTTGGGTTTTTATCAAGGTCTCTTTTTAATGGGTTGCTAGGATAGGAATGACAGTCAATAATTGTAACTTTACCATAGTTGTCTAACTGATTATTTACAGCGGTAGTGAATTTATTGTGATGTTTCCAATAATAGGATGTTAGTACTTTTTCTTTTAGCTCAGGAGTTACAATTCTAATTTCTTCACCATTGTCATTTTTTTCATATAATACGCCCATTCCATATTGTGCCATCACTTCTTGTGAATCATCTATAAATCGCTCAGGGTCGCAAAAAATTCTAGAAAATTCAGCTACTATCATTTCGTCCTCATTTGAATAAAAAAGGTCATCAGTATACCAATCTGTCAATTTTAAAATCTCTTTTTCAAGAGCGATGGAGTCAACAAGATAACCTTCTGATAAAGGTATATTTGTCGAAGAATGAGGGATATGAAGAATTATTCTTTTGTCCATTGTATGCTCTGGTTTTAAAATGACTTATAATGATTTGGTTTGGGGAGGTCTAATTTAGAAAGTGCTAAATTTCAAATGTAGAACAAAAGCAAATACAAAGCATAAATGTTCAGACTAGTACCAAAACCCCACTTTTGCCAAGCCCACGTGAGCGGATGCCCGATTTTCGTCAAGTAGATTTTGTTCATTTAAAAAACGCTATACAGTCTCCAATGGCAAAACAAACAAATCAAAATTATACATGTAAAATTGTTTGTTGTTAGTAACCATTTTGAAAAGTTTGACCAAGCATTTGTTTTTAAAATTCTTCTATTTAATAAACACAAAGGAATTATTAAAATTAGAATTAGAAATGGAACATAGGCCGCTATATTCAGTTCGTTTTAGTACTGCACCCAATCATGACGGATAAAGTTTTCTCCGTTCGCATCTTGCGGGGAAATCGAAGGGCAAATGCTCATCCTAGAATAAATGTTCAATAGAATTTCATTGCTCAAATTTAGTACTAAAGCCCCACTTTTGCCAAACCCATGTAGTGGCTGTTTTTATTTTTTTGTTGTTAAGTCAAAATTAAAATTGGTATTAATTATAAAACCGTTGTTGTTTTGAAATACATTTTGACCATTTATTTGTCTGCCGTATTGTAAGGTTTGGTTAAGGTACCCTGCTTCAAGCCTGATATTTTTATTGTAGCGATAGCCCAATAAAACACCAATTCTATTTTGGTCAAAGACATTGGCATTTAGGTTTTTCCCAAAACCAATAAACACCTCATCATATAGTGCCAAATAAGGTGTTCTGTCTCTAATTTCTTTACCTTTCAGAGGGATTTGTAATCGAACCAAATAACGCATACGATTGACTAGTGGAAATTCATCTTCTGTAGCTTTATTAATAGAAGTATAACGACCTACAAAGCGTTGTTCGAGTATAAATCTATGTGAAAAATCGACAATTCCTTCTTTATGGGAAAGTTGTACCATTTCAAAAATTCTATGCTCTGTAAAATCTCTACCTAACCCATTCAATGGAATATCGCCATAAGGATAGGTTTCTATTAAAGCATAACCCGCTCTGAATAAAACTCTTGGGTTGAGATTATAGTTTACACCTACCCTTAAAAGACCCTGTTGCCACTCGGTTAAATAATTATTCCGACGCCATTGATATTCGGTATGAATTCCAACCTTATCTGAAACCTTAATAGTCCCAAAATAGTTGTACCAACCAATATTATTATTTGTATTCCGCCGATTGTTTTGTCCGAGTGCTATTTGAAAGCAGCCAAGACAGACAAGAATTATTTTAAAACTGTTTTTTGTCATTTGATAAAATTTCAACTAACGGTAAATTTAGTTATTGAAAATCAATACGCTTCAAATTAAATTTATTTTCGAAAATTTTCAGTTAGCTCTAAAACTCAAATTGTTTTTTGAGTAATTGCCGTTAACGTCAGTCTGTGAAAAAACTTCCGTTGGTATTTTTAATTTAATTGTCAACATATTCTGATTAAATTATTGAAACTTCTCACCCTTTGCAAGCATTTCAATAATCTTCTTCATACGCTTTGTTCTTGTTTTTTTGCTGTCTGAAGGCGAAATCCAATAGAAAATAGATTGGTCTTATTCAGTGTCAAAAAAAATGCTTCTGCTTTTTTGTTTTTGCTAATTTCATTTAAAAAGTCTTCAGGTATTTTCATTATGCTTGGTGAGTCGTACGCTATTTCCCAATTACCATTAGCTTTGGCTTTTTCAATGGCCTTCAATCCTGCCGGTCTCATTCGTCCTTCATTTGTTAACCTTTCAACGTGTCCAACATTTATTTTAGACCAAATACTTTTTTCTTTTCTGGGTGTAAATTTTTGTAGCCAAGATTCTTCGTCAAAAGTTTTTTTTTGTCCATCTATCCACCCAAAACAAAGAGCAACATCTAGAGCTTCTGCATATGTAATCGTCTTTTTTTTAGAAGCTTTCTTGAAAATTTTCATCCATAGGCCACTTAAATTTTCATGGTTTTCAACGAGCCAAGTTTCGAATGTTTCAGTTGTTTCGAATTCTAAAATTGGAAGAGTATTTAATTTGTTCATTTCTTGTAACTATTTCGTTCTGTATGCTTATTGCAGAGGTTTTCACAGTTCGCGTTAGGCTGGAATTCGAATATACAGTGTTTCGTCTTTATTCTAAAACGCAATGGAAATAAATAGATGAGGGGTGGAATGCCTCTCTTGCACTGAACTGTGAGTGATGCGTTCGTGCTAATTTCCGCAAGAGGTCTGTCCGGGTTAATAGCATTTTGTTTTTATAAATAGTGCTAATAGCCTGCTGCTCCGCCATCAGGACTTGAGGAATCGGCAGCACCAATGTAAACCTTTAATTTTGCATCATAAGTAATACCCATTAACTCACCAAGGTTATCTACATCGCGCAGGTGATGTCCCATTGCTTCAAGTGCGGCTCTTGTGTCAGGCGACATCAGGTATCTTTCATACAAAATTTCATCGGGCAACCATTGATGATGAATTTTCATTACTTCAATAGCTTTATCTATTTGCATATTGTAAGCGAGCACATTAAGCACTGTTTGAAAAACTGTATTAATAATTGTTCTGCCTCCAGGTGAGCCGATAATCAAATAAGGCTTACCATTTTTTGTAACAATGGTTGGTGTCATACTTGAGAGCATTCTCTTCTCTGGTGCTATCAGATTAGGTGGTGAACCAATTTGCCCCGAACTTGCAGTTAAACCGGGATTAGGATTAAAGTCGCCCATTTCATTGTTAAAAATGAAGCCAAGTTTGTCAGATCCCATTAGCGATCCATAACTATATTCCAGCGTATATGTTATTGAAACAGCGTTTCCATCTTTGTCAACTACTGAAAAATGGGTTGTATTATTTCCATCATAGGGATGTCCGTATAATGCAGAATCACTTATAGATGCTTTAGTCATATCCATATTGTCAAAACGTTTTTTTGCAAAAACTTTTGATGTTAATTGGTCTATTGGTATATTTGGATTAAAGTCAGGATCACCCATATATTCTGCACGATCGGCAAATGCTCTTCGCATCACTTCGGCCATTAAATGAACATAAGCGGTTGAATTAAATTTAACGGAATCGAGGTTGGCTAATTCTAAAATATTCATCATTTCAACAAGTGCTACACCTCCTGAACTTGGGGGAGGCATGGTGTAAATCTCATATTCCTTAAATGTTCCTTTAATTGGTTTTCGTTCAATAGCGGTATATTTTTCTAAATCTTTTTTAGTAATGATACCACCATTTTTTTCATGTAATTTTCTATTTCATCGGCAGTTTCTCCTTTATAAAATCCATCTTGCCCTCTATCACGAATCAACTCAAGGGTTTTTGCAAGTGAAGGTTGTTTCCATATTTCTCCCGGTTTTATTATCTCACCCTTGGCATTTCGAAAATAGGAATAGATAAAATCAATTGGTTTTGCCTCTTCATTGATCCATAATGCATCTTCATGAATTCCATAGGACATGATAACACCTTTTTTAGCAAGGTCAACCGATGGTTGAACTAATTCCTGCCATGGGAGCTTACCATATTGTTGATGCGCCATGTATAATCCGGCTACAGTCCCCGGCACACCGACTGCTTTTAAACCATCATGATTACTGCCTTTTATTAATTTACCTGCACTATCAAGAAACATATTAGCAGTGGCTGCAAGTGGTGCTTTTTCACGAAAGTCAATAGTGGTTGCTTCACCGCCAGCATTCATAAAGACTAAAAATCCACCTCCTCCAATATTGCCTGCCGTAGGATGTGTAACAGCTAATGCGAAAGCCGTTGCGATGCTGGCATCAATAGCATTACCGCCTTTTTTTAAAATATCAACTCCAACTTGCTATGCCAACACATTTGACGAAACCACCATTCCGTTTTGACCATAAACTTGCGCAATACTTTTAGAATGACTTAACAATAGTGTTATTAAACATACTACATGAAATATTTTTTCCGCAATTAGTTTTTTATTCATCCTTTCGTTTTTTGTTTGTTTATTAGTTGATCAAAGTTAATTTCTTGCGGTTAGTTTAAAGTGCGCAGTGTCCACAAGCATGACGCATATAGGCAGTCTTGCTTTTTACGAATTAGCCCTTCAAATATAGTTACAAAATTATCAATCAGAGCTCGATTAATCGATCTTATCCAAATAGATTAGAAGAGTTTTGATTAAAAAGGGAAGCCTTAAATTGCGCTATACAATTTATTGGATGGCGATGGAATGAAAAAATACGAAACGAGTTCCCCGCAGAATTTTCCAAACTCTTTTTTTGTCCATAAAGTTCAATTGTCTGCATAAAGTATTGGCAAGTATTTTTATTTCTATAAGTCAACTTTACACGTTTCTATATCGTGAAGTGCGCCTACAATTTTTAATCAACACACCTAACATAGTTCTAAGTCATTGGCACTTTTTTTCTGAGAGATTCTTCGCTTCAATAATTTGTAAATCGCAATGCTCATTGTGTACAATCTCAATTCGTTTACTAGAAACTGCGAGGATAGAATGAACAATGTTTTATAAAAGAAGCTTAATGAAAAATGTCTTCGCAAAAAACAATATTGAATCATTAATTTTCAATCACAAAAAACAAACGCTGTGGTCGAAATTAATAGTATTGATTTACAGAGGAATGATTGAGCTTTATATTCTACATCCTAAATTATCCTCCATTCGTATTAAGAACTTCTATAGGCAATTGGATGTGTTTGCTTTTTATGTGGACCTAAAAACAACCTTGCAAATATTCTTAATACAGCTAATTCAAGCACTAAGAAACTTATTGTAATAAAAACAATAAGCGTGTATTCATCATGATCAATGTGGCTATACATTAAATCTAAACCGATAAATGATGGCGTAAAAGGCAAGCCAATAAATGCTAGACATGCCATCAAAAACCAAGCCCCTAGTTTTGGATGGTGATAGATATGACCATAAAAATCATTCAGACATAAATCTGGTTCTTTTATTTTAAGCTTTTGAAGAATGATTATTCCAATAATTGCTGCCACAATTAAACCACCTATATAGAATAAAATTTCAGTATACTCATATTCATCATTTAAAAATGCAACAGAAAGGACGACGTAAAATTGGCTGAGAATAATTGTCATCCAAGCTTTTAATGGACTTCTCTTCTCCACAAAAGCAACTAAAATCAAAATCATTCCTATGAATGCAAATGAAATATGTAAAAAGTCATCAATGGATTTCGGAATTTGATGATCAAAATAAAATACGAATGAACCGATGAGGAAAAGTACTGTGAAGAAAATTAAACTCGTGTTATTCGAAATAAATTGAAATTTTTTACCGATGAATTTAAACGGATCCCAAATTAGTTTTTTTAAGTAGGCATCCATATTCCATTCTTTAAGATTTAGCAAGTAAATGCTGTTGCTTATTTTAGAGGTTAAAGAATTGGACAATTGATATTGTTTTGGAACAAAATTGAAGAATTGATCATGAATCATATAGCCTAATACAGAAGGCGAAACCAACAACTGATACGCACGTAAAAGTGCATTTCCGGATAAATGAATCAAAGCTATAATATGCCATCCTAAAGCAACTTCAATAAACATTAATCCGATTTGAGAGATAGAAGCATAAGCAATTTGAGTTTTAACTGTAGACTGAACCCTGGCTATCAGCGAAGCAATTACGGCCGTTAATATTCCAATTGTAATTACCGCAATTTTAATAGAAGAAACGGTATCCCAATAGTGATAAGTTCGTAATAATAAAAAGACTCCCAAATGCACAGCCAACGAACCATAAAAAATGGCACTAGATGTGGTTGGACCTTCCATAGATCGTGATAGCCATGACGAAAATGGAAATTGTGCCGATTTGATAGAGGCAGCAATTACAATCATGGATAATAAAAATAGTACTGAATTGTAATTTTCAGAAATATGTGCAGTCACTAATGCAGCATTGTCAAGGGTTGAAAATGTGATGTTTTCATGCCAAATATGATGGCTTGTCCATAAAGAAAGGATCAAGCATATATCTCCTAATCTGTAGAGAGATATTGTTTTCATGGCATTTTTTACCGGTAAATATCGATCTCTGTAAAAGGCAATTAATAAAAATGATGTGATCCCTAAGAATTCCCAACCAATAAACAGCGTTTCGAAATTGCCAGCAAACACGGTCATATTAAAAGCAAAATAGAAAAGTAGAATGGTTTTAAAAAAACGTTTGTAACCAGAATCTCTATGCAGATAATACTTGCTGAACACAAGCACTAAAAATGTTATCAATGCACCCAATAATGAAAATACTGCGGTTATTTTATCAAAATAGAAGTCCAAAAATATTTCAATATTGTCCTCCTTAAAAAACACAAAGTGTTTTAAATTGATAACCGGTGCATGTTGAAATAGCCAGTAAATAATAAAGCATAAAATACCGATAAACTGAAATCCTACAGTAGTGAAAGCAATACCTGAAATTATTCTTTCCTGTTTATTACTAAAAAATAAACTGAGGCAAAAACCAGCTAAAGGTAAAAATATAAATAATTGAAGCAATTGTTCCATGGTTAAGATTGTTTGTATAAGTAAACCGGCATATTTTCTTGCGTAGCATGGGCAATATGATTTGTTTCCATTTCTTTGGCATCTTCTAATAACGTATGCACATCTTTATAAAAATGAATTTCTTTAGCGAATGTTTGGATAGCATTAAAATTACCATTTTTAAAATAAGTCAGTTCGTTTGAGTCAGGATGAATAGATACTAAATGCACCCATTCATTGATATACCATTCATACATTGCTGGGGTAGATTGAATTGCCTTTAAAATAATTTCGGGATAATGTTCCACAATAATTAATAATCTGAGTGGATCATGCACTTCAATCATTTGCCATGGTAATCCTGGGCGTAAATCACCATCACTGCTATTTGCAACACCAAATAAGCCAACTACATTATGAGGCAATTTCGTTCCAGCACCTAATTTATAATTATCTACTCTTGAAAAATAATATTCTAAATTTATTCCACCGCAAACTGGCCCCAAGGGAGCCATCACACCGGTTAAAAATTTGCCGCTAGGGTCTGTTCGGTAATTGTACGAATTTAGGAAGGCACGTCTATCTAAAAAAACCCCCTTTGTTATTTCCCTATTCCCAACTATACAAAGTGTATTGGTGCCATGTCCCAATTCCGGTCGTGGTTCGAACAAAGAAACGGAACGATCTTTTACCGCCTTGCGAATTTTTTTTAACTCCGCTTTTGTATTGATAGAGGCAAAACGACGAGAACGTTCTTTGGCATTTAAATCCAATGCATTTTCAAAGACTGTTTTATTTTCTTCATGTGCTTTTGCGTGCACTTCCTGTAAAGAAACAACATCATAGTATTCTATTTCATCAGCAGCTGTATCATGCAATGCACCAATAAACAGTGATTGAATAGGAATGTTTATGCCACGACCTTGCAAGGCTTTTCGTACTTCAATATGATTGGCAAAAGCTGCGAATACCCTTGCATTTACCGATCCAGGGCGACCACTGCACGCACCACAATCGTGTGCTCCATGGTGTGGATTATTGGCACTGCTGCTACCATGAGCAACGATATAAATAATCGGAGCGAAATTATTAAGTAGGCCAATTCCATTCAATAATGCTTCTACCCTATTGGTCATTTCCTCAATGGTAAAACCTATTTGCAACCCATTTTCTATATCTTTTATATCTTTATTTTCAATGGTCAGTTTACCTTGCTCATTCATGTGTGCAAATGCATTTGAAATTGCTGGACTCATTTCGGGTTTAAATAAATTTTTTATTAATCTATATCCTGCCCAAAACCCGAATGTTAAAGCACTTATATACCCCGTTGCAATTGAATGTGTTTTGTCGGTATAAAATAAATCATGTTTTCTTTTCTCCGCTACATCATATTCTTTAATCAAATACTTTGGTGTAACCGGCGCTGGACAAAGTTTATCATAAAATTTTGCATGCTCAGCTTGAAAATAAAATTCGACACCAAAAAAGCCCGGGCAACCAAAAGTTTCTGCATTTTTATCGAAGCGTTCTACATAAGTTCGTAAGCTACATTCCCTTTCATCAATACAAAATAACGCTTGAAACGATTTTTCATGGCTACTCTTGGATTCGGATTTCATGGAAATATTTTGCTGAATCCCGGCTAACATCTCATCATAATAGCTCCACTCAAAAGCAGTTTGCCAAATTTTTAATACTTCATGTAATTCTGTAAGCTGGACTTCCTGAAATAAATGAACAGGTGCTTGCTGTATATGGTAACAAAGCGGTTGAAAATCTTTACCTATTTCATTTTCTAAATGATCTATTTCAAGTAGTAATTCAAAGAGAATTAATTGGTCAAGGCTTATTTTTTTTGTCGCCAATAAACTTTCCGGTTTACTTTCTAGTGTGGCTACCATACCACTCCAACCTCTGTGACTAAACTGTTGATCGAACAAGTATTGTTCATAATATTGTTCATCGCCAACTACAATTTTCAATAAGTCCGCAATGGAAATAGATTCCTGAAATAATAATTGTTTTGCTTTTTGTGTTTTGAAAAAACTTGTAAAACTGTTTTTTTCCAGTGCTTTTACAGAAGCTAAAAAACCATCTTCGTGTATGGGAAAATCCCAAATAGCTATGCCTTGATCTAAATAACTACTCAGGATTCTAAACAAAATGGGTTGCACCAAATTATCTAAATCTAATTGATAAATAGTTTTCCAATTGGCCCTTAGTTTTCCGATGCGTTGGTCAGTATGCTCATCATACGTTTTATGAATTACATTTTCCTTCCAAAGAGGAATATACTCAGCGCCTTTTTCTTCCATAATTATTCGGTCTAAAATGGCTTCATGGATACGACCAATTTCGTATAATTTTCTAAAATCACATAATGGCAAAGTAACCTGGTATCCAAATACTTTAGAAGCCTTATAAATAGCTTCATAAAACTTCATGCCTTGAAAAGCATGCAATGAATTATGATGAATAAAATCCTTTAACGGGGTTTGAGTGGGTAAATAGTGTTTTAATTCAAGTAGAACGACTTGTTCATTGAATACAGGTTGATTCATATATTTTTACTATTGAAAATTAATGCCTGAAGTTCGCAAATGATAATTGGGGGCTAATTTCATCTTTGATGTAAAATGAATCAGTACATATTTCTATCAATCCGCTCGAAACATCATACATCGCACCGACAATACCAACAGAACCACTTTCTAACATATGTTCTAGAATATAACTTCGTTCTATGATACTTTCAACGCTTCTTCTTACATTGATTTTAGCCACATTTTGAACAAAATCTTCATTTTCGGATGTTCTGTTTTCTTTAGTCTGGTTTTCTTGGTAAACCGCAGGTTGAAGTTTTGACAGCAATTCAGTGAGGTTGCCCATTTCCAAATGATCACAAGCTCCTTTTACAGCACTACATTTGTTATGTCCTAATACAACAATTATTTTTGAACCCGCAATTTTACAAGCAAATTCCAAGCTACCAATAATATCGGTGTTCACAATATTTCCTGCAATTCTTACAGAAAATATATCGCCTAAGCCTTGGTCGAAAACAAGCTCTGACGATGTTCTGCTATCAATACAACTTAAAATTACTGCAAATGGCCATTGCCCTTCTCTGGTTTCATTAACTTGTGCTAACAAATCGCGTTGTGTCTTTAAGTTGTTCACAAAACGAGTGTTACCGTCTTGTAATATTTCCAAGGCCTTTCTTGGTGTTAACTTTTCTTGTGTTTCTTTGGTATGAACTTTCATTGAAAAATATATTTTTTATTTTTAAGATGTATGAATGGATTTAACATGGCTTTCATTCTCTTCTTTATAGAATGGTTTAATCCCTTTAACTGTTGTCGTGATATTATTTTCTATGGAAAAGGTCTGTGTGAAGATTTCAATAATTTCCAATACATCATAATCTATATATTTCGAATGAGTTGCATCGATGATTACCGTTGAGTTACTGGGGATTTCATTTAAGGTTTGCTTAATACTAGCCTTGTTTAAAAATGTTACTTCTTCTGAAAGAGTGATAATAATAGTATCACCCAAATGATGCTTTTCTTTATGAAAACTATAGGCATTTTTGAAATTCGCTTTTAAAATATAAAAAATACTAATGGCTGCACCAATAAGAATACCAATGAGCAAATCCGTAAATACAATTGCTAAAATAGTACCGACAAATGGAATAAATTGATTTAGACCTTTGCTATACATATCCTTGAACAGAGAAATTTTAGCTAATTTATAGCCAGTTAATAATAGAATACAAGCCAAAGATGCCAATGGAATAAGGTTCAATAATGGACTTAAAAGTAAAATGCTCATCAATAAAAACACACCATGAATAATTGCAGATAATTTTGTTTCTGCACCGGAATTGATATTTACCGAACTTCTAACGATAACCGATGTAATAGGAATGCCGCCAACCAAACCAGAAAAAATATTACCAATACCCTGCGCCACTAATTCTCTATTGGGGGATGCTTGTCGTTTGTGGGGGTCAATATTTTCAACCGCTTCAAGATTTAAGAGTGTTTCAATAGAAGCCACAATGGCTATGGTAAAAGCTACTATCCAAACATGATAATTACCAATGCTGGCAAAATTTGGCAATGTAACCAAAGAATTTAATCCCTCAAATTTTGGAATCTTCACTAAATGGTCTGCCGTAATAGCAAAATTTGGAAAATAACTTTGATAAATAGTATTTAATACAACGCCAAGAATAACAACAAATAAAGACGCTGGAAAAAATTTTACTTTTTTCATGGGAGTTTTATCCCAATAAATCATGATTAAAATAGAAATGACAGAAATAATTATAGCCCCCAACGAAAAATAATTAAAGATGCCGAACAGCTCTGAAAAAGAATATTCCCCATTTTTTGGAAACAAGGTAAAATCGCCTTTTGTACTTCTGTCGAAACCAACGGCGTGCGGAATTTGCTTTAAAATTAATATAATACCAATGGCAGCCAATAATCCTTTAATTAAATTTGAGGGAATATAGTTGGCGATAAATCCACCTTTTGCAATTCCTGCAACAAGTTGCAACATCCCTGAAATAACCACTGCCATCAAAAAGGTTTCAAAACTGCCTAATTGCGTTATGGATGCAAGTACAACAGCAGCCAATCCTGCGGCTGGACCACTCACACTTGTATGGGATTGGCTCAGAAAACCTACTACTATTCCACCAATTATTCCTGCAATAACACCGGATAATAAGGGTGCCCCACTTGCCAATGCTATTCCTAAACACAACGGAAGTGCTACTAAAAATACGACTATACTTGCTGGTAAATCTTGTTTTAATTTTGAAATCATATTTACTTTTTATAAATTATATTCTATTCGGTTCGTTTGTTCGTGTATTTTCGACATGCAAGAAACTTGCTGTTCGCCTGCAAATGAAGTCAAAGCAAAGAAAGTATAAAAATGTTGATTCCAATCAAAAAAATTAGGAAAGAACAGAAATTTTGAAAAGCTACATTACATCACCAATGCTGAACTTTCGGTTAGACAAAACATACTGAGAAAGATAACCATGAGGCAAGACAAATACCGCTATTACGCTTAGCCGCCTGTTGAACGAAACTCGTTTTTTGGGTTGAATAGACCTGAAAAATATTAACTGTATTTTACAATTTTCATTTCACTTACTCTTCAGCAGGTTGCTAATCCACCTGCTGCCACTTGCCATCTATTATTTTATACCGATGTAAAATATTAGATAGACCATCATTATTCAATCGGCATAATACCATCTAAGATTTCTAAAAATTCCTTTGGTCTTTTTTATACATCAAGATGGTATTAGATGTAATGGGAATAATTTTTTCGTAATTAGGGCAAGCCTATATATGATATACAATCTGTGTTTTTACAAGTTTGTTATTGAGCAATTCGTATTTATTGGAAACACAATGCCAAATATGTTCATTGTTTTTCAACATTTTTTAGTCTGGTTCTGCAAGGATATAAAAGTTAATTTTAAAATCGTAATAGCGATAGCTTTGGTAAAGCATATTAAATTGCTGCATCGCTTTTTCGTCCCACAATTTATTTTTATATTTAAAGTAATGTGTAAAGCTGCTTACAGCTTCTGTAGTTATATATTCAAAACCAAATTGTTTAGCTTTTTCTATTAAATTTTCTTGTTGCACAGTTGTTGGTAAAATACAGTATATTTTATTATCAAAAATGTGAAAATTATTTTTGCCATCTGTTTTAGTAATTAATTTAACAATACTTCTTACTAAGCTATCTTTTTGCAATGCTTGCAAGATATTTACTCTGCTGGTTTCACTTAAATTTTCTATATCAAAAACTGTTTTGTAATGGCTATTGTAAATTTTTAAATCGGGGTAATTTTTTTGATAATCTCTTATAGTTGTTATGTTATTTTCTTGACTAGGCAATGCACTATAAAATACAGCATATTGATGGTGTTTGTAATCCACAGGTCGTTTTATATCATTTACTATTATTGTTGTCCGAGATAAATTAAAATTCACCAGATTACTTGATTGGTTGTATTGTAATCAATCAAAATTGCAGCCTAGGTAAAATATGGGGGTGTCGTTTTAGTTTTCCGATTTTTTTCGGTGGTTCTTTTTTGATTCGGCTTCGT
>CAMDVD010000068.1 GCA_945878115.1 Chitinophaga pinensis | reverse complement strand
AGTGGAGCCTGTCATTCAAATTTATTTACCCTTGTTTAGCTGTACCAATTATTTTCAATTTTACTCATTTTTTGATTCGTATTGTTGATTAAGCTTAGTATTTTACACTAAGCACATGCCTTTTTAAACACCATATTCGGTGCTCTGTAAATATTGTATGCCATTGATTCAATTAGATGTTGCGTATGTGTTTTGTCTAGACCGATATATCTGCATGCTCCTGTCTTGAACCAGAGCTTAATCCCTCCATGCGTTCGTTCTATTCTATATCTTGTTTTGCTAATCGCTTTATTGAATTTAGCTTGCCATTCACCAAGTTTCTTATTTCTACTTGCTTTATGCATGATTCCACTTTTTAGTTTCTTTGCTTTCAATCCATCACGATTACTTTGACTCGCATATCCTTTGTCTGCTTGTACTCTTGCGCCTTCTTTGAGCTTAGCTCCTTCGATGGTATCCAAGAGGTGGACAATGTCACTCTCGTTAGCAGCTGTTGTTACAATATTTAATATCATTCCTTCCTCATCAGTACATACATGCTTTTTATATCCATAGCGTAATTTGTTGCCTTTCTTTATCCATGCGGCTTCTGTATCTACACTAGGGGGTACATTAATCTTACCTTTAACTTTAATTTCTTCAACAAGAAGTTTTTGTTCTGCTTCATTTGTCTCTTCCCTGTCTATAACAACTTTCACTTCTTTATTCCCTTTGGGTTTACGAGGGCTGTCAGTTAAAGTGGCATCTACAATAGCGCCAGTACGAACTAATACATTATGTTGTTCCAATTGTGTATTTACTAATTGAAAAATAGTTTCATAGGCATTCTTTTCAGATAGTGCTGACCTAAATCTACTGATGACACTATGATCAGGTATACTATCTTCCAAGCGCAAGCCTAAAAATTTTGTAAATGAAATTGAATCATTAGCTTGTGACTCTACTTCATAATCACTTAATCCATACCAAGTTTGGAGTAAGTTCAACTTGAATAATAATAACCCACTATAGCTAGGGCGACCATCAGCACTAATACCTCTCTTATAATGTTTGCCGATTTCCTTTTCAATTGTATCCCAGTTTATTATCTTGTTGACCTGTTCAAAAAAAGTGTTCTTAATTTTCCTATGTTCAATGGCGTAGTCGGAAAAACTGGGTGGAGAAGATGTCTTTTGCATATATAACATATATCAAAAATCACGCCAAACTCAATGATAGCAACACTTTCAGACAAAATTACCTTGCAACGGTCTTAATTACTTTGTACATTTATTCATCCAATTTTTAAATGAAAAATATATGGTACAAAGATTTATTTTTATACTCCTATTTATTAGTGCACAAGGATTTGCACAATCGCCTACTACATGGACTAGTAAAGGCATAGGAGGTGGTGGCGCACTTTTTTCTCCATCCATCAATCCTGCTAATACAAATGAAATGTATATCGCTTGTTACATGGGTGGTTTATATCATTCTACGAATCAAGGTGGCGCTTGGACAATGTGTCCACATACACAAATTCGAGGTGGCTGTTATACAAAAGTTCTTTTCACAAACAACGCTTCCATTCGGTATGCCATCGATTATAGAGCCAATGGAATTAATGATCAAATGACACCAGCTAAAACAATAGATGGCGGAGTAACATGGACTAAGTTAAGCGGCAATCCAGATGATACAGAACCTTTGTATAGTTTGTATGTAAATTATGCAAATCCAAATCAAGTGGTGTTGAATCAGTATAGTAAAATTTATTTTTCAAATGATGGGGGTACCACTTTTTCTTTGGTTTATACGGCATTGAACAGTGGTGCTGGTATAAAAGTGAGTGGTGCCTATTGGGATGGTTCAACTATTTATTTAGGTACGAATGATGGTATTGTTCGTAGTACAAATGGTGGCACAAGCTTTAGTCTTTGGGCCACAACAGGTATCTCATCTGGACAAGTTATTACTTCTTTCGCTGGCGCAAAAAATGGGACGAACACTAGGTTTTTTATTTTAACCAGTAATGTCGCAGATGTATATAATGGTGATGATAACCCAGGGATTGGCTATGAAATATTTGAACACATGAAAGGCGTTTATAGTATGGATAATGTAAGTGGCACATGGGTAAATAAAATGGGTAATTTGAATTCGACAACGCAGTATGGAAAATATTTGCGCATGGCAGAAAATAATACAGATGTGGTTTACATCGCCGGACAAACTGATGCTGGTATTCCTATAATCGTCAAAACAAATAATGCAGGTACACTTTGGGCGACCGTTTTTAATACAACGATTAACCAAAATATTTTCACGGCCTACTGTGGAGATGGAGGGGATTTAGGATGGACATGGGCGGAGACTTTATTCGGATTGAATGTGAGTCCAACAGATGCGAATGTATTGTTGTGTTCCGATTATGGATTTGTACATAAGTCTACAGACGGTGGTATTACATGGCACCAAAGTTATACCGCAGCTTCCGATGAACATACGAGTAATGCAAGCACACCTACCTTAGCGAGTTATCATAGTGCAGGCGATTTGAATCAAATTAGTGTATGGCAAGTGATGTGGTTTGATAGCCTAAATATGTGGGCTTGTTCTTCAGGTATTAAAGGGACTAGAAGCGTAGATGGTGGCAACGCATGGAGTTTTAATTATACCAATCATAGTGAAAATAGTTCTTATCGTATCGTCAAAAATAATACAACGGCTACATGGTATATGGCTACTTCTAGTGTGCACGATATGTATCAAAGTACTCGATTGGCAAATGCACAATTAGACAATGCCAATAATAGTGGTGCTGTAAAAATGAGTACTGACAAAGGTGCTACATGGACTACCATGCACGACTTTAGCGACATCGTAGTATGGGTGGCTACTGATCCAACGAATGCAAATCGCTTGTATGCAAGTGTTGTGAATAGTGGCAGTAATGGTGGCATTTGGGTGACTGATAATGCCAATGCTGGTGCAAGTTCTACATGGACTAAATTACAAAATCCACCACGAACAGAAGGGCATCCATATAATATTGTTGTGTTGAATGATGGTAAGGTTTTGGCTTCCTATAGTGGACATAGAAATCCTGGCTTTACTGCAAGTAGCGGCGTGTTTTTATTTGATCCAATTTCCTCTTCTTCTCCATGGAGTGATAGAAGTGATTTGGGTATGCAATATTGGACACAA
The DNA here is from genome assembly GCA_945878115.1 of Chitinophaga pinensis. Lineage (GTDB taxonomy): Bacteria > Bacteroidota > Bacteroidia > Chitinophagales > Chitinophagaceae > OLB11. The sequence continues at coordinate 10,233 of CAMDVD010000068.1, read as the reverse complement.
GATGTAGTTGTAGATCCGCATGATGCAACACAAAATACTTGGTATGCTTGTGTATACGAAGGTTGGGGCGTTAGTGCCTCGCAAGGTGTTGGTGGCATTTACAAAACAACAAACAGAGGTATTAGTTGGACAAAAATTTGGAGCAATGAGCGTTGTTTTTCTGTGACAATTTCGCCAACAAATGCGAATGAAATGTATGTGAGTACCGAATACCATGGATTGCTTTATTGTTCTAATTTATCGTCTAGTTCACCAACATTTACCAGTACCAATTATCCGTTTCGACAACCCTTACGTGTATTTTATAATCCGTATCAAGCAGGCGAAATATGGGTTACTGGATTTGGTGGAGGTATGATGAAAGGTGGTGGCAGCAGTACGATCGGCATACAGGAAACAATCGAAAATAAGGATATTCTTATTTATCCAAACCCTGCTCAGACAGAATTGAATATAGAAATGGTAGCGAATAATCAAATGCCTACAGACATTATGATACTGGATATTTTAGGAAATAAGATGAGCGTTAAAACTGAAATAAAAGGACAAAAAATTAAATGCAATACTTCTTCATTAAAGGCTGGCATTTATTTTCTAACCTTTACTTACAAAGGGCAAAAAATAACTAGAAAATTCTCCATTAATGGATAATTGTAAATGCTTAATAATAAATTGTAAATGGGCAATGATTCGAATTGGAAAGGTTAAATCAAAAATGGGAGAAGAAAATGAAAATTTATATTGTATGAATTAAAATGGACTAGTTGTATTGGTCCTTTTAGAGTAGGGGTTTGTTTGCCCCCTTCTCTGGAGGAGAAGGGTTGGGGATGAGGTTAAAAAAGTAAATTTTTCCATTAATAATTTAGTAAAGCCATTAGAAATAAAAAAGGAATTCATATTAATTACGAATTCCTTTTTTTTAACAACTAATACCATCTTGATTAATAAAATACACCGAAGGGCTTTTTAGAAATCTTAGATGGAATTATGCCGATTGAATAATCGATGGTCTATCTATTATTTCACATCGGTATAAAAAAACAATTATTCTTTTCCGTCCAATTCAAACGTTATTGGCAAATTGAAATAAACATTCACTGCATGGCCATTGTTTTTGCCAGGATTCCATTTTGGCATACCGCCTACAACACGCATCGCTTCATCATCACAGCCATAGCCAATTCCTTTTACAATTTTTATATTTTCAATACCTCCATTTTTATTCACCACAAATTCTAATACCACTCTGCCATCTTTGTTATTTTCTCTTGCTCTATTTGGATAGTGAATATTGTTTGCTAAATATTTTTCTAACGCTTCTTCTCCACCTGGAAAGGAAGGATAAACTTCTATATTTTCAGATTCCATAATCGCATTTTCATCTATTCCAGTTTTTATTGGATTGGATGCAATTGGACCAGGTCCAGCAGGGCCTCCAGATGTTGGTGTACTTGGCCCACTCACTACTGGTTCTGCAACTACCGGACCTGTGCCAGGCGGTGTTGGTTCGGCTGGTTTCGTAATAACAGGTTTTGGAATATCAACCGGACGCGCAATTACCAATCGTGGACTTTTAATGTTTGATTGAACTGTTTTTGGTCGTGCTGGAGGGTTGACATTAACAGTTGTACGCGGTTTTTCAGTAGGAAGTTTTATACTGATAATTTTGTATTCTTTGGGTTTCAAAGGTGTTACAGGTGTTATTTTTTTACCACTAACAAGCCCTGCCACTATAGATGAGGATACAATAATTCCCGCAAAGAAACATACAAATATTACTGCATTTCGTGCGTGTTTGTGGTAATTTTTTCGAAGTTCGTAAGCCCCATATTTTTTGTTGCGATTGTCGAAAAGGAGATCTAGTACATCAGCGTCCATGATTTTGTTAGTGTCCATGATTGTTGTTTTTTAGTGATGTACAGGTGGGGCATAGAAGGTATTTGTTTCCTTAACGGGCTCTCTTCCTTTTTATTATTTTCATTCTTGGATTATTTTTAATTTTTATAAATAAATTTTAAGCTGTATGTTGTGCATTAATTTTTTTGACTATGACAATCGGAATATTAAAAGAACCCGCCGGAGAAAATAGAGTTTCGGCTTTGCCAGAAATTGTGAGCCAATTTATAAAATTAAATGTGGGCGTATGTGTAGAAGATGGTGCGGGAAATAATGCCTATGCTACCAACGAGGATTATGTAAAAGTTGGTGCAAGTATTTCGCAAAGAAATGAAGTGATATCTAAATCAGATATTTTATTAAGTATACACCAACCTACAGAAACTATTTCTTCTAAAATACTTTTGGGTGTATTTCAACCACTCTTCAATTTTCAAAAAATAAAGGAATGGGCTGGGCAAAAAAATACCGTATTTAGTATTGATATCATACCTCGAACTACAAGAGCGCAAGCAATGGATGTTTTGAGTAGTCAAGCAAATATCGCGGGCTACAAAGCAGTATTGACGGCATCTACAGAGTATGCTCGGTATTTTCCTATGTTTATGACAGCAGCGGGAAGTATAGCACCAGCCAAGTTATTGATACTGGGCGCAGGTGTTGCAGGTTTGCAAGCGATAGCAACTGCAAAAAGATTAGGATGTGTGGTAGAAGTTTTCGATACTCGTCCTGCAGTGAAAGAAGAAGTGATGAGTTTGGGTGCAAAATTTGTAGAAGTGGAAGGAGCTGCAGATGCTAGTGCTGCTGGCGGTTATGCCGTTGAGCAAAGTGAAGAATATAAACAAAAACAACAACAACGTATAGCCGAGTCTGTAGCAAAGTCGGATATCATCATCACGACAGCACAGATACCAGGCAGGAAAGCGCCAATTTTATTAAGCGATGAAATGGTGAAGAGTATGCGTAATGGTAGTGTTATTATTGACCTAGCATCCGCAACAGGTGGCAATACTAATTTTACAAAAAACAATGAAACCATCATGATAGGTGGTGTGAAAATAATTGGGAACTCCAACTTCGCTTCTTCTATGCCTTCAGATGCCAGTAAATTATATGGCAAAAATATTTTCAATTTCTTGAAACTCATCATTGATAAGGACGGGAATGTAAATCTCAATTTTGAAGATGAACTTGTAAAAGAAACTTGCGTTGCGCACAATGGCATGGTTACAAACGAAAGAGTGAAACAATTAGCCAATTAGCAGATGTGCCAATTAGCAAATTGTAAAATATAAAAATTTGATATTTTTAAATATTAAAAACCATAAACTAGAACTAACTTTTCAATTAAATTAAATAAAAAATATGGAACAAGTCTTCGATTTTTTTGCAAATAATTACAACATGATTACGATAGTTATCCTATCTATTTTTTTAGGAATAGAAGTAATATCTCGAGTGCCATCTGTGCTGCATACTCCCCTGATGAGTGGCGCGAATGCCATACATGGTGTGGTTATTATTGGTGCTATCATTGTGATGGGGCAAGCCGATACAGACAATTATTTAGCTTTGATACTCGGTTTTCTTGCGGTGATATTGGGAACGCTTAATGTGGTGGGTGGCTTTGTGGTTACGGATAGAATGTTGGAAATGTTCAGCAAGAAGAAGGCTAAAAAGTAAATTCGAAATACTAAATTCGAAAATAAAAACAAGATGAGTGAAACAAAGAAAATATACGATTTAGAGATTCGAACTAAACAGTTTGGTCTTGAAGTTCGAGATTTTTGTCGCCCATTAAAAAAAGATATTATTAATTCTGTTTATATTAATCAAATTATTAGGTCTAGTTCATCCATTGGTGCAAATTATATTGAAGCGAATGACAACTTGGGTAAAAATGATTTAATGATGAGAATTAGAATTTGTAAAAAAGAGGCAAAAGAAACTATTTATTGGTTAGATTTTTAATACATGAAAACGAAGAAACTAAAGAAAAACTATCATCAGAAGCCAACGAATTAATGTTGATTTTCGGCGCTATATTAAGAAAACTTACAAATAACAATTAACACAATTCGGATTTCGAATTTGAAATTTCGAACTTAAAATATAAAAAACTATGCAGAACTTCATTTTATTATTATCTTATTTAATTGGTTCAATTTCCTTCATCGTGGGTTTAAAAATGCTTTCGCATCCGGATACGGCGCGCAAAGGAAATCTATATGCTGCAGTGGGCATGAGCATCGCCATTTTTGCAACCATCTTTTTATACACCAATGAAGCTGGTCAACATCTTGGCAATTATCCTTGGATTTTTGCAGCACTGATAATTGGTACTATTATTGGAACCATGATGGCGAAGAAGGTACAAATGACCGCCATGCCGCAAATGGTAAGCTTGTTCAATGGAATGGGTGGTGCTTGTGCAGCCATTATTTCTATCGTTGAATTTAAACATTTGATGCATAAAGAAGAGTTGAAAGAAACTACTAGTTCTGTAACACAATTTCTGAATGAAGTTGCACATTTATTGATACCACCTGCGAATCCGAAATTAATTTTATTGACCATATTGCTTGGTCTTGTCATTGGTACCGTTTCTTTCTTTGGTTCTATGATTGCCTTCGGAAAATTAAATGGCAATATCAACGACAAAACCTTACCTGCTCAACAGGTTATTAATATAGGTTTATTATTAATTATTGTTGGCTTATTAGTAGCTATGGTTTCTGGTTTTACAGGCATCGACACCACTGTTTTATTCTGGTCATTGTTTGGTGTTTCTGCCTTGTATGGTATTCTTTTCGTTATGCCAATTGGTGGTGCAGATATGCCTGTAGTTATTTCCTTATTGAATTCTTTTACTGGCGTTGCTGCTGCTTGTGGCGGTTTTTTATATTCCAATCCTGTGATGTTAACCGGCGGAATTTTAGTAGGAAGTGCTGGAACTATACTCACTATATTAATGTGTAAAGCCATGAACCGTTCTCTGACAAACGTGATTGTGGGCGCATTTGGTGGAAATAAAACTGGCGGTGCTTCGGAAGAAGTAGGCGGTGCTTACAAAGAAATTTCGATGAGTGATACCGCTGTCCTGATGGCGTATTCTAAACGTGTAGTCATCGTGCCTGGTTATGGATTGGCGGTTGCCCAAGCACAACATACTTGTCATGAATTGGAAAAAGTATTAGAAGAAAAAGGCGTTGAAGTGACTTATGCTATTCATCCTGTGGCTGGTCGTATGCCGGGACATATGAATGTATTGCTTGCAGAGGCAGATGTGCCTTATGAAAAATTAAAGGAAATGGAAGAGGTTAATCCTGAGTTTGCACAAACGGATGTGGTATTGATATTAGGTGCAAATGATGTGGTGAACCCAGCTGCAAAAAATGATCCAGCCTCACCTATTTATGGTATGCCTATTTTAGAAGTAGAAGATGCGACGCATGTTATTGTAAATAAACGAAGTATGAAACCAGGCTATGCTGGTATTGAAAATGCTTTATTTTATCAACCAAAAACATCTATGTTATTTGGTGATGCAAAAAAAGTGTTGCAAGCATTGGTGAGCGAAATGAAAAATATGTAAACCAATTTTATTCAATTCAAATAATAAAGCATGGCAAGCGTACATCCTTATTTAACTTTCAATGGAAATTGCGAAACCGTTTTCAATTTCTATAAATCTGTCTTTGGAGGTGAATTCACATTCATCGGGCGTTTCAAAGACATGCCTTCAGAACAACCAATGTCTGAAGAGCAAGGCAATATGATCATGCATGTTTCATTACCAATTGGAAATGATACCATATTATTTGGTAGTGATACTTCGGCGGCTTTCGGACAAACAATAACGATGGGTACCAATATTTCTTTGTCTATCAATGCAAATAGCGAAGAAGAAGCCAGCAAATTATTCAATGGCTTGTCGGTAGGTGGAACCATTACGATGCCTTTAGACAAAACATTTTGGGGTGCTTACTTTGGTATGTTTACCGACCAATTTGGTATTCAATGGATGGTGAATTATGATTATCCTGTAGAAGAAATAAAATAGATTTTTATTTTTATGATGAGCAATGATCCATTACACGGCAAAACACTAGAGTTTATTGTAGTTGAATTAGTAGCCTATTTTGGTTGGGATGAATTGGGTGATCGTATTCGTATCAATTGCTTCAATGATAATCCGAGTATACAATCTAGTTTGAAATTTTTACGCAAAACACCTTGGGCACGTAAGAAAGTAGAAGACTTGTATGTGTGGACTTTTACGAAGAAATAAGATGAGTAAAGACAATGAGCGATGGGCAAATTTTATTCTGTCAAAAAATAAATTGTAAAATCAAAATGATGAAACCATTTGTTTTAGCCCTAATTCTCATTTTGATAAATGCACAAATTGCGCGGTGTCAAGTTCTATATGGTAGTTATACGGAAAAGGCATTTGGATATTTTGTCAAACCTTCTATGGCGGCTTATATTGCATTGATTGATGATAAGGAACCAAAGGATAAAGGAGTGAATAATGTTCATCTTATCTATATAGAAAAAATAGATACTTCAAAAATGAGTATCCCTACGTTAAGCTATATTATTGTCAATGCAAATTATGATTTCAATGCCTATAAGAATTCAGCGGATTTAAAATTCTGTAGGAAGGAAGATAATAACTTATGGTTTTTAGCTTTCGCACCAGATGTTGACTCTGGTTACGTAAATTCTTTTTCTTTTTTTGGCGAAAAATATAAGCAAGACTCTATCTATAAATACTCCAATTGTACTGAATCTGGACCTAAATATTACTTTGATAATACCGTATTGTTTTATAACAGACAAGATTATGAGTCCAAAATTGATGTGTATTTCTCTTGGTCAAATATACCTGATGATAAAAAAAATAAAGGTATTTTCTTAATGGTTGATAAATATTATAAATCGTTTCATCGTTGAAATATTTTAGGTTAGTAATTAAACCCCTTATTTCACCATCGATATTTTTATCGTATTCGTTGGTAAATGATCTTTTACAGGCGTGCTGCCAGTATTGATAACTACATCGCCAGTTTGCACTAATCCTTTCTCTTTGATACTATTTATTTGGTCTAAAATAATTTCATCTAAACTATTTTCTTTGTCATAAAAGAAGGCACGAACACCCCAACTCAAACTCAATTGATTGATGAGCGATTGTGTTTTGGTGAAAATATATAAATCGGATTTTGGTCTGAAGCTGGATAACATAAATCCAGTATAACCACTTTGCGTCATCCCAATAATCGCATTGGCATTTACATCGTCCGCTATTTTACAGGCATTATAACAAAGTGCATCAGACAGAAACGAAGGAGAGTGGGATTGTGGGATTAAGTTTTTATTGTACACCATTTCCTCTTTTTCTACTTCACCTATGATTTTACTCATCGTTTCTACAACCAATGCGGGGTGATTGCCTACTGCAGTTTCTCCACTCAACATCACCGCATCAGCACCTTCTAGCACCGCATTCGCAACATCCGTAATTTCACTTCTATTTGGTTTCACTCTGTCTATCATACTCTCCATCATCTGTGTGGCAATTATCACAGGTTTGGCGCGATGTATACATTTGCGAATAATATTTTTTTGTATCATCGGGATTTGCTCTACTGGTAATTCAACACCTAAATCGCCACGAGCAACCATGATGGCATCACTCGCTAAAATAATTTCACGCAAATGAACAAGAGCTTCTGGCTTTTCTATTTTAGCAATAATTTTTGCATTGCTTCCTTTCTCTTTGAGTATTTTTCTTAAGTCCTCAATGTCTTTAGGATGACGAACAAACGACAAAGCAACCCAATCTATATTTTGATGAATGATGAAATCAATATCTTGTAAATCTTTTTCTGTAAGTGCTGGTAAGGATACTTTTGTTTCAGGTAAATTGATTCCTTTTTTTGAACTCAAAATGCCACCTGTTGTGACTCTTGCTGAAACATCATTGTTATCATGAATATCCGTAATACGCACTTCCAATTTACCATCATCTATCATTATTTTCTCGCCGATTTTAACGTCGTTATGAAAATTAGGATACGATAAATACACACGTTCTTTAGTGCCTATACATTTTTCAGAAGTGAAGGTGATGGTGTCGCCTTCGAGCAATTCTACGCCATTGTTTTCTACTTCGCCGATACGTAATTTAGGACCTTGCAAGTCAGCAAGTATGGCAATATTATACGGGTATTGACTATTAATATGTTCAATGATTTCGATGACGGCTGCATGGTCTTGGTGTTTGCCATGCGAAAAATTCAATCGAAAAACATCAACACCTGCATGCACCAAGGCAATTACTTTTTCATACGTATTACAAGCTGGGCCTACAGTGGCAATTATTTTTGTTTTTTGATTCTTACGTTCTATCATGTTATCTATTTTTTCGATGGCGAAGGTAAGCCAGCGATTTTACAAATAGAGAATTCATAAATGAAGAAAAAGTTTAGATTGTAATCAAAACATGCTATCAAGAAAAATATCCGCCATAGGTAAGCATCTAAAAGATGATGATAGGGGGCTATTTTATCGTATCAAAGTAATATCTCCTTTCAATATATATTCTTTGCCATCAAAATTGCAAGTGTATTTTAATAGATAAAAATAGGTCCCAATTTCTGCAGGCATGCCTTTGTAATTGCCGTTCCATCCATCGGCAATTGTATTAGTTGCAAACACCTCATTGCCCCATCTATTGTAAATCTTAAAGTCTTTTAATTGGATATTGATGGGATGAATCAAGTGCAATTCGTCATTGATGCCATCTTCATTTGGTGAAAAAGCATTCGGGATATATATAGAGCATTGGCAATTTTCTTGTAGATAATCGACATAAACGGTATCTTTTCCAATGCAGTTTTTTACTTTTACTTCCACGATATATAATCCAGTTTGATGTACTGCATAAGTTGGATTTTTTGAAAAATCTTGCCATAAATAAGTCGCGTTCATTGTAGTGGCATCTAACACAACACTTTCCTCTGGACATAAGCTTTTATCTGGTCCTAAGTCAATTCTCGGAACCTCGTTAAACACAATATTTATTGTATCTTTTTTGGTGCAATTGCCTTGACTTAATTCGACCCAATACATACCTGTTTGTGTAGCAGTAAATATTGGATTCGTGGAATTGTCTTGCCATAGATAATTTACATTTATGGTGGATGTAGCATTTAATTGCACTGCACTATCACTACATAATTCGAGATCGGCACCAAGATCAACGGTGAAAAATGGACCAATATTTACCAATACAGAATCTCTAAATGTGCAATTATTTAGATTGAGTTCTACCCAGTACAAACCTGAACTGCTAGCATTAAAGGTTGCATTGCTAGAGCCATCTTGCCAAGAATAATTTGCACCCGGATAAGTTGCGTTTAAAAGGGTGGTCTCGCCGTAACATAAAGTTTGATCAAGACCTAAATTAATAATTGGTTTAGGCAAAATTGTAATTTGTATGCTGTCGGTTGTACTGCAGCCAGTTCCAACTTTGACCCAATATAATCCTGATTGATTTACAGTGAACGTGCTGCTAGTAGAGCCATTTTGCCAAAGATGTGGTAAGCCAGGATTACCAGCATTAAGCACTAGGGATTGACCAGCACAAAATGATGTATCATTGCCTAAATTTACTATTGGTAATGGGGTCAGATTGATATGAATTGTATCGGCTGTTACTCCACAAAAGTTAGAGACTTGCACCCAATAGGTACCAGCAGCATTTGCAGTTAGAGTAGAATTCGTAGATCCATTTTGCCATAAAAATGTCGACCCCGGATTGTTTGCATTTAAGAGGAGCGAATTTCCTTGACAAATGGTCGTATCATTTCCTAATTGAACAATTGGACCCAATTGATTGGTAATATGAATTGTATCTGTTGCTTGTCCGCATGCTGTTGTAACCTGAACCCAATAAGTTCCGGTGGAAGTGATATTCTGCGTAGAATTTGTGGAACCATTTTGCCATAAATAAGTTGCGCCGGCATTTGCCGCATTCAACAATAAGGATTGACCTGCACAAAGTGTAGTGTCATTTCCTAAATCGAGAATAATGCCAGATGTGCTAAAGCCATTATAGGTTTGCAAACACCCTGGCGGGAAAAGATAACAAGTGCTTGTATCATTTGGAAAAATAAAATGGGTCAACCAATAATTTTGGGGAGTAGGAATAAAGTTATTTAATTTGTTGTGTGAATAATTTATATGTTGAATCCTTTTTACCAGAAGGTTTATTAAAGCAATTTGATATAGTATCGATTGCTGAGCTAGGTCAGGTTAAATATAAGC
>CAMDVD010000067.1 GCA_945878115.1 Chitinophaga pinensis | reverse complement strand
TAGCCAACAGGCAGCTGTTTATACGTTGTGAGTTGGTTAGAAAAATTGAGAAATATTGTACCTATGATGCCAGGTATGATAGAGAAAATTATGAACAGCAGCTCGAAAAAGCTATCTTAAGTTGACGCACATGCCTTTCAGGGCTTGGGCTGCTCACTACTTTTTACTTATGACTTACGCCTTACGACTTACGACTTACGAATTTTTACATGTACGAGGGGCTACGCCGCCTCGCTATTCATATGACGCCCTTTCAGGGCTTGGGCTGCTTACTACTTTTTACTTATAACTTACGCCTTACGCCTTACGAATTTTTACATGTACGAGGGGCTACGCCGCCTCGCTATTCATATGACGCCCTTTCAGGGCTTGGGCTGCTCACTAGCTACTTTTTACTTTTTACTTTTTACTTTTTACTCACTACTAAATACTAACTCATGCTACTCAATTGTCATACCTATTATAGTTTTTGCTACGGCACTTTCTCCGTTGAAGAGTTGCTTCATGAAGTACAACGCAATGGTTATACAGCATTTGCATTGACCGATATCAATAATACATCTGCTTGTATAGATACTATACGACAAGCCAAAGCAAGGGGCATCAAACCCCTTATAGGTATTGATTTTAGAAATGATACCCAACAAAAATATATTGGTATTGCACGCAATAATGAAGGCTTTCGAGAATTGAATGAACACCTTTCCCATCATTTACATAACAAGCATGCATTTGCCGAACAAGCACCCGAATTCCAACAAGCCTATATCATTTATCCATTGGCTATGTATACCGGATGGCATTTAAAAGAAAATGAATTCATCGGTATTGCTATACACGAACTTCCCAATATTCCTTTTCTGCCCATCAAAAAAAACATGCATAAATTAGTGGCTTTACAAACCGCTACTTTTTCCAACAAACAACAATTTAATGCACATCGTTTATTGCGTGCCATCGATACCAACGATTTATTAAGTAAGTTACCAATTACCCAACAAGCCAAGGGAAACGACAAAATGCATACACGAGCAGAAGCCTTACAAGCATACGCAGCGTATCCGCAAATTATCCAAAACACAGCCCATATTTTTCAGGATTGTAGTATCGATTTTGAATACGGTAAATTGGCCAATAAAAATTTAAAACATTATACGGATAGCATCGCCAATGATGTTGCATTATTAAGAAGCGAATGCCTGAAAGGGCTACCCTATCGCTATCCCAAGCCTAGTACCGAAGTGATGCAAAGGATAGAAAAGGAATTGGAAATCATTACCCAATTAAATTTCTCTTCCTATTTTCTCATCAATTGGGATATCATTACCTATGCCCAACATAAGAATTATTTTTATGTTGGCAGAGGCAGTGGTGCCAATAGTATTATTGCTTATTTGTTGCGCATCACCGATGTAGATCCAATTGAATTGGATTTATATTTCGAACGATTTATTAATCTCTATAGGAATAATGCACCCGACTTTGATATGGATTTTTCGTGGACAGATAGAGATGATATTACACGATATATTTTTGAACGATTTGGTTATAAACGAACTGCTTTACTTGGCGCATACAACACTTTTCAACATGATGCAGTGATTCGCGAATTGGGTAAAGTATTTGGATTACCCCCAGATGAAATCGACAAGCTACAACATATTAAATACCCGAACAAAACAGATGAAATTGGCGCCTTAGTACTTCATTACAGCCAATGGATACAAGGATTTCCAAGTCATCTCAGCATTCATTCTAGTGGCATCATTATTTCCGAACAACCCATTCATTATTATTCTGCAACCAGCATGCCACCCAAAGGTTATGCCACCACGCAGTTTAGTATGTTAGAAGCAGAAGATATTGGACTCTACAAATTTGACATTTTAAGTCAACGTGGGTTAGGCAAAATAAAAGATACTATCCATTTAATTCAACAAAATAAAGGCGTTGTAATAGACCCACATAATATTACACAATTCAAACAAGACGAAGCTGTAAAAGCCTTGCTACGAAAGGGCAAAACGATAGGTTGCTTTTATGTAGAGTCACCTGCTATGCGCATGCTACTCACTAAATTGCAAGCCGATGATTATTTACGTTTGGTCGCCGCAAGTTCTATCATTCGTCCAGGCGTTTCTAAAAGTGGTATGATGCGTGAATATATTATTCGCTATCGAGATAAAAATTTGCGCGCTAAAGCACAACAAGAAATCCCTGAATTATATGCGTTGTTAGCCGAGACTTATGGTGTTATGGTTTACCAAGAAGATGTCATTAAAATTGCACATTTTTTTGCAGGGCTTAGTTTGGCAGAAGCAGATTATTTGCGTCGAGGCATGTCGTGGAAATTCAAACAACGTAATGAATTTGCGGCGGTGAAAGAAAAGTTTTTTTACAATTGTCAACAAAAGGGCTACGCCAATAAACTCATTAACGATATTTGGACACAAATTGAAAGCTTTGCCAACTTCGCTTTTTCCAAAGGACATTCAGCAAGCTATGCAGTAGAAAGTTATCAGGCACTCTATCTAAAAGCCCATTATCCATTAGAATACTTAGTAGCTACACTCAACAATGGCGGCGGATTCTATCGCAGAGAATTATATATACATGAAGCACGAATGCATGGTGCAAACATCAAAGCACCTTGCCTAAATTATAGCATGTCGCAGTGTAGCCTCATAGACAATACCATTTATTTAGGGCTCAGTTTTATCCATGAAATAGAAGAGGAAACTATTCATCGCATTTTACAAGAGCGACACCAACAAGGTATGTATAAAGACATGTTTGATTTTATTCATCGAGTGCCAATGAGCATTGAGCAAATGCGCTTGTTGATACGAGCAGGATGTTTTGCATTTACCCAACGCAACAAAACAGAATTACTTTGGGAAATACATGCCGTATTACAGCCGCGAAAAAAAATACAACATGAAGAATTATTTGTAACAACAGCGCCTACATGGGAATTACCACAATTTGTACATACGCCTATTGATCAGGCTTTTGAAGAAATTGAACTCTTTGGGTTTTCATTATGTTCCCCCTTTTCGCTACTTCGCGATGCACTTCCATCCACCTTATTAGCGTGTCAATTAAAAGATCTTATTCAACAAGAAGTGGATATTGTCGCTTATTTGATTCATGTAAAATACACAAAAACGTCCAAAGGTGGTCGTATGTATTTCGGTACTTTTATTGACCTTAAAGGAGAATGGGTGGATACAGTTCATTTCCCTGCAAGTGCCCTACAATTCCCATTTACAGGGCCGGGCATTTATCAAATCAAAGGAAAAGTAATAGATGAATATGATTTTATTTGCATTGTTGCTCATTGGATGAAACGACTTGCGGTAGTGGATAGGGAAAGTAGTTAGTAGTTAGATGTGAGTAGTTAGTAGTTAGATGAGAGCTGAGTAAAAAATAAGAAAGAGATTGCATCTCCCCATACCCTGAAAGGGCGACATAAAATAGCAAGGGGTGCAGCCACTTGTGAAAAAGTAGAGAGAAATTAGAATTGAGTAGTTAGTATAGAGATCGAAGACATCAAACAACACCTATCGAGTCACTTTGAAAAAGAAAAAAACTACGTTCTACAAAAATGAATATACTTATGTTTGCTAAATACAATCATGAAGAAACAAGTAGCATTTATCTTATGTATTGGCGTTTGCTTAGTGTATAGTTTTTTCAAACTAGACCATTGGGGAAACAATATTTCTCGAGGCGATTCGTGGGGATATATCAGTTATTTGCCTGCTACTTTTATCTATCATGATTTAGGTAATTATACGCAAACCGTTGATGCAACTAGAGTGCATGCACCTGAATTTCCAGATCCATTAAGTGACAAATATGGTTTGTACAAACAGCATCCGGTTACTGGAAAAATGGTAGTCAAATATACCAGTGGTGTAGCCACATTATTAGCTCCATTCTTTTTTATTGTACATGCGTTTATATCCACCACGGGTGGTTTAGCCGATGGCTATTCTGAACCCTATTGTTTGGCATTAGGGCTAGGTGTTATTTGTTGGGTACTGATTGGATTGTATTTTTTGACGATATTATTACGTAGATATTTTTCAAAAGAAGTAACGATTGTAACTATTTTAACTTTGGTATTTGCTACCAATTTGTTTTACAATACCACCTTAAATTCCATCATGTCGCATGGACTATTGTTTAGCCTCTACAGCATATACATCTTTTGCATAGATACCTATTACAGAAACCCTACTTGGGAAAGAATAATTGTCATTGGATGCATAACCGGCCTCATTACATTAGTTCGTATGAATGAATGAATGAATGTTATTGCATACTCATTTTGCTGCTTTGGGATATAAAAAGCAAAGAGGAATTTGTACAACGATTTGTATTTATTTGGCAAAATATCAAACAATTTCTGGTAGCAGCACTTGCAACAATTATAGTATTTATTCCGCAAATAATTTATTGGAAAAAGTATACCAATTCTTGGATTTACAATGGCTATGTTGGTGAAGGTTTTGATTTTGCTCATCCACATATTATAGATGGCTTGTTTAGTTTTAATAATGGCTGGCTTTCTTGGACGCCTATCATGATATTGGCTTGTATTGGAATTTATTTTTCTTATAAACGAATGCGAACTTCTTTCTTAGCTACGGTGGTATTGGTTCCATTACATATCTATATAATTTATGCTTGGTGGTGTTGGAATTATATCAATGGATTTGGTTCTAGACCAATGGAACATATGTATCCATTATTGGCATTTTCTTTAGCGACGTACATCGCTTTATTTGAATATCAAAGATGGTTCGGAAAATTATTTATTGGCATTCTCATTGGCAGCGCCATTTGCATCAATCTATTTCAGAATTACCAAATCACAAAAGGAGTATTAATTACACAAGCTTCTAATTTTGCGTATTACTTTTCTGTATTCGGCAAAACAAAATCTGACCATACTATTTTAGTGGCTCGATCTAGTAATGAGATACAGCCGAATAATCCTGTCTTTATACAAAACCTAAAGACACTTAATTTTGAAGACGTCCCTCTTCGTCCTTATGTGGATGCAATTCGCCCCTACACTGGAAAATATAGTTTGCATACAAATGAACAATCTATTTATCTGGATACCATAAGCATGACCAATTTGAATAGAGAAGCGAAGTATATTCAATTATCTAGCGATGTTTTTTTTGAAGCAAACCACTCACCCAATGTATGGGATACGCCGTTTATATATATTCAATGGAAAGACCAAAACAATACTAATATCAATGAATTTGAAAGTGGCATTTATCCTTTCCAAGCATGCGACAATCCCACTTTCTCCATCTACAGTACTGGCAATCCATTGGTTTGGGGACATGCTTATTTTTATGCACGAATACCTAAAGGTAAACCGCATCATTTTATCCTTGGCATCTGGAATGGCGCTCGAGTTTCCTTTTTTCTAGATAATATCCAAGTAGCAATGTATAAATAAATGGAGGCAATAAAAAAGGTCTCCATTTCTGAAGACCTTCTTATATCATTTCAATTCTATATTATTCTAAAGAACTAATTTCTTTATTCAACCATTGTTTTACTTGGAAGGTTGTTACAGATTTTGGTCTTTCTAAAGGGAAACCATACACTCTATCCCAACATAGACTAGCCAATACACCTAAAGCTCTCGAAACACCAAACATCACGGTGTAAAAATCTTCTTCTACCATACCATAATGTTTCAATAAAGCGCCAGAGTGTGCATCCACATTAGGCCATGGATTTTTAATTTTTCCTAGGCTGGACAATATCGGCGGAACTACTTCATACACATTCCAAACGGTATTTACCAAATTATCATCAGCACAATATTTTTTTGCAAATTCCATTTGTGCTAAAAATCTTGGATCTGTTTTGCGAAGTACAGCATGTCCATAACCTGGTACTACCTTTCCTTCCAACAATGTCTTACGAACATAATCTGCAATTTGATCTTTGCTTGGTTGTTCGGTATCCAATTCGCGATTCATTTCTTCTATCCAACGTATCACTTCTTGATTGGCTAAACCATGCAATGGACCAGCCAAGCCATTCATACCTGCTGCAAAAGACAAATAAGGATCACTTAATGCTGAACCTACCAAGTGAGTCGTATGCGCACTTACATTTCCTCCTTCATGATCGGCATGAATGGTCAAATATAAACGCATTAATTCACGAAACTCTTCATCTTCAAATCCAAGCATGTGTGCAAAATTCGCAGACCAATCCAACATGCCATTTGGTTGAATATGTTCACCAAATTTATATTTACGACGATAAATATAAGCGGCGATACGTGGCAAACGAGCTATCAAATTCATGGTATCTTCATACACATAATCCCAATAGTCTTTTTTATTAATGCCTTCATTATATGCTTTTGCAAATAAAGATTCTGTTTGCAAAGCCATAATTCCAATGCTGAATTGCGTCATTGGGTGAGTATGAATAGGCAATGCTTCAATAGCATGAAATACATAATTAGGCACATGTGAGCGACGAGCCCAAACCGCTGAAATATGTTCTACATCCTCTTGACTTGGGATTTCACCCAATAACATCAAATGAAACAATCCCTCTGGCAAAGGTTGAGAACCACCTTCCACATGCGGTAATTTTTCAATCAATTCAGGAATGGAATATCCTCTAAAACGGATACCTTCATTGGCATCCAACAAAGATGTTTCAGTTACTAAGCCAGTAATTCCTCTCATCCCTTGATATACTTGAGATAAGGTGACATTATCTACTACCGTTTCGCCATGTTCTTTAATTAGTGCTTTAATTTCTTCTGCCGATTTAATTGCAGTTTCATAAAAATGTTCTTTAAGCCTACCCATATGTACTTTTTACGCTGTTTTTTTAATGGTTGCGAATTTAGTATTTTTCATGATGTAACGAACAATTTCAGTAGAAAAAGAAAATAATATTTGCATATTAAATTAATTCTTTGAATTATGGCGGCAAATACGTCCTGACTGTAAACGTCAGGATCCGCCCACCCCGAGGCGGAAGTGGTGCGGGCTTTCCATTCGATCGATACCGCATTACACGGATCATTCAACATTTAGCTTCACGATTTTATAAACTAATTTTTATAAACTAATTAATATTCAACAGCTCATAACTTAACTCAAAATCACAAACTCCTTTTTTATATTACTGTAACGTAAGAATGGTAAGAGGTTCAGAGAAAAAAAACCAAAAGCCCCAATGGTAAGTTTTAAACTTTTGGAATTTAGAATTTAGAATTTGGGATTTGCTAGGACACATACACTCTCTTTTCGCCTTGTTCAATGATTTTCCCAAAGGCTAGTATTACCATTCCTTCTTGCAAACACAATTTTTCAAATGCTTGTTCATTGCCTGGATTCACGGCAACTAACAATCCGCCGCTTGTTTGTGGATCGGCTAAAAGGAATTTTTGCTGTTCATTTTGCAAAGCAATTTTATGTCCATAACTATCCCAATTTCTATTGGTACCTCCTGGTATGCAACCCAATGCCAGATACTCTTCCAACATGTTTTTATCAATGAATGGAATTTTATCTAACTCAATGTCGGCACTTGCTTGGCTTGCTTCACACATTTCACAGAGATGGCCAAGTAGTCCAAATCCAGTAACATCCGTCATCGCAGAAATATAATTTTGTTTGCCAAATAAATAGCCAATTTTATTCAATCGCAGCATTTGTTCAGCACCAATATGTTGATGTTCTGGCTTTAGTTTATTTTGCTTTTGTGCTGTAGATAAAATGCCGATACCAATTGGCTTAGTCAAATACAAAGAAGCACCCATTTGTGCACCGCCATTTTTTTTCAAATGTTGAATATCTACTCTACCCGTAACCGCCAAACCAAATATTGGCTCTGGAGAATCAATAGAATGTCCACCAGCCAATGGAATGCCAGCATCCATACAAGTCTTACGACTTCCTTCGATCACCGCATTAGCAACCTCAGCAGGTATAGTATTTACTGGCCACCCTAATATGGCAATGGCTAATAATGGTGTTCCGCCCATTGCATAAATATCACTTATGGCATTGGCAGAAGCAATGCTACCAAAGGTTTCAGCATCATCTACTATAGGCATAAAAAAATCCGTAGTACTGATAATGGCTGTTCCATCACCAAGATCAAAAACGGCAGCATCATCTCGTTCTTCATTACCCACTAGAAGGTTAGGGAAATTATTTTTGCGTAATTGGGTTTGTAAAATACTGTCTAATATTTTAGGTGAAATCTTACAGCCACAGCCAGCACCATGAGAGAACTGTGTAAGTTTGTATATTGTTTTTTCCATTTTATATATATTGTTTGCTACAGATAGTTTGTATTTCCTTTGCTATTATTTCCATGTCGGCATGTTCAAATAACAATTCGATTTTATTCGGCGTTGTATTATTTTCTAACCCAAATAAATAAGTTTTGTCATAAAACTTCAGGGCAATTTCAGCAGCACTTGCGAAGTCATTTTCATCTAAATTTTGCAATGAATTTTTATACTGCTCACCACCCAATTTGTTTTTTATTTTAGCGAATCTATCCTTCAATTCCTCTATACTAAAAACGGCATAATCCGCAACTAGTCTTTGCACACGCAATAGAATTGGAATCGAATAATGGATAAAAAAATAATTTCTCATGCTTGCATAAAAATAGGGCGGTATCAAACAGGTGCCAATAATTTTACTTTCATTTTCAACAAAAATTCTTCTACTAAAATCAAATAATCTACAATTTGTAAAAAGTAAATTTTCAAAATGTTCGCAACTTGGTTGAGGCGATTCGCCCAAAGAACCAAATGCAGAACCTTTATGGTTTGCCAATTTTTCCAAGTCCAATATTTGTTCTCCTAAGGCTTGCAAATGTTGCAGAACTTCTGTTTTACCACTACCAGTTTGACCACCAATTAATACAAATTTCGGTTTTTGTGTTGCTAAAAAATGTTGTACATATTGTCGGTAAGCTTTATAGCCCCCTTGTAAAACAGTCACGTCAAAACCCGCCATGGCAAGTAACCAAGCCATGCTTTGACTTCTTTTTCCACCACGCCAACAATGCATAATCACCTTTTGATTTGGTGCTATTTTTTTTGCTTCCCGAAGAAAGAAACTCATTTTAGAACCTACAAAATCCAAACCTTGTAACAATGCATTTTCCGGAGAATCTTGTTTGTAAATAGTACCGACTACTACCCTTTCTTCATTGCTGAACAAAGGAAGATTTTTAGCATTCGGTATATGACCTTTTTCAAATTCGGCTGGTGTACGTACATCCAAAATGGTCGCATCTTCTGTCCATAGCCATAAATTTTCAATACGAATTGTTTGCATGTTGATATGTAGAAAACGCTAAATTTAATACAGAATTGGTGTTATTCCATCTTGATTTATAAAATAGACCAAAGGTCTATGTAGAATTCTTAGATGGCATTATGTTGACTGAATAGTGGATGGCCTCTCTATTATTTCACATCAGTATTATATATCAAAGCTTTGGTAAAAAGCATAAAAGATATTTGCCAATAGATGATAACCATTCGTTCTATGCAAAATTTATTTTTAAAATGATACATCAGGCAAGGTAATCATACCTCCTTACAGTTATTATTCAGAAAGTTGCAAATAAATTAAAGTCACCGCAGCGATGGTCATGATAATCAAAGCGGCAAAACCAAAAATATTTGCCCTTCTCCCATTTACATTTTCACCCATAATTACTTTATTATTTGAAATGTGCAGAATGATGGCAATAAGAACGGGAGCAGTAAGTCCATACAGAATGGCGGTGTAAATCAATGATTGAATAGGAGTTATTCCAACATAATTTAGAGACAAACCAAGTATTAAGGAAATGGCGATAATGGCGTAAAATGCTTTTGCCTCATGAAACTTTTTATCTAGTCCTTGCTCCCAACCAAAGGTTTCTGTTATGATGTAAGAAATAGAACCACTCAATACAGGAATGGCAATAAGCCCAGTGCCAATTACACCAATCGCAAATAAAAGATAAGCCATTTTACCAGCCAATGGCTTTAATGCCAAAGCAGCTTGTTCCACAGTATCAATTTGGTGTATGCCGCCTTTGAATAAAACAGTTCCAGTAGCTAGGATAATGAAATACATCACAAAACCAGAAACCGTCATTCCAAAATCTACATCCTGATTCATTTCATGGATTATCTTTTTATTCACAATCAAATGCTTCCTTTTACTCTTCAATTCTTCAACCTCAACAGATGCTTGCCAAAAGAACAAATACGGTGAAATAGTTGTACCAAGTATACCAACGATAATGGCTATAAATTTTTTGTCTAATTGAATAGTAGGAATAAAAGTTGCTTGAAAAATTTCACCGAAATCTTGCTTATATAAAAATGGAACGACAAAATAAACCAACATCACGATGCACAAATATTTTAATATAGATGCAATTTTTTGATAAGGCAAATAGATAATTAATCCTAATAAAATAATGGTAAAAAGTACACTAAAATAATTGGCATCGATGGATGGAAATAACAAATTTCCAACAGCACCCATGCCTGCAATATCCGCACCAATATTTAGTACGATAGCAGGAAAGCTAAACAACAACATCAAATATAAAATAGGTTTTGGATAATGTCTTTTAAGCGTGCCAGTCAAACCTTGAGCTGTGACTAAGCCAATTCTTGCACACATTTGCTGTATAGATGCCATCAAGGGAAATGCAATAATTGCAGTCCATAATGTGGCTAGACCGTATGCAGCGCCGGCTTGCGAATAAGTGGCAATACCAGATGGATCATCGTCACTAGCGCCAGTTACAAGGCCAGGCCCTAGTTTTTTCCAACTATCTATCCATTTGGATGACCATGTTTTCTTCTTTGTCATTTATTCATCGTTTTTTTATGAATTAATAAAAGCACAAACAAGATAATTCAACCGCTTCATGGTAAATAATTTTGATAATGATTCTTATCAAAGATAGAAGGAAAACAAAAGGAAATATTATATATTTCTAAAATTCAAATTGGAATAAGAAAATACGATTAAATTCCATCGCAATAAATTTTTACAGAGTTGCTCATTTGCTTTTAGAGATCTCTTGAATAGAAATCCTAAAAATGTATTTATTGAATGGGTCTACTTGCTAGTTGCATCAACTCCAAATCGTATTGCGTCTAACAATATGTCCAAGTTTATATCTTTCAAATATTTAAACTTGATACAATACCCTGTTACACTGGCTTTGCCAATTTTTTGACCGTAGGTCTGCACTAAATAAGACTTATCTTGAAGGCCCATAATGTAGACGGAGATTCCAGTTGTATTCGCACTTAAACCAATTTGATAAAACTCTCTTGTTGAACCATCTGCATAATGAATGTGGTAAGATCCATATCCAATATTCGGATTAGAAACAATTTTGCCATCGCTATTTTTGCCATCCAAGAACCACAATTTACATGCTGGCATAGCCTCATGTATTAGATGATGCAACGCTTTCATATCACTTCGCTTTGCTTCAACTTGACTATTCATGTATTCTTCAATTTGTTCTAGAATGCTCATGTAAATTCCATTTAGAATGTTCTAATTATTTTTGCATGTTTTTTATTTCTTGCCTGTTAAGCCTACTTCTTTAAGGTTTTCAATACATTTTCTAAGTTAAGCATAGACATGGTAAATCCTTCTTTAAAGCCCATTTCAATCAACTTCTCCATGCGTTCAAGCGATTCGTTGTAAATGGATATATTGACTTTTGTGATTCCGTTTTGTTCGCTAAAAGTGTAATCCCAATCGGAACCCGGCAATTGAGGATTTTCATCTGCGTCGGCAAATGCACTAAACATTTTGAAATTAGTTTTGGGGTTAATGGAAGTGTAGGTCTGAATTGCCCAACGTTCATGTCCTTCTGGACTTACCATTGCATACACTCGTTTGCCACCAACTTCAAAATTCATCGATTTAGTCTTTGCCATAAACGGAGCAGGTGCCGTCCATTGGTCAA
The DNA here is from genome assembly GCA_945878115.1 of Chitinophaga pinensis. Classification (GTDB taxonomy): domain Bacteria; phylum Bacteroidota; class Bacteroidia; order Chitinophagales; family Chitinophagaceae; genus OLB11. The sequence goes on along the minus strand of CAMDVD010000067.1, from coordinate 4,503 downwards.
GAATTTCTGCTTTCGTAAATGCATCCCAAACCAAATCAAGGTCGGCATTAAATTGCCTTGTGATGTAAACCATCTTAGCTGCTTTGTCGACAGTGAAATCAAATAATAAATTGTTTGTCATTCTAGTTTAGGCTTTAAGTTAGATAATATTTAAAATATTGCATGTCATGAGTTTCAAAATTTATTTCTTTGCCAACATTGCATCTAAGTTCTCCATTGCCATAGTAAGACCTTCTTTGAAGCCCATAGCAATGATTTGCTCTAATTGCGCTAAGTCCGAAAATTGCATAATACCATACACAAGGGTATTGTTTTCCATGTCGCTGAAATTCATCGTCCATTGAGATTGCGGCAATTGTGGGTTTATATTTCCTTCCGCATCACCAAAGGCATCATTGGCAACAAACATTTTTTGCAGTTCAATTTTTACGTAGCTGGTAATCGACCAATGCTCTTCTCCATTCGGTCCCACTGCAGCATAATGCCATTTTCCACCTTCCCGAAAATCCATAGTTTTCGTTCTTGATTTCCATGGAGAAGGCATCCACCATTGGTCAAGGATTTCCGATTTTGTATAACAATCCCAAACGGTGGAACGGTCGGCAGCAAATTCGCGTTTGATGTGGATGTTATGATTCGCTTTGTCGACAGTAAAGTCGAAGAATAAATTCATGCTCATATTTTTTAGTTTTACTTCTGCACCATGAAGTGACATCCTTCATGTCTACTTCATGGTTTTTTTTAGTTTTAATAATACTTTATCCAATTGATTGAATTGCGTTTCCCAAATCTTTTTGAACTGCGCTATCCATTGATCAACTTCCTTCATTTTGTTTGCGTTGATGCTATAATAAATTTCCCTTCCCTTTTGTTCTTGCTTCACCAAATCACATTCCGCAAGAATCTGAATATGCTTTGAAACTGCTTGTCTGCTGGTATGAAATTCTTCTGCAATCGCATTAGGTGTCATAGCCTGTGCCGCAAGCAGAAGAATGATTGCCCTTCTTGTAGGATCTGCTATTGCTTGAAAAATATCTCTTCTAGATTCCATTCGTTTTTAGCTGTGCAATTAAGTGGTTGCAAATGTAATTGCAATTATTTGGTTGCACAAGTTTTTTTGGGGAATATTTTTGGGGGAGGGAAAATTGAATTTTGAGAGGATTATTTAGATCAAGGAATTCTTGTTTCTTTTGTCTGAATTATGATTTTTTTGATTGCGGTGATGGCTATGATTTTTTGGGGTTTGCTTAGATTTTCAAATGGCCATTAAATCAATGATAGTTCTTTAGTTGTTTCTTTAAATTCTGACATGTTTGGCAAAAAGAAAAAGCTTCATTCAAGATCATTCGCAACTTCTTTTAAATCATCGATTGCATTTTTAAAATTTTTAATTTCAACTTTTGCAAATCCTTTAGCTCGAATAAAATTTAGTGAAACATATTGTCTTAATAAAGATGAACGCAAATCCCGAATAGCAGAAATTAAATCATTAATTAATATTAGTGAATTATTGTCCAAATTATTAATCCAAGTTATTCGTTCGATGTTTTCAACAAGTGCATTTATTTTTTCTGTTTTGATGGAAAACACTTGTTTGAATTCTAAAATTTTATCCAAAAATTTATTGACTTTAGCTTCATCAAACAAAGCTTCTTTCTTTTCTTCAAAAGAAAATTTTCTAACTGTTTCAAAAGTCTCTGAAATCTTTGGGTTATAAATTAGATAGTCCATTCAATTCTGTTTAGGCTTTGTTTATCGTGTAAATATAAGTTGTTATTTTTTTCGCTTGAATTAATTTTACTAATTTCTAGACGCAAATAATTCATTCATTACGAGGCATCTTTTTTATATGACTGTAGAAATGCATCGATTAATAATTTACATACAAATCATTGTAGTGAGAGAAGAATTATTTTGTAAAACCATAGCGCCTGCAAATTTCCATTCTTTTAGCTAGAGAAATATATAATTTGCTTTTGCTCAGTAAACCGTTGAGTGGTTTGTAAACACTTTAGTCGCATATAGGATTCTAACCGGAGGGACTCCATGCAGAAGTAAGATTTTTCTGAGGAAATGTAAGCTTATATTTTCGGTGGAGGTTGGCAGAACAGTTCTTAGTAATTCAAAATAACAAATATCGAACTGTTTTGTTGTATTAATTTTGAGCATTATTATTAATGATTCCCCCCTTAACTAATATGAATAAACAACTTTTTCCCATACTTTATCAAACCTTATTATTTTGAGTTCAGTTATTCTCGCATCTATAATTGTCCATAAATACTTTAGCGTATCCGTCGCCACAACACCATCAGAAGTTAGAATTCTTGACTTCAATAAATTCAAATTATGATTTCCAAATCTATTCAATAGCTCAAAATATCCAGACCCAGTACCAGCATAACTATCATAATCACTGAAAGGAAAAAACCAAGAATTATCATTCATAATTGTGTCATAATAATCATAGTGTCTATAAATATTGTTGAAAATATTCATAGCACCTGAATAGTGTTGATTATCTGACATATTCCCATTTGCATATTGATAAAAATTCGAATCTCTATTATTTGACATTTTTATTAGATTGTTCATAATGTCATATTTGTAAATATTTGTATAATAATGAAGATTATCTGATACTGTCCAAATACTATCAACTCTTGAATTAGATAAATAAGCTTTCTTTGTATCATCACCTCCATTAATTGTAACAAGGCTGATTGAATTTAATTCATAAATAAAATACTTTATAGGATAATTGCCTAGGTAAATAGTATCGATATCACCATTGATTTTGAAATGGAACCTATAATCCCAAATATTTGTAGAATCAGTGCCATAATATGGATAATATTTCATTTCAACTGGTTTAACATTGTCAATACAAAAAGAGGGGTTACTTGTAACAATTTGCGTTGTATCTAAATTATCCTTATCCTTTCTGTCTTCAAAATCTATTACTCCTTTGTTACATGAGTATGTCAAAATTAAGCTTGGAATGATCAGAAATAATATTATTAATTGTTTCATTTGATTGTGATTATAATAAGAATAATAAATGACACATCGAACACATCTATAAGAACTACTTTTTATCCTTCTTTTTCTTCTTATAATTTGAAGTCAAATTAGAATTTACTTTTGTAGTCCTTCACAAATGTATGTTTTATTACTTTAAATCTAAATCATATATTCTTAGAAGAATATTACATAGTAAAATCTCATTCCAACTTCATTTTGGAGCAACAAAATATCCTCCTAGAAATCCAGTTCAAATCCCACAAAAAATAGTCTGCATATTTTCAAATGTGTGCTTTACTTTTGCGCCATTATTTTATTTCCCTAAACCTAAAAAAATATAAAAATGAAAGTAACAGTAGTAGGTGCAGGCGCAGTAGGCGCAACATGTGCAGACAATATTGCACGCAAACAATTGTGCGATGAATTGGTGATAGTAGATATTAAAGAAGGTTTTGCTGAGGGCAAAGCCATGGACTTGATGCAGACAGCACAGCTTGAAGGCTTCGATACCAAAATTACAGGTAGCACCAACGATTATTCTAAAACTGCAGGTACGGATGTAGTGGTTATTACTTCTGGTATTCCACGTAAGCCAGGCATGACTCGTGAAGAGTTGATTGGTATCAATGCTGGTATTGTAAAAGGTGTTTCTCAAAATATTTTGCAACATTCTCCAGATGCGATTATTATCGTCATCTCTAATCCGATGGATACCATGACTTACCTTGCCTTACAAAGCACTGGTATTTCTAAACATAAAATTATTGGTATGGGTGGCATTTTAGATAGTGCTCGCTTCCGATATAATTTAAGTAAAGCATTGAACTGTTCTCCTAATGATATTCAAGCTAATGTAATTGGCGGTCACGGCGATACAACCATGATTCCTTTAACTCGTTTAGCAACCTATATGGGCTTGCCTGTATCACACTTTGCAGACGAAGCAACATTGGCTAAAGTAGCTGCCGATACAATGGTAGGTGGCGCAACCCTTACTGGTTTATTAGGCACAAGTGCTTGGTACGCGCCAGGTGCAGCAGGTGCTATGTTGGTTCAAACTATCTTACGTAACGAACGTAGAATGGTTCCTTGTTGCGTTTCATTGGATGGCGAATATGGACAAAAAGATATTTGCTTAGGTGTTCCAGTTGTCGTTGGTCGCAATGGCTGGGAACAAATTGTTGATTTTTCATTGACCGAAAGCGAGCAAGCTGCATTTGCAAAATCAGCAGATGCCGTGCGCAATATGAATGAAGTGTTGAGTACACTTTCTTTGTAATTCTGAATTTGGAATTTGAAGATTTGGAGAAATTTGAAGATTTGGAAATTTGCAGATTTCGGAAAATCCTTATTATTCTTTTTGAATATTGGGTTTCCTCTCACTACTAACTACTAAATACTAACTACTAAATACTAACTACTTACAGCGAGGGGCTATACCCCTCGCTTTTTTATGTCGCCCTTTCAGGGCTAGGGTTT
>CAMDVD010000066.1 GCA_945878115.1 Chitinophaga pinensis | reverse complement strand
CCATTCAACTAAACCCTAGAGTCCTGATACAGAGACTCTTCGAGGCATGAATTTTATTCCATCTCCGCAGATGTGTCCTCTTCTCTAATTTTGTATGCGAGTATAATGCTTGTGAGGCACTCTGCGGCTTAGGAATTTCACCTTATGTTCCACTAAGCCGCAGAGTCCCGAGGCGGAGACTCTTCGGAGAAAGACTGCAGTTTCCATTCAACTAAACCCTAGAGTCCTGATACAGAGACTCTTCGAGGCATGAATTTTATTCCATCTCCGCAGATGTGTCCTCTTCTCTAATTTTGTATGCGAGCATAATGCTTATGAGGCACTCTGCGGCTTAGGAATTTCACCTTATGTTCAACTAAACCGCAGAGTCTCCGCCTCGGGACTCTGCGGAGAAAGAAGTGTATCTATACTTGTTGCATCTATTTATGCAAGTGCAATCATCTCACAACATTAATCCTCATTAAAACCCTTTTATCAAAAACTAGATGCAGCAGTAATTTCAACTTGTATATTTGTGACGTGCTGCATGTTTCAAAATATTGGATGTTTCAAATCACGGGCTGGTCATTATTTGCCTTGTTGAATATTTACGTCGCCTATATTGCCAAAGAATTGTTGACACCCGTTGTGGTGATTAATTTACTCTTGGCAAGCACTGGATTGTATATTTCCCATCAATTTAGAAATTACATTTTACAACATCAATGGATAAAATTAAGTACAGAGCAATTGGTTCAAAAAGTTATTTTGGCATTGTTGATTGTCACGGTTATCTACACTTTATTTTATTATTCCTTTACATTTTTTTTATATCGAGAATCCTTTCACTCTTTAAAAATTGCTAGTTTATTTGGCTCTATCATTTCCGTGTTTTTACTGTTCGGATGTTGGAGCCTTATTTATTTTGCTTGGGGTAATGTAGAAAAAAACAGAAATAATGTTATTCATCAACTCACTTTGGAATCGACAATGAAAGATTTAGAAATAAAAACAATACGTTCTAATCTGCAACCACATTTTATTTTTAATGCACTTAATAGTATTCGCGCTTTGATAGATGAAAATCCTGGACAAGCTCGTGAAGCGATTACACATATTTCAAATATTCTACGAAACTCGATTACGAAACAAGAACCAACCGATACTCTCGCTAATGAACTTAGTTTGGTGGATGATTATTTGGCGTTGGAAAAAATACGATTTGAAGAAAGACTGCACATTGAAAAGGAAATTGGGACGATTACTTTGGCTTATCAAATTCCGACCATGATGTTACAAACTTTGGTTGAAAATGCGATTAAACATGGTATAGCGAAATCAGAAGAAGGAGGAACTATTTTCATTCAAACGCAAATAGACAATACGCAACAATTATGCATACAAATTGGCAATACCGGAAAACTGGATATATCATCAAAAGATGCAAACAGTCTGGGTTTTGGACTCCATGCCACTAAACAAAGATTGGTGTATTTATGTGGCAATGATGCGAGCATAGATATGCAGCAAAAACAAAAACAAGTAATCGTAACTATTTTAATACCTCATCCTAAAACTTTACCCAAATGATAAAAACAATAATTGTAGATGATGAACGCTTAGCACGTTCGGAACTAAAAAAAATTTTGAAAGAGTTTCCAGAAATTGACATCTTAGAAGAGGCTGTAAATGTGCAAGATGCGATAGAAAAAATTGAGCGCTTGCAACCGCAACTTATCTTTTTAGATATTCAAATGCCAGGCGATAAAACTGGTTTTGATTTATTGGAAGTATTAGAGCATACACCACAAGTTGTTTTTACAACGGCTTATAATGAATTTGCCATTAAAGCATTCGAATATAATGCATTAGATTATTTGCTCAAACCTATTGATACCAAGCGTTTGGCAGAGGCGATTCAAAAGGTAAAAAAGAATATGGAAAGGGAAATGAATCATCCTACCCATGCATTGGGCATACATGATCAAGTGTTTGTGAAAGACGGAGAAAGATGTTGGTTTGTAAAATTAGGTGAAGTTCGTTTGTTTGAAAGTGTAGGCAATTATGCGAAAGTGTTCTTTGGAAATAATAAACCATTAATCTTAAAATCGATGAACGCCTTAGAAGAAAGATTAGATCCGAGAGTATTTTTTAGAGCTAACCGCAAGCACATTATTAACTTACAAATGATTACTAAAATAGATAGTCAATATAATGGCGGATTAAGAGTGACCATACAAGGTGGTGAAGAAATTGAGATTTCGCGACGACAAGCCGTGAAATTTAAAGATACAATGAGCTTGTAGTAAAATGCTAAATTGTAAATTGTAAATGGTTAATTTGAATTGAAAACTAACTTTCGTTTCGTGACCCGCAGTGCCTCACAAACATTATACTCGCATACATGATTATTGCAGAGGACACATCTGCGGAGATGGAATACTTTCTACTTTTTACTTACTACTTTTTACTCTTTACTTTCTACTTACTAGTCTTTCACCAAAGTACCAATTCCATCACCTGTAGCGATCTTCAATAAATTGCCTGGGGTATTCATATCAAAAACAACAATTGGTAATTTATTTTCTTGACATAAAGTAAATGCTGTCATATCCATCACCTTTAAATTTTTCATGATGGCTTCATTAAATGAAATATGATGATACTTGATAGCGTCTGGATTTTTTTCAGGATCACTATCATAAATGCCATCCACACGTGTGCCTTTTAGAATCGCATCTGCATTGATTTCTACAGCGCGTAAGGAACCTGCAGTATCCGTAGTGAAGTATGGATTACCAGTGCCTGCTCCGAATATTACCACACGACCTTTTTCTAAATGTCGAATAGCACGGCGGCGAATAAATGGCTCGGCAACTTGATCCATTTTGATGGCACTTTGCAAACGAGTTTGTACACCTACTTTTTCCAACATACTCTGCATGGCAATACCATTGATCACGGTTGCCAACATACCCATATAATCGCCTTGGGCTCGTTCTATGCCGGTTTCTTTTTCATTCATGCCTCGATAAATATTGCCACCACCAATTACTACAGCTACTTGTACACCAAGGTCTATAATGGATTTAATGTCGTGTGCATATTGCGCCAACATTTGCGGATCTAAACCAAAATTTTTATCACCCATCAAGCTTTCGCCAGATAGTTTAAGCAATACACGTTTATAAATAGGCGTCATGAAACAAAAATTATTTGGGCAAAGATAGAAGGACAATCGGCAAATAGTAAATGTGTTTCTCTTTTTTTAGAAATAGGTATTTATCGAACGAAGTCTTAACGCTGAACGAAGCCTTCCTTAAAAAGAAGCGAAGGATTTTTATTACGCTACTTCGTTTAGTATCGCTACTGGGACACAACTAAATTTATGCTGCGAATTTACACTAGCGTATTTTTTGAAAAAAAATTAATGCTACACCATGGGCGGCAAGCACGCTATCCGTTCCAATCTTTTTGCTTGCTTTGAAGCAAAAAGGATTTCCACTACTATCGTTGCCGCAATACAGGTGCATCTAAAGTATTTCCTTTTCATCTCATGTTTAGATTCACCAAAATAGGAATAGTATGTTTAAAATAAGAATCAAAAAGAATTTGTTTCAAGCCTGCGCAATTATCTCATTTCATAAAAAAAATTTGAATTAATAATTACATTTGTTTTCTAAAAAAAGTTTTATGCAAAAAATTACACTACTCTTTATTTTATTCTCCATCTGTTATTATGAAAGCCAAGCAGCCATTCTCAAAGGTAAAGTCATTGACGAAAAAGGAGAGCCCCTCCCGTTTGCCAGTATTTATTTGAAAGGGACAACCAAAGGGACAACCACCAATCTGGATGGTAATTATCAATTTGAAATTGCAACTGGTGAGCATATTGTCATTTGTCAATATGTGGGTTATCAAAAAGAAGAAATAAGCCTTACCATTAAAGAAGAAGTAACCACGAAAAATTTTTCCTTGAAATTAAATAACTCTGCACTCAAGGAAATAACCATCAAAAGTGGTGGTAATCCAGCGAATGCAATAATGAAAAAAACGATTGCCAAACGATCGTTCTACAACAAAGAAATAGATGCGTTTAAAGCGAACGTGTATATCAAAGGAAATTTTAAATTGGATGAAGTTTCCCAATCGAATATGCTGTATAGCTTGATGGGCGGTTCTACTAAAAAAGAAGATGGAACCAAAGAAAGTGTGAAAGACGAAGTGGACAAAATGCGTGGTATCATTTCCTTGTCTGAATCCAATACAGAAGTTGCTTACAAACGTCCCGATAAATTGAAGATTTTTGTGAAGAGTACAAGGGTGAGTGGAAATAAGGGAAGCTATGGTTTTAGCGATCCAATGTTTATTAATTTCTACGACAACAATGTAAGTATTGGCGAACAATTAAGTCCTCGTGGTTTTGTTTCTCCAATTGCCGAAACTGCCATGCTGAGTTACAAGTATGAATTGCTCAGTGCTTATATGGAAGATGGAAAATTAATTAATCGGATTAAGGTTACACCACGGCGAAAATTTGAGCCACTTTTTTCAGGCATTATTGATATCATTGAAAATGAATGGCGTTTGCATAGTGTCGATTTGCAAGTCGATAAAAGTGCACAATTAGATGTAGCGGATACAGTGAGAATTAAGCAAGTTTTTGTACCAGTGAATAATATATTGATGGTAAAAGATCAATCGTTCAAAATAAAAATTAAATTGTTTGGGTTTGGTATTACAGGAAATTATGTGAATGTATTTAGCGATTATGTTTTTAATTATGATACAAAAAATACTTTCAATAAATTCGTTAAAGAATATGACACTGCTGCTTTGCATCAAACAGCCGCGTATTGGGAAACGCATCGTCCAGTGCCATTAGACAAAGAGGAAGTTGCAGATTATGTGAAAAAAGACAGCATAGAAAAAGTAGATAAGTTGAAGGCAGATAGTGTAAAGCCAGAAAAAAATTCTTTCAGGCAAATCCTTACGCAAGGCTATTCTAAGCGCTTGAAAAAATCAGCTTCTGTGTCTAGTACCGCTGTCATTTCATTGAGCAATATGAACTGGAATACGATAGAAGGATTTAATTATGCATATGGTATAGAATACAAAAAAAGAATAAGTAAAGACCGTTTGTTTAATACCAAATTAAGAATGCGTTATGGGTTGAGTAACCAACAATTCAATGCCAAAGTTCTTTTAAAATATACCGCAGGAAAAACCAATAAATCAGCCTTGTCTTTAAGTGGTGGTCGTTATGTATTTCAGTATAATAACAATGAACCTGTCAATGATTTTATTAATTCTTTCTATACCCTTTTGGTTGGTCAAAATTATTTAAAAATATACCAAGCCTATTATGCAAAAGCCAAAGCGAATTATAAATATATAAGTGGTTTGAGTTTGACTGGGCAAGTAGAATATCAAGATAGAACACCATTATGGAACACCAATTTATTTTCATTCAAAAAATCAAATACAGAGTTCACAGAAAATTTTCCTAAAGAAATAAGCAGTGGCTACATGTCGCCTTCTCGTGCGCTTTCTTTTACTGCTACTGTGAGTTACCAACCCGGTCGGAAATATATCAAATATCCAGATCGTATTAGAGCAGTAGAATCTAAATATCCTACGTTTAGTGCGGCGTATAAATATGGCATTCCAGTGCTTAATCATATTAGCAATGTGGATTATTCAAAATATGAATTGGCAATGTGGGATGATATGGATGTGAATTTGTGGGGTACTTTAAAATACATGATTACCATGGGTGGTTTTATTCATCAAAATAATGTGCCATTTATGGATTATACGCATTTCAATGGTAATCAAATTATATTGGCTTCCCCTTATCTAAATAGTTTTCAATTGTCGCCATATTATGCCAATAGCAATATAGAACCTTTTTACGCAACCCTAAATGCAGAGCATCATTTCTATGGATTGTTGACAAATAAAATTCCGCTCTTCCGAAGATTGAAATGGTATTTAGTAGCAAGCACCAATACGTATTATGTCGACAAATCGCATAACTATGTAGAAGTATCAGCAGGTTTAGAAAATATCGGCTATCGCATATTTCGTTTCTTACGCGTAGATGGTGTGGCTGGATATACCAATTTCAAAACACCAGTTTATGGTATCCGTATCGGCATCAATAGCAGCTTGATACAAATTGGAAGTGGTAAGGATGAAGATTAAGAAAGTAGTTAGTATTGAGTAGTTAGTAATGAGTAGTTAGTAATGAGTAGAAAGTCGAAAGTAAAAAGTAGAAAGGGGGAGTCGAAATTAGAATAGCCCTGAAAAGGCGATATATGAATAGCGAGGTAGTAACGCCCCTCGTAGATATTAAGAGCGTATTCATTAATGTTGGAGAACAAAAATTCTTTGAGTGATTATCAGGTTTAATCATAGTCAATCAAAAAATCAAACGAATCATAGTTCAGACAAAAGGCATAAGAAGCTAAAACGTAAAATCCACGCCTCATTCTTGCGCCAGTATCAGAGCGGACTAATCATAGCCAATCCAAAAAATCAAACAAATCATAGTTCAGACAAAAAGCACAAGAAGCCAACACGCAAAAGCCACGCCTCATTCTTGCGCCAGTATCAGAGCGAGCAAATCATAGTCAATCCAAAAAATCAAACAAATCATAGTTCAGACAAAAGGCACAAGAAGCCAACACGTAAAAGACACGCATCATTCATGCGCCAGTAACATAGTGGACGAATCATAGTCAATCAAAAAATCAAACAAATCATAGTTCAGACAAAAGGCACAAGAAGCCATTATTGTAGAAAGGCATAAGCACATAAATACAAGAAGCTTGGAAGTAAATTTTATTTGCATAGACGTAAATAATTAAGTGGTGTTCACGATTTTTAAGTGAGAATAGCGAAGATGATTTTTTCGCAGTGGTAAACGTAAGGATTTGTTTATGAAAATTCATTCATCGAATTAAGCTGTAAGCCTTCCTTTGTATTGCGGCAACGATCGAATGGAAAGCCCGCACCACTTCCGCTTCGGAGTGGGCGGAATTGGAAAGAGAGCGTGTGTGCCGCCCAAATAATTTTGAAGGCTATTTTAGTAAGGTCTAAAAAGTAAATGCACGCTAGTCTTATTTTACATCCCTGCTAAGAAGCCTTCGCATGCAACTTTCGTAAGAGTTTGAAAATAATAAATACGCCTATTAATTCCAGCACTAAAAAATGCCAAGCTGAAAGGTCAAATAAGTATTTTGTCATTAGGTCTTGACTACATAATTGTGGAATTTTATATGCTGTCATTTCATGAGCGAAAAAATAGATAACTGGTAATGCAGCAAGTATAGAAATACACGTGGGTAAAAACCATTTGAATACATACGATTTTTTGATAGCTGAAGAAAAAATACCATAAAGCCCAAGTGCAATAATGATGCATGCAAACAACAAACAAACGAATAGCATTTTTGTATCTTGATTGGCGTCGTAATTATGATTGCTTTCTATAACAATAAAAACGGAGCAGGCTAATATGGTGGATAGAATTCCTGTAATGACAATTCCAATGAGTATTTCCTTCAATGGTACATACTTGGTAAGAAGGAGTAATAGGGTAAAGAAAAAAACAAAAATAATAAGTCCCCACATGGAGTCTTTAGTCAATTCATGATATGCCATACTTGTATTTAACGTGGTCACATTTTCGGCTAGCGTAGAAATAGCCCGCATGTCAGCTGAATAATTATACGAGATGTCTTTTTTGTATTTTATTTTGGAAGGTGTTGATGGATCATCACTAGCCACAGCTTCATTGCTTTCTTCTGTATTGATTATTTGGTCTCTGAAATCATAAAACCCAGTTCTTACGAAAGCCTTATTGTTCAGGTCTTGTGTAAGAATAGCATTTGCCATTTTACTTGGATTCAAGGTTTGGCCAATATTGTATTTGTTACAAATATTTACTAAGTTTTGTAAGTACTTTTCGATGCTCGTTTTATCTTTTGATTTGTATACGGTAAAGACAATTGGCGCAATACTATCGTAATCGAAACTAGTATCAACGAACTCGTCGATATATAGATTTTTGAAATTGAATAAAGAATATTCGGCGATACCAAATTCATGTGAGATGTCTATAATGGAATCGATATATTCTGTTGAGGTACAGGAATCAATTTCCTTGCTCTTGATCTTACCAAATTGATATTCATTGCCATTAAAATGTAAATAAGGTTTGTTGTGATTAATTTCATGTTTGATGTCTACATCGTTGATGCTATCATGGCCAATCACAAAGGACGAAACATCGTCTAATGGAAAAGGTTTTGGATACACTCTGTTTTCAATATGATAAGATCTAAGGTTATTGAATAGAAAAGGATGAGCCAAATTTACTTGCTGTATTTCTTGGACCACCGTTGCAACTGGCGTTATCTTTTTTGCTTTTAATAAGAGTCCATTTTCATAGGAAATAAAAACGCTAGCATACACGAATAGGAGCGTAAAAAGTTGCGCAAATATTTTCCAGAAATAGGATGGTGCAAGCGGATAGAAATGACGAAATGGATTGTGCGTATAATATCTAAATGAAAAATAAATGAACGTAATTAATCCAATAATGATATACAGGCTAAATCCTAAACCTCTAAAAAAATAACTACTTATTCCGTACTGTTTTAAATCATGAATATCTAAACTTAGATACGCAGTTACAAAATAGAGAAGGTGTGTAAGAAGGCCGATGCAGAGTATCCAAATGAAATGGGTATTCCACATCGTGGGATATCGTTCAAGAATAAAGGCATTTATTTTTTTATAAAAATTCATAGACAGATTACAATTTTATGCATGAAAAAATTGGCGAGTTGAAAAAGAAATATCTCTAAAGTATTGGACTGGAATAGACGCATGAACAAGTGCTTGTAAGAATTCGTTCGAAGTGCAATTCTCCATTTCAATATAATAATTACTGCCAATGAATTTTATTCCTTTGACTTCTAATTGCTTTAATGCTTGTACTAATTCTTCTTTTGAATGTTGGATTTCAATTTCTACAATTAAACGATGTGGAGTATTCCTTTGGTTATTTTTTAATTGATTAAAACTAGAAGGCTTACCATTTTTAAGGAAAATAACTTCATCCGAAACTTTTTCCACTTCATACAATTGTTGTGAACTTAATACAATACCTAATGGATTGCTTAAGCTTTTACCCAATAGTTTTAAATCTTCTAAAATCAATTGTTGGGAGAGAATATCTAAGTTGGCTAAAGGTTCGTCGAGCAACAATAATTTTGGTTTTCGTAAAAAAGTCCTTGCCAATTCAAATCGCATTTTATAACCAGAGGACAATTCATGCCAAGCATGATTTCTAAATTTCCATAATCCAAAACGAATCATGAATAACAAAACCCATGCTTCATTTTCACTAGGAGAAATACCATAATGTGTGGCAGTGAGTTTAAGATTATCTTTTACTTTGCCAAACCATTTCGGTGTGCGTTGAGGTATATAAGTGAGTTTGCAACGTAATGCATAATCATCCATATTTTGTGTAGAGAAGGGATAGCTTATGGAACCTTCTGATAAGGCTAAATCCTTGGACAACATGCGCAATAAGGTGGTTTTGCCATTTCCATTTTCACCTACTAATCCTATTAATTGTCCTGCAACAATATCAAGACTAATTGGGCCCAGAGAAAATCCATTTTTGGGATAGGTTTTTGCAATGTCTTTAGCACTAACTAAAATAGAATTTTCTTGAAGGATAGGAATAGAATGTTGCTGCAATTTTATGACTAATTCTTTTGCTTTGCTAATGAAAGTAGATGTATCCTCTTCATGTGTTTCATGCCAAGCTGCAATGGCAATACAGCCATGAAAGAATTCGATTTGTTGTGTATCCAAAATAGCATCCACCAGCATTCTGAATCCAAGATTTTCATTTCCATTTTCTAGATGATAAATGGTTTCATTCAATTTATGGGTATAAGTATACATAGATATTAAGTAGCGTAAATGTACTAGATGAAAAATAGTTAGGATGTTAAATAGATATTTCTTTTTTAAGGAAGGATTCGCTTCAAGCGAAGCCTTCCCTTCAAGTGTTACTGTATAACATGAACCTTTTCCAATAAAGCCAAATTTTGTTCTGCATGTCGCGCTTCTATTTCAAATGGATTATGGTAGTAGCCATAACGCAAAGAATACCAAATATATTTTATCAAAAAAATAATATATCCTTCCTTGCGCCATTGCATGACATGTTGGATTTCATGACAAAGCCAAGATGAATCCGCCATGAATTCTTGTTTAGAAACACCATGAAGGAAAACGGTTTTACCAAATACTATTGCGCAAGTTTTGGATTTTAATTTGTAAGCAGCAATATTGGCTATCTTAGAATTTTCAATGATAGAAATGGGGATTATAGATTCCACCATTTTAAAATTTGTTTCGCGTGATCTTTACTAATTACCTTTTTGATAATGGTATGGATTTTACCATCTTCATTAATTAAAAAAGTAGTTCGTTTGATGCCCATATAAGTTCTACCATACATATTTTTCTCGCCCCACACTCCATATTTATGTATGACTTTCATGGTCGGATCGGCAAGCAATGGAAAGGGCAAAGAAAATTTATTTTGAAATTTAATGTGCTTCGCTACATCATCTGGACTAATGCCTAGTACAACAATTCCAGCTTGTACAAGCGAGGCATAATTGTCGCGCAGATTACATGCTTGTATGGTGCAAGTAGGTGTATCATCCTCAGGATAAAAAAACAAAACGACTTTTTTGCCAATGAAATCTTTTAAGGAAACCATTTCTCCAGCTTGATTTTTTAAAGAAATTGCTGGTGCTTTTTGACCTGCTTCTAATTGCACTTCCATATTATTTTTTTATCGCGTTAATTGATAGGTGATTGTTTTGGTATTGTCATTTTCATCTGTTGCTGAAAATGTAAAAGTATGTGTTCCCAAAGGAAAATGTTCATCTAACTCGTAATAAAAAGTATTTCCTTGTTGCGCGATACGAAGCCATTTTCCATCTACAGTTGCATTGTATTTTAGCACGCTTGTCGTTTCATCAAATGCTGTAAAAGTTAATCGATTTAAAGAAGTAATTACTTGTTTATCCTTGATTGAACTGCTGATGTTTGGCGGCTTTTGGTCTACTACAATTTCATAATTTCCAAATTCGCGTATGCTCACCATTACATTTCCATTCACTAATTTTCCAGCCTTTCCTTTCGACTTTGATTCACCACTATTGGCTTGTCGCACTACTGCTAATTTATCTTTTAATTCAATTGGGATGATAGTTTTAGGTTTCAAGATTAAATCGAAATAATTATGAATCGGTACATCTGGTCGATGCACTTGATACAAGTAGGAATACGTTTGTGTGGAAGGTTTTGCAGAAGTGGAAAAACAAATATTATCATACAAATCATCTTCTGCCAAAGTAAATTTCAGGTAGGCATCTTCATAACCATTTTTCTTTGCAGCTTGCAGAAGATGTGCACAAGAAGAAGCATTTTCATTTTCATTGCCTTGTAAAAAAAAGCTCACTGCACTCTTGTTATTTCGAGTATCTAAGACTTCTATGGTAATTTTTTTTGGCGTCCCATCACTTAAATCTAGCATACCATCTTGTGCATTCATAGATTTATATACAGGCAATTTATCATTCGGTAAGCGATGACAAAGTTGTATCCAAGGGCCACCATTTTTTTTACTTTTAAAATCGGCAAGGGCATTCATGTAACGCGTTATATCATAACTAATATTGTCCATTTGCCAAGCAAAATAAGCTTGGTCATTGACATACAAATTCATTTGATAAATGCCGAGCGTGCCTGATGCAGCCTCCATAAAATCATCACCTACTAATCCTAAAAATGCTTTACTAGAAGGTATCACAATAGTTTCTTTTGCAAGTTTTCCTTTCGTGATTGGAAGCAATAAGGGCCTTTGTTCATAGATACTTTTATTGCCATCATACACTGCAATTTGTTTTAGAATGGGTGCTTTCGTATCTGGTAATGAACCAAAAAATAAAAGAGGATTTAATGGGTTTTCGGTTTTGGTATTTCTAATTTCCAAATGTAGATGTGGTCCTTGTGAGGAGCCGGTATTACCACTCCAAGCAATTAATTTTCCTTTTCGAATTGGAAATTGATGCGGCGGAAAATAGATATCTTGCTTCCAACTTTTTGTCTCATATTGTTTTTGCTGAACATATTTTTCTAGTTCAGGAAAATAGGAGTTTAGATGTGCATACAAAGAAGTATAGCCATTTAAATGTGTGATATACAAAGCAGTTCCAAAACCATTTTCTTCCATCTTAATTCGCGAAACAAAACCATCATCGATTGCGTGTATAGCTTGATTTTCTTTGCCATTGGTACGAATATCTATTCCAGAATGAAAATGGTTAGGGCGGCATTCTCCAAAATTACCCACTAATGAAATAGGAAAATCTAGTGGATTGCGAAACGAATTGGGCGGGTATTTTTGCGGTGTAAAAAAGGATTGTGCATACACAGATAACGATGAAGATAATAGACAAAACAGAAGTAGACGACGCATGTTTTTTGTGGACAAATGTATTGGATTTAGTTTATTTTTTACTGGCGATGAAAATCATTTCGCTGCTTACATTTCCATTCGCTTTTTCATATTGTTTGCGTTGCAATGTTATATCCTTAAAATTATTTTTCAATAAGTATTGACGAACATCCTTTTCAGTAAAATAATAGACTTAAGCCTTATCGCCAGTACTTCCCATTTCAAATTTCGATTGGCTATAATCGCCTTCAATTGTACTACAATAGAGAATGCCATTTTTATTCAGTAATCCATGGCAATCTGCTATTAATTTGACCACTTCTTTTTTAGTTAAATAAGGCATGCAAAAGCCACAAAGTATCGCATCAAAAGTGGTAGTTAAGGAATTTATTTTTGTACAATCCATGGTTTGAAAATGGGCAGTTGGATTATTTTTCTTGGCTAGTGTAATCATATCCTCTGCATATTCAACAGCATGAATCTGATAGGTAGGATGCTTTGCTAACAAGTATTTGGTAATATTTCCAGGACCGCATCCTATTTCTAGAATACTTGCATGCTCATTATTTATTTTTTGGCAAAAAAAATCATAAGTATCTTGGTATAAATCAACGTTCATGAATTTATCTTGGTACGCAAGCGCCACTTTATTCCAAGTTTGTAAGGTGATATATTTTTTATGCATGCAATCTCAAGACTTTGTTTTTTAAGACAATTGTTCCATGGCTACTACCGTATTTTCTACTTCGGGCGTTGTATCTAATTTTTTCAATATTTTTTTCTGAAAAACAAAAATGGCAATTACGCCGCCAGAAATAGATGCATCTGCAATATTGAAGATAGGTCTGAAAAATTCGAAATCGCTTCCGCCCCAAACGGGTACCCAGGAAGGAAAAATTCCTTTTAATACTGGAAAATAAAGCATGTCTACAACACGTCCATGAAATAATTTTCCGTAACCCTGACCCCATGGTACAAAGTGAGCTACATTATGATAACTTTCTGAAAATATTTTACCATAAAAAACACTATCGATAGAATTACCTAAAGCACCCGCCAATATTAATGCTGCGCAAAAAATTAATCCATTGGTATAGCCTTGTTTGATTAAAGTATTTTGTATAAAATAAAATCCCCAAACAACAGCAACTAATCGAAATAAAGTTAGAAATAATTTGCCCAAATCTTCGCCAAATTTCATGCCGAATGCCATGCCTTCATTTTCAATAAAATACAATTGGAACCAGTTTCCGAATATTGCGTTGTGTTCGCCATAGTCGTAGGTCGTTTTGATGTATATTTTTAGAAATTGATCGAAGAATAAAACCAATAGAACAGTAAGGATGACGTGTTTAATTTTCACTAGTAAAATATTTGGGCAAAAATAAATGGAAATAGTGTAAAACCTATTATTTGTTTTGAATCGAATACCACAGAATTAACCCTAGATTTGCGCCACATTTTTATTACTTACTTAACACTTGTATGAACAAAAAAATATCCTCTGCATTAATATCCGTATTTTATAAAGAAGGCTTAGAACCTTTGGTACGGGCGCTTCATCAATTAGGTATACAGATTTATACCACTGGTGGCACACAAACATTTATTGAGAATTTAGGCATCCCTTGTATTGGTGTAGAGACCATTACGAATTACCCTTCTATTTTGGGCGGGCGTGTCAAAACCTTACATCCAAAAATATTTGGTGGCATTTTAGGCAGACGAGATTTGGAACAAGATGTACAAGAAATGACAAGCTATGAAATTCCAGAAATAGACTTAGTTATCGTAGACTTATATCCATTTGAAGAAACATTGGCGAATACAACGGAGGAAAAATTGATCATTGAAAAAATTGATATTGGTGGTCCTTCGATGATACGAGCCGCTGCAAAAAATCATAGCCATGTTACTGTATTGGCTTCTAAAGAGGATTATCCAATTTTAGAAAATTTTTTAGTTCAGCAAGTTGGTGAAATAACTTTAGCGCAACGTAGAGCCTTTGCCGCAAAGGCATTTGAAGTGGTGATGCATTATGATATTGCTATTTCAAATTATTTTAATACACAAACTTCTATCCTTCGATATGGTGAAAATCCCCATCAACAGGCTAAGTTTATTGGACAACTTTCTGCACAATTTACACAGTTGCATGGTAAAGAATTATCCTACAATAATTTGGTGGATGTAGATGCAGCGATGCAATTGTTGCAAGAATTTTCAAATTCTAAAGAATCGATTTTTGCTATTATCAAGCATACCAATGTTTGTGGAATGGCTTCTGCAAAAAATGGTTTGGATGCATGGCATTTGGCATTGGCAGGTGATCCTGAAAGTGCCTTTGGTGGCGTACTCGCAACGCAAGGAAGTGTCACTAAAGAAATGGCAGTAGCGATGAACGAAATATTTTTTGAAGTATTAATCGCAACGGATTTTGAAGAAGATGCACTTGCTATTTTACAACAAAAGAAAAATAGAATATTATTGAAAGTGAATGACAATGGGCTTCAACAAGGAAAAAGTTCTATGAGTTCAAAAACAATTTTGAATGGATTGCTGCAACAAGAAATGGATCAAGGCAATGTAGATACATGGCAAGAAGTTGGCGGACGAATTTCTACACCACAAGAAAAAGAGGATTTATTGTTTGCGAATATTATCTGCAAACATTTAAAATCAAATGCGATTGCTATTGTCAAAAATAAACAACTCATTGGTAAGGGTTGTGGACAAACGTCACGCATTGATGCACTAAAGCATGCTATTGAAAAAGCAAAACAATTTGGGTTTGATTTGCAAGGAGCTGTATTGGCATCAGATGCATTTTTCCCGTTTGATGATTGTGTGAAATTGGCACATCAACAGCACATACAAACTTTTATACAACCTGGTGGAAGCATTCGTGATAAAGATAGCATTGCCTATTGTGTAGAAAATAATTTGGTGATGGTAATGACAGGATTGCGTCATTTCAAGCATTAAGGAAATCTTAACGGATTGAAATTTTACTATTATCGATTCAAGAAGTTTATCTTTGGCTTAAATTTTTTAAAAAAATAAAATATGAAAAAAATAATTTTTAGTGCTGCTCTTGCTTTTATCACTTTTGCAACCCAAGCACAAAATCAAGATTTACCGAAAACAAGTGTTCGTGATGTCAATGGAAAACAAGTCGCATTCAACGAAACTATCGAAAAAGGAAAAGTAACTTTAATTAGTTTTTGGGCAACATGGTGCATCCCTTGCAAACAAGAAATAAAAAATATCAAAGGGAAATTAGCCGATTGGCAAAAGGAAGCAGACTTTAATTACATGACAGTTTCTGTAGATGATGCAAGAGCCACAGCAATGGTTAAAACCTATGCTAAATCACAAGGTTGGACTTTCCCAACTTACGTAGATCCGAATAGTGATTTAAAGCGTTCACTTAATTTTCAAAATGTACCCTTTGTTATCATTGTAGACAAAAACGGTAAAATAGCTTTTCAACATACTGGATATGAAGAAGGCGGAGAAAATGAATTATTTGAAAAAGTGAAAGAGCTGGTAAAAAAGTAAAAAATAAATTCCTTATTATCCATTGCGTAGAACGGCAATAAGGAAAGAAGGACAAAATCAAACGGGTTATTGAATTCAATTTCAGTAACCCGTTTCTTTTTGCACTTAATCTAATGATTCAATAAGAATTGTAAGGGTAGTATCAAAAAAAAATCATCCAAAGAAAGGATGATTTTTTATATAATTTAATGAGATTGCAATTAAGCAGTGACTTTTTTATTTCGAATTTCATTGATAATATTCATCAACGCCGGAAAGCTAATTGGTTTGTGTAAAATTGCATCAGGCTCCAGAGCTTGAAAATCTGAATTCATCGCAACATTATTGTTTGGCGTGATTAAAATGAAAGGTGTGTTTTTGTCCGATAAATTTACTTTTAAAAAGACAGAAAGTTCCATTCCACTTTTGTGACCAAGTTGCGTGTTACAGATTACCAAACTATACGTATTATTATTCAAATAATCAACCGCAAGATTTCCATCATTACAAATAGTACAGTTGATATTACTTCTTTGAAAATACATTTTCAGTGTATTCGCAAAATACAAATCGGTATCAAGAATTAATACATTATCCATTTGAGTGTAAAGTTATTATTATTTATTATTGTTGTCCGAGATAAATTAAAATTCACCAGATTACTTGATTGGTTGTATTGTAATCAATCAAAATTGCAGCCTAGGTAAAATATGGGGGTGTCGTTTTAGTTTTCCGATTTTTTTCGGTGGTTCTTTTTTGATTCGGCTTCGT
>CAMDVD010000065.1 GCA_945878115.1 Chitinophaga pinensis | reverse complement strand
TACAGAGCACCGAATATGGTGTTTAAAAAGGCATGTGCTTAGTGTAAAATACTAAGCTTAATCAACAATACGAATCAAAAAATGAGTAAAATTGAAAATAATTGGTACAGCTAAACAAGGGTAAATAAATTTGAATGACAGGCTCCACTTGAAATGAAGGGGCATTATTTATGAGAAATTTGAATCGGGTAGTTTTGCAATAGTCTTGGTATATTATAGCGTATTTTTTTGCAAAAAAATTAATGCTACAGTGTAATGGTGTAGCGTATTTTTTGAAAAAAAATTAATGCTACACCAGGGCGGCACATACGTCCTGACGATAAATGTCAGGATCTGTTTCCGCTCAAAGAAGCGGAATCCAGACTTTCCGTTCCAATCTTTTTGCTTGCTTCGCCGCAAAAAGGATTTCCACTTCAATCGTTGCCGCAATGCATCAAGTTTTCGAGCCTATTGCATAATTTGTTTCCTCTTCTTCGTTGACAAAAAATTGCATTTACCAAATGGCAGTTTGACACCTCAAACTGCTCTACTTGGGTTAATTTGTCATAGAACATTCGAATGGCATAATGTTTGACAAA
Organism: Chitinophaga pinensis; assembly: GCA_945878115.1. Classification (GTDB taxonomy): domain Bacteria; phylum Bacteroidota; class Bacteroidia; order Chitinophagales; family Chitinophagaceae; genus OLB11. The sequence continues at coordinate 16,404 of CAMDVD010000065.1, read as the reverse complement.
GGGGTATTAAAATACTAAACATGCAAAAAGGACAAATAAGAGTTCAGACCGAGAATATATTTCCGATTATTAAAAAATTTCTATACAGTGATCATGAAATATTTCTTCGCGAATTGATCAGTAATGCGGTGGATGCCACAAGCAAACTTAAAACCATGGCTTCCCTTGGCGAATTGAATGAAGAGATTGGCAGTATAGATATTGAAGTCATTTTAGATAAAGAGAAAAAAACAATCACCATCCGTGATAGAGGAATTGGGATGACTACGGAAGAAGTAGATAAATATATCAACCAAGTTGCATTCTCTAGTGCTGAAGAATTTTTGACCAAATACAAAGGGCAAGGTGATTCTGCCAATGTGATTGGACATTTTGGATTAGGATTTTATTCTTCCTTCATGGTGAGTAGTGAAGTGGATATCGTAACCAAGTCTTATAAAGGTGGTAATGCCACACAATGGACTTGTGATGGAAGCCCAGAATATACGATTACCAAATCGGAGAAGACAGAGAGAGGAACAGATATCGTGATGCATATCAATGAAGAAAGCGAAGAGTTTTTAGATGCCACTCGCTTACGTTCTATACTAAAAAAATTCTGTGCTTTTTTACCTATCCCAATTCAATTTGAAGGTGTACAAATCAACAATACACATCCAGCTTGGATAAAGAAACCGAGCGAATTAACTGCTGAAGATTATCAAAGCTTTTATAAAGAATTGTATCCATTTGCAGAAGCCCCATTATTTTGGATTCACCTCAATGTAGATTTTCCTTTTACATTGACTGGCATTTTATATTTCCCAATGGTGAAAAATAATTTCGAAGTTCAAAAGGATAAAATCAATTTATACTGCAATCAAGTTTTTGTAACGGATGAAGTAAAAGACATAGTTCCTGAATTCATGATGCTATTACATGGCGTGATAGACAGTCCAGATATCCCTTTGAACGTGAGTCGCAGCTATTTACAAGGCGATCCTAATGTGCGTAAAATTAATGCACATATCACAAAGAAAGTTGCAGACAAATTAGATGAATTATTCCGCAATGACAGAAAAGAATTTGAACAAAAATGGGAACAAATTGGCTTATTCGTCAAATACGGTATGATGACCGATGATAAGTTTGCAGAAAAAGCAGCTCCGTTTTTCATCCTTCAAAACGCAGTGAGTAAAGATTTCATGACTCTACTTGAGTACAAACAGAAGACCGAAACATTACAAATTAATAAAGAAAAAAAGCATGTGATATTGTACACTACAGATCCTGTAAAACAAGATACGTATATCCAAGAAGCTGCTGCAAAAGGATATTGTGTTGCTATTATGGAAACGGTTGTAGACAATGCATTTGTCAACAATATGGAATTGAAATGGGAAGGCGTTACTTTCGTTCGAGTAGATGCGGATATTGCAGAAAATTTGATCGACAAAAAAGAAGATTCTCCATTGCTCTTGAACAAAGATGAAGAAACCACATTGAATGATTTATTTACTAAACAAGTACATACACCAGGGGTTAAAATTGAATGCAAAGGATTGAGTGTAGAATCACAACCTGTTATCATTACTCGCCCTGAAATGATGCGACGCATGAAGGACATGGCTTCTATGAATCCTACTATGTCTTGGTATGCCAACATGCCAGATGAAATCATCATGACCATCAATGGCAATCACCCAATTTATCCAAGTATTTTAAACGAATCCGATTCTACCATGCAAGAAAACAAAATTAAAAATCTCGCAGACTTGGCCATGCTTTCTCAAGGCTTATTGGTTGGAGAAGACTTAACTGCATTTATTAAACGTAGCATTACGCTTTTGTAAAGTGTAGGTAAACTAAAAATGCTATCACCGAATTTTGTAAAGGAAGGCTTCGCTTTGAGCGAAGCCTTCCTTCTTTGTACAGAATTGCAATTGCTATTTTATACCGATGTGAAATAATAGATAGACCATCCATTATTCAATCGGCATTATACCATCTAAGATTTCTAAAAAGCCCTTCGGTCTATTTTATAAATCTTAGATGGTATAATTTGTCAAATAGTATTGTATTTTTGGCATGAATCGATTTGATAACCTACTATGAAAAAGGGCTTACTAATTTTCTGCTTCCTTTGGGCCTTACCTTGTCTGGCACAACTACCTGAAACAACAATCTATTTATTTGATGTACAAAAAAGTGGGAAAACTTACCAAGTCAATAAACCACAAATTATTTCTAAAAGAATAGGCTATAATAATCAACCTTACTTTAGCCCAGATGGCAATTATTTATTTTATGTTAGTTCTATGGACACTTCCAATACAGAAATCTTTCGCTATGACTTACGTAAAAAGAAATCGAAACGCATTACGAAAACAAAAGAACCAGAATACTCACCACGCTATACACCAGACATGAGCCGTTTATCTTGCGTTAAAGTAGAGAAGGACAAAACAACACAACATTTTTACACCTATAATTTTGCAGGTAAAAAGCCGATTAATATTTTACCAGATTTAGTGAGCATTGGCTATTACGATTGGATCAGTCAAAATGAATTTTTATCCTTTGAATTACCTGAACCATTTTATTTAGTTCGTCACAATATCCAATCCAACAAAAAAGATACAATTGCCAAAAACATCGGTCGCAATTTTTATTATGCTCGAAACAAGAACAAAATAATTTACGTAGACAAATCAGATTCTACCAATTGGAAAATACGACTTATTGCTACAGAGAATTTAAAGCCGAATAAAAAAACTGCTATAAAATTGGAGAACCCAATTTTAACAGAGACACTACCCAACGAAGAAGATTATTGTTTAATGCAAGATGGCAGTATTCTGATGGGGCATGAAGGGAAATTATTTTACAAAAAAAATCCTTTCCGCTTCCCAAATAGTACTTGGGAAGAATGGATTGATTTGCATTCCTTTGGCATTAGTTCCTTTTATAGAATAGCCATATCGGCCGACAATACAAAATTGGCTTTAGTAACCTATAGTGGCAAAAAGCCTTAATTCATTGCATGCTAAGCCGTTTGTATTTTCCTTCTTTCCAAAAAATAATTGTAGGCATTATTCTATTATTGGCTTGCAATCTGCAATTAAGCGCGCAAACAAAAAACAAGAATCTCATTCCCAATGCGGAAAAAAGAAAAATAATAAAGGCAAAAAAACTCTATAATGATTTGCGTATTTATGAAGGAGAAAAAATACTAAAACAACTTGTCAAAGAACATCCATACGAAGTTTATTACCATGAAGCATTGGTGCAAATGCAACGCCAAGTTTTGCGAAATATTTATGTTGCAAAAGACCAAGTTGAAATTCTAAAACCAACACATCTTAGCGATTCTACAGAATCAGAGTACCAAGAAAATTCTGTCAATTATATTGACACCACAGTGCAAATAAAACAAGTAATTACAAACGATCAGGATGCCACTGCTTGGAATGGCTTGGACAGAAGTAGTAAAAAGAAAGAGAAGGTCAATCAGAAAGAGAAGGAGAAACAGAAGGAGAAAGAAGTAGATAATGACCAACCGATTCTGCAAGAAGCAGTGATGACAATCGATTCAAGTATACTTCAAAATGACAGTATCGAAACACATGAAATTTTTGCAAAAAAAGACAATGCGCTTAATAAAGAATTAAAAAAAATAAGTGAGCTAGCAAGTATACCTTATGATGCATACAAGGAGGATTTAATTGCTAATGCAAGAATTGCAACTCGACTTCTTGAAGAGGCAGATTCAGCTTCTACTTATCTACGTGAATTTTTAGTGGACACATTGAATGTCGATAGCAATATCAACACAAACGCAATAGAGAAATATGAAGAAGGCATTGCTGAATATGATGATGGAAATATTATTGAAGCCATCAAACTATTTGAAAAAGCATTGGACATAGAACCAAATTATTTTTCAGCGTTATTAAAGTTAGGAGACAGTTATTACAAAATAAATAAAGATACTTCTGCCATGCGACAATATTATACGGCATCCATTTTGCGGCCGAATCGTCCAGAGCCATTCAAAAGACTTGCAATAGCATATTCTAATCAAGGTAATTATACAGAAGCTGCCGCCAAAATTATTGAAGCCATCATGGTGTATCCTGAACCATCTTATATGCAATTGCTTAAGCAGTTTGTACAAAAGACAGGACAAGATTTCAATACGCAATGGATTCAAAGAGAAGTATATCCGATTACTACTTTACATGTGTATGAAGAAATAATAGTTGACGACAAATCACCTTGGTGGCACTACCAAGCTGCCAAACAAAAAGTATATAGTTACTTCAATGCGCAAGGAATTGTATTACCAAATGATATTACTAGAGAGCGTTATATTGAAGTATATGGTTGGAAAAAAATGCTCAATAATTCGAGTCCATCCAAATTTTTATTTGCTAGAGAAATGGACCGACTAGGCTTTTTAGATTGTTATGTTTTGATATCTTTATTTCACCAAGATGTGTATACACAGTTCACTGATCTCGCAAAATATCAACCTGAAAAAATTAAAAAATATTTTTATCTTTTGATTAATTGGGACAACAAAAGATTGGATAAATTCAAAAAACAAAAGGGCATAGATAAACTGAAACCTGAACAAAAAAATAAGTCTAAAAAGTAAGTTTACCTATTTTTACTTCTTCACAAAATATTTACCAAACACATCTTAACGATTTATTTTCTATAATCTTTTACCTAGTATTGAATATAACTTTAGTTTTGGGTTTCAAAATATTTATAACTAATAAAAAAAACAAAATGAAAAAACTAATCCTTTCCATGGCAGTAATCGCACTAGGTGCATTCACCATCCAAGCGCAAGATGTAAAAAAAGCATCTGAAGCTCCAAAGCCAACAGCAGCTCCAGCAGCACCAGCAGCGCAAGCAGTTCCAACGGCTCCAGTGAACCCTAATGGTCCACAAATTGTTTTCTCAACAGAAGTGATGGATTATGGGACTATTGATCATTATGCTGACGGTAATCGTGAATTCAAATTTAAAAACACAGGTAAAGAACCATTGTTAATTACGAATTGTCAAGGTTCATGTGGTTGTACAGTTCCAACATGGCCTAAAGAACCAATCAAACCAGGTGCTTCAAATGTAATTAAAGTACATTATGCAACTGACCGTGTTGGTGCTTTCGAAAAAACAGTTACAGTTACTTCTAACGCAATCACTCCTTCTAAAGTTATTAAAATTAAAGGAGTTGTAAAAGCAGAACCTGCAACATTACCAGCTAGTGAAACTGATCAAGCTAATCCAGCTAAACAAGTACCAGCTGCTGAACCTAAACACTAATTCAATATTTTTAATTATAAAAAAAATCTCGCTACTTAGCGGGATTTTTTTTTGGATATAAACACAAAAAATAAATCGCGATCAACAAACTTATTCCACCAGAATAAGCAAGCATATAGGCAGAACCAAAACGATACCAAACAAAACCGGCAACTGCATTTGCTATCAACAAACAAAAACTATTCAAGCCATCATACAATCCAATTGCAGATGACTTTTTATGTGCATCTACTTTTTCAATAAATAGAACTTTTATGATGCCTTGCGTAAATGCATAAAACAAGCCATAAAAAATAAATGCGCCAACAATTACCAAGCTATTCGATGTAAAAGCGAAAGCAAGATAACTTATTCCGTATACACACAAACCGGTAATCAACATCTGTATTTTACCAAACCTATCCGCTAATTTCCCTACCGGAAATGCAAATAAAGCAAATACTAAATTGAAGCACATATATAAAGTTAATACCCCACTTTCCGACATCCCACTTTCCTTTGCTTTCAATAATAAAAATATATCACTACTGTTTACGAAGGTAAAAATCAACATGATATACAAAAAAGACAAATAGGATTTTGGCGCTTCTCGATAATAAGAAAAATGTTCCTTAATCGAAACCTTTTGTGGCACTACTCTCTCCGTATTTTTATCTTTTAACTGGAATGTAAACAACAGCACAAAAAGCCCCGGCAAAATAGTGATTAAAAAAATAGCTTGGTAATTGCCAGGATAAAAATGTAAAAATACAATGGCAATCAATGGGCCAATTACTGCACCAATCGTATCCATACTTCGATGAAATCCAAATACTTCTGCCCGAGTTTGCAAAGTACTTTCATCTGCAAGAAGCGCATCACGACTACTTGTGCGTATTCCCTTCCCAATTTTATCCATGCTGCGACCTAAAAAAATAAGTCCTACGAATGAGCTCAATCCAATAATTGGACGCGAAAGCATACTCAAAAAATACCCCCATTGAATAAATGGGGTACGGCGTTGAAAAGTATCTGAAACACTACCAACATAAATTTTTGTCAAGCCAGAAATACATTCGGCAATGCCTTCTAAAATACCAATCAGTAAAGTACCATACCCGATTTGTTTTAGATACAATGGAATAACTGGATATAACATTTCACTACTGATGTCATTCAACAAACTAATGATAGATAAAATCCAAACTGCCCTTGTAATATTTTTGAACATACTGCAAGGTAATTATTTCATTACTTATTTCTAGTAGAAAGAAAATAAACTGGGATACCCAATAATACAATGATTAATCCTGGCCAAGTATAATTTGGTTTGTAGACAAGCAACGCGGCACACATAATAGTAGCCAATAAAATGTATAAAGCAGGTAGTACAGGATAGCCAAATGCTTTGTATGTCCTTTCTGCATTGGGTTGCGTGATTCTTAATTTGAAAATACCAAGTATAGTAATGATATAAAATAACAAAACGGCAAATACAACATAATCTAACAAGTCGCCATATTTCCCAGATAAACAAAGTAAGCAAGTCCAAATGCATTGATACCACAATGCTTTTGATGGCACTGCATTTCTATTTAAGTAATCTACTTGTTTGAAAAATAATCCATCTTTTGCCATGGTATAATAAACCCTTGCGCCAGATAATATCATTCCATTAATACAACCAAATGTAGATACCATAATTAATGCTGCCATGATAAATGTACCGGTTGTCCCAAACATTCTTTCCACGACCGCAACCCCTACTCTATCATTTGCTGCATGTGCAATTTCTTGCAAAGGCAAAATCCCCAGATACATGATATTGGTTAAGATATATAACAATGTAACAATGCCAGTACCAATAAATAAACTAAGTCCGATATTTCGTTTTGGATTTTTTACTTCTGCGGCAATGAATGTAATATTATTCCATGCATCACTACTGAATACAGATCCAACCATTGCTGCTGCTACAAAACCAACTGCTGCAACTCCAGTAATTTGTACGAATAAACCACTCCCATTTTCATGTTGAAAATTCCAAGCATGTAGCCAATTTTGTTGCCAAACATCTCCTGAAAATCCGACACTAAAACCTAGAATGATGAGCCCGAATAATGCAATTAATTTAGTGGCTGTAAAAATGGTTTGAATCATTTTACCACCAGCCACTCCTTTTGTATTTATCCAAGTCAACAACACGATAACAAACATAGAAAGAAACTGCGCAGGATATAATTTGAAGGTCCCAACATGATAGATAATATTTGCATCTTGTATTTCAAAAATAGAAAAAAAATAACCTGCAAATTTTGCGAATGCGACGCCAACCGCAGCAATGGTGCCTGTTTGAATCACCGTAAACAAGGACCATCCATATAAAAATCCAACTAATTTATTCCACGATTCTTTGAGATAAACATATTGTCCTCCTGCCTTCGGAAACATGGCAGATAATTCTCCATAACTTAATGCAGCTGTCAAAGTAAGTATTCCAGTTAGTATCCAAACAGCAATCAACCAACCTGCACTACCCACTTGTCGAACGATGTCGGCACTCACTATAAAAATACCAGATCCGATCATAGAACCTGCAACTATCATGGATGCATCCAGCAAACTAAGGCGTGGTTTAAATTCTGTTTCCATATTAATAATTTCGTTGGCTTTGCGTAGTATTAAAAACAGTTTCTAACAAGCTTTGTTCTATATCCGAAAACGCAATAGATCTTCTTGCAAAAACTCGACTTGCTGTGTCTGAAGCTTTCTTCAATTGGTATTCTGTAAATCCAGTGGCACTTCCCCAACTAAATGATGGAATAAAATTGCGTGGGAAACCAGCTCCATATACATTACAACTCACGCCAATGACAGTGCCAGTATTGAACATGGTATTGATTCCACATTTACTATGATCTCCCATAATCAATCCGCAAAATTGCAATCCCGTTTTCACAAAAGTATTTTTATGTTCGCTCCACAACTTCACTTCTTCATAGTTATTTTTCAAATTAGAATTATTGCTATCCGCACCAATATTACACCATTCGCCAATTACTGCATTCCCAATAAAACCATCATGCGCTTTATTTGAATTAGCGAAGAAGACAGAATTATTTACTTCTCCTCCAATCTTACATCTTTCTCCAATGGTCGTGGCTCCATAAATTTTTGCACCCATTTTCAATACTGCATAATCGCCCAATGCAAAAGGTCCACGAATCAAACTCCCTTCCATCACTTCGGCATCACGACCAATATATACAGGACCTGTTTTTGTATTAATGATTGCACCTTCAATCATTGCGCCTTCTTCAACAAAAAGCTGATTGCCGATTACCGTATTGGTATCTGAAATAGCTTGAGAAATTCTACCCTTCGTCATCCTTTCAAAATCATCTCGAATTGCCCAATCATTTAAACTAAAAATATCCCAAAGATTTTGCAACGATTTAATATCAGATTGGAAGGCTATACAATTGGTATTAGAAAGTACATCATTCACATCAAAAGTATCACCACTTTTTTGGTCTATTCGTGTCGCAAGCAAGGTCTTTTCTTTCAGTAAACTCTCGCCTAATTTCAATTGCATAATAGCTTCAACCAATTCGACTGTTGGAAACAAGCCAGCATTGATAAATAGATTTTCCTCGGCAAGATGAAGGGGAAACTTTTCTTGTAAAAAGTTTTGTGTTTTATAATAAAGTGGCTGCTGCAAAATAGCTTGCCATTTTTCACGCATCGTCTGAATGCCGCAGCGCAACTCACTCACAGGACGAGTATGCGTTAATGGCAAAAAATCAAAATAGCGTTCATCATCAAAAAGTATAAAATTCATGGTCTAATTGTAATAGGTTAATGCTTAAATTTTAATGTTTAATTTCAATTATCATGACTTACGACTTATGACTTTCTACTTACGACCTATGCCTTACGACTTATGCCTTACATCTTATGCCTTACGACTTACGCCTTAATATCTACTTTTAAACGCTGAAAGATAATGTAGATTTTCATTTTTTAAAACACTTTTTGGAGTCAAATACTGTAGCGTATTTTTTGAAAAAAAATAATGCTACAGTATGGGCGGCACACACGTCCTGACTGTAAACGTCAGGATCCGCCCACACCGAGGCGGATGTGGTGCGTGCTCCATTCGATCGTTGCCGCAATGCACTGCTAATAGACATATGTATCATCTAACATTTACTTCTTGCTTTTAGCTGTTTTACAAATGCAGATGTATTATTCAAAACCAATTGCTAAATTCGCAAAAAATAAAATATGAAAATCTTTCTATTCCTTGTTTCTCTGTTCTGCGTTACACTATGCCATGCGCAAAAAGTATCTTATCTTAAAATGGGTCGAACACCTTGTTTTGGCAGATGCCCAACGTATGAAGTGGAATTATTCAAGAATGGAACTATTGTTTATCATGGTAAAAAAAATGTAGATCGCATAGGCAATTGGGAAGCCAAAATAGATAGTAAAAAAATGATTGCGTTTTTGAAATCTTTAGACAAATATAAATTGGCAAATCTTAAAAATAATTACAAACCATTATCTACCGACTTGCCACATATCGTGTACGACTTCCAAATAAGTAAGAACACAAAGCATATAACAAATGCAGAGGCTGGACCAACTTACTTACAAGATTTGGGTTTAAAAATAGATGCATTGATTGCGAATGCTAATTGGACTAAAGCAAAAGAAGAAATATTGCCAGAAGGAATAGCAGATCCAATCGCAATGGAAGGCGATACTAGACAAATTCCAACTGATGACAATGCAGATCAAGTATACAATTTGGTAGAAGAAATGCCAGAATATCCAGGTGGTGCAGCGGCTATGATGGATTACATTAAACGAAATACGAACTTCCCAGAAGAAGCCAAAGCAGCTGGCATTCAAGGTAAAGTAGTTGCCAATTTTGTAATTGATGAAGAAGGCAAAATTATTGAAGTCAATATCGTTCGAAGCCTTGGTTATGGTTGTGATGAAGAAGCATTAAGACTCATCAACAGTATGCCTAAATGGACACCTGGCAAACAAAAAGACAAGCCTGTAAAAGTGCGCATGGTTGTTCCGATTAATTTTTATAAAAAATAATTCCTTTCTTTTTACTCAACAACGAAAAAAAATACAATGAAAAATCTACTTCCATTTGTAGTTGCATTGCGGCAACGATAGAAGTGAAAATCCTTTTTACTTGCTCTGAAGTAAAAAGATTGAAACGGATAGCGTGCCTGCCGCCCAATTAAATTTCTTTACGATTTAAAATAACTTTCTTCACAACTCATTTTCTATACCTTAATTTTTCCTATGAAATCTTCACAATCATTTAAATTATTTTTCTCCTTCTTTCTTTTTTGTTTATGCAATAATACCATTGCACAAGTGAACAATGATAACGCATATCGGAGCAAGTCGAATAAACTCTATTGGAAAAATAAAAACCCATACGCTGGGTATTGGCAACAAGATGTACAATATAAAATCAAAGCGAAGATTCAAGAAAAAACAAATATCATAGACGCTACAGAAGAACTCACCTATTGGAATAATTCACCGGATGAACTCACTTTCGTCTATTTTCATTTATACCAAAATGCATTTACAAAAGGCTCTTATTTAACTGCTTTGCATAAAGCCAACAAACAACCCATTCGTCACATGGGTAGATACGAAATACAAGGTTTGGGTACATTAGTAGACAACCTAACAGCGAATGGAATAGCGTGTAAAACAGAATTGGACAATACCATACTGAAAGTATATTTACCTAAACCTTTGCTTCCTAGAGAAAGTGTTGTATTCAATATGAATTTCGCTACATTCTTTGACCGTGGCGAGTTTCGTAGACGTATGGCGATGTATCCTTCTTGGGGTTTTATGCATTACAATGGGGTGCATTGGTATCCTCGAATTAGCGTATATGACATTAAAAAAGGATGGGATGTGGATCAACATCTCAACAAAGAATTGTATGGCGATTATGGTTTATTTGATGTTGAATTAAATTTTCCGAGCAACTATGTAGTGGAAGCAACTGGCGAATTAAAAAACCCAGGCGAGGTTTTTCCTGGTGATTTGCGTCAGCGATTAGACATTAAAAATTTTGCGCAAAAACCATGGAATGAAAAGCCAAGTACCATTACGCCATATGATAGTTCGCAACGAAAAACATGGCATTATATCGGATACAATGTACATGATTTTGCATTCTCTGCAGACCCATCTTATCGACTGGGTGAAACCGAATGGAATGGTGTAAAATGTATTTGCATCGTAACTGAACCACATGCATCCAAATGGCAAAACACGCCAGCCTACATTGCTAAAATAATTCAAACTTTTTCTACTGATTTTGGACAATATGAGTATCCAAAAATTGTTGCTGCAGATGCGAATGATGGCATGGAATATCCTATGATTACGATGGATGGCGGTGTAGACCCTGACAATAGAGGATTACTTGCGCATGAAATTGGACACAATTGGTTTTATGGTATGATAGGCAATAATGAAACGTATAGAGCTGCCTTGGATGAAGGCTTTACGCAATTTTTAACCGCATGGGGTTTGGCAAAAATAGATGGTGATACAATGATAGAAACACCAGAAAAAAATAAATACAAACGTCATCATAGAGATGTTAAATTAGTGATGGATAGAAATATTTATCCTCGCTATATTGGAGATGCGATTCGTGGCGAAGATAAAATGTTGAATACCCATTCCAATGATTTCCATAGTGCATTGGGTCATGAAAATGGATATAGTAATGTTTACCACAAAACGGCAACCATGCTGTATAATTTGCAATACGTATTAGGCGATACCTTATTTTTAAATGCAATGAAACACTATGTTTCCAAATGGAAAATAGCACATCCTTACTTTGAAGATTTCCGACAAAGCATGATCGAATACACCCACCAAGACTTGAATTATTTTTTTGACCAATGGCTTGAAACGACTAAGACGATTGATTATGGCATTCGTTCCATCAAAAAAACAAAGGTAAAAGATGAATTCAACATAACTTTTAAACGCTATGGTCAGATGCAAATGCCCATTGATTTTACAGTCACGGCAAAAGATAAAAAAGCATATAACTATACCATACCGAATAATTATTTTATCAAAAATTCTTCCTCCACAAAATTAGCAAAATGGTATGGATGGGATATACTTAACCCAACTTATACCGCAAAAGTGACAATCCCATCTGGCGTAAAATCTGTTCAAATAGATCCAACGTACAGACTAGCCGATGCGAACATGTTGAACAACAACAAAATTGAAGGCTTACATATCAAACCAAAAGCAGCGATTATACGATGGGAAAGTTATATCAATAATCCACTGAGTTGGAAAAAATACAATGCATTTGTTCGTCCTGATATTTGGTGGAATAATATAGACGGTGTAAAATTAGGGATGCATGTAGATGGCACCTATATGAACTTTATGCGAAATTTATATTGCACTGTTTGGTTCAACACTCGTTTACTTTCTGACGAAAAATATAAACCTTATGAAGGTCAAAGTTGGTATGCGAATACGTCACCAGTTGATTATACTTTACGATATGATTCGCCATTAAAAAACATCAACAAAAAAATAAACATCGGTATAGATTCTCGATTGTTAGAAGGCTATTCGAGACATTCTATTTATTCTTTGTATAAATTAAGCAATACAAGTTCCTTCAAAATAGAAGCGACTTCATCTTCACGAATTGGAAAAGGCGCTAACGATTATTTGTTTACACCAAACGAATGGAGCTCCTATACACATGCAGGTTCGCTCAATACGCAAACGAATTCTTATCTCCAATTGCAATGGAATAAACGCGTCAATTACAATAAAGGAAATGGCAAATTCAATATTACATTGCGTTCGCCACTCACCTACAATTATGCTTTTTTACAAGGCGAAACTGTCCACCAAATTGCATGGAAAAAACTGGATGCGAGAGCGCGTGGATTTGTTCGATTGGGCATGGGTAATGACATTCCAAAAGAAAGTACTTTATCACTACAAGGAGCGAATCCAGAAGAGTTGATGGAAAATAAATTCACGAGATCACAAGGTGTTTTACCTTTGGATTGGGGTGGCTATTCGACAGACAATTTTTCACATATTCAAATGGGTGGCGGACTCAATTTAAGAGGATATACTGGTTATTACGCCATTGAGGAAGACGATCAAAATAATGTCTACCTCAACTATAAAGGTCGTAGTGGAGCATCTATTAATATGGAACTTGACTTTGATAGATTGGTAAATATTCATCCAAAAAAAGTTAGAGATTATGTCCATTTTGATACTTACTTATTTGGAGATGCAGGTGTGATTAGTAGAAGTATTTTGAATTATACCAACATCCCAACATTAGATCCTGTGAAGCAATGGAGTAAAGTTCGAATGGATGCTGGCGTTGGCGTTGCACTAACTATCAAGAAACTTGGACCACTTGAAAAATTCACTCCTTTTGTAATTCGATTTGACATGCCATTATTTTTAAGTTCCCCGCCATATGCCAAACCAGAATATTTTGCATGGAGATGGGTAGTTGGGGTGAATAGGGCTTTTTGATGGGATTAGATAACCGCAATTTTTATTGATTAAAAAAAATATATTTGAATTTGATTTTAAAAATTAAATTTGGTGTCTACGAAATGGAATAAGAAAGTTCTGAGTAGTGAAAAAAACGCCGTTAGAATATATTTAAATAATGAATGTTACTGCGAATGATATTAGGAACGAAACTGTTAATGTAAAATGTGTAATTCAATCCCGCAGGGAAGGCATGATTATAGATGATTATTGAAAACCCGAACACAATCCCGTAGGGATAACATGATTATAGAAAAATAAATTCCAAAGCCAATCCCGCAGAGATGACATGATTATAGATGATTATTGAAAACCCGAACACAATCCCGTAGGGATGACATGAATATAGAAAAATGATTATTAAATTACAAAACAATCCCGCAGGGATGACATGATTATAGAAAAAAGATTATTAAATTACAGAGCAATCCCGTAGGGATGACATGATAATAGATGATTATTGAAAACCCGAACACAATCCCGTAGGGATGACATGATTATAGAAAAATGATTATTAAATTACAAAGCAATCCCGTAGGGATGGCATGATTATAGAAAAATGATAACCAAAGCCAATCCCGCAGGGATGACATGATTATTGATGATTATTGAAAACCCGAACACAATCCCGTAAGGATGACATGATTATAGAAAAAAGATTATTAAAATACAAAGCAATCCCGTAGGGATGACATGAATATAGAAAAATGATAACCAAAGCCAATCCCGCAGGGATGACATGATTATAGAAAAAAGATTATTAAATTACAAAGCAATCCCGTAAGGATGACATGATTAAATCATTATTGAAAAACGGATTATTGAAAAAACATTATACCATTATGCCAAACACTTATTCCCAAATTTATATCCAATACGTTTTTGCCGTTCAAGGCAGACAGAACCAATTACTAAAACCATGGCGCGATGAAGTGTTTAAATACATATCAGGTATCATCAAAGAAAAAAATCAAAAGCCAATCATCGTCAATGGCGTCGCCGACCATGTGCATGTTTTTGTGGGTATAAAACCATCCATGGACATTTCAGATTTGGTACGAGATATTAAAAATAGTTCGTCTAAATTTATTAACGAACAAAAATTCATACATAGCAAATTTTCTTGGCAAGAAGGATATGGCGCTTTTTCGTATGCGCACTCGCAAATAGAAAATGTGTACCAATATATTTTGAACCAAGAAGAACACCACAAAAAGAAAACCTTTAAAGAAGAGTATCTAGATTTCCTACAAAAATTCGGAATTGAATACGATGAAAAATATTTATTTGAATGGCAATAATCATGTCATCCCTACGGGATTTTTGCGAACATCCAATTTCATTTCTATAATCATTTCATCCCTACGGGATTATTTGGAATCCTCGATTTTCATTTCTATAATCATTTCATCCCTACGGGATTATTTGGAAACGAGGATGCTCCACTGCAGTGTTATTTTTGGGTTTATAAAAATGAATTGCTAAGTTTGTGAGGAGCTGAAAAATTCACGACACACAAACTCTCGACTTGCCTAATAAATAGGGCTAGATGCTGAAAGTTTGTGTGGGCAATAAATAAGTAAGTGGCAATTGCTAGACCGAAAGATTGTGTTACGAAAACTTTGATAATAAAAGCAATTTTTTGAAGATATAATAAACTGAAAACTATTAGCTATTTTTAACGTTGTTAAGAATTCTATGAAGTACCTCCTCTGTTTCTTTCTATTTATATTAGCTGTGAATTGCATTGCTCAGAATGCAAAGTATAAATATGAATACAGGTTGCGACTTCCAGATATTCCTAGTTATTGGTATTGGGAACAAGACACATCAAACATCACATTAAAAGATCAGACAACTCAAGATTTAATAATAAAAGTAGTCGATCAATATGGTGGTCCTGAATACTTCTCCGTTAAAGTATTAATTCAATTTGAAAATGGAGATACATTAAAATTAAAGCCAGACACTAATGGAGTTGTTATCTGTAAATTACCACAAGGTGATTTTCGAATTGCAATTACTAATCTAAATTCTCCATCCCTAAACTCAATATTTCCTTATCGCAGAGACGGAAGAAATTGGAACATTATTGCTATTCTTGGTGTCAATCATAAACTTAAAATTCCAAAATTGAGAAGCAAAAGACAATTAAATGAAAGAGAAATAATAGAAATTACTAATGACCTGAGAACTGGCAAAAGAAAATCTCGGCTCATTTTAGACAAGACATGTTATGTTACTTATGAGATTTGAACTCCCATAACATTGCGTACAAACAAGTAGAGTTGAATAGTTATTCAATCTTTTTTTCTTTATTCCACTTTTGGTTCATCGAATGAACAGATTATCTTTGAATTCCCTGCCTGACGCTAACGGTGAAAACGTTAGCTATAATTTCTAATCACTGAAAAATAGCACAAAGATAATTATGAGATTAAAATTATTAGTGATATTGTTTATTTTGACATCCAC
>CAMDVD010000064.1 GCA_945878115.1 Chitinophaga pinensis | reverse complement strand
ATCAACAATACGA
Organism: Chitinophaga pinensis; assembly: GCA_945878115.1. Lineage (GTDB taxonomy): Bacteria > Bacteroidota > Bacteroidia > Chitinophagales > Chitinophagaceae > OLB11. The sequence goes on along the minus strand of CAMDVD010000064.1, from coordinate 17,174 downwards.
ATCAAAAAATGAGTAAAATTGAAAATAATTGGTACAGCTAAACAAGGGTAAATAAATTTGAATGACAGGCTCCACTTGAAATGAAGGGGCATTATTTATGAGAAATTTGAATCGGGTAGTTTTGCAATGGTCTTATTTTAGTAAAATTCTTTTATTTTAAACTTTACTATTATTATTTCGCTTGAATAACTATATTTGCCCTAGCTTTTTTAATTTCTACAATTTCTTACTATGACAAAAAAAATTTACAATTTATTCCTTTTTTCATCTTTGCTTTTATCAAGCATAGCTGGATTTTCTCAAGAAGAAAAGAAATTAGTTTATAAAGGCAATTGTTATGATTTTGCAGATACTAGCCTTATTCCAAATAATAGAAAACCTCAGCAACAGGATTTTTTGGCAAATCAGTACGACTTTCCAGCAAAACCTCGAAGCCAATGGGAATTAGGTATTTCAGGTGGTGTAGTTAATGTATCTGGAGACGTACGTTCCAAATCTATTTTTAACCATCCACAAAAGGCTATAAATACCCTTGGATGGGATATTCATTTACGTAAAGCATGGGGTTATGTTATTTCTACCCGATTGCAATTTATGCATGGTATTGCATCAGGATATAATTACCAAGAGTCTGAAGGATATTGGGGGCATGCTTCCAATCCCTGGCAAATGGCAGGTTATACGCAAGATGTTTATTATAATTATAAAACAACAATGAGTGAACTATCTTTAGAGTTGGTTGCTAATTTAAATAATTTAAAATTCCATAAGGCAAGAAATAAAGTGAGTTATTATGTTTTCGCTGGTACTGGAGGTTTACTTTATAATGTGATGATTGATGCTAAGGATAAAAATAAGAATAATGCAAATTATGATTTCATAGCAATCACAACTAGTCCAAATCATATTTATGATTCAAGAAAAACTATCGATAAGCAATTAAGAGATTTATTTGATGGAGAATATGAAACCAATGCGGAACGACATGAGAATGCTGCTTGGTCTGGGAAAAATACATATAGAACCATTTTAAATTTAGGTGTTGGTTTGCAATACAGATTATCCAAAAATTTTACGTTGCAAATTGAAGAAAAAGTTACACATACTGGTGATGATTTAGTGGATGGACAAAGATGGCAAGAAAGACCTAGAGTATCTTCGACTACTGTAGGTGCAAAGACTTCTTCTTCATTGACTCGTGATTTTGATAATATAAATTATGTTTCTATTGGCATTAATATGCATATTGGCAATCATTCTGTTGAACCATTATGGTGGATGAATCCTGTGGATTACAGCTATAATGGTTTGAGTCGTCCAGTAGCACATAATGCTAAATGTGAAACAGATACAGATGGTGATGGTATAGCAGATTGCTTTGATACATGTAACGATACACCAAGTGGTGTAAGTGTGGATAGTCACGGATGTCCAATGGATATTGATGGTGATGGTATCCCAGATTATAAAGATAAACAATTGATTACACCAACGGATTGTCAACCTTCTGACGCAGACGGAGTAGGCAAATGTCCAGACCCAGCTTGTTGCGGATTACCAATAAAAGTTTCAGGTTGTGGAAATGTGTCCAACGGCTCTATTCAATTCTTATCGAATTCTTCATTCATCAATGTTTCGGCTAAATCGCAATTAGATAATTTAGCAGCTAGCATGCGTTCAAACCCAGATTGTAAAGTGGTGTTTGTTGGAAATGGAAATGGTAATAAAGTAGAACAACAACGATCATGGGATAGAGTAAATGGCGTAATCAATTACTTGGTAGATAAACTACAAATTGATAGAGAAAGATTTATTTTCAGATACGGACAAGCAGGTTTGATGAATTCTGTCGAGTATCATGCAGCAAGTGCTGGCGAAGATGGACCTTCAAATGTTCCGCCTCCACATCCAAATATTAAATTGAAATAAAAATTAATGCTTTCAATAAAAAAATCCTGATTCATTTCAGGATTTTTTTATTTATTAGATTTTGTTTTAAGCATTACAACATACCTTCGCAATCTTAAATTTAAAAAGTAAAATATGAACACATTACAATTAGTAGAGGAGATGAGCCATACGCTTTCTCAATTACAGAAGGGTCAGCATACATTAGAAAATATTGGCAAAATTGAAGTGGGAACTACGCCAAAGACTCTTGTTTGGCAAATGGATAAAGTAAAATTATATCATTATGATAGAGAGACTCCTGCAACATGTAAAATTCCAGTGTTGGTTTCTTTCGCCATCATGAATAGACATGATGTATTGGATTTACAACCAGATAGATCTTTAATGAAAAAATTTTTAGATGAAGGTTTAGATATTTATATTATGGATTGGGGCTATCCTACTAAGGCGGATAGATATATTACCATGGAGGATTATATTTTCGATTATATGAATGGCGCTGTTGATTTTATTCGTAAAACACATGGCATTCAGAAAATAAATAAAATGGGGATTTGTCAGGGTGGTACATTCTCAGCGATTTATGCAGCTTTATTTCCAGAAAAATTGAATACACTAACTACCTATGTAGCACCGTTTGATTTTACAACGGATAAATGTATGTTGTATAAATGGACAAAATATTTGGATGTAGACACTATGGTTGATTCATTAGGTATCATCCCGGCAGATGTTATCAATGCAGGATTTAGTATGCTAAAACCAAGTATGGATGTGTCGAAATATTTTGGTGTTTTAGAGTCATTAGATAATGAAGAAAAGATCATGAACTTTTTAAGAATGGAATATTGGAAAGCAGATTGTCCAGACATGGTAGGTGAAATGTATAGAAAGTATATTAAGGATTTGTTCAGAGACAATAAACTAATTAAAGGGGAATTTGAAATTGGTGGTCACAAAGTAGATTTGAAAAATATCACCATGCCTTTCTTAAATATTTATGCAACGGAAGATACAATCATTCCAAATGAATCCACTATTGCTATCAACGCAAAAATTGGTTCAAAGGATAAGGAATTATACGCATTCCCAGGCGGTCATATCGGCGTGTTTGTTGGTGGGCGCTCTCAAAAGGAACTTGGACCTAAGGTTGCAAGATGGGTAACAGAAAGAAGTAATTAATACTGGTAGAACACGATAGGTTCTCCAATAAATAAGATGCATACAGCATCGAAATAATTAAAAGGCAATGGATTTATTCTGTTGCCTTTTTTGCATGCATAAATAAATAATAACAATGTTTGATATAGTCTAGAAATTCATATTCAGATGCAGTTTGTAGAAAAGCATAATTTGGTCTATACTTTTTTTGAAAGGTCGATAAATCCTCATTTTCTAAATAAGTTATTTTATGAATGAGTCGATCATTAAATACAAAGTCAATATATTTTTCTTGTTCCCATTTTGCATACATGTCTTGAAAAGCCCACTCTTGGCGGTTCTTTTTACTCAACATCGCTAATGGCATACTTTGCATACTTATTTCATCTCGTTTTTCTTTGCGAAGAACCACATCATACACTTGCCTGTAGCGAATACTGTCTTTTTTAAAGTCCAAAGGTTTTCCTCGGATATCTACTTCTCGCAATTCATAAGGAACTTTTTTTAATACCAATTTGTAATAAGAAGGTTCTTTTTCGCTGTTGATACGAATGCGAATTGTTTGGTACCCAATTTTAGAAAACTCTACTAATTCTCCTTTTTTGATTTCTACAGTAAATAAGCCATTAGCGGTTGTGGTCATGCCTTTGGAAGTGTAAATATTTTTTATGTTTACATTATCTAAAGCTTCATTATTCGCAAAATCTATAATTTCTCCTTTCATTATGGACTGCGCAAAAACAGGAATGAAAGGAATGAAAAATAATAAAGTGAGTAGGATTTTCTTCATTAGAATGGTTGGTAAAAATACAAGCACTAATTGAAAATAAAGAAGATTATAAGAAGTTGCTAAGCAATTTAACTAGATAACCACATTTATCATTTTCCCTTTGACATAAATAAATTTTTTGATGGTCTGCCCTTCTATCCACTTGCTGACGATTTCATTTTGGAATACCTGTTCTTGTAACAATGCACTTTCAATATCTAGAGGGAATGTCATTTCAGTTCTCGTTTTCCCATTGATAGCCACTGGATAAGTATAGGTATTCTCAACCAAGAAGCTCTCGTCTACACTAGGAAATGTTGCATCTAATATGCTTTCCGTATTGCCAATAGAATGCCATAGTGCTTCAGAGATGTGAGGAGCGTAAGGGGTTAATAAAATAAGAAGTGGTTCCAGTATTTCCTTTTTGTTGCATTTCAATGCACTCAATTCATTTACGGTAATCATAAATTGACTAACTGCAGTATTGAAAGCAAAATTTTCCGTATCATGCTTTATTTTTTTGATGGTCTTGTGCAAAATTTTCAATTCACTTGTGGTAGCAGAAATCTGTTGAACAGTACTTCCGGTATTCTCATCCATATACAATCGCCAAAGTTTTTTTAGAAAACGATGTACACCTTCAATGCCCTTGGTGTCCCATGGTTTGCTGACATCCAATGGACCTAAAAACATTTCATACATACGAAAGGTATCTGTGCCATATTGCTCAATGATAAGATCTGGATTGACTACATTATATTTCGATTTGGACATTTTTTCTACTGCATCAGAACAGATAAATTTTCCATCATCTTCAAGTAGGAATTGTGCATTTTCGTAAGCACTATTTTTAAATTTTTTAAATGCTTCCACTTGTAATTCAACGCCATCTACTAGATTGACATCAACATGTATTTTGGTTAAATCAATATCTTTTTTGTAAAATGTAAAATTCAAATTTAATTGCGTACAAATATTGTTTATCCAATGGAAGAACAACTGCAAAGCATCACTGTCCAGTGCAATTATTTTTTCGCCAATATTTTTTGAAATCAATAGTTGCGGTAATTGGTTTTGATTAAAATTAGCATCGGTGGTTGTAGGCCAATTGAATCGGTAAAAAAACCTTGAACTTCCTTGTATCATTCCTTGATTAATCAATTTTTTATACGGTTCGTCAAAACCTATATGACCCAAGTCGTACAAGGCTTTGCACCACATACGGGAGTAAAGCAAATGGCCAACTGCATGTTCGGCACCACCAACATATACATCCACTTGGTTCCAATAATCACTTATTTTTCGATCGCAAAAGGTTGTTTCATTCTGCGGATCCATATAGCGTAAATAATACCAACTACTTCCTGCATATCCAGGCATCGTATCTGTTTCGCGGGTGTAGTTGTTAGACCTCACCCCCTGCCCCTTTCCTTCATGAGAGGGGTTAAACCCACTACTTAATTCTATTAATCTGTTTGTTATTTTTTCAACTACGGTATCAGTGTCATCAATCACGTCATTATTCTTAAATCGTAATACTTCAAAACCCAGCTGATTTAAAATGGTTGTTCTTGCATTGTCATACTCGGTATTATTTTTGGTGGCATGTATTTCACCATCAACTTCTATTATTAATTTGGCATCCGCAAAATAGAAATCTGCTATATAATTTTCAATTACATGTTGTCTCCTTACTTTACTTCCAATTTTATTATTCCTAAGTTGCTGCCATAAAACTTCCTCTGCCTCGGTTTGGTTATTCCTGTTTTCTCTTGCAAACTCTTTTAATGCAATCCAAGATGCTGGATCTGTAGTAAATATTTTCGAGCCATATTGTTGAGCTTCTTTTTTTTCATTTAACGAAATTTTAGAAGAAGATGAAGAAAGAGAGTTGTGGGTTTCGTCCCCCTCTCCTCGAGGAGAGGGGTTAGGGGTGAGGTCTTCATTGCCCACTCTTCCAACTATATTCATCCATTCTTTTGCATTTGCCAAAGGTCCTTTGCCATTAGGGCCAGCACTGTATGTTTCAAGGTGTGGCAATTGGACTGGTAAATCTTCCTCAGTCAATGCAATGGCTGTATTATGTTGATTATATACTATCGGAAATGGTTCTCCCCAATATCGTTGTCGACTAAAACCAGCATCGCGCATGCGATAGTTTATTTTACGAGTCCCAATCTGTAATTCTTCTAATTTATCTATGGCTTTTTGAATCGCATCTTTTGCAGATAAGTCGTTCAAGAAATCGGAATTGCAGATAGCAACATTTTTTACCGTACAAGCAGCTTCCTCAATATTTGTATCTTTAAAAATATTGGAAATGGGCAAATTAAAATGTTTGGCAAAGGCATAATCTCTTTCATCTCCACAAGGTACTGCCATGATAGCGCCAGTGCCATAACCTATGAGTACATATTCTGAAACCCATATTGGTATTGGTTTTCGCGTGAATGGATGTATAGCATAGGCACCTGTAAAGCATCCAGTAATTTGTTTGGTTTCTGCAAGTCGTTCACGTTCACTTCTTGCTGAGACATATTTTTGATACGCTTCAATAGCAGGTTTTTGTTCGGATGTTGTAATAGTGTTTACCAATTCATGTTCAGGCGCTAATACCATAAAGGATACACCAAAAATAGTATCTGGTCTTGTTGTAAAAATGTTGCATGTTGCTTGATGTTGCTTGCTGGCATCTTGTAATCGATCTAATTCGAAATTAATTTCTGCACCAACACTTTTTCCTATCCAATTTCGCTGCATTTCTTTTAGACTTTCTGGAAAATCTACTTTGTCTAATCCATCCAAAAGTCGTTCTGCAAAATCGGTGATTCGTAGAAACCACTGACTCATTTTTTTTCGTTCTACTGGATGTCCACCTCTTTCTGATACGCCATTGACTACTTCATCATTTGCCAAAACTGTTCCTAAAGCTTCGCACCAATTCACCAAACTTTCCGCACGAAATGCCAATCGGTATTGCATCAATATTTCTTCTTGTTCTGCAAAGGTTTTATTATCCCATTCTTGGAATTGGACTTGGCTATTTTTTAAATTTTCTACAATGGTTTCAATAGGTTCCGCTTTATTGCTCTCCGGATTGTACCAACTATTATATAATTGCAAGAATATCCATTGTGTCCATTTATAATATTGTGGGTCCGATGTTTTTACTTCTCTACTCCAATCAAAGCAAAATCCAATATTATCCAATTGCTCTTTGTAACGGGCAATGTTTTGTGCCGTAGTGACAGCTGGATGTTGACCTGTTTCCAATGCATATTGTTCGGCTGGTAAACCGAATGCATCAAATCCCATCGGGTGTAATACATTAAATCCATCAAGGCGTTTATAACGTGCGTAAATATCACTGGCAATATAGCCTAATGGATGACCAACATGCAAACCTGCCCCACTTGGATACGGAAACATATCGAGTACATAACACTTGGGTTTTGTGCTGTTATTGCTCACTTGATAAGCATGCTTATCTTTCCAAGTTTGTTGCCATTTTTTTTCGATTTCTCTAAAATTGTATTGCATGAATTTATTTTAGTTTTACAGAATAGAAGATTTACCCGAACTACCTATTCATTCAGATTATCTTGTTATTCTCGAAGGATATTAATTTATTTTGTTCTAATAGCACTGCATGTTTAGCCTATGCAGAGGAGAAAAGTTAGTCTATGATGTACGGATAGTTTTCATCGGTATAAATATCTTTATATACTTCTGAAACATCTGGGTATGGCGAGTTTTCAGCAAATTCAACCGCGTCATCTATCATTGCTTTTATTTTAACATTGATATATTCTATTTCAGCCTCCGTTGCGAAATTGTTTTCTCGAATAGTTGCAAGTACGTGTTCAATTGGATCTTGAATTTTATATTCTTCTAATTCTTCTTTGCTTCTATATTTGGCTGGGTCACTCATACTATGACCTTTGTATCGATATGTTTTTATTTCTAAAAGTGTTGGGCCTTCACCATTGCGTGCACGACGAGTAGCTCTTTCAATGGACTGATGCACATCTTCACAACGCATGCCATTTACACTATCACCTGGCATATCATAAGCATCGGCAAGTTTGTAAATATCCAATACATTACTGGTTCTTTCAACAGAAGTACCCATGGCATAAAAATTATTTTCGCAAATAAAAACAATAGGTAACTTCCATAACATAGCCATATTGAAGGTTTCGTGCAACATACCTTGACGTGCTGCTCCATCTCCAAAGAAACAAATTGTTACCGAGTCAGTGCCTTTGTATTGTTCGGCAAATGCAATGCCAGCGCCCAATCCAATTTGTCCACCTACTATACCATGTCCACCGAAGAATCTTTTTTCCTTAGAGAAAAAATGCATTGAACCACCTTTGCCTTTGGTACAACCAGTTGCTTTGCCATATAATTCTGCCATGCATTCACGAGAACTCATGCCTTTTGCAATAGCTAAACCATGGTCGCGATAAGCAGTAATCATATTGTCATCATCACGAATTGCCGTCATGCAACCAGCAGATACCGCTTCTTGCCCAATGTATAAATGACAAAAGCCTCTGATTTTTTGCATACCATACAATTGACCAGTTTTTTCTTCAAACTTGCGTTGAAGCTGCATAATCTCATACCAATATAAATAGATTTCCTTTCCGAAATTTGTTGCCACGTGGAGTGTTTTAGATGTAGCGAAGATAAGAGTAGAATTATTATTTTTCAACAAAAAAACCTTAGTGGCTTTTAAGTTTTTCTTTTTTAAATATTTGGAACAAAAAAGGCTTAAAATTTAAAGCAATTATTATGATGGTAGTATGAAGTAAAATACAATTCGACCAAAAAAATATTGTCAATCGTTGACCGTAATTCGTGTTGATCTTCTTGGTTCATTTTATCTTGTAATTTGGTTGGAAGTATGTATTTATTTTAGGGTAAGAAAAATGCCACCATAAACTGTGGTGGCATTTTGTAATTAGGTTAAAAGCGCATCTTATTTTTTTAGCGCATCTCTGATTTCCATTAAAAGGCTGTCTGTGTTAGAAGGGCCAGCAGCTTCGGCTTCAGCTTGTTTTTTCTTCATTTTGTTCATTATTTTAATGATAAAAAACATAAGCAATGCAACAATTAGAAAATCGATAGTTGCAGTTACAAATTCACCCCAGTGAATGGCTAATTCTGGAACCGCAGCTGAACTCTCTTGTCCACTTGCATCTTTTACCGCATCTACGCCTGCATGTAGGATTATTTTTCTGCTATTTAAATCAACATTTCCCATCATTAAACTGATCACAGGGGCAAACACTTTTTCGACAAATGCAGTTACTACTTTTCCGAAAGCACCTCCCAGTACAAAGGCAATAGCCATATCCACAAGGTTTCCTTGTGATGCAAATTCTTTAAATTCTTTAATAAATCCCATAGTTATAATTTTAAGCAGTAATAATAATACATTTTTAGGTAATACTTTATGCATTTGTATTTGAACATTTTTATAAAAAGGCAATACGCAATTATTATTTTATGATTATCTTTCGGGCACTTTGGCTATTATTCGGCATATACCATTTTTGAAAGAAGTATTTAAATATTCTATGTCTGCTTTTGGTGGACCGCAAGGTCATTTTGGAATGATGACCAAAACATTTGTAGATAAAAGGAAAGATATTACAAACGATGAGTTAGTTGACTTCATGGCGTTCTGTCAAATGCTACCTGGTCCATCATCCACGCAAACCATAACTTTGATTGGATATAAAAGAGGAGGAGTCACTTTAGCCCTGCTTACTTTTTTAATCTGGATATTACCTGCTAGCATACTCATGGGGTCGCTGTCTTTTCTTGTACATTATTTTGATACGAAAGAAATTCAGAAAAATCTATTCAAATTTATTCAACCCATGGCGGTTGGATTTTTGGCTTTCGCTGCATACAAAGCCATGCGAAATAGTGTTACCAATACTGCAACTTATATCATCATGGCAATGGCCATATTGCTGACCATTTTGTTTCGGTCGCCATGGGTTTTCCCTTTATTGATCATAGCTGGTGGTATAGTAACTAATTTTAGTGATAAGCGCATTCCTACGATAGTCGCAGTGAAGAAGCCAATCAAATGGATAAATATTTTTTGGTTTATACTGGTGTTTTTGATTGCTGGTTTTCTTTCTGAATTTGCTCGTGTACAGCATTGGCAATATGCACGTGCCTATAATTTGTTTGAAAATTTCTATCGTTTTGGCAGCTTTGTTTTTGGTGGTGGGCATGCACTAATGCCTATGATGTATGAGCAGTTTGTGGTTCATCCTACACAAGTGCATGGGGTGCAATATATGACACCATCACAGTTTTTGACTGGTGCCGGAATGATCAATGCGATACCTGGCCCCGTGTTTTCCATTTGCGCTTATGTAGGCGGATTAAGCATGAGCGATTTTGGTTTGACAGGGCAATTGGCAGGTTGTTGTATTGCCACATTAGGTGTTTTTTTACCAAGTATTTTATTGTTGTTTTTCTTTTTCCCCATATATCAAAACCTGAAAAAATACACAATCATTTTTCGTGCATTAGAAGGAATTCATGCTGTCGTAGTTGGTATCATGTGGGCTTCAGGCTATATACTTTTTAGCTCTGTTCATTTTGAATGGACAAATTTAGTTGTGTTACTCATCACCTTTTCCCTATTATTGTATAGTAAAATTCCAGCACCAATGATAGTAGTTGCATGGCTAATGCTTGGATTGGCTCTGTAATTTTTTATGCTTCAACAAACAACTCACTGGCAATATGATCTGCAAATAATTTGCCTTTGTTCGTTAATTTCCAAAAGTCATTTTCGACAAAAATCATTTCGTTCTTAGTGAAAGTGTCCATCATTGTGTTGAGCAAATGAAACTGTTTTGCAGTCATCATCTTTTTGATTTGTGTCGCATCTAGTCCATTGGCAGTGCGTAAAGAAATCATAATTTTCTCATTTATTTTTTGTGCTGTAGTGAGTTCTTCCAATTCAAAAGGCACTATATGATTATGTATGTTGCGGATATATTCCGCATTATTAGCTTTATTCCATTGTCGAGTATCACCATTAAAAGAATGTGCAGAAGGACCAATTCCTAGATAAGAAATGCCTTTCCAATAATTGCTATTGTGCTGGGATTGCTTGTTTTCTTTAGCAAAACTTGAAATCTCATAATGGTTGTAATCCGCTTTAGCCAAGGCTTGCATAAGATATACATATTGTTCAGCACTTTGTTCGGCATTGATAGGCGCAGATATTTTTTTATCTATTTGATGTGCAAGTGCAGTTTGTGGTTCCACTGTCATTGCATAGCAGGAAATGTGTGGTACATTCATTTGTAATACTTGGTCTATATTTTGTTCCCATTTGCTATGACTTAATACTGGGAAACCAAATATTAAATCCACACTGATATTTTGAATGCCAGCTTGTTGCGCAAATGCAACACATTGTATAGCTTGCGCTGCACTATGTGAGCGATTCATATATTGCAAATCCTCTTCGTGAAAACTTTGTATACCAATGCTTAAGCGGTTGATACCAATGGCTGCAAATTGCTTTAATTTCTCTTGGGTTAAATCGTCTGGATTCGCTTCCAAAGTACATTCTACATTTGGAGAAATGTCGTGGTGATTTTTAATATTTTCTACTATGGCATGTAAGGAGCTTGCATCTAAAAGGCTGGGTGTGCCGCCACCAAAATAAATGGTATCGATGCGTTCATGGTTTAAATAATTCTTTTGTAAAACTATTTCTTGTACTAAACAATCGAGTAATTCGTTCTTGTGCTGTAGGGAAGTAGAGAAATGGAAATTACAATAATGACAAGCCTTTTTACAAAATGGAATATGAATATAAATGCCTGCCATTGCTATGAATGATAATAGCTGTAAATGTAGTTTCTTTGTGCTAAAGTTGCATTCATTGTCGCTAGCAAAGAGAATTATATTTTTTATCTCGATACAAATGTTGTGTATGCAAATGGTGCATGCGCAACAATATCTATTGCAAATAAAGGGAAGTGATACATCATCTTTTAAAAAAATTACCCGTATCCAAACGACGTTTCCATCCTTTTTAGCTTGTAAAGATGCCTTACAAGAAGCACGTAATGTGTTGTTGCAAAATGGATATTTGGGTGCCAGTATCGATAGCTTGATTTGGCATGAAAACTATGCAGAAGCTTATATTGTGTTGGGCAAAAAATATGTATGGGCGAATATTAAAAATAAAAATATACCACCTGCAATCCTTGCCCAATCACGCTTTGAAGAAAAAAAGTATTTTGGACAAACCGTAAATTATAAGAAAATAGCACCTGTATTTGAAAAAATAATTCGGTATTTTGAAGACAATGGTTACCCATTCGCAAGTGTGTATTTAGACAGTATTCAAATAAAGCAGGACAGTGTTTTTGCATTGCTGGCGTGCAATAAAGAATTACTTACAAAAATTGATACGATAATTATTGATGGAGATGCAAAGATTTCGAAATCGTATTTACTACAATATTTGGGTTTAAAAGAACATGCATTGTATGATGAAAGCAAGCTAAAAAAAATAAGTACTCGACTTCGTGAATTACCTTTTCTTGCAGAAGCGAATCCTTGGCGATTGGATTTTCAAGTTGCTCATACAAGTTTGCATCTTTTTGTCAAAAATAAAGTAGCAAATAAGGCGGATGTATTGATAGGTTTGTTGCCGAACAATACTGAAATTGGATCTAAATTTTTAGTAACTGGAGATATTAAATTGGGGTTCCAAAATGTGCTTGGACAAGGTGAGGAAATTGCTTTGAATTGGCAAAATCTACAATATAAATCTCCAAGGTATAATGTGTTGTTTGTATATCCTTATTTGTTTAATTCTCCGATCGGCATTTCGAGTAAATTTGATTATTATAAAAAAGATTCCACTTTTAAAACAACGAATGCTGAACTTGGATTGGTTTATTTATTCAGTGCAAATGAGCAAGTGAAATTGTTTTATCAATTGGCAAAGACGGAGCAAATTACGGTAGACAAGGCATCGCTTATAGCAAGACGAGCATTGCCGGTAAATGCGGATATAGCTTCTAAATCCTTTGGTGTAGAGGGTTCTGTGCAAAGAGTAGATTACAAATTGAATCCACGTAAAGGTTTTCAATGTAAAATAAATACCTCTTTATCTATACGCAATTTTATAAAAAATGCGACGATAGAAAATACCTATGACCCAGTGGCTTCAAAAGTATTTGCTTATTTGTATGATAGCATTGCATTGAAAAGTTATAAGTATACCATTACAGCGCAGTTCAATTATTATTTGCCCTTGTCGAAACGAATTGTATTGTCCTCCGCTTATCATGGCGGTATAATGTATAGTAGCCAGTCTTTATTTAAAAACGAAATATTTCAAATTGGTGGCTATCGCTTAATGCGCGGATTTGATGAAGGCAGTTTGTTTGTAAAGAATTATCATGTATTCACTTTGGAACCTCATTATTTGCTTTCTCTCAATTCTTATTTCTTTTTGTTTGGGGATGTAGCCAATATGCAGATTAAGTATTCAACAGCGGAGCAACATACTTTCCTCTATAGCACTGGTATTGGTATGTCCTTCGAAACGAAAGGCGGCTTATTCAATATAAGTTACGCGTTTGGCGCGCAAGGAAACCAAGGAATACGATTGAAAAATTCTAAAATCCATTTTGGGTATGTGAGTTATTTTTAGGTGGAAAGTATTTTTATAAGTCTACATTTTATTTTTTTGAAAATGAAAACCTATTCTTATATTCGCAGTATGTTATGTTTATCTATTTTCGTTTTGGGATTTTATGTTTTCTGTTCAACATTTTTTACTACGTAAACTCAGTACGCACTTAGGGACATATCTTTGCATCGAAGTAAAAGAAATGATTAATGAAACTAATTCAAATAAAGTATACGAGAAAAAGGAAGCGATAGGTAGGTAATCTAAAATAGATTATTTGCACATCGAACTTCATTGGAAGAGAAATAAATATAAATAAAAGGCTAAGCTAAAAATGTAATGAGAAAAAGGAACCCAAATATTTGATGAAGAAAAGTACTTGCCGTATACGCGCCTTTATGAGTAGGAGTTTGTTGCTCCCTTCTCCTAGAGGAGAAGGGTTGGGGATGAGGTCTAACTAGGCAAGTTTTTCATCGAAAATTTAGTAAAGAAAACAAACCATGTATTCACTAACACAATCAATATAAAAAAAATGGCAAAAGAAACAGTACCACAAGAAAACGAAAAATTAAAGGTCTTAAAGTTAACCATGGAGAAAATAGATAAAGACTATGGTAAAGGCTCTATTATGAAATTAGGCGATAAGGAAATTGTACCCATGGATAGTATCTCTACAGGCTCATTAGGTGTAGACCTAGCCTTGGGTGTAGGTGGATTCCCTAGAGGAAGAGTCATTGAAATTTACGGACCAGAATCGTCAGGAAAGACAACTATTGCAACACATGCGATAGCAGAGGCGCAAAAGAAGGGAGGCATCTGTGCATTTATTGATGCAGAGCATGCATTTGATGCGAGTTATGCAAAAAAATTGGGTGTAGATATTGATAATTTATTAATCTCTCAACCAGATTATGGTGAACAAGCACTCGAAATTGCAGATCGATTAATTTCTTCAGGTGCGATTGATTTAGTGGTGATAGATTCTGTGGCTGCACTTGTACCAAAAAGTGAATTAGAAGGCGAAATGGGCGATAGTAAAATGGGCTTGCATGCTCGTTTGATGAGTCAGGCTTTACGTAAGTTAACAGCCACTATTTCACGCACTGGATGTTGTTGTATTTTTATTAATCAGCTTCGTGAAAAAATAGGTGTGATGTTTGGTAGCCCTGAAACGACTACTGGTGGTAATGCACTTAAATTCTATGCATCTATTCGTTTGGATATTCGCCGTATCAGTCAAATAAAAGATGGTGACGAAGCGATAGGTAATCGTGCAAGAGTGAAAGTGGTAAAGAATAAAGTAGCACCACCATTTCGTCAAGCAGAATTTGATATCATATTTGGTGAAGGCATAAGTAAGGTTGGTGAATTAACTGACTTGGGTGTTGATCATGGTATCATTCAAAAAAGCGGATCTTGGTATAGTTATGAATCCAATAAACTAGGTCAAGGACGTGATGCAGTAAAACAATTATTATTAGATAACCCTGAAATGGCAATGGATATTGAAACCAAAATAAAAGCAAAGATTGATTTAGAAAAAGCAATCTAGAAATAGGAGCTTAGAAAAAAAGGAAACCCATGGACTATGATTTGTTCATGGGTTTTTTGTTGGGATGGAAGGTATCTGCGTTTTCATATTTGATGTATGCACACGATGGAAAAACTTTATTTTGTTAGACCTCATCCCCAACCCTTCTCCTGCAGGAGAAGGGAGCAACAAACTCCTGCTCTTATAGGCGCATATATTGAATGTGCACTTTCTTCAATAAATATCTGGGTTCCTTTTTATCATCGCATTTTATTTTAGCTAACTATATTTTGTTTTACCTTTTAGGTATACGAAAACTGTTTGCATTCCTATCATCCATTTGAAACCTCCACAATACAAGCATTTTCACAATTTCTCATCAAACGTAGGATATAGCTTGGAGGTTTTCAGATAATTTAGAACTGCCCTTATTATCTTTGCCGCACTATGGATAATTTATACAGTCGTCGTGGTGTATCCGCACAAAAGGAAGATGTACATGAAGCAATCAAAAATTTAGATAAGGGACTTTTTCCAAATGCATTTTGTAAAATACTACCTGATTATCTAGCAAAGGATGAGGATTATTGTTGCATCATGCATGCAGATACAGCTGGAACTAAGTCTATACTTGCTTATTTGTATTGGCGTGAAACTGGCGACCTATCAGTATGGAAAGGCATAGCACAAGATGCAATGGTTATGAATATAGATGATATGATTTGTGCTGGTGCTACCGATGATTTTATTTTATCCTCTACCATTGCCAGAAATAAAGGATTAATTCCAAAAGAAGTTTTGGCGGCGGTGATACAAGGATGTGAAGAATTAATTGAGGAGTGGAAAAAATTTGGGATACATATTCACATGGCTGGTGGCGAGACAGCGGATGTAGGCGATTTGGTAAAGACCATAGATGTTGGTTATACCGCATTCGCAAGATTTGCAAAAGAAAATGTGATTACCATTCAACCACAAGCAGGTGATGTGATTGTTGGCTTCGCTTCTTTTGGAAAAGCCTTATATGAAAAAGAATATAATAGTGGCATTGGTTGTAATGGATTGACCAGTGCACGTCATGATATTTTGGATAAAAGTTATTCGATCAATTATCCTGAAAGTTATGATGGGAAATTAGCAGATGACGTTAGTTATATAGGTAAATATAAATTGACAGATACTTTATCGGACGGCATGCAAATTGGAAAATTATTATTATCACCAACGAGAACGTTTGCACCCATCATTAAAGAAGTGGTTGAAAAATATAAAAAGGATATACATGGTATTGTGCATAATACAGGTGGTGCGCAAACAAAATGCATGAAGTATGTGGCAGATCATATTCGCATTGTGAAAGATAATTTATTTACGCCGCCAACTATATTTTCCTTAATTCAAGAAGCAGCCGCAGTGGATGATAAGGAAATGTATCAAGTATTTAATATGGGTACACGTTTAGAAATTTATACGGATGCGATGACTGCCGAAAAAATAATTTCCATCGCGAATGCGTATCAAGTAGATGCGCAAATTATTGGTAGAGTAGAAGTAGCGGATAAAAAGGAATTGCGAATCAAAAATTCATTTGGTGAATTTGTGTATAGCTATTGATGAATAATAAATCCATCACGCTCTGGTTTTGTTGAAATTATTATTTGATTTAAAAATCCCGCAGGAATAAAATGATTTTGGGAAGGATTAGATTTTTGGTTTTTAAAATCCCGTAGGGATGACATGATTTTAAAAAAGTCGTAATGACAAATAGAATCGTAACCCTGAAAGGGTTTAATGTGAATAGAGATGATGTGATTATAAAAATATTGAAATGACAAAATGCATTATAACCCTGAAAGGGTTGAATATGAATAGGAAATGAAATATCATTTGGTTTTTAAAATCCCGTAGGGATGACATGATTTTAAAAAAGTCGTAATGACAAATAGAATCGTAACCCTGAAAGGGTTTAATGTGAATAGAAATGAAATATTATTTGGTTTTTATAATCCCGTAGGGATGACATGATAATAGAAATGAAATGACAAAATGCATAGTAACCCTGAAAGGGTTTAATGTGAATAGAAATGAAATGACAAAAT
>CAMDVD010000063.1 GCA_945878115.1 Chitinophaga pinensis | reverse complement strand
CGTTAAAATAAAAGACCTTGACTTGATGTTCGGCAAACAATATTATTTGTATACACTTCAAATAGAATAGACTTGAAATTAATTGATAATTATTTTGGAATATTTGATGAGCTAACTTGTGAAAGGACAGAATGAAGTTTAGTGTAATTCAAAGCGCAAATGCAAAGAATTAAAATATTTATCCTTATTTCCATTTTCAATTTTTCAAATATTTCATTTGGACAAACAACGCATTCAAAAATGAAATGTGATTCTGTATTCTCGATTAGCTACAACGACTTTGAAAAAATTGCCACTGAAAGCCTAAAGCTGCTTGAGAATAAAAACCTAGGATCAATAAAAATTTCAGAGCATCAAAAAATGATAAGAGTTTATAATACAATTTTGACACATCAAAAAAATGACAAAAAATTAAACTCAAAAAAAATTAAATCTTTAGAAAGGATTATGAGTGACAGGGAATACATAAAAAAAATGTTGAAAGTTTTTCCAAAATGGGTTCCAAATCGAGGAATGGGAATTTATTTTAATGCGTTGAATATTGAGCTAGGCGGGGCTCCATGTAGTTGGAGTAGGTATTTTATCAAATAAGAATAGTTTATTCTACTCCCGACATGTAGCGATAAAAAAACAAGCGGAAATAAAACATTCTGATGTAGCTACAAGGTTACAACACAGCAGTTCCCTAATCAAATATTTGTGTACAATTTTAAAAATCCAAATTATTCATTAATCCCTCTTTGGGCTTACATTTGCTGTAATGAGCAAGTCCATTATCGTCACGGGAGCGCGTGAACATAATCTTAAAAATATTGATGTTACTATTCCAAAAAATAAACTGACTGTCATCACTGGAATTAGTGGCAGCGGCAAATCATCATTGGCATTCGACACCATACATGCCGAAGGTCAGCGCCGATATATGGAAAGTTTTTCGGCGTATGCTAGACAGTTTGTCGGCAGCATGGAAAGACCGGATGTAGACAAAATAGACGGACTTTCGCCAGTAGTTGCTATCGAACAAAAAACGACGAATAAAAGTCCACGATCTACCGTTGGCACCGTCACCGAAATTTACGATTTTTTGCGTTTACTCTTTGCACGTGCAGGTGAAGCATTCAGTTACAATACTGGCAAAAAAATGGTGCGTTATTCAGAAGAAGAAATGCTAGAGCATCTTTTGACGAAGTTTACCAATGAAAAAATAATTATACTCGCCCCCATCGTGAAAGGCCGTAAAGGACATTATCGTGAATTGTTTGAACAGTTTCGCAAACAAGGTTTTTTGAAAGTACGCGTCGATGGCGAACTCATGGAATTGAAAGAAAAAATGCAAGTAGATCGATATAAAATTCATGATATTGAAATCGTCATTGATCGATTGAAAGTGGATATTGGCGCGAGATTGCGATTGATAGAAAGTCTACAAAGCGCATTGAAACAAGGCAATAATCAAGTACTGATTGTGAACCATGACAGACAAGATGAATTTCAATTATTGTCGAAACAATTGATGTGTGCAGATACTGGCTTAAGCTATGACGAACCTTCCCCCAATTCATTTTCATTCAATTCGCCTTACGGTTCTTGTCCACAATGCAAAGGCTTGGGAACAGTATATCAAATTGATTTGAAGGCTGTCATTCCAGATAAAAAAATAAGTATCGCAGATGGAGCAATTGCACCTCTAGGTTTGGAGCGAGATACCTATGTTTATCAACAAGTAAAGGCCTTGTCTACTAAATATAAATTTGATGTCAACAAACCCTTAGATACTCTTAGCCCGAAGGCATTGAATATGTTATTGTATGGCAGTGAAGAGGAAAAAGTAAATCTAGAAATTTCTTTCGACAATGAACCTAAAATATACGATACTAGTTTTGAAGGTATTATACCGATGGTGATTCGATGGTTTCAAGGTACAAGCAGCGATTATGTGAAACAATGGGCTGAACGTTTTATGGTGAATAGTCCTTGTCCATCTTGTGATGGCGCCAGATTGAAAAAGGAAAGTTTGTGGTTTAAAATAGACGAAAAAAATATAGCTGAACTAAGCAATATGAATTTGCGGGAAATTCAAAATTGGTTCAAAGGCATTGATAAAAGATTGTCTAAAAAACAAAATTTAATTGCCGTTGAAATTGTAAAAGAAATTAATGAACGATTAGAATTTTTATTGGATGTTGGTTTAGATTATCTCACCTTAAATCGAACCGCTCGAAGTTTGAGTGGAGGCGAAAGTCAACGTATACGATTGGCAACACAAATTGGTTCTAAGCTCAAAGGCATTACTTATATTTTGGATGAGCCTAGTATAGGTTTACACCAACGAGACAATGAACGATTAATCAAAGCTTTGAAAAGCTTGCGAGACGTGGGTAACACAGTTATCGTAGTTGAGCACGATAAAGACATTATGCTTTGTGCCGATTACTTAATTGACATCGGACCGGGTGCAGGTCGCTTAGGTGGACATATCATTAGCGCCGGCGAACCAGCTTCCTTCTTAAAACAAAATACACCGACCGCCAACTTTTTGAAAGGCACACAAAAAATTGCTATCCCTACACAAAGGAGACAAGGCACTGGCAAAGAAATTGAAATCAAAGGAGCGTCAGGCAATAATTTAAAAAATGTACATGCCATTTTCCCTATGGGCAAATTAATCTGTGTAACAGGCGTTTCTGGTAGTGGAAAATCGACATTAATTACAGATACTTTTTACCCAATACTTTCGCAATATGTTTATAAAAGTAAAACACAACCCATGCCTTACAAATCTATTACGGGCTTGGAATTTATAGACAAAGTAATTGAAATAGACCAGTCGCCAATTGGCCGTACACCAAGAAGTAATCCTGCTACTTACTGCAATTTTTTTAACGACGTGCGACAGCTTTTTGCCATCATCCCAGAAGCAAAAATAAGAGGTTACAAGCCAGGTAGATTTTCATTTAATGTAAAAGGTGGTCGCTGCGAAACTTGTGAAGGCGCCGGAACAAAAACGATAGAAATGAATTTCTTGCCCGACGTGCATGTGCATTGTGAACGTTGCAATGGACGGCGATTTAATAGAGAAACTTTGGAAATAAAATATAGAGGGAAATCAGTTTCCGATGTGTTGGACATGACCGTTTCAGAAGCCACAGAATTTTTCAAACAAATCCCGTCTTTGTATCGTAAAGTAAAAACATTAGAAGATGTTGGACTTGGCTATATCACCTTGGGACAAAGTTCTGTAACCTTGAGTGGTGGCGAAGCACAGCGTGTAAAACTTGCAACAGAATTAGCCAAAAAAGATACAGGTCAAACCTTCTACATTTTGGATGAACCTACTACAGGTTTACATTTTCAAGATATAGAAATGTTACTAACTGTATTGCAGAAATTAGTAGACCGAGGCAATACTGTTTTAGTAATAGAACACAATATGGATGTATTAAAAGTGGCAGATCATATTATTGATTTAGGTCCCGAAGGTGGAAGTGGTGGCGGAAAAATAATTGCTTCAGGCACGCCTGAACAAGTGGCAAAAAACAAGGCAAGTATTACTGGTAAATTTTTAAAAGCTGAATTGAATTAAGCATGAGAATTTTGTTTGTTTGTCTGGGAAATATTTGTCGCTCACCAATTGCGGAAGGCATATTAAAATCATTGGCTCAGCAGTATCAATTGGACTGGACTATTGACAGTGTGGGTACAAATGGCTTACACACTGGTGAAGCACCGCATGCTTCATCACAACGAGTGTGTAAAGAACATGGTATTGATATTTCTACACAACGTTCCCAAGATTTCACATTATCGGATTGGGAAAATTATGACATACTATATGCGATGGCAACGGATGTGATACAAGATATGAAAAAAATAAGCGGCACCTTATTTGATGAAAAAAAAATGAAGTTATTTTTGAATGAAGTCTACCCTGGTGAAAATAGAAATGTTACAGATCCTTGGTATGGCGGACTAGACGGCTATTATACCGTTTACGATGAAATAGAAAAAGGCTGTCGTGCGATTATAGAAAAGTATCGGTAAAGTAGACAATACATCGAGGCTGTTCGACTTTCTCTCAATTAAGCTTGCTTCATTAAAACCCGAGAATAACAGTTTTCAACTTGTTGATTTTCAATTTATTAAAAACCGCTGTATAGAATGTTCGGCTTTGCGGCATGTCTAACAATAGATCTATTTGGTTCTCCGAACCATTTCGACAGGATATTTATTTTTCAACAATCTTTTCTGAAAGCAACAGAATGAAACTACGAAACGAAAGACGTTTCGCAGAACATTATTTTTTGTTTTATATCCCTTACAAAATAAGGGCATATAAAAATATGAGTAAAGCGAATGCAGTATTCATCTTAAGCCAAACATCTTTTATACATCTGCACTGTATTTTCTAATCCCAAATAAATCGCATCACAAATTAATGCATGGCCTATGGACACTTCTTGTAGTGAAGGCATATTTTTTGCGAAAAAATGCAGGTTCTGCAAATCCAAATCATGTCCAGCATTGATACCAAGACCTAAGGTATTCGCAACTTGTGCTGCTTGCACATAGGATTGAATCGCCATTTCTTTTTCTGCTAAAAAATGAGAAGCATAAAATTCGGTATACAATTCGATACGATCCGTGCCAGTTGTTTTTGCGTGTTTAATCATCTCTTCATTCGGGTCAATAAAAATAGAAACCCGAATACCTTGTTGATGAAATAAAGGAATAGTTTTTTGCAAAAAATCTTGATGCTGTATGGTATTCCAACCGTGATTAGAAGTTAGTTGATTACTAGTATCGGGCACTAAGGTTACTTGATGTGGCTTACTCTCTAATACCAAATCAATAAATTTTTGTTCTGTCGGATTCCCTTCTATATTAAATTCTGCATGAGGATATTTTTTCACGATGGCTGCAATACCCGCCACATCACTATAACGAATATGCCTTTCATCTGGTCGAGGATGAATCGTAATACCATCTGCACCAAAACGAAGTATATCATCCGCAGCTTTTAGTACATCTGGATTATTACCACCTCTTGCATTTCGCAATGTGGCAAGTTTGTTTATGTTGACAGATAATTTAGTCATCGAGTAATTATTATGCATGCAAACTTAGTTGGAATAAAAGGTAATACTAAAAATGTAATGAGAATATTTTGGGCGGCACGCACGTCCTGACGATAAATGTCAGGATCCGTTCCGGTCAAAGCAGCGGAATGGGGACTATTCATTCCAATCTTTTTTGCTTCAGAGCAAGCAAAAAAGGATTTCCACTCAATCGTTGCCGCAATACATCCACCATAAAAAATCATGTGCTCACTAAATATTTAGTTTAGCCGAATAAAAGAAGTAAACGAAATTTGTTCTGTTAATTCTCTCTACATTTACCGCATAAATATTGGTTTTATTTCATTGGTTTACCAACATATCCTTACGCAATTGCAAGCTACCACTTTATTAGAATGGCTAGCTTTTCTTTTTGGTGTAGCGCAAGTAGTATTGGCATTAAAAAATAAAATCATTAATTTTTATGCTGGCATTATTAGTGTTGCCATGTATACTTATTTATTTTATGATGTACAATTATATGCCGAGAGTTTGCTTAATATGTATTATTTCATAGTAAGTGTTGTTGGTATTTTGTTGTGGCAAAAAAGAAAAAATGAAACTGCACTGCCAATTTCTAGTTGTACAAAAAAGGAATGGGCAATAGCTGGTAGCATTTTATCTATATCTGGTTTGTTTTTATATTTTATTTTAAAAAAATATACGCAAAGCACAGTTCCTTTTGCAGACGCATTGACAACAGCTTGGGCATGGGCTGGCACGTGGTTAATGATAAAACGCAAATTAGAAAACTGGATACTCTTAAATATTTCCAATGCCATCGCCATCCCTTTGCAGTTTATAAAAGGTCTAGAACTGACGTCCTTATTGACTTGTATTTATTTTGTGATTGCCATATTTGGTTTTATTGCTTGGCGAAAACAAATGAAGGATATTGTCTGAATAATGGATGATGAGGATAAGGATGATTACACTGATTGTCTGAATCACGGATGATGAGGATAAGGAAGATAACACGGATTGTCTGAATCACGGTTGAAGAGGATAAGGAAGAAGATAACACGGACGACACTAAAAAATATATCATTCAAATAGTTTAGAGAACTATGCTATCTGTGCCATCCGTGAAATCTTCTTCATCCGTGATTCTAACATTTACGAGGCTGTTCGACAAGTTCTGGCATTACTTCAATTTGAATCTCAAATCACCTGGGTTTCTTCTTGTGTCCCAAATATGTTCTATTACTATTTCTTGTGGGGTAACTTCAAAGAACATTAAATAATCTCGAACAATGATGTATTGAACCTTTGGATCTTCTGTATCTTTTCCCAAAGAAGGCTGATCTCGTATTAATCTTGTCGTATCCTTAAATATTGTATTAAGAGATTGAGAAAAGATATTTGACTTGTTTCTTTTATTCCAATAAATAAGTATATCCAATTTATCTTCTAAAGCTGGTTTAGTCCAAACTATCCGTTTAACCATTGCTCAGTAATTTTGTCCGCTTCCTCTTCAGTGTAAAATTCCCCTCTTGCGAATTGCTCTTGAGATTCTTTGATTCTGCTGCGTTGCTCATCATTAAATTTATAAATAGCAGAATTATTCGATTCAAATTCCCAAAGTTTTAATAACCCTTCAAGAATATAGTCTTCATTGGTAATATTAATTTTGCTAATTAGTTGTTCTTTTAATTCTAAAGTGGACATTGTATATAATTTCTGTAAATATAAATTTTTTTATTAAAAGTGGATTATTCTCGAAGCCTTCTACAAACTTGAAGAACCGGCATTCTCAGAGCTGTAAGTTTTCTATTTATAGTTTTTTAATACTCATTTGATAAAAGTTGCTGAAAGCAACAAAATAAAACTACGAAACGAAAGACGTTTCGTAGAACATAAGAAACAGAGCGAGAAACAGAGCGAAAGCGAGGAAAAAATCAGAATGAGCACTCGTTCAGGTCGCTCCACTCTCCGCTCTCATTCTCACTATGATTTTTAGAATGCAGTAAATACAGTACTTTGCAGCCATTCTTTCGGGATTGCTCAAATTTTTTTTGAATAAATAGCAATCAAAATAGGATTATCAAATAGATTGTGCTACTTTTGCCCCCGAATAAAAAAAGAAAACCCTAATACTTTAAAGATGTCAGTATTAACAATCGAACGCAAAAAAGAATTATTTCAAACCCACGGTGGTAGTGCAACTAACACAGGTTCAACAGAAGCTCAAATTGCTATGTTAACAGAAAGAATTAAACATATTTCTGGTCACATGCAAACAAACAAAAAAGACTTCAGCTCCAATCGTGGTTTAATTCAACTAGTAGGTCAACGTAAAAGTTTGCTTACCTATTTATCCAAAACGAATCTAGCTGGTTACAGAGCACTGCTCGTAACATTAGGCTTAAGAAAATAATCTTAGAAAAGCATTCCCAACGCCAACCGTTGGGAATTGCTCTTTATAAGGCATAATTTTTTTATAGATATTTCGTAAGGTTCAACACTTCGGTTTCCAATACCCACGGAAATTAATTAATCTTTACATTTTCTTTTTCTATTCAAACGATATCGCTTGAATATTTTTTCTATTTTAAAAACTAATAAAACAAAATGTATGTTTAACATCCACACAAAAACTTTCGACATTGGTGAAGGGAGAATGATCTCCATTGAAACAGGTCGTATGGCACGACAAGCAGATGGAGCAGTACTTGTAAGAGCAGGTAACTGTGCTATACTCGCAACCGTTGTTGCCAATAGAGAACCAAAAACTGGTCAAAGCTTTTTTCCATTATCTGTAGATTATCAAGAAAAATTTGGTGCCGCTGGTCGTATCCCAGGTTCTTTCTTCAAAAGAGAAGCACGTTTAAATGATTATGAAATATTGACTAGCCGATTGATAGATCGCGCCTTACGTCCATTATTTCCAGAAGATTATTTATGCGATGTGCAAGTATTGATTTCCTTAGTATCTAGCGATGCGGAAATTATGCCTGATTCTATGGCATGTTTAGCAGCATCTGCAGCACTTGCTGTTTCCGATATTCCTATTCAAGAAATGATTAGTGAAGTTCGTGTATCTCGTATTGATGGAAAATTCATCATCAATCCAACCCGTTCGCAAATGGAAGTTTCGGACATGGATTTTATCATTGCCGCTACCGAAAAAAATATCATGATGGTAGAAGGTGAGAGTAAAGAATGTAGCGAAGAGGATTTGATTCAAGCCATAGAAGTAGGTCACGAAGCGATTAAATTACAAGTGCAAGCACAACGTGAACTTCGCGACATGCTTGGACTTACAGCTAAACGCGAATACAGCAAACCTTATCGCAATGCAGAATTACAAGAAAGAGTATATGCTTTTGCACAAGACAAAGTATATGCCATCGCAAAATCAGCTTCTGGCAAACACGAACGGACCGATGCATTCAAAGCAATTCAAGCAGAATTGGTTGAACATTTAGGCGAATTACCTGACGCAGATAGAGGATTAGTAGGACACTACTACCATGATTTGCAGTATGATGTAGTTCGTGATATGATGTTGAATGACCGTACAAGACTAGATGGTCGTGGCTTAGAAGATGTTCGTCAATTGGATATGATGGTAGACTTATTACCTTCACCACATGGTTGCGCTTTATTTACAAGAGGAGAAACACAATCATTGACCTCTGTAACTTTAGGTACGCCATTAGATGAAATATTAGTAGAATCCGCACAAGTTTCAAACTACAGTAAATTTTATTTACACTATAATTTCCCACCATTCTCAACAGGTGAAGTAAAAATGATGAGAGGTCAAAGTCGCCGCGAAGTTGGACATGGTAATTTAGCCATGCGTTCTTTGAAACAAATGATGCCGACTGGTGATTATGCATATACCGTTCGTGTGGTAAGTGATATTTTAGAAAGTAATGGTTCATCGTCTATGGCTACAGTATGCGCTGGTAGTATGGCTTTGATGGATGCTGGTGTACCTATTCCAAAACACGTGAGTGGTGTGGCTATGGGCTTGATTACCAAAGAAGATAAGTTTGCAATATTAACAGACATTCTTGGTGATGAAGATCATTTAGGGGATATGGATTTCAAAGTTACAGGTACCCGCGATGGTATTTGTGGTGTACAAATGGATATCAAAGTGGACGGTTTGAGTATGGACATTATGCGTCAAGCATTGAACCAAGCCAAGCAAGGTCGTATGCATATTTTGGATGCGATGTATGCAGCAATACCTGCGCATAGACCAGAGGTGAAACCACATGCACCACGTATGTTGAAATTGATTATCGACAAAGAATTTATCGGTGCGGTAATCGGGCCAGGTGGCAAAATCATTCAAGAAATACAACGTGAAACTGGTACAACGATTAACTTAGTTGAAGTTGGCAATACTGGTGAAGTAAGCATATTCTCTAGCAATAAAGAATCTGTAGAAAAAGCAGCTTCATGGATACGTGGCATTACAGCCGTTCCAGAAATAGGCGCTGTGTATGATAGTGTTGTAAAAACGATTATGCCATTTGGTGCATTCGTTGAATTCATGCCAGGCAAACAAGGTTTACTCCACATCAGTGAAGTAAGTTGGAAACGCTTGGAAAACTTAGATGGCATTTTAAAAGAAGGCGATCAAGTAAAAGTAAAATTAACTGGTACAGATCCTAAGACAGGCAAATTCAAATTGTCGCGTAAGGTGTTGATGCCAAAACCAGAAGGCAATAATTAAAATCCTAGAGAGTCACTGCAGAGTGGCTCTTTTTTTTGCACTTGTGCAATAAATAAGGCTTCTGAAATCTTATCGAAAATAAATCAGGGCGGCACACACGCTATTCGTTTCAATCTTTTTGCTTCAAAGCAAGCAAAAAGGATTTCCACTACTATCGTTGCCGCAATACACCAACCATTATATTTTGTATTTCTTATACCATTTTTTGTATCTCCAAATAATCTCTGTTTCTATAAATGATTTTAATAAAATCAGATTCTCTAAAATGTCTGTTGTATGAGGCAATCAACAGGCTGAATGGATTTAAGAATGTAAATAGAACGCAGAAGTAAATTTATTTTTTGCGTATAAATATTTTACATTTGTACGTACAAATTATTTAACGCATGGATACTAAACTAACTTTAAAGTTGGACAATTCGATAATAGCGCAAGCAAAGACCTACGCTAAAAAGAAAAATACTAGTCTTTCGAAATTAGTAGAATCCTATTTAGATTTACTCGCCACCCCTCAAGACACGCAAGAAATAACACCATTGGTAAAAAGTTTATCGGGGGTGATTGACCTACCCCAAAACCATGATGATAAAAAAGACTATAAAAAACATGTACTAAACAAATACACAAAATAGGATGACTAAAGTTTTTGTTGATACCGATGTTTGCATAGATTTACTATCAGGGCGAATGCCATTTAATAAAACTGCGGAAATATTATTTTCACTGGCTGATAATGGCAAAATTAAAATTTATGTATCCTCACTTTCCTTTGCCAACATAGACTATGTATTACGTTCTCAATATTCTCATACCCATTCAAGACAAATAATTGGAAAATTTAAAACGATAATCAATGTATTATCCGTTGATAGTAAAACGATAGACTTAGCTGTAGCATCTGATTTTAGCGATTTTGAGGACGCAATTCAATATAGTTGTGCAATTGAAAACAACCTGACTACTATCATTACAAGAAACATTAAAGATTATAAAAAAGCAACTATAAAGGTAGTAACACCTGAAACATTTATTTCAATACTAAATTAAGAAACTACTTCGAATTTTAACATGTTCACCTATTATGTTCATTTTTTTTGCGATCCCAATGACTAAATTCATCGTTGTTTATTGTCTCAGAATTACATGCTGTGTTCAACATATTTTTTACTTTTACAAAAAACTACACCTTGCAAAAAGAACTCATTCTACAAACCGCAATAGACACTTTATCTATTGAAAAAATAGCCATTGAAAATTTACTACCTCACATCAATGATGCATTCACTGAGGCTATAGAAGAGATACATAAAAGCACCGGTAGATTGATTATTAGTGGCATTGGCAAAAGCGCCATTATTGCCCAAAAGATAGTTGCCACACTGAATAGCACAGGCACACCTTCCACTTTTTTACATGCTGCCGATGCGATACATGGCGACTTAGGCATGATACAAATGAATGATATCGTGATGATCATTTCAAAAAGTGGAGAGAGTCCAGAAATAAAAGTACTCGTGCCTTTGATTAAAAATTTTGGCAATACAACCATAGCACTTTGCGGAAAAGAGACTTCCTTTTTAGCCACACATGCGCACTATTTTATCAATTGTACAGTAGAAGTAGAAGCTTGTCCAAATAACCTCGCTCCTACTAGTAGCACAACTGCACAAATGGTGATGGGCGATGCCATGGCAGTTTGTCTGCTCAAATTGAAAGGATTTACCCCAGCCGATTTTGCAAAGTTTCATCCTGGTGGCGCGTTGGGTAAAAGACTGTATATGAAAGTGTCTGACCTAAGCAATTTACACGCGAAACCACAAGTACATATTCATGCCAATATCAAGGAAGTTATACTAGAAATCACAAGTAAAAGATTGGGTGCAACTGCTGTTTTAAACGACGATGAAACTCTTGCTGGCATTATAACAGATGGAGATATTCGACGCATGTTGGAAGCACATGATACTTGGAATCATTTACAAGCCAAAGACATCATGAATACATCTCCCAAAAATATTCAAGAAGAAGAATTAGCTGTCAATGCCGTTGAGAAAATGCGCAGCTTCAACATATCACAACTTCTGGTTCTGAACGAGAATAAATATGCAGGCATAGTGCATATTCATGATTTATTGAGGGAAGGATTGATATAGATAATTGTTATTGAGCATTGCTTTTGAAGACATATGCTTTAATACTTAAATAATAATCCAAACAAAATCCGCTCTCCATCAAGAACAAAATACAAACTTGAAAACCAAATTATTAGTTGATAATTATCTTTTCAATTTTATCACCAGGTTGTATGGCATCGATTACTTCTAATCCTTCTGTTACTTTACCAAAACAAGTATGGTTTCTATCTAGGTGAGAAGTGTTGTTGCGACTGTGACAAATGAAAAATTGAGAGCCTCCTGTATTTCGACCAGCATGTGCCATGGAAAGTACACCTCTATCATGATATTGATTATTGCCATCCAATTCGCAATTGATTTTATATCCAGGTCCGCCAGCACCAGTGCCATCTGGACATCCACCTTGTATTACGAAATCAGCAAGTACGCGATGAAAGCTAAGCCCATCATAGAATCCACTCTTTGACAATTTTACAAAATTAGCCACTGTATTCGGTGCATCTTGATCATAAAAACTAACTTTCATAATCCCTTTCGATGTATGTATTTCTCCTGTAGTATTTGTCATTGTTTTTTATTTTGGCGGCGAAGATAATTATTAATGACGAAGGACAATCAAGAAATATATTTTGCAAGACTTCTCGTGTCAGTAAATACGCTATACTAAAATAACCTGAGCTGCCCCGGTTTATGGCGAATAAAATCAGAAGTATTGTATGTATATTTGGTTTCATTCAAATGAAACTGCTTGCAGTACAATTGGAACTGCTGGTAAATTATATCTGCTATATTTCCTTCTCCTTTCATGCGCGTGCCTATTCGACTATCATTCACCGCACCGCCATGGCAATCGCTAATCATGTTCCAAACTTTTTGTGCTCTATCTGGGAAAGCCATACTCAACCAATCTTTAAATATTGGACCAATAGCACCGTTCAATCTGATGATGGTATAACCCGCAGCCTGCGCACCTGCCAAGGCACTTCGGCGCAATACTTCATGCATGTGACTATCATTGAGCCCTGGAATAATAGGCGCATTCATTACACCAGTATAAATATTTGCTTTTGACAGTGTTTCAATAATTTTCAATCGATCTGCATACTTAGAAGTGCGTGGTTCAAGCTTTCTACGCAAATCTTCATCCACAGAAGTAATGGACGTATATACACTGACCAAATTATTTTTTGCCAATTCTTGCAGTAGGTCCAAGTCGCGAAGCACCAATGCATTCTTCGTTATAATGCCAACTGGATTTTGATACTCCAAGCAAACTTCTAAAATTTTTCGAGTGATTTCTAGTTTGCGTTCAATCGGTTGATAGCAATCTGTATTACCAGACAAAGAAATTGGCGTCGGTTGCCATTTTTTACTGCTAAATAAATCGCGCAATAATTCAGGTGCTCTTTTTTTTACAACTATCTTACTTTCAAAATCAACACCTGCGCTGAAACCCCAGTATTCATGCGAATTACGTGCATAACAATACACACAGCCATGCTCACAACCTTGATAAGGATTCAGTGAATAAGACATCGGTATATCCGGACTGTCTACCTTATTCAGAATTGTCTTGCCGTCTTCTTGAAAATATTGTGTATTTATTTTTTCTTTTTCCCAATCATCGATAGCTTCCGGATGTTCTATTGCATAGGCTGATATCGAAAATTTATTTGTAGGATTGAGTTGTGCCCCTCTGCCTTTAACCATTTCCTTGGTGTTTAAAGTAGTATTCATCGCATAAAAGTAGTTTAGGCCTACATAATGAGTTTACGCATCTATAAAATATTGCTTCCATTGTCCAATTTTCAAATTCACTCATCTTCATTTTTTTTCTTCAAATTCCCTCAACTTCAAATTATCAAATTGCCAAATTTTAAGAAATATAAGCACTCTTCACCTTTCCCTTCTCCACTTCTACTAAAATATTTTCTTGTAAAGTAGTGGAAAGTTGGAGTCCTATATAATCCGATGCGATAGGATATCTTTTATGTTTTCGATCTATCAACACTGCCACTTGGATTTTTAGCGGAATACTTTCCAAAAAAGGTTTCAAAGCATAGAGCACCGTTTTACCAGAATTAGCCACATCGTCTACCAAAATAATATTCTTATTCGTTGGCGAAAATTCTTCTACTATATGGCATTCTATTGGGTTTGCTTTATTAATATATACTGAAATGAGTGTCACTTGCAAAGTGCTGATCTCTTCAATCTTCTTTTTTAAAATCTTGGCGATGTCTAATCCTCTATCAATGATACCTGCTAATACAATTTCAACTGCGTCCATATTATTTTCATAAATCTCATACGCCAAACGATGTAATCGCAAATCGGCTTCATGGGCATTCAATAATTCTATTTTGGTAGTCATACACAATTGTTAGGTGACAAAAATACTTATTAGAATTTGTAAACAACTATACTAAAATGTAAACATTCCAATTATTTTTGTAGCATTACTACTTTAAGCAATCACTATGCATATTCTTCAACAAATTTGTTTTACCCTTTTGTCATTGCTCGCTGTTTTCCTTTTTGCAAAAAAAGTAAATGAAATAAGACGAAACATTTTATTAGGGAAGGACGAGGATTTAAACGATCAAAAAAATATTCGTTGGCGTAATCTCCTATTGAATGCTTTAGGGCAAAAAAAAATGTTCAAGAATCCAATGGTTGCTGTGTTGCATATCTTTCTTTATGTTGGATTTATCATCATCAATGTTGAAATTATAGAAATCATATTGGATGGCATTAGTGGGTATCATCGTTTGTTTGCTCCCATGCTAGGTAGTTTGTACAATGTCTTCATCGGTATATTTGAAATTTTGGCGTTTTTAGTTTTAGTGTCATGTATTATTTTTTTAGTACGAAGAAATATCACGAAAGTAAAACGTTTGAATATGGGCGAACTCTTAGGTGGATGGCCACGTAGTGATGCCAATTATATCTTACTATTTGAAATTGTTTTGATGACTTTATTTTTGACCATGAATGCAGTGGATTTAAATTTACAAATACTAGGCTCAGAACATTACACCATCACTTCTCCATTTTGGATTAGTCAATTTTTTCAACCCATTTTTGCTGGTATGAATGAAACAACCTTAATTGCGATAGAGCGTTTTTGTTGGTGGGCACATATCGTTGGCATCTTTGTTTTCATGAATTATTTACCTTATTCCAAACACCTACATGTATTGCTTGCATTCCCTAATGCCTACTATGCCAAACTAGACAACAGAGGCAAAATGACAAACATGAAAGATATTCAAAATGAAGTTCTTTACATGATGCAACCAGAATTAGCACCTACAAATATGGATGCGAATGCTGTTCTTAAATTTGGGGCTAAAGATGTACAAGATTTAAGTTGGAAAAATTTGATGGATGCATATAGTTGCACCGAGTGCGGACGTTGCTCTGCGGCATGTCCAGCCAACCAAACTGGCAAGAAATTATCTCCTCGAAAAATCATGATGGATTCAAGAGATAGATTGGAAGAAGTGGGCAGAAATATCAATGCAAACAAAGAATTCAAAGACGATAGCAAAACACTTTTACACGATTATATTACTGTAGAAGAATTGCGTGCTTGTACTACTTGTAATGCATGTGTTGAAGAATGTCCAGTAAGTATTTCTCCTTTGGATATCATACTGCAATTGCGTAGAAATTTGGTCATGGAAGAAAGCAATGCACCACAGGAATGGAATAGCATGTTTATTAATATTGAAAATAATATGGCACCTTGGAAATTTAGTCCAGATGATAGAGATGCTTGGGTGAATGCTTAATTAGAAAATGTTAGAATTTGAAGATGAATAAACAACAATATATCGAATCCATTCAGCGTTATTTTTTAAATAAGCCAGTTTTAAAAGCATATCTTTTTGGCTCTATACTTGAATCTAGTTTTACAAACGAAAGTGATATTGATATATTGGTGGAATTGGATTATAACCAAGGTGGCGCAGATTTTTATAATTATCTACAGATGCAGGATGAACTTTGCATTCTAACAAAAAGAAAGATTGACTTAGTAAGTTCAAATGGCATATCGAATTACATAAGACCTATCATAGATCACAAAAAAGAACTTGTGTATGAACGAAAAGGATAAGGCGAGAATATTACATATCAAAGATGCTATCGAATTCATTCAAGGGAACAAGAAAATATCCATGGAGGAAACATTGTTAAATGACCTTGTGTTAAGATTTGCGATGGAGCGTCAACTTGAAATAATAGGAGAAGCTGCTAATTTTTTATCAGACGAGTTGAAAATTAAATATGATGAAATAGAATGGAGAAGAATTACCCAATTCCGAAATTTTCTTGTGAATGAATATTTCGGAGTTGATTATAAAATCATTTGGGACATTTTAGAAAACAAAATTCCGTTACTTGATAAAACTATTCTACAGATTATTAACGAAAATAAATTTTAATTAATGACAGTAAAAACATACGCCGAATACCAAGCAAATAACGAAACTCCAGAAATACTTTTTTGGGTAGGATGCGCTGGCAGCTTCGATCAGCGAGCGCAAAAAGTAACGAAAGCTTTCGTAGAAATATTGAACCATGTTGGTATTCAATTTGCGATACTGGGCAAAGAAGAAATGTGCACAGGCGACCCTGCGCGACGAGCAGGCAATGAATTTCTATTTCAGATGATGGCATACAATAACATCCAAACCATGAATATGTATGCGGTAAAAAAAATAGTGACTACTTGCCCACATTGCTTCAATACCTTGAAAAATGAATACCCTGAATTGGGTGGCAATTATGAAGTAATTTCTCATGCTGTTTATTTGCAACAATTAATACAAGATGGCAAATTGAAAATGCAAGGTGGTGGAGAATTTAAAGGTAAAAAAATTACCTACCACGACAGTTGTTATTTGGGTAGAGCCAATCAAATTTATGAAGCACCTCGCGAAGTTTTGCAATCACTCGATGCGGAGTTGGTAGAATTAAAACGATGTAAGACTAATGGCTTATGTTGTGGCGCTGGCGGTGCACAAATGTTTAAAGAAGATGAACCTGGTAACAGTCGAATCAATATGGAACGTACGAAAGATGTGATAGAAAGTGGTGCTAGTGTAGTTGCCAGCAATTGCCCATTTTGTTTAACTATGCTACAAGATGGCATCAAAAACCAAGAGAAAGAAAATGAAATTCAGGCTTTGGATATTGCAGAAATAATTGTAAAGTCCATTTGATAATTTTAAGATTTTAAAATTCGGAACCCACTAAAATTACACCTCTATTCACTGAAGATACTTACATGATAAAAGAACTTGAACATATTTTACCAACCGACTTTTCACCTTCTTCCAAAGTTTGGATATACCAAAGCAGTCGCTCTTTTGGGGAACAAGAGGAATTAGAAATAAATGAGCAACTACATAATTTTTATGTGCAATGGACTTCACATGGCGCAGCAGTAAAGGGTTGGGCGAAAGTCGTTTTTAAACAATTTAT
>CAMDVD010000062.1 GCA_945878115.1 Chitinophaga pinensis | reverse complement strand
TGAAAAGCTCTCAATAATATTCCCCAATTTTTCAGCTTTCCAACCCAACGGAAGTTCTTTTTGCAATTCTTCATTCCAAACCAAAGCTCCGCCATTACTTTTATATGGCTTTCCGTTTTCATCAGGAAATTCAAACTCCACAAACCACTGCTTATAAATCGCCTGTGCGGTTTCTTCGAGTTTCTGTATCATTTTCTGGTTTAGGGCAATGCGGTTTTGGATGACATTGTATTCTTTTACAATTTCTTTTTGTTTGTCGGGGTGGGGAATGGGCAATATCATATCGCAAAATGATTTCCAAGGCAAGCCACCTCTTACATCTGCATCAGTATAAAACCAAGCATTACGGTCAAACTCTGAACGGGTAAACCACATCATCAAAAATTCAGGATTAAGAACTTTGGTGTCTTTGATTTCAAACACATCATAAGCAGGGGAAACCATAAATTCTTCATCACTTTTTGACATTGAAACTGGTAAACGATAATCTCTACCTACGTGCATTCTATTACAAGCAAATTGATTTTTTCTTACGAGCTTATATACAGATAAATCAGTTCCAACAACGTTAGCAACTGAAGGCATAAAGAATTTATTAATGTTAATTCCTAAAAGCTGTTCTGCTTTTTCCTCAGTATTGCGAACCTTTAATTCCTGTATGTAATCGCCTAAACGTTTATAATTTGATTTCATAACCCAACTCTTTAAATACGGTTAGTAAATCATTTTTTGAATCGATTTCAGATTTCAGCAAATCAGCAAACTCGCCTTTCAGTGTTTGCATCTTTTCATCAAAGTCAATGTTCTCATCTCGGTTTACAAATTCAATATATTTGCTCGGCACGAGCGAAAAATCTTTTTTGGCTACTTCATCAAATGTTGCGGAGTAGCAATACTCTGGAACATCTTTATAGTTGTTCTTTTCTTGTTGCCAAGTGTGGTAAGTTTTGCCAATGTCTTTAATGTGTTGTTCGCTAAATTGAATAAATTTCTTTTCAAATGGTTCGCCTATTTGTCGCAAATCCATAAACAGAATTTCCTTTTCTCGATTGCGGTAATGACGTTGCTCATCGCCAATGCTTCGGCTATGTGCTTTTTTGTTCTTGTTCAATATCCAAACAGTAACACTAATGTTGGTGGTGTAAAACATATCTTGTGGCAATACCAAAATGGCTTCCACCAAATTATTTTCAATTAGCTTTCTGCGTATTTTATATTCTTCGCCACCGCCACTCAATGCACCATTTGCCAAAATAAAACCTGCAATACCATTGTCGGAAAGTTTAGAAACCATATTCAAAATCCAACCGTAATTGGCGTTGCTTTTGGGTGGCACATCATAACCTCTCCAACGTGGGTCGTCTTTCAATTCGTTTTCGGCACGCCAATCTTTTTGGTTAAAAGGCGGGTTTGCCATTATGTAATCGGCTTTCAGGTCTTTGTGTTGGTCGTCTGCAAACGTGTCGGCTGCTTTTTCGCCAAGGTTTCCGCTAATGCCTCGTATGGCAAGGTTCATCTTTGCCAGTTTGTAAGTGGTGTTGGTGTATTCTTGTCCGTAAATAGAAATTTCTTTTTTGTTGCCGTGGTGTGCTTCAATGAATTTGATCGATTGCACAAACATGCCACCCGAACCACAAGCAGGGTCATAGATAATGCCCTTGTAAGGTTCAATCATTTCGGCTATCAGGTTTACAATGCTTTTTGGTGTATAGAATTCTCCCTTGCCCTTCCCTTCTGCCAATGCAAATTTTGAAAGGAAATATTCATACACCTTGCCTACCACATCTTGCTTGGGGTCTTTGGTGGTATCGATGTCGTTAATGGTGTCAAGCAAAGAAGCCAGTTTGGTAACATCCAATCCCAAACGAGAAAAGTAATTGTCGGGCAATGCACCTTTCAGGGCTTTGTTGTTCTTTTCAATAGTGTGCAAAGCGGTGTCAATGAGCAATGCAATGTCGTTTTGTTTGGCTCTTTTTATTAGATAACTCCAACGGCTGGTTTCTTCTAAGAAAAACACATTGTTCATATTGTAGAACTCAGCCATTTCAATATATTTTTCTTTGCCTTCGGCAATCAGTTTGGCTCGATGTTCTTCAAACTTGTCACTTGCAAACTTTAAGAAAATTAGTCCTAATACTACGTGTTTATATTCGGCTGGCTCAACGCTACCTCTCAATTTATTTGCCGCTTCCCAAAGTGTAACTTCTATACTTTTATCTTTAATCTCCTTTTTTGCTTTAGCCATTTTTATAATTTACATTGAAATAAATTCAATCGTTATCAAATATAAGATTGCAATAATGAATAACATAATCCTTCAATTAAATTGTGAATAAAAAGGAGAATAACAAGCTCATTGTAAGGCCTTTCACACCTAAATCAACTCCATCAAGGACTCATCTATATTGGCTACATGAGTTTGTTGGTACAAAGATATAAAGGCAGGTACGTAAGGAGTGTATGTAGTAACCATAATATTAACCCATCACTTACCTTTGAAATCGTATGACTTGCACTTGCTATACACATGGCATAAACATGCAATTGCGAATAATTTGAATGGCAATTGAAACTTACTATTTCAATTTCATTTGCGCAAAATATGGGTGTTCAGGATTCACAATTAATTCTCTTCTATAAGGGTGAATCAAAATATCCATATCTTCTAATGGTATCGCTCCTAACAACATTTCATTATCCCCTGGAAGTACCATTGCATCCACATTACAACGCCTGTTTTTAAATTTCACTTCTATTGGACCTACTACATCATACTCAACAATTTCACCATTCGCAAGCACTCCTTTCCTTTTTTCAATAACATTAAGTTGTAGTTGCTCTTGTACATTTTCATTGATGCACATGTAAACACTTCCTGTATCCACCAACATATTTACATGCATTCTCTTTACTTCCTCTTCACCAATGAAATGGCGTTTGGCTAAAACAAGATCTTCTCCATTTATTAATTCGATATCGGCATAAACTAATCCCATAATTATTTTTTTCTTTCAAAGATAAGAAACAAAATAGCAGAATTAAAAAAATATTTTCGATTTTATGTGATGTTTATACTAATTCGAAAATCACAATATTTTATACAGCATGCTGAGATTGATCACACTTTTAACTGAATGCATTTTTATAAAGTCAAGAAAAATAAGGTAAAAGAACATAGCGAACAAAGCCCAAAACAAATACCCACTCTCATTTTTATTCCTCCTGCATTCCCAATCAGCGTTATGTGCTACCCATTCATTCGGTAGCTAATTTAAGTGTGAATTATGTAAACCTTTCGAGCATGAACGTAAGTACTTATCTTCTGTAACGAGGTTCCTTTGCAGTACAATTAAACCATTATATCATGAAACATGTATTCAAATTTCTTATTACTTTATTGCTCTTTATTACAGTGATAAATATAACTTTTGCACAGACCCCTAACTTAGGTACTGCAGCTAATTTTGCATTATTTACTTCCGTGGGTGCCATCACAAATACTGGCATCTCTCATATAACAGGACATGTAGGCAGCAATAGTGGCGCTGGCACAGGCTTTGGCAACGTGAATGGCGTAATGCACAGTGGCAATGGAACAACCGCTCAATGCGCGGCAGATTTAATTGCAGTTTACAATCAATTAAATGCAGCAATTCCCAATTACTTTGTTGCCCCTCTTTTAGGTAACGGTGATACCTTGGTGCCTGGCGTTTACCATACTGCAGGTGCAACCGTATTGAGTGGCAATCTCATATTAAATGCACAAGGCAATCCGAATGCAGTGTTTATTTTTCAAATTCAAGGTGCATTCTCCACAAGCGCTTCCTCTAAAGTAAAACTAATTAATGGCGCAATGGCATGTAATGTATTTTGGAAAGTAGAAGGACTAGTGAATATGGCTACACAAACCTATATGCGCGGTGCTATAGTTGCTAATAATGCCGCCATTATTATGAGTGCGTTAGACACGTTGGAAGGTCATGCGCTATCCACTTCTGGCGGCATTTCTGTAAATGGTGTTGTGGTCAGTACGCCAATTGGTTGTGGAAGTCCTATTCTTACAGGGCCACTCATGCCGACTTTAGGATCAGCAGCTTGTTATACTCTTTTTACAAGTAATGGTTCAATGACCAATGCAGGAGTTTCCTCTGTAACAGGTGACGTAGGAACCAATGTAGGTTTAACCACTGGTTTTAATCCTCTTTTGGTGAATGGTACCATTCATCCTATCCCCGATGGATCCACTGCTGCTGCTGCTGCCGATTTATTGAATGCTGCAAACCTCATGAATATTATGCCTTATGACATTGAACTACTGTACCCTGCCCAGTTTGGTAATGACCTTGTACTTACACCACATACTTACGTTCTCAATGCAGGGACTTCACTCACAGGTAATCTATACTTAAATGCACAAGGAAATACAAATGCCATTTTCTTTATTAAAATATATGGTGCCCTATCAACAAGCGTTTCTTCGCATGTAATTTTAATGAATGGCGCACAAGCAGACAATGTGTATTGGCTTGTTTCTGGGGCAACAGGTATAGATGGCAATAGTGTTTTTAATGGCAATCTCATTGGCGTCAATGGCGCAATAAGTACACTGTCCACTGGTGTTCAAGTAAATGGAAGATTGCTAACTACCAACGGTGCCTTTTCTACTACCGCTATAAGCGCCATATCCTTGTCTCCTTGTTTTGCATTACCAGTTACATGGTTGTATTTCAATGGGCAAGCTCAACAACACGAAGTAAAACTAACATGGGGAACTAGCAACGAAGTCAATAATAATTACTTTCTTATTGAAAAAAGCAAAGATGGAATTTTATTTGAAACACTTGGCAAAGTAAATGCAAAAAATGAAAATATACAATCGAAAAAAGAATATACATTAATTGACCATTCTCCATTGCAAACTAACTATTATCGAATTGCACAAGTGGATATAGATGGCCGTATCAATGTGTATAAAACAATCAAGGTAAATGCCATGTCTAATGATTTAATTGTCACACATCAAACATTAGGTACATACATTGAAGTTAGTATTGCGAATGCTTCTTCGGGTAAGGGATACATCGAATTATTTACAGCACAAGGTGAAATGGTATCTTCTACAGCAATAGAATTCAACAACGTTTACAATGAATATCAAATTCGCAAGCCACTTCAAAATGGGTTATATATTTTGAGAGTAATAGTAAATAATGAAAGTGTCTATACTAGAAAAGTAATATTGAATTAGTCGAAAATACATGGAGGGAAAGGTCATGTTTTAGACTATTGAAAGTAGCCACTCGTATATACAACAAAAGCCATTCAACAATTTGAATGGCTTTTGCGGTTATAAAAAAAACGAGTTATTTCTTCATCAATTTAAATCTGCTTAAACGATTATTGTTATTCACTTGTATCATATACATTCCATTTCCTAAAGAGGAAATATCTAAATTAGTTTGCTTGTGTTTGGATTGAATATCTTTTTGTGCAACCAATTTACCAGACAAATCATAAATTAAAACGACTGCGTTAGATAAATTCTCTTGTGCACTAATAGTGATGATTTGCGTCGCTGGATTTGGATAAACAGAAATAGGATTTTCTGCATTTACTATTTCATTCAATCCATTTGGCATATTACTGATGATAATATTTTCAGTTGTATTTGTAACTACCGCAGTATTGAAATCAAATACAATAGATGCTGTATTGTGAATCACAGATGCAGGAGCCAAACCTACTTTTGGCATGATGCTATACGTAACAGCACCATGGCTTGCTGGTTCATTACTATTACTATCTGGCAAATTAATATTCGCAAATTGGAATCTAAGATTTCCTGCTCCATTGATTGTATACGTTACTGGGTGACTATTAGCGATTAATTTAAAAGTAGAAACATCTAAATTTGAATTCAAGGTGTCATACAAAAAAACATTTTGTGCCAAAAATGTACCAGTATTTTGAAAATGGATAGTGTATTGTAATTCTTGCGTGTTGACAATGTTCCCCTCAGGGCTAACCGATTTAAAGTTAGGGTCAAAGGATGATAAACAAGCTTGCGTAATATTCACATCATTGTTTGCTGGTGCAGCATCAGACGCTAATGGATTGATATGCCAACTAGAATGTAATGTATCGCCTATCGTGATGAGAGTATCTGCATGTAAATGAACCGTAATATTTCGGAATTCATTGATTAATAAATTGGAATAAACCCACACAATTTCATTTCCATTCACCGAAGTCGGTGCTGGTACGCTAGACACAAAGCTGTAATGAGCATCTTTTGTAAAGAAAATAGAATCACCAGTTTCAACAACTGTTCCATTATTATGGTAAGTTGCTAAAAAATTGACGTTCGCATTTGGCCAAGGCAAATTAGTATAATTGCAAGCAATGCTTACATCATGCACATTAGGAGTAGCCATCATTCCAAAATCGGCATTGGTAGTTGATTGCGATAATGGCGTGATAGAATAGGTTACTGGTGTCGTTGTTAAATTCCAATAAGTAGGAAGAATTGCATTGACAGTATAAGTCAAATTAGAATCTGTGAAGAGCATAGAATAATCCCCATTCGCATCTGTAACCGCATAATAATTTTGTAAACTTTCATGAAGGAGCACATTTGGTTTACCTATTTCACCAACATCTTTTAAGCCATTCCCATTCGCATCTTCATACAGATTTCCAGTAATATACGAAAAAGGAATACCTGCAGCTGGACATATTCCAAATGAATAAGATAACCCAGAAGGTATTGTATTCAAGGCGTTCAAAAGAACACCAGTTCCAGGATATGTAGTGGATGACAGTGTATTCAACCAACTAGTGCTTGATGATCTTAAATGATAATCTGCACTTGTGGCCCCAGTTAATCCTACATAAAATTGTTCACCCATATTACCAGCCAATGTATTTGTGCCATAGGTATATTGGATACAATTACTGGATTCATATAAACGTATTTGTGCATTTAAATGGCAATAATTAATCCCGAAAATGCTATAATCATTCCATTGAATAATACAAACACGGTTCGGTGCTGTACCTACTGTTTGATATTCTATACTACCGCCTGCGTTTGTATTTTGCATGTCAGTCATCAATACAGATAATTGATTAGTGGAATTCGAACTCATGATCCACAAACCAGAATGATTCAAACTATCCATCACAATAAATCCATTCGTACATACTCCAAATTTTGAAGTTACATTCCCATTATATACAAAATTGAACCCAATGGGTAAGTTACTGTGGAAGACATCATCTTCATTCGGCATATCGACTTGTGTTCCACTTATGGTTTGATAAGTATCCATAGAAGGTGTAAATGGAATGGTGTTTACTTGTGCATTGGATTTCCAAATGCTAATAAACAATAATAAGAATAGTGTAATTTTTTTATGCATTTTTTATTTTTTAAGAAGTAAATGTAAAAAAAAACAATTAAAGTGTAACGCAATTTTATAACATCCACCAAAATCCATTGGCACATCAATTGATAATAGGTGGGCTTTGCAGCAATAAGCACTCAATTTATTTTTTTACTGACAAAATGAAACATAATAATGGAATTTAACAGACAAATATTCGGAAATGGAAATGATGAAATAGAAATTATGCCAATAGTTCCATTATCGGAAGATGAAATGAGTGATGAGGATAAAAAAAAATTACCAGAGAATTTAGTCATTCTTCCCTTGCGAAATATGGTGCTATTCCCGAATGTAGTTATTCCCATTTCTGTTTCCCGTGACAAATCGCTGAAAGCATTGACAGAGGCGGAAAAGAATGGGAAACATATTGGCGTGCTTTCGCAAATTGACCCTAAAAGTGAAGAGCCAAATTTTGCAGAAATCAATACCATAGGTACCGTTGCTGAAATTATTAAACAAATAAAAATGCCAGATGGCAGTTCTACTGTTTTTATTCGAGGACGCATTCGATTTCAAGTAGATGAATGGATTCAAGATGAACCCTTTTTCAAAGCAAAAGTTACTTACCTCGAGGATATCATTCCTGAAATGGATGATGAATTTGCAGCGATGATTTCTTCGGTTAGAGATATGGCAGAACAGATACTTCGAAAATCATCGAATGTGCCACCAGAAGCTGGTATCCTTTTGAAAAATATTGAAAATATTTCTTTCTTAAATCATTTTATCGCTTCAAATCTGAATGGTGACATCAAGGAAAAACAAGCTTTACTCAATGAAAATAATTTCAAACAAAGAACCGAAGATTTACTTCGTTTGTTACATGTTGAACTACAGCATGTGGATTTGAAAAATAAAATTACAGATAAAACAAAAGGCGAATTAGATAAACAACAAAAAGAATATTTTTTAAATCAACAGCTCAAAGCCATTAAGGATGAACTTGGTGGAGAAAGTAATGATCGAGAAATTAAAGATTTACAAAAACGAGGAGAAGATAAAAAATGGAGTGAAGCGGCTAAGGAAATGTTTAAAAAAAGCATTGACAAATTAGAGCGTATGCACCCATCCACACCAGATTATTCAATCACGTATAACCATGTAGATCTATTACTCGACTTGCCTTGGGAAGAATACACACAAGATATTTATGATATAAAGAAAGCGAGAAAAGTGTTGGATGACGATCATTATGGGATGGATAAAATTAAAGATCGGATACTTGAATATTTAGCCGTTCTTAAATTAAAAGGCGATATGAAGTCGCCCATACTTTGTTTCATTGGACCTCCAGGTATAGGCAAAACCTCTTTAGGCAAATCTATTGCCAATGCCATTGGTAGAAAATATGTTCGATTTAGTCTAGGTGGATTGCATGACGAAAGTGAATTACGAGGACATCGCAAAACCTATATAGGTGCGATGCCTGGACGTATCATACAATCTTTACGAAAAGTAAAATCCAGTAATCCTGTTTTCATTTTGGATGAAATTGATAAGATTGGAAATGATTTTCGAGGCGATCCAAGTAGTGCCCTATTAGAAATTTTAGACCCGGAACAGAATAATTCTTTTTATGATAATTATTTAGAATTGGAATATGATTTATCTAAAGTACTATTTATTGCAACCGCCAACAGCTTAGCAGAAATACAACCTGCGCTTCGTGATCGTTTGGAAATAATTGACTTAAGTGGTTATGCTGTTGAGGAGAAAACGGAGATTGCCAAAAAGCATTTATTGCCTAAACAAAAAGAAGCACATGGTTTAAAATCATACACCATCAAATTATCCAATGCGGTTATTGTCAAACTAATTACGGAATACACAAGAGAAAGTGGCGTTCGAGAATTAGAAAGACAATTAGCTTCTGTGATGCGTAATTTAGCGATGCGTGCAGCCTTAGACGAAAACTTGAAAACTGTTGAAGTGACAGAGTCTATGATAGAAGAAATTCTGGGCAAGCCAAGATACACAAATGATTTATATTCCAAAGCAAACCCGCCAGGTGTTGCAGTTGGACTGGCTTGGACTTATGTAGGCGGAGAAATATTATTCATCGAAACTAGTTTACATCCAGGGAAAGGCGGTTTAACCTTAACTGGAAATTTGGGCAATGTGATGAAAGAAAGTGCATCAACAGCACTCAGTTATATTCAAGCACACGCTAAAGATTTTCGTTTGGATGAAAAAGTATTTGATGAAAATTCTATACATATTCATGTGCCAGAAGGTGCTGTACCAAAGGATGGGCCTAGCGCAGGTATTACCATGATGACTGCCATACTTAGTGCATTTACGAAAAAGAAAGTGAAACCCTTCTTAGCTATGACGGGTGAAATTACTTTGCGTGGACAAGTACTTCCAGTTGGTGGCATCAAAGAAAAAATATTGGCTGCAAAGCGCGCTGGTATGAAAGAAATTATTCTTTGTGCACAAAACGAAAAAGACATATTGGAAATTAATCCTTCTTACATCAAAGGACTTAAATTTCATTATGTACAAGAAATGATGGAAGTGGTGAAGATTGCATTAGGGTAAACTAACAAAGTTAATTTGCTTCAAATTTCTTCGTTACTCAAAAAATTCAAATCCTCATTATCCTCGAGATAATTGCGGTTTGAATTTTCTGAAAGCCTCTAACTTTTTGCAAATTTA
Source organism: Chitinophaga pinensis (assembly GCA_945878115.1). GTDB lineage: Bacteria > Bacteroidota > Bacteroidia > Chitinophagales > Chitinophagaceae > OLB11. The sequence continues at coordinate 9,470 of CAMDVD010000062.1, read as the reverse complement.
CTTTTGCAACTGGTTCAAAGTGATTACAGATATTCATAAAATAAAAAAAGGAGCTCAAATTGAACTCCTTTTTTTTATACTCTTGATGAAAATTATTTCTTCTTTGCGTAACGCTTATTGAATTTATCGATACGACCTGCTGTATCTAATAATACATTTTTACCAGTGTAAAAAGGATGTGATGTATTAGAAACCTCCAATTTAATAACTGGATATTCATTCCCATCTTCCCATACCATTGTTTCCGAAGACTTAGCGGTAGAGCGTGATAAGAATGTAGTTTCGTTACTCATGTCTTTAAAGATGACATGTCGAAAAGATGTTGGGTGAATGCCTTGTTTCATATTATTTTATTTAGTGCATGATTCTAACCATGCGATTTTTTAAAGAGGGCAAAAGTAAGCTAGGAATGTGTAAGGAACAAACAATTTTTCAAATAAATAAAAATCTGCTCAAACTGTTGCTAGGACTAGCTTTTCATATTGATGAACTGCATTGGAATTTTCAATTCGGAGCTTTTACACAATTGTATGACCTCTTGCAAATCGTCAATCTTCTTTCCTGTCACGCGAATAATGTCGTCCATAATGGCAGCTTGTACTTTCATTCCAGCGTCCTTAATCATCTTTACTATCTTCTTCGCATCATCTTGGTTTAATCCATTTTTAACCGGAATTTCCTTTTTTACAATTTTACCAGATGGATAAACTTCTTTACTTAAATCGAAGCAATCTCCATCCAAACCATGACGCATAGAACGAGAAACTAGTACATCCAAAATCTGTTCCATCTTCATGTCGCTGTCGGCTTCTAATGAAACTTTATAATCTTTTTTATTCAAATCAATCACCACATGCGATCCTTTAAAATCGAATCGATTGCTTATTTCTTTGTTCACGGTATTGATAGCATTGTCTAAAGTTTGAATGTCCACTTTACTGCTGATATCGAATGATGGCATAGTATAATTTTTTAATCGCGACAAAGATAATTCTTATCCTTTTTTATTTAATGCTTTTTATTTATTTTGACAAAACTTAATTTATGGTTAGGTAATACTGTAGCGTATTTTTTGAAAAAAATTAATGCTATAGTGTAATGGTGTAGCGTATTTTTTGAAAAAAAAATAAATGCTACAGTGTAATGGTGTAGCGTATTTTTTGCAAAAAAATTAATGCTACACCATTGGGCGGCACTCACGCTATCCGTTCCAATCTTTTTGCTTCAAAGCAAGCAAAAAGGATTTCCACTACTATCGTTGCCGCAATGCATCCACTAAAGAAAATTATTTTTCTCATTGCAAATTTTTACAAAAAAAAATAAACAAGAACAAACAAAGGGAAATTGCTGGAGCTTGTGCAATAAATAATAAACATAAAAAAATACAACTGCATGATGATTCCTATTCCATACTATATTTGACCATTAAAAAAATGCAATGAGCAAACTCTTTGAATCGATAACACCACAATTAGAGAAGTGGATAAGCCATCAACAAATGTTTTTCGTAGCCACTGCTCCCCTATCTGAAAACGGACATATCAATTGTTCGCCCAAAGGTTTAGACTCCTTTCGCATACTTTCACCAACTCTTGTAGCCTATCAAGATTTAACTGGAAGCGGTATTGAAACGATTGCACACATTCAAGAAAACAAACGGATTTTAATTATGTTTTGTGCCTTCGATGGTGCACCCAAAATCGTGCGTTTACATGGACATGGAAAAGCTGTATTACCTACAGATCCTGCATTTGCAGACATGGAAAGCAAATTCCCAAAGCGCATAGGCGTAAGAGCGTATATACAAATTGAACTCACGCGAATTACGGATTCGTGTGGCTATTCCGTTCCTTTATATGATTTTAAAAAACATCGGGATGTCTTAGATAAATACAACGAACAAAAAGGGGAACTAAAATTAAAAGAATACCGTTTGCTTAAAAATAAAACCAGCATTGATGGTTTAGTGGGATTAGATGAATAATACCAAAGCATTTATTTTTTATTAAAAATACACTGTGGTGTATTACTCGTTTGCAAAAAACGAGTGCATAAAAAAAGCTACTCTTTTGAGTAGCCCTTTTTTTATAACAATTATTGGATAAATTTATTTTGTAAAATTAGAATAGGTACTCTTACCGCTTGCATCTGTCAATTTCAAAATATACATAGAGGAAGACAAAGCTTCAATATGGATAGATTGTTTATTTTTTACAGAAGTCGACAAAACTTTAGTCCCATTGGTTGTATACACTTGAACTTGGTAAGTTTGATTTGTTGCAGCTTCAATAAATAATTTATCGGTTGCAGGGTTAGGATAAATATGTATGCTCTCTTTATCTATAGCGCTAGTAGAAGTAGGCGTACCAAAGGTTACAGAGTACATCGCATTCGCCGTTTTATTGATCGTACTAGAATCGCAATATGTGTTTGTACAACCATTACCTGTTACCGTTAAACAAATGACATACACACCAGGAGCTGCATAAGTATGTGATGGATTTGCACCAGTACCTGTTGAACCATCACCCCAATCCCATGCATAAGTTAAACCTCCGCCTGTACTTGTGTTCACACCAATATAAGTTGAAGGTGCGCCAAGAGAATCTGGGTAAATATAGAAGCTAGCATTACAAGGCAACGCAGAAGTAATAGTTACAGAATTGCAAGTAGAATCGCAAGCAATATTGGTTAAAGAATCAACTACCTTATGACAAATGGTATAAGTACCTGGTGTAGTGTAGGTATACGTTGCGTTTTGTTGACTACAAATAAAAGTTGTACCGCCATCAAAGGACCAATAGTGTAACATGATGTTAGCAACTGCACTGCCAGCACAAGTTACAACCCCATTTGGATTAACGTTTGTGGTGAAAGTAGCGCTACATTGTGCTTGCATTTTTACCGAAGCAAATGCAAAAAGGACGAGAAGTAATAATTTTGTTTTCATGTTTTATTTTTTTTTAAAAGTTTAAAATGATTGTTCGGAAGTAATACGATAGTCGTACAAATAACGTTAGCAAATCTAAAAATAAATAGCTTGTGATTTTTTATTGATGCAATTATTTTTATGTAAAGCATCTAGGCTGGTGCGAGTTTACAACAGGTGTATACTGCACATTATTGCTGGCGCGGGTTTGCAACCCGTGTCCTCTACCCTATCTGATGTTGTCGCACCAACGAAATTAAATTGGTTGGTGACATCGAGCAGAGAAACAATTCGAACAGTAAGACACAAGAAGTCAAACGCACAAGGCAACGCGCCATTCTTGGGCCAGACATATCCTTGCAAATCAAAATCCTGTAGGGATGACATGATTATAGAAATCATATAATAGGTCGAAAGCAAAATCCCGTAGGGATGACATGATTAAACGGTCTTCGATATTCCGTATGCCATGTCGAAGTATTGATAATGGCAGATTTGCAATCTGCTTGTATGCGATTAAAAATCGCTTTTTATCTACCATTCGAGATGCGCTGCGCTAACCTGACAAACTGAGAAAAAATTTCAAAAAGCTCAGCAATAGCAATTTTGTTCTTTCGACTTTTTACTTACGACTTTTTACTATCTACTTTTTACTATCAACTTTTTACTTTCTACTAACTTCTCAATACTAACTACTTTTTTGGGCGTTCCCCTTCGGGTCGGGCTATCACTCCAATCTTTTTTTTGAAGAAAAAAAAAGGATTTCCGTTCTATCCCTAACGCGAAGTGCTGAAGAATAAATGTAGAATAAATAAGTTGCGAAAAATTGGATTTACTTAATTTCAAAAAAGGAATTTACAAAAAAGTTTGTTGCCTAGAAAAGGTTTGTTACATTTATAGAGGATTGAATGATGGGATAATGATATTTTTTAGTTGAGGAATTTAAAAATACAGAACTATTTGGGTTTGAATGTGACTTGCTTAAAATAGGGATCCTGATACCTTAATGAGCAAGAAATAGACAACACCCTTATGCCGCGTGGGATTTTTATTTGATTATTTTCTGGGAATGTAGAGTACTTCCGAATTAAGATCATATAAAAAGCCCAAGTTGCACAAATTGGAATAACACATGCAAGGCTAATTACGAAATAGACCGTATCTCATAACATATAAACAAAAATACTATGCAAAAACATTTCTTTACTTTAATAATTATAATACTCAATTTATGTTGTGGATTGCAAAAGATTTGCTTTGCAAATAAAGTAACGCTAACTAAAATAGGAGGCAATAATACATTGTATACTAGTGGTATTACCCTTGCTCCGAATTATGTTTTCAATGGCACCACTACTATTTACTACAATGACCCTAATGATACAATAGCTAACTGGACGGATATATTTCATACAGTCGCAGATATTATTAATGCCGATCCAGAAAATGAATCGACAAGCGTTTCTTATGCTATTGATATTGACGCACCTTCTGCATCAAGCCCAATGTGGGTGTGTAGACAAGATACTTCATTAACAACCGCATTCGCTGAGGGTACTAATATTCTTTTTTTTAAGGGAGATTTACAAACCTCGTTGCCAATCAATCAAATAACAATTAGCACCACAAATGCGAAGGCATATATAAAATATGTAGATTCACTTTACTACGGCTCATGGTTAGGAAAAAACGATACTCTCCAATATTATACGCTAAACTGCACTAATAGTTCAAATCCATCTACATTATATAAGACAACACAAAATGATCCTCAATATTGGTCTTCTTGTATATCACCAGTTTTTACAAATATAAATTACATCAATAATACTGGTTTTTCGCAATCGATAGATAGTATTGGTAATCAAAATGCGGAATGGCGTAATTTTAATTCTTCAAATTGTAGAGCCGAAATCGGTTATTTTATACAAGCACAAAATTGTAATCATCTAAAGATTGAAAAAATGGATGTGAATGGCAATAGTGTCCATTGCAGAATAGGTGGCATTTGGGGCGATGTAGGAAAGCAATTACAATATAGTGGTATTTATTTATATAAGTGTAAAAATGGGATTATTAAAAATTGCAACTTAACTTACTTTGGCCAGGATGGGATAACCATTAAAGGTAAAATGACCGATTCGATAATGGTAGATAGTTGTATTTGTAATTACAATGGGCGAGCTGGAATTGCATGGCTTGGCGGTAAAAATATACAAGTATCTCATTCAGAATTTAACCACTCCAGTAAGGCATTTAATACACTAAGCCAGGCATATGTTGTGTCAAATCCTGCCGCTGGTATGGACATTGAACCGGAAGATGGATGCACTTCAAATAATTCTAATTGTAATGATACTACAGGATGCGTACAATGCTCTAATGGATTTTTTAATCATTGCCATTTTGAAGATAATTTAAGTTTTGCGGTGGTGAATGATGGTTGTTTAGGACAGGCTTCCCTGACGGATCATGTCGTATTTGATTCGTGTACTTTTTATGATACAGATAGTTATGGTTTAAGAGTCAGGGGTAATTATTTTAATTTCAACCATTGTCATGTTTATTGTTCCGTCAAAGAAACAAGTTATGGAATTGTAACGGGTTCTGAAACAAAATTTATTCATTGTGATTTTGAAGACAAGCCATATTTAGGTCAGCATTGGACAATCAATAATCCATTGGTAGAAATATTAGATGGAAGACGTACTTTATTTGACGATTGTATATTCAAAGTAAATGATAGCACAAGACAAATTATTAATATATTGCCCTCTTCTTCTATTCCAAAAGATAAATGGACCATAATCAAAGATTGTAGGTTTACATATAATAATAATGGTATCGCAAGTGGTGTAAATATTTCTCGTCTGCATGGTGTGCGATTTCAAGGACAAAATAAAGTAGAGAATACTTTGAATGGATTGAATTCCTATCATTTATTTGAAACCAATCACGTATTGATGGAAGGCAATACAACAGCGTGTGCACCAAGTATATTGGAATTTGAAGGGCAGATAGAACACTATCTGCATAATGATACATTTAGTATAGGAACCAGGATAGATAATACAGAAGGATATGCTCAATTAAAATATAAAAACAAAGCGCTCTCGCTAGTGGACTTACAAACTACTGTAGATATAAATTCCTTATCTGCATTAGAATTAGAAAGCGGAGCTTCAATGTATATTGGTCATGATTATTTAGTAAAAGGTCAATTCATAGCACATGCAGGAAGCTATATTAACTTGGATAGTGGCCATTTCATTGGCTCATCAAGCTACCCAAATGCGTTGCTTTATATGGATAAAAATTGTAATCCCAATAATGCAACAACATCCCCTTTGTGGAGTAATGGTATTGGATATGGAACGGGTACTGTATTCCCAAATTACAACGCAAATTGGTTAAATACACCAAGTAATATTTGTGTACAAGGCGGTAATGCAATAGCAACTGCAAACGCTTGCACCCCTCCTGTATACACGAATGTACAAACAGGAAATGCCATCACTTTGCTATACAATAAAACTGTAGCATGTTTTGGTGCAAGTGGCTCTTCACTGGATTTTAAAGCAGTAGGTGGTAGTGGTACTTACCAATATAAATTAGATGCAAACAGTTACAGCACTACCACTAGCTATTCAGGTTTGAGTATAGGCAATCATACTTTAATTGTGGATGATTATGTATGTAAAGATACATTTGTGGTGAGCTTAGATACAGCTTTTACATATACTATTATTAAGGGTTGTGTTGGAAGTACAGCTGCGCAGTTTAGCACAAATGCTTGTACTACACCAACTGTTACTGGGCCTTCTACTGCTACTTTTGTAGGCAATGTAGCAAGTGTAACTGCCGCAGGCACTTATACAATAACTGCAACTTCAAGTACAGGAACTGCAACTACAACTTTATACATAGGTGATTGCAGCCATTGTACAGTGGCCGATACCAATGCCCAATGGTATGCACCAAATAGCAGTACGAGCGATATATTTGCAAATGGTGTAGCACCAAGTACACCAATTGTTTTTGAAGGAAATGTAGATGTAGATAATAATTTGTATGTATACAATAACCCTAAAATATTTATGACACATAATAGTGAATGGGTATTGAATACAAATAGAAGTTTGGTGATAAACAAGAGTGAAATGAAAGGCTGTGGAGAATATTGGTATGGGATATTGGCAGATGGTGCAGGCAAAACAGTGATTGTAAATAATTATAGTAAATTAAGCGACATGAGTGAGGGTGTGCAAATAATGAACAATGCTTTTTTACAAGCAAGAAATAGTAGATATAAAAATAATTTAAGGCAAGGTATTTTGTTTGAGAATGCAAACAACAGCAGCTACCCCAATATTGTAAAGAATAATTATTTTGAGAGTGATAATGGATTTGTACCAATATCTGGTATAACCCAAAGCTTGGCTGGTGTGCGAATAATAAATAGTAGTTTTATACATTTGGGCGAACCTGATAATGCCGAAAGTGGTAATACTTATGACCATCTCAGCACAGGTGTAGCAATAAGTGGCACAGCTTATTTGGCAAGCGTATTGGGCAACTCGCCTTCTCGAATTGGTATTTATAATAGTGTGTTTACAGAGATACATGATAATAGTGTAACAGGAAGCTATCCCGTAAGCCAAAAGGTGAACAATTGCTATACTAGTGCAAGAGGGGCTGGTGTGAGTAGCAATTATACGAATGCACCAGTGAGTATAATAACAGACATAACAGTAAGCAATACCAATGGCAATCAAACGGATTTGAAATTTGAAAATTGCGATAAAGCAGTGAGAACAATAAAGACAAACTTGAAAGCAACCAATTTGTATATAAAGGATAATTTGATGGGCGTCATGAATTCAAGTACAGATGGATTAGAATATACAATTGATAATAATGTAATTGAGAATGCAATCATTGGTGTGCAATGTATAGGTAATAATGGTACAAGTAGTATAGGAAAGAATATAGTAAAAGCAAAAGGGAATTATGCAATAGGCGAACATGAATATCTTTGGGCTAAAGGAATAGACTTGCAACCATTTACGAATATAACAACAAATAATTCGATGGTTGATAGTAATGAAGTAGAGGTAGCAGACTTTGCGGGCGTGGGCATAAACTTACAGAATACAGGAACAAATATCCTATTGTATAAAAATAAAGTAGACTTGACTTGTACGGATACTACTATGTTGAGTATAGTGTGCAATGGTGCTACAGTATTGAATGGTATAGCAATGAGTAATGCCTACGAAACCAAACTGGAAGGCAACTATGTGAATGGCAATTCTACCATAGTGGATGAAAATAGAGAAGACGAGGCAGGGATATTTATTAGCAATAGTATAGGGAGTACTTTGCATTGTAACCATGTACAAAATACAAGATTTGGCGTAATGGCAATCAGTGAATGCAAGACAGATAGCCTGAATGGAATAACTGGGAATACCTTGTACAACCATGTATTAGGCTGGGCATTTAGGCACTTAGGTACAGAGGGTACATTTGGCCAAGTGGGTAATGATACAGTCGATAATAATAATAGTTTTTTAGGGAGTATTTATTCAAAGAAGGTATTTAAGTTTTGTGATGCAAATGATGGATATCAAATATTCACAAGTCTTTCAAATTTATTATCAGGAGAATCAGGAAGTTATAATATCAATACAGGACTATCAAATGATTGCAAATATGGAGTACAGCAAAATTTTGGAAATATTACAACATTTACATGTCCTACAATATTAAATATATTGCCTACTATAAATAATGAATATATTCAATTAGATGAAGCTATACTAATTGCTACGCATACAAAACAATATACTGAGTATGAAGAAATAGCGAGATGGCTGGATGAAAAAAGATTGTATAAGCAATTGACAGAGGATGAAGAATTTAGAAATAGTAATGAGGCATTATTGGATTTTTACACTACTATGGAAAGTGATGCCATTCGACAGATTATAATTGCAGATGCTAGATTGCAAGCATTGATAGCGAGTATTCAAAGTCATAATCCAAATTCGTTTGGAGAGCAAATAGGTGAAGCAGATGAGGCCAACGAAGGAATAGATAATAGTGAAATACAAAATGAAAATGAACAAACAATAAATAGACTTTATATCAAATGGCTTGAAATCGGAATGGATTCGATAACAGAAGATGATAAAGATATAATACATGGGTTAGCATTACAATGTCCTTATAATAGCGGCACAGCAGTGTACAAAGCTCGCTCCTTGTGGGCAAACTATGAACCTGCATTTATGTATGACGATATAAAATTGTGTAATAATGTAGGAGTAAATAAAGCAAACAACAATAGTAGTACAAAAGGCTTGTTTGATGATGAGAATAAGTATCTATCGAATTTGAAAGCAAGTGCAGAAAATAAAATAGTATTAGAAAATGAATTAATCATATTTCCCAACCCAAGCAATTCGCAAATAAATATTAGGTATAAAGAGTCAAGAAATACCAAATTACAAATAGTAAATGTGGTTGGAATAATTCT
>CAMDVD010000061.1 GCA_945878115.1 Chitinophaga pinensis | reverse complement strand
AATACATTTATCCTACAACGAGTGAAAAAAATTCCAGCCAGACAAAATAAAGTTGACACTCAAAATAAAGTTGAAAAAAAATCCGTCAGTAAGAAATAGTATCGACTGAGATTAGCTTAAGTTGACGCGTATGCCTGAAAGGGCGACATATGAATAGCGAGGCGGCGTAGCCCCTCGTGCAAGTAGTGAGCAGCCCAAGCTCTGAAAGGGCGTCATATGAATAGCGAGGCGGCGTAGCCCCTCGTGCAAGTAGTGAGTAGCCCAAGCCCTTAGAGGGCGTCATATGAATAGCGAGGCGGCATAGCCCCTCGCACATATCGTGGGTATAAAATCATAAGTCAGTAGTGGTTTTAATTTTCAAATCTTCAAATTTCCAAATCTTCAAATTCCCAAATCTTCAAATTCTCAAATTCCCAAATCTTCAAATTAGCTTTTGAATTTTTCATAGTCGTTTTTATTTAATTTGTAATCAGTCGATGAGATGCATTGGCGCTGCCTAAAAATTCTTTGCCAAATCGTTTTTTTATGCCGTCCATCGCTTGATATAATTTTATTTTTTCCTCCGTATCTTCAAATAAATTGTATTGATAACCACCATAAACAAGATGACTTAATCGAATGGCTATTAACCGAATCAGCATTCGTTTTTGATATAGTTTATCAAACAAGGCATTGATTTTTTCTAGCAATACATGATCCAACGACGTGTAAGGAATGCGTGATTGCATGGTATATGTATTGAAATCGGAATAACGAATTTTTACGGTAACACAGGAAGTTAATTTGCCTTCATCACGAAGTTGAAATCCTAGTTTTTCAGCCATGCCAATGAGTAAACTTTTCAAGGCTTTTACATCAATGGTGTCTTTATCAAAAGTGCGTTCCGTAGAAATTGATTTTCTTTCGGAGTAGGGGACAATCGGTGAATTGTCAATGCCATTTGCTTTGCGCCAAATACTACTACCATTATCACCCAATACTTGCTGCACCAATTCGCAAGGCATCTCTTGTAAAGTGGCTATTTTTTGAATGCCCATGCCCCGGAGCAATTGATAGGTTTTATCACCGACCATTGGAATTTTGCGGATAGATAAAGGGGCTAAAAAATTTTTCTCTGTACCGTATGCGATTTCTTTTTGTCCATTGGGTTTGGCTTCGCCAGTGCCTACTTTAGAAACAGTTTTATTACTCGACATGGCAAATGAAATAGGCAAATTGGTTTCGCGCATAATTTTTTGACGCAGCTCGCTCGCCATTTTGTAACATCCAAAAAAACGATCCATACCTGTATAGTCGATATAGAATTCGTCAATGGATGTCTTCTCATATAAAGGCACATCGCCGTTAATAATTTCAGTAATGATATTGGAGTATTTACTGTATTGTTCGTGATCCCCTTTGACCAAAATAGCCTCTGGACAAAGTTGTCGCGCCATACGCATAGGCATAGCAGAGTGAACACCAAAGGCTCGCGCTTCGTAACTGCAAGATGCCACTACACCTCGATCGCTAGTGCCACCCACAAGTACAGGCTTCCCAAGTAATTGTGGATGGAGGAGCCGTTCTACAGAAACAAAAAATGAATCTAAATCGATATGGACAATATTGCGTTGCATGGGATATGTTTTTTGAAAGAAGATATTTATTTTTTTAAGGCGGAACTAAACATGTAATGAGAAAAAAGAAAGCCTATTTTTTTAGAAAAAGTACTTGACGTTTAAACACCTTTTAGAGTAGGCGTTTGTAGCTCCCTTCTCTTACAGGAGAAGGGTTGGGGATGAGGTCTAGCAAGGCAATTTTTTTTCATCCAAAATTTAGTTTAGTCATTTTTTAGAAGAGCAATGGGCGGCACACACGCTTTCCGTTCCAATCTTTTTGCTTGCTCTGCAGCAAAAAGGATTTTCACTACAATCGTTGCCGCAATACACGACTACGTAAGTTCATTTTTCTCATTTTATTTTCTCTTTTTTTTAATAGGGTTTAAAAAAATAAAATTACTAAATTATTTAGTTTATATTTGCTCAATATTTTAGCATGGGAAAATTATCTAGTAATATCAAGCATTTGCGAGGATTAAAAAAATGGTCGCAAGAACAATTGGCAGCGAAATTAGAAATTCCGAGATCCCGTATTGGCTCGTATGAAGAAGAACGTTGTGATCCACCAATGGATGTTGTTATTAAATTATCCAATTTATTTCATATCGCCATTGATGCTTTAGTGAAATGTGATTTGAGTCAATTTGATGCAGATTCATTTATGCAAGTAGCTGAAAATCGGATACTATTTCCAATCGTTGTAGACAAAAATAATAACGACCAAGTGGAGGTCGTGACCATGAGAGCTTCTGCAGGATATTTGCAAGGTTATGCCGATCCAGAGTTTGTAGAGAAATTACCGATGATGCATTTGCCTTTTAAAACGGTAGGCAAACACAGAGCATTTCCAATTCAAGGAGATTCGATGCCTCCACTTAAAAATGGCTCTTATGTGGTGGGAAAATACATGGAAACTTTGGATGAAATTGAAAACGGAAATACCTATATCCTAGTTACGAAAGAAGAAGGCGTTGTGTATAAACGTTTGTATAAAAAAGGAAAGACCATCGAGCTGCATTCCGACAATAAAAATTATCCGCCTTATGTAGTAAAGAATAGTGAGGTAGTAGAGCTTTGGAAGTTTGTATGTTATATCCATAGTTCAGATAAAAAAGATGAAGAAGCCAGCATGGATACTATTTTCAAAATGCTACAAAGTATGAAAGGAACGATGGATACATGGAAGAAGAAAGGGTAAGCTATTTTTTTTAAGGACTAGTCATGTCGTATTGAATTGTTGGTGATAACACCAACAACGGCGTGAAAGCTATTTTTTAAAAGTACTTCTATCTGAAGTATTCATTCTATCTGCTATATTTGCCAGATAAAGCAATACGCCTACATGTTTGAAACTAATAGCAAAATACAGGATGAATCTATTCAAGGGAAAGCCTTTGATTCATTAACGAATCAAGAATCGCCTAAGAAATTTTATATAGAAAGTTATGGTTGTGCCATGAATTTTAATGACAGTGAAATCGTCGCTTCTATTTTACATGAAGAAGGATATGGTGCCACACAAGATCCAACATTGGCAGATTTGATTTTAATCAATACTTGTTCCATCAGAGATAAAGCTGAACAAACTGTACGACATAGACTCATGCATTTTAAGGCATACAAAAAAAAGAAAAAGGCATTATTAGTTGGTGTACTGGGATGCATGGCTGAACGATTGAAAGAAAAATTATTGGAAGAAGAAAAACTAGTGGACATCGTTCTTGGTCCAGATGCTTATCGATCTTTGCCACATTTAATTGCAGAAGCTAGTGAGGGACAAAAAGGCATTAATGTTTTATTGAGTCGCGAAGAAACGTATGGTGATATTTCACCTATTCGATTAGACAGTAATGGCGTAACTAGTTTTGTGAGTATCATGCGCGGTTGCAATAATATGTGCAGCTTTTGTGTAGTGCCTTTTACTCGTGGACGGGAGCGAAGTAGAGATACATATTCTATCGTCAAAGAAGCGCAAGAATTATTTGATAATGGCTATCGTGAAGTTACATTATTAGGGCAAAATGTAGATAGTTATCGTTGGGAAAATGAAGATGGAAATGAGGTGGTGAGTTTTGCGCAATTGTTAGAAAAAGTAGCTTGTATTGCCCCTGAGTTGCGTGTTCGTTTTAGCACTTCCCATCCAAAAGATATCACCGATGACGTATTATATACCATTGCTAAATATCCAAATATTTGTAATTATATTCATCTACCAGTACAAAGCGGAAGCACCAGATTATTACAATTGATGAATAGAACCTATACCAAAGAATGGTATGTGCATCAAATAAATAGAATACGTGAAATCATTCCTAGATGCGGTATCAGTACCGATTTGATTGTTGGTTTTTGTACCGAAACAGAAGAAGACCATCAAGCCACAATCGACTTGATGAAGTATTGCAAATATGATTTAGCCTATATGTATGCCTACTCTGAACGACCAGGTACACTAGCCGCTCGACGTTATGCAGATGATGTGCCAGAAGAAATCAAAAGTAGAAGATTAGCTGAAATAGTAGCAGTGCACAGAGAGAATGCGCACCAAAGTAATATTGCCGAATTAGGCAAGCAACATACCATTTTAATTGAAGGGATTTCCAAAAAAAATAAAGACGAATACTTTGGAAGAACCGATAACAATAAAGTGGTGATTATTCCTAAAATGAACTTCAATATGGGCGACTATGTACAAGTGGTAATTACAGAATGTACATCCGGCACTTTGATGGGAAAAGTATTGAACTAAAAACAATAAGTTCGAAAATCCTCTTCCTCTTTATTTTACAAAAAAGCTAGTAATAAAATACGTAATCGCTGCAAGAATAGCACTAATTGGAATGGTCAATATCCAAGCCCATAATAAATTAATGGTTACTCCCCAACGTACTGCGCTCAATCGTTTGGTAGCACCAACGCCAATGATAGCGCCAGTTATGGTATGTGTTGTTGAAACGGGAATACCCATTTGTTCTGTCAAAAATAAAGTAGTTGCTCCAGCGGTTTCAGCACATACACCTTCTAGTGGCGTTACTTTCGTGATTTTTGTACCCATTGTTTTTACAATTTTCCAACCACCACTTAAAGTACCTAAAGCGATAGCAGCATAACATGCCAATGGAACCCATTCTGGCATTTGCTTAATATCTACAATTTCACCATTTGCCATCAAGGCAGCAGCGATAATTCCCATTACTTTTTGTGCATCATTTCCGCCATGTCCAATACTAAATGCCGCTGAAGAAAGCAATTGTAACTTCTTAAACATATTGCCGGTTTTGGCAGCACTAGTAGTTCTAATTTTTTCATTATAAATAAAGGCAATAATGAACAATAAAATAAGACAAATGATGCCAACACGAAGTATCGTATTATCTGCTTTAGTCAATTCTTTTTGTAAGTCAGCTTTGACATCCACTTTTATTTTTTTCTTGAAATCATCAATTTTATCTATACCTATTGGATAATTCAAGGACATTAATTTGTAAGCCATGAAAGTCGATAAACTATCGAAACCAATTTCTGGTAATTTTTTGCACATGGGCTTTACACTATCGAATGCATCTTGTGCAACCTTGTATGACTCTAGCTTTTCAGCACTTCTATCTTTGATAGCTTTCTTTTTGTCTACTTCTAAAAAGAGAGCCAGTTTATCCCCTAATTTAGAAATTTCAATGTCCTTTGTACTAACGTTCGATATGATTTGTTGAGCAACTTTTTCGCTTCCATCTTGCTCATAACGATTGGAAAAGGGTGCTATTTCCGCAACACTTTTTTTTGACTTTTCTAGTTTGGTCGATTGGTCTTCTATCTTCTTTTGTATGCCTTCTATTTTTTTTGCATTGCTACTATCAGCAGGATTTTTTTGTAAAGAAATTAAGTCTTCATTCAGCTTCACAATTTCGTGCTCGTATTTGTCTACCTTAAAATATTTAGAAACGTTCTCTTTGATTTTATCTTCTTGAAATTTGACAAAGGAAAACCAAAGTGCTACACAACAAGCCAATAAAATGCTGCATTTTAACCAAGTATTTCTAGAGATGGTGACTAGTGTAAAAAACATGGAAATGGCCATTCCTAACAGTGGCGCCAAGAAAATAAATAGTATGGTCTTTGTGATTTTAGTATTGTCAATAATCACTTTTAAAGATGGTAAGTCTTGGTGATTTTGTGCAGCAGAAATAAACGCGTGTGCAATAGCCGCACCTGCAAATCCACCAATTAGTGTATGCGAAGAGGAGGAAGGAATACCTCTCCACCAAGTAAATAAATTCCAAATAATGGCTGCAATTAATCCAGAGAAAATTACAGGAAGTGTGATGTATTCTTTAAAGACAGTTTTGCCTATGGTATTAGCAACGGCATGGTCTTTAAAAATTAAATAGGCAATGAAATTAAAAAATGCTGCCCAAATTACTGCTTGAAATGGCGTCAATACTTTGGTTGAAACGATGGTGGCAATAGAGTTTGCTGCATCATGAAAGCCATTGATATAATCAAAAATTAAGGCTAAAATAATAATGATAAGAATAAAGGACATACTATAATTTTATAGGTGATGCTTGAAATCGTTTACTAAGCATATTTGATCACGATAGATTCGATCACATTACCTGCATCTTCACATTTATCGGTAGCTGTTTCCAATACTTGGTAAATCTCTCGTTTTTTAATTACCTCTTTTGCATCTGGTTCTTCTGCGAATAAACGTTCAATGCTCAAATCATAAATGTCGTCTGCTTGGTTTTCCAAACTATTTGCTTTAATCAATGCACTGGTAATTTTGGCTACGTTTTTCATGTTACGTAATTCCATTACCGCCGAACGAATAGCTTCTACGCCTTGTTCTATGCATTCTGCTAATTTTTGTATGCCTTGTTCTTGTGGATTAACCTTATAGAAATTAATTTTTTTAGCAGATGCATTAATATAATCTGCGATATCATCCAATGCAGAAGCCAAGGCATGTATATCTTCTCTGTCGAAAGGTGTAATGAAATTACGTCCCAGTTCGAGGAAAATTTGATGCGTTAGTTTGTCATTATCATGTTCTAAAGATTCTATTTGAATGATGATAGAAGCACGTTTGTCAAAGTCTGGTTCATGTACAAGTTCATTTAATTTTTTAGCCATGACCATAACGGTATCTACTACATTTTCAAAAAGGCCATAAAATATTCTGTCTTTTGGCTGAAAAATTTTCAAAATAGCATTTAAACTCATGATAGATAGGATTTATGTTTATTAGGTTTCAAAGGTGAAATAAAAAATGGAAATGGAAGGAAATATTTTTATTGGTAGCAATTTGGTAATATTGGATTCACAAATAATCAGTAATCGACTTTGAGTCTTTATTTTTAGGAATTATGCCGTAGCAATTTTTTTGAAAAAATATAAATGCTACTGACAATATTTCTATGCATCTGCTTTAATAAATTCAGCATTGATATTGATATTAATTACATCACCAACTATTGCATTTGGCGTGCCTTCTCCTACTTTAAAATCTTTACGGTTGATTTTGCCAGTCACTTTAAAGCCTGCTGTATTTTTTTTAGAATATGGATTTATTCCTGTTTTAATGATAGCTGCAAAAGATACTTTTTTAGTCACACCATGCATGGTTAAATCACCATTGATGACATATGCATTTTTGATTTTTGTTTTGGTAAATGAAGTACTCTTAAAAGTAATAGTTGGATAGGAAGCTGCATCAAAAAAATCTTTGTTTTGTAAGTGCTCATCTCTTTTTTCATTGTCTGTATTTACAGAACTTACTTTGGCTGTAAAGGTAGCTTCTGCATCAGAAAGGTCATCGTTTGATGCTGTAATAGTTGCTTCAACATCTTTAAAAGAGCCATCTACATCAGATAAGGTCATGTGCGAAACAGAGAAGCCAATTTTTGCATGGGTATTGTCATAATTCCATGTGCTTTTCATTTTTGCAGTAAAAGATACAAGTCCAGTTGTGATAGCAAGTAATGCTATGATGCTTAGTTTTTTCATTTTGTTTTGTTTTTTTTGTTTATGGTTAAGAATTGCCATGCCCTTCAGGGCATGAACTATTTTTATATTTTAATACTTTGTTTCATCATATACACATGTTCATTTGGTCCTGTAAAATGGAAGTAAGAATAACATTCTCCTGCTTGCAGTATAGGAGATAATATCTCATGACCTTCTTCTTTTAGTTGTTTGAATTTGGCTTCAATATTGTCGGTCCAGAAACCCAAAACCATTTTATTATTTTTAAAAAGATAAACAGGTGTGTCCGCAATTTCTGTATATAATTCTACGATAAAATGATTGGGCATTTCTAATACAACTACACCTGGCATTTCCATCACTTCTTTCGCACCCAAAATAGTCGTATACATATCTTTCATGCTGGCAAGTGCAGCGATGTTAGTTTGAATAGCGATAGAATGTAATCCGATATGTTTCACTTTGTGTGGTATTGCGATGCAAAGATGAAAACCTAAACGCTAATTATCATTGATGCATGATAAAATAAATTGTGATGTATGTCACATCTTATTTCGGATGCGACTGAGTGTTTCTCTGGTAATGCCTAAATAGGAAGCAACCATACTTAATGGTGCACGCAATAAAATCTCAGGTTGTAAATGCAATAATTCTCTATATTTTTCTTCTGCCGAATAACTTAATGTAGCATTGATTCTCTTTTGAATCGCAATGAAATTTTTTGCTTGTAATTGTCGCATCATGTCGCCAAATGCAGGTATAGTGAGGGATAGAGAATCTAACTGTTCAGGAGTTGTCATAAGCATGTCCGTATCTTCAATGGCATCGATATTATACATCGAAGGTAATTTTGTTAAGGCACTTTCGCGATCGGTAATCCACCAATTTTCGAAAGCAAATTGAACTATATGTTCAGTACCTTTTGCATCTACGCGATAGAGACGCATGCAGCCATTGCATATAAAAGCAATTCGATTACAGACATCTCCTTCTTGCAAAAAATATTGTTTTTTGCGCAGCTTTTTAGGAACGAAAACGGATTGTATATTCTCAAAATCCGCTTTGCTAATATTGGCTTTGGAGGAAATGTATTGCTGTAGGATTTCAAACATATGGTTTACAAAAGGAGTAGAAGGTTTGTTGAAATGAAAATATTATTCTGTCTTGGCTAGATGGTTTACACGAATTATTTTCCAGGCGATGTATTGCGGCAAGGATCGAATGGAAATCCTTTTTGCTTGCTCTGAAGCAAAAAGATTGGAATGAGAGCGTGTGTGCCGCCCAAATAATTTTGAAACAAAATGGAGTAATGCCATTATTCTTTTGTGAATTTCAAAGCCGTTTTGCGAACGCCATCATAGAGTTGTACAAAATAAATTCCTTTCGCTAATTTTTGTATTGGTAATAGAATATGATTCGCATCCCGTATATTTTTTTCATATAACACTTGACCAGAAATGGAAGTTATTTGGACTTGTAATGTTGGAATGGCGTGTTGAAAGCTAAGATGTAAAATATCATCTGTAGGATTTGGATAAAGATGCGTTTCGGTGCTCAAATAATTATCTTCAATAGTATTCACATACATCGATCTACAATCCGACGTATCACTACATCCATTTAATGTTACAATGACTGCATAATCGCCATTATTTGTTGGCGTAAAGGAAGCGGATGTTGCATTCGGAATAATTGCAATCGGATTAGGATTACATTGAATCCATTGATAAGTGGATGGCGGTAAAGCTTGTGAAGTTAGCGTAGAGCCTGCTTGCGTAACATTCGTATCTGGTGTAGTGATATTCAAGGTTAGTATGATTGTACTATCGCAATTCTGTGCTGTGATAAAATTTTGGGTGTAAGCTCCAGACGTTGTATAAGCTTGTCCATTCGATATATAAGGTCCACAGCCGCTAAAGGTAATATTGGTTGGTGGTAATGGTGTAATGGTCAAATCCAAATCTACTATGCTATCACAACTAAATGTGGTAAGATAATAATTGGTATACACACCAGAGGTATTGTAACCAACGCCATTGTAGAAATAAGTACCACAAGCATTTACAACAATGCTACTATTGGAAGAATTATGAATGGTAACATTCATGGTTAATATACTATCGCATCCGAGGCTATTTGTTAAGGTATCCGTGTAAATTCCGGAATTAAAAATGATTTGTGTATTGGCAATATAATAATCACATGCGGATATAGTTGTATTACCGAATGTAGTATTACCTGCTGTCAATTGCAATGTGATGGAGCTATCGCAACCATTTACATTGGTATACACTTGCGTATATGTACCAGTGTTTGCATAGCTTATACCATTTAGTACATACGGATTATTACAAACTGTTGCGGTAATGGTAGTTGGTGTTCCACTACCTGTTAATTGCAAGGTTACGATACTATCACATCCAACTGCATTGGTAAATAATTGAGTATAGGTGCCGTTGCTGGTATAGGTTTGACCATTTAAAGTATAACTACATGCAGTCGCATTGATGGTTGTATAAGACATTGCACATTGTGACCATTTGAAATAATAGAGGTCACTTGTATTTGGTGATTGCAAGGCAGTTAATGTATTGCTTGCAGCCGAAGGATCGAAATCAACAGTAGCACCAAATACACCAGTGGCATATATATTATTGTTTTTGATAGCGATGGCAAGCCCTCCATCATTGTCGCTTGACCCAATATTGTGTGATGAAATATAGTTACCATTATTGTCTAATTTAGACATGAAAATATCATATAAACCAGCCGAGTTTAAAGTAGCATTTCCAACGCCTGGATCAAAATCGCAACTACCTTCAAAATATCCTGTAGAATAAATATTGTTGGCAGGATCTAAATCCAATCCACCATATTCATCATCGTTCGCACCGCCAATTTGTTTTGTCCAAAGGAAGCCACCACTTGCATTTAATTTAGAAATAAAACAATCGTAGGAAGTAGACAAACTAGTCAGTGAATAAGTAGAGGCACCAGGATCAAAATCAATATTATCACTGAATGTTCCACCTAAATAAACGGCATTCGTATTATCTACTTTAATTGTATTTAAATAAGCATTTCCTGAACCGCCAAATTCTTTCCCCCAAACAGCATTGCCAATGGTACTTAGTTGTACCACAAAAATATCTTGGGAGTTTGTAACGGTTGAATAAGAATTATTGCCAGTACCTGGATCTAAATCAATGCTACCAGTGTAAGTCCCAGCACAATAAATAGTATTACTGGCATCTACATCGATAGATACTACAGATGCAAAATCAGAAGTTACAAAGGAATTGGCCCAAAGATAATTTCCAGTAGAGGCTAATCTTAAAACGAAACCATCTTGTGTTCCAGCAGTAGTTATGGCATTGATGTTTGGACCTGGATCAAAATCCATATTGCCGACAAAATAACCACCCATCACTATATTATTTCCATTATCAATGGCTAAGGCAAGTCCTTCAATAAAGGAATTGTTTTCACCCCATGTTTTTACCCATTGTAAATTACCAGCACTATTCAATTTAATCAAATACGCATCCTGCCCACCTTGTGGTGTAATATTATTGATGGCAGCACTCGGATCAAAATCAACAGTTGCATCAAATCCTCCTGTTACATATACATTATTAGTATTGTCTAAACGGAGTATAGGGGCAGTAACGCTGGCAACACTTCCGCTAATTAATTTTACCCATACTAAATTGCCATTTGCATCTAGTTTCTGTATAAATACACTTTGGCCATTGGTACTGCTGCCGAGTGTAAGTACATTAGGTCCTGGATCAAAATCTGCAGTGCCATTAATTTCGCCAGTTGCATAGGTGTTTCCATTACCATCGACTGCAATAGATCGGGTAACCATATAGGTATTGCCATTCATTGCAGCAATGTTTTTAGCCCATACAAAAGATTGTGCCACACTATTTTTTGTAAATAATGAAGTAGCTAATAAGGATAGAATAAATGTTTTGTAAATAAAATTCATGATCTTGTATTTGGAGCAAATCTAAAATAAAAAAAATGGACTTAGACAGCTTCTTCTAAATTAATCAAGTAAGGAAAATGAAATAATTATTATTATTTAAATGAAGATTAAGGGCTAAAAATTTGCTGGAAACCTTTATGGCGTAAGCATTGTAGCATTCATTTTTTATTCTCAAAAGGGCAAGGGAATTGTTTGAACAACAAATAGGATAGGGCTTCTTTTTTTTTGTTATGATTTTAGGTTTTGATTTCCTACTTTTGCGCCCTCATAAAAAAATAAAAGATATATGAATACACTATTTTATTTAGTTCCAGTATTTGGCGTTATCGCCTTGATTTACACGATGATACAAAGTGCATGGGTTTCCAAACAACCTGCTGGTAACGATCGAATGAAAGAAATTGCCGGTTATATCGCAGATGGCGCTATGGCATTTTTGAAAGCCGAATACAAAGTAATGGGCGGATTTGTAGTGATTGCTGCTTTATTATTAGGCATCATGGGCGCAAGTGATGCACATTCACATTGGACTATTGCACTTGCATTTATTGTTGGTGCTTTCTTTAGTGCATTGGCTGGATTTTTAGGTATGCGTATTGCAACCAAAAGCAATGTCCGTACTGCAGAAGCTGCTCGTACTAGTTTGAGCAAAGCCTTAAAAGTTTCCTTTACAGGCGGAACGGTAATGGGCATGGGCGTTGCAGGTCTTGCTGTATTAGGTTTAGGTAGTTTATTTATTATTTTGAAAATGGTGTTTGCACCTACACAAGCAGTAGATAGTGAAGAAATGAAACGTGTGATAGAAATCTTAACAGGCTTTTCATTAGGCGCTGAAAGTATCGCATTATTCGCTCGTGTTGGTGGTGGTATTTATACCAAAGCTGCCGACGTTGGTGCAGACTTAGTTGGTAAAGTGGAAGCTGGTATTCCAGAAGATGATCCACGTAACCCTGCTACTATCGCAGATAATGTAGGTGATAATGTAGGTGACGTTGCTGGTATGGGTGCCGATTTATTTGGTTCTTATGTAGCAACGGTATTAGCAACAATGGTTCTTGGTCGTGAGACTACAAGTGCAATTGGTGCAGACATGTTTGGTGGTTTAGCTCCAATCTTATTACCAATGATGATTGCTGGTATTGGTATTATCCTTTCTATTATCGGAACTTTCTTTGTACGTATCAGTGAAAATGCTGGTTTAAGTACAAGCAAAGTACAGAATGCACTGAATATGGGTAACTATGGTTCTATCATACTTACTGCCATTGCATCTTTCTTTTTAGTAAAATTTATTTTGCCTGAAACCATGGAATTACGTGGCTTTACCTTCACAAGTATGGATGTATTTTATGCTATATTGGTTGGTTTAGTTGTAGGTACATTAATGAGTGTGATTACCGAATTTTATACTGCAATGGGTAAACGTCCAGTATTGAGTATTGTTCGTCAAAGTGCTACAGGTGCTGCTACTAATATTATTGGTGGTTTAGCTGTGGGCATGGAAAGTACCTTCTTACCAATACTTGTTTTGGCTGGTGGTATTTTTGGTTCTTACCATTTTGCTGGTTTGTATGGTGTTGCTATTGCTGCTGCTGGTATGATGGCAACTACGGCAATGCAATTGGCAATCGATGCTTTCGGACCTATTGCAGATAATGCAGGTGGTATTGCTGAGATGAGTGAATTGCCTGCTGACGTTCGTGAAAAAACAGATATTTTAGATGCTGTAGGAAATACAACTGCTGCTACTGGTAAAGGATTTGCAATCGCTTCTGCTGCTTTAACTGCCTTAGCGTTATTTGCTGCATTCGTTGGTATTGCAGGTATTGATGGCATTGATATTTATCGTGCAGATGTATTGGCTGGTTTATTTGTAGGTGCAATGATTCCTTTCATCTTTTCATCATTGGCTATTCGTGCAGTTGGACAAGCTGCTATGGCAATGGTAGAAGAGGTTCGTCGACAGTTCAGAGAAATTCCAGGTATTATGGAAGGTACTGGTAAACCTCAATACGATAAATGCGTTGCTATCAGTACAGATGCATCTATCAAAAAAATGATGTTGCCTGGTGCTATAACGATTATCACACCTTTAATCATTGGTTTCCTTTTAGGACCAGAAGTATTGGGTGGTTTCTTAGCTGGTGCTACAGTGAGTGGTGTATTGATGGGTATGTTTCAAAACAATGCTGGTGGCGCTTGGGATAATGCAAAAAAATCTTTTGAGAAAGGGGTAGACATAAATGGTAAAATGGAATACAAAGGATCTGATGCACACAAGGCATCTGTAACTGGTGATACAGTTGGTGATCCATTTAAAGATACTTCTGGACCTTCTATGAATATTTTAATTAAATTGATGAGTATCGTGTCATTGGTTATTGCACCAACGATTGCTAGCATTCACGCTAATAAAATCCAACACAACAGACAAGAGAAATTAAAAACCATGATGGAAGCTTGTGTAAAAGCAGGTTGCACTAAAGAAGAGTGTGGTGATATGATGAAAAATTGTAGCATGAAATCTGCAGATGGAAAATCATGCTGTGCTGAAGGTGATTCTACAGAAGAAAAAATTGTAGAAACTAAAATAACGAATGTAGATAATGTAATAGACACAGTAACCATAAGCGGTAAATTAGTTGCCGGTGAATTTGTTGCAGACCTTGGTGATATGAAGTCATTGAAATTGGCGGACGGTACTACTTTCAAAGTTGGTGCAAACAGCGTAGAACAAAGACTTGTAAACTTTATCACTAATGGAACTATTAACGAAACAGATAAAACGAAAAATTGGTATAGCATGGATGGCGTTCAGTTTGAATCTAAAAAAGCAGATATCAAAGCAAGCAGTGAAGCGCAATTGAAAAATATAGTTTCTATTTTAAAAGCATATCCAACTGTAGAAATAAAATTAGGTGGATATACGGATAAATCTGGTGATGCAAGTGCAAACTTAGCATTGAGTAAAAGTAGAGCCAACAATGTAATGGCTCGTTTGGTAAGCATGGGAATTGATGCTAAACGTATACAAGCAGAAGGTTACGGTCAAGACTTTCCTATCTCTACCAATTCAACAGAATTAGGACGTGCCATGAACCGTAGAATAGATGTAAAAGTGACGAAGAAATAAAGCTTCGATAAATAATAGAATAAAGTAAAAATCAGAGGCGTGTTTCTCTGATTTTTTTTGTGGTATAATTATTTCTTCTACCTTTATTGAATGAAAAAATGCTTAGTCCTCTTATTCCTTCTGTTATTTGTAAAAATTGGATATGCCCAAAATTGGAAAACAGTACCATTAAATGATACCGTTTATTATACCGTTTCTGCAACAGGCGCCGACAGTGTTTGGAATGGATATTTGCGATGTATCTGGATTGATAGTGTGAATACCATTGGCACTGATAGTGTTTTTTATTTTCACTTAGCGAGTCAAAAAGTTTCAGGACAACTCTGTATTGATACTACAGCAAATACATGGCTGGGTAAACGATTTACTAGAAATAATCAAGGGGAAGAAAAATATTTTAACTGGCTTGGAGACACCATATTGATTAAAACATTTGCTACAATAAATGATAGTTGGACCATGGTTATAGACTCCAATAATGTTGAAATGAGAGCAACTATAACAAATGAGGATACACTTACAATAGATGGCAATTTGGATAGTATAAAAACCTTAACTCTTCATTCCTATTTGAATGGTGTTCCTACTTCACATTATTTGAACGGAGAAATATTAATTCTGAGCAAGGAACACGGTATGGTAACTTTCCTTCAAATGGAATACTTTCCTTATTTACAATACAGCCCCTATTACCCTTCAACTGACATTCATTTGGCCTTTCAGTTTGAACATAAAAGAATAGATAAGCAAGTAGAAATACTTGACTTTAACAAGGAAAATTTTACCGTAAAATACGCTGCTGGAAATGAATGGATTATTGACTATAAAATCTATTATCCACTAATTACAATTCATGATTCTATAATTAGTAGCACACCACTTGGATTAGATAGTATTATTGTTTTGCATAAAATAGAAAAACATAAACAAGATAGTATTGGAATGATGGTAAATGGCACTTGGCAAATAGTTAGAGTTGATTCCAATATTATTTCTACTCAAACGGATACATTTTATCATTCAAATGCGCCATTATTTCTTTCTCCAAAAATGTGTCCTGATTATTTTGTAAGGTATGAATATTTAAGTACAACTTCTATGAATACAATTGAACACTACTTGTTAAATTATGTATGTAATTATCCAACTGTAAAATATACAAATAATACTGGCATTGCTGTAGGTGGAAGTAGTACATGCTATGATTTTGGGATTTCTGTAAGTGGGTATTCAGAAGAAGAATGGAAAACTTTATCAAATTTTAATTTTAAAGAAGGGTATATTAATCAGTATAATTGGAATATGAATTTGGGTTTCCATAGCAAGGCACACATTATTTATCTTAAAACTGCTTCCTGTACTTATGGGAATTATATCAATGTCCTTGCTTTAGGATCTAATGAGGTTAATGGAGAAAATAAAAAGATACTTGTCTATCCAAATCCAGTTGGGGATGTTCTTTACCTAACAAATATCAATGATAAGTTTCAGTATCAAATTTATGATATGCAAGGTAAAATTTTAAAATCTGGTAAAGCGCATATAAGCATTCCAATACAAGATTTTCCGAAAGGTTGCTATTTTATCAAACTGATGAATGATAAAGAAATAGGCATTGAAAAATTTATAAAAGAATAGTACTTACACTGGATAGTGAAGCATGCGAAAATATCATATGCATACAATCTCTTCATATTCTGCCAATATATCATTTGTAATACTCAACACAAACACTTCATCTAAAAGTGCTTGATACATCCAATGATGTTTGGATTTAGAGGATATTGAAACTAAAAGAACGTTAGTGTCGATTACAAATTTCATTATTCTTTTTTCCTAAGTTTGGTATTCAATAATTCCTCGACATAATTATCGCTCCACTCTTTATTATCCCAAGTTTTATCTGCTTGATTAATTAACCTATCAGAGAAAAATTGGGCTAATCGCTTACGTAAATCAATTAATTCTATTTCATTAAGATTATGAGCAAAAGTCTTTAATAACTCTAATTGTAAGTTACTAAAGTTTCCAGGTTGTGATACTATTTGCATAATGAAATTTGTCTATTTACGAAAGTAAGTTATCTGAAATTAATATCAAATGTTTTTTTACATTTATTCCACTATCGTTTGGTGTCAATGCCGACCGTCCCTTCGCCTAGGTTTGTGTCCCCACAAACCTCACGAAATGCTGATTTCTTGAATCCAATATAATAAGATAGCAATGGTTTGTGAAGACACAAAACCATGGACAAGGAAACAATAAAGAAACTAAGTACTTTTAGTTTAGAAATCCTACAAACTCACAAACCTAAAATTCTTTTCCAAAGTATCATGTCTTCTGCTATTGCGTTTGATGATATTGGAAATGGAGTTTATTTGTTGAATGGAAACCGTTCTAATGTCAGTGTTCGTATTGAAAGAGGATGCCACATCTTCTTGAGAAGGCTCACTTTTAGGGTGAGACATGGACTGATATTTTTTGGGAAGATGCATTTTATGCTTCGTATTATTTGCAGATAGCATACTATTTTTTGGTTGCCCATTTTCTGGCATTTGTACACTTTTTTCCGGAGATGGAATCGAACGATCAATATATATGGTATCATGTTGCACGAGTGTATTGGCTTGCTCAATATGTGTATGCGTAAGTTGATAATAGGATAAACAAATGCTAGTCACAAACAATAATATTGCTGCTACTTTCCAAAAAATAGTCGAAGAGGATAGGGTAGTTTCTTGATTCGTTGCATGATGCAAATCGAATTGATCCATCAATATTTCTTTACGAGAATGTATCGCAGGTTTATGCGTGCTATTAGATGCTAGTAACAAACAGGCGTCATGCATTTCGTTATATTCTTGCATAGAAAAATAGTCCATTACAATAGCTTGCTGTGTTGGCAACAATGCTTCAAATGTTGATGATTGTATCCAATCAAAGACTTCGTTAGGAATATGTTCAGGATTAGTTTTCATGGGTAAAATAGTTTTGGATAGTAGTGTATTTTTTTAATAAATAGAAGATGCCAGATTTGACAGAACCTTCAGGTATATTCATGTGTAGCGCAATTTCTTTGATACTCAATTGTTGCTCAAAACGAAGTGCGTACATCGTTTTTTCTTTATCCGATAAAGAAGCATACACCGTTTGTAATTGCTGATGTAAGTGCTTTGTATCTATGTTGTGATGCAATTTGCTCGTGCCTATTGTTTGGTGTTCTTTATGCTTTTGTACATGATGTAATCTTGTTTTTTCATGACGTAAAATATTTTTCGCTCTATTGGCAGTCACGGTATATATCCAGGTAGAAAAGGTTTTTGTCTCATCAAATTTTTCTGGCGATGCGATCAATTTCATAAATACATCTTGCACTATATCTTCCGCTTTGGTCATGTCATGTACATAATCATTTGCATACCAAACTAGTTTGTCAAAATATCTTTCATACAACAAAGCAAAAGCTTTTTTATTGCCTTTGCTTTGTTGCAACATCAGCTTCTCATCGCTGTTGTTTTTTAAATCATTGTTGTGGATGAAGAACAAAATCTCTATTCGTTTACGTATTTTAAAATAGTATCTTCTTCTGCAGAATCTTTAGCAAGTAACAATATTTTTTCTTTCATCCAATGTTGTTTTTGTGCATCACCTGACTCTTTATAATGACTATATAATTTCATCATAGGAACCAGATAATTTTGATTAATCATGCTTACCCATTCACTTGAAATTTCTGTATAAAGCGCTTTGTCCAAATAATCAAGTGCATATCGTTGTTCAAAGTTATTGCGCAGCATTGCCATATTATCAAACGAAGCTGTATCATATTGGTAAGCGAGACCCGTAAGGTATAAATTGTTTTCAATATCGGTTAAATACTCTTCGCAACCAGCAGTTGTTAGGGCAACATAGACAGGATATTTTTTCTTGTTTTCACTTATCAGTTGAATTATTTTTTTATTGAATTTTTCTTTCTCTTCTTTCGTTTCCATGTCGATTTGTGGAATACCCAATTCCGTAAATACTTTCTCGCGATACGATTTAATTTGCAACAAATACATATTAAGTACATGTACATCTTTACGTATTCCTTTAGCTTGTAATGCCCATGCTGGATACGAATCATTGTCGCCAGAGGTAAGCAAAATCGCATTTTTACTTAATCCTATCATGGTGTTGTAATTATAATACATCATACCACTCGAAAGTAAGTTGGCATTTATTAATTTATTGGAATAGAGATCTCTTTGTTTGATGTCGCGGGTTAATTCACTCATATTTACCATGTATTCAAAATGATCTGTTCTGTTTGGATCTATGTCAATTGCCTTTTCTAAATATGGGTATAAGCTCATGTCGTTGCCGCCCAATTCCCACTTGGCAAAATTGTAGGAATAAGAATTCGGAATCTCTAAACCCATCTTATCTACTAGTTTCTTCAATTCTTCATCTTTCACATTTGCATCGCGCTTGTCTGTTGTATCATGTCGTAAAATAATTCGTGTCGCTTTAAAGTCATTGAACCATGCACTTTCATCTTTTGGATTTTTTTGAAGTATGGCTTCATTCAACTTTATTTGTTGTTTGTACCACGACATGGGTCTTTGGTCTTTCGCAAATCCTGGTATTTTTTCTGTTTGTTGTGCTATCGCGATGTGGTTCAAAATCAACATGGCGAAAAGAAGGAATCTAGTTTTCATATTTTAAATTTATACTTATACACTTGAAAAAGAAATAGGTTCAAAGAATTTTAATTTGGCTAAACTAAAATTTTAATGGAAAGAAGAAATAGTATACTTCATGAAGTAAAAGCAGTGCTTGTATTAAGACCTTTCAGAGTTGGAGTTTGTTGCTCCCTTCTCCTGCAGGAGAAGGGTTGGGGATGAGGTTTAACAAGCCATTTTTTTTCATTAAGAATTTAGTAATACCTTTTATTTAAGCATCTAAATTTTTAAAGCAATTCAAAGTTGGTACTAAAATAGTTATGGCG
>CAMDVD010000060.1 GCA_945878115.1 Chitinophaga pinensis | reverse complement strand
GATACCACTATTGTATTTGGTGATAGTGTGTATATAGGCTTGCCTTTGTTTGAAGTGTCTGATGCCATGTGGTATACTATCAATATGAATTATATAGGCACAGGTAGTGGCATTAAAGTAAAACCTACACAGGCAGTAACAAAGTATATACAAGCTATAGATGTATGTAATAGTATTCGGTATGATACAATGACGGTGTATGCGTATCCTGTAGGTATACCTGAATTAGGAACTTCGAATGATGAGTTTCTAGTATATCCAAATCCTACAAATAACAAATTCCAAATCATATCCAAAACCCCAAATGCCAAAAAGGAGTTATATAATTCTGTAGGGCAATTAGTCTTCAGTACTTATAGCAATGAAATTGATGTAAGTGGTTACAGTAAAGGTGTGTATTACTTGAAGTGTGGTAGATATATTAGGAAGTTGGTTGTAGAATAGAATTTTTAAAATAATGCCGAAATCCTGTGCTGAGCGCAGTCGACGTGGACTGAGCGTAGTCGCGGTGTACTGAGCGAAGTCGCGGTGTGCTGAGCATAGGCGACTTGTACTGAGCGTAGTCGAAGTAAGCCGACTTGTATTGAGCGCAGCCGAAATAACACTACTTTATTATCCGCCCATCTTCCATTTCAATAATCCTTTGCGTGCGAGAAGCGAATTCATTGTCGTGCGTCACTATCAATAATGTTTGATTAAACTCAGCTGCCAATTGGCTAAAAATATCAAACACGATTTCTGTATTTTTTTTATCTAAATTACCAGTTGGTTCATCGCCCATAATGATGTGCGGGTTATTGATGAGGGCGCGGGCTATAGCTACTCTTTGTTTTTGTCCACCCGATAATTGATTGGGCATTTTGAGTGCTTGTTCTTGTATACCTAAAATTCTTAGTTTTTCCATGGCATGGTGTTCAATTTCCTTTTCAGAAAATTTACCCAGTTTAATGCCTGGCAACATCACATTTCGCAATACAGAAAATTCATTGAGCAAGTAATGAAATTGAAATACGAATCCAATTTTTTCATTTCTAATTTTAGCCAATTCGTTCTCCTTTTTATTGGTCATCGATTCTTTGTCAATGATCAATTCTCCTTCATAATCCGTATCCATCGTAGATAGAATATAGAGCAAGGTAGATTTTCCGCAACCCGATTTACCAATGATAGAAACGAAATCTCCTTTGTTGACAGAAAAACTAACTTCCTTTAAAATAGGGATGGTCACTGGATCGTGGAAACTTTTACAAATAGATTTGGCTTCAAGTATGATTTCTTCCATATTATTTTCCTCTGATAATGATGACTGGATCTATTTTGCTTGCTTTACGAGCAGGAAATAATCCTGCGAAATAAGTGGTGATAATGGAAAATGAAATGCCGATGAGATAGAATTTCAAATTATAATTAACAGGAAAAGTTTTGACCGTTGGTAATGCCACCGTATTAAATGGAATTTGGTGAATGATATGGGATAAAATAAATCCAAATCCCAATCCGAAAAGACCACCTACTATGCCAATGGATAATGCGATGGTTGTAAATATCCTTTTCACATCACGACCAGAAAATCCAGTTGCTTTGAGTATAGCAATGGAGTCCATTTTTTCATAAATCATCATGTTCAAAATATTGTAAATACCAAAGCCAGCAACAATCAATAAGGTGATACCAACGGCATAAGAAATAATGCTTCGCACATTACTTCCTGTTTCAAATTGTGCATTGGCTGTTTGAATATCCTCTGCATCTGTATCAAACATTTTTTTATATTCAACAGCTAAAGCTGGTGCCAATGCAATGTTATTTAATTTGATATTTATGTCGGTGATATAACTGATTGGTCTGCCTAATAATTTTTGGGTTGTTGCCAAGGATGCATAACTCTGCACCTTGTCTAAATCGGCTAAACCAGATTGAAAATACCCAACCACTTTCAAGGATTGTCTATCACCACGTGGTGTAGTTACTTGTATTACATCCCCAATATTCGCTAGCATTTTGTCGGCAGCAGCCTTGCCTAAAATGATACTATTCGGTACATTTTTTAAATCTAAATAATTTCCGGCTGGTACATAATCTTGGAATTTAAATAAGCGTGCTTCTGACTCTACATCCACGCCATTGATAACGCCATTGATATCGATATTGCCAACATTATAAAAAACTTGTGCACTTACTTTTGGCGCAACGCCGAATACACGAGGATCTTTTTTTAAGTTCTGCATGATAGCCGTTGCATTGTCAATATTCTGACCATTACCACTTGGCTTGATGGAATGAATGAAGGTATAGCCTAGGTCTTTCGAAAAAGTCGCTGGTTGTTCTGGATTTGGTTTTACCTCATTAAACAAACGCACATGGGGCGTACGGTTCAAAATAAGTCCATCCAGTAAATCATTTAAGCCAGTCATAAAACCCAACAAAGTAATAAACATGGTAATGCTGAAAGTGACGCCTACAGCAGCTACTAGAGTTTGCTTCCATCTTGCCAACAACAATGATTTGGCTATAACCAGTATGAGTTTGTTGTTCATTATTTTGGCAAATAAATTTTATCTTTTGTGGAAAGTCCTTCCAAAATTTCTGCTTTTTGATAATCTTTCAAACCCACTTTCACTTTCCTTTTTTCTGTTGCTGAAATCCAAACATATTCGTCATCCACTAAATATTTGCGAGGAATGGTCAATACATTTTCTTTGCTTTGCAACACAATATTTGCTTCTACGGTTAGATTCGGATACAACACAGGAGGCTGTTGTGTAAAGCTGGCTTCTACTTCAAAAGAACGACTACGTTCATTCATCAGTGGATTTATTTTTGTAATGTTTGCTTGGAATAATTGGCCTTTATAACTATCCATTGTAACATATAGTTGTTGACCCGGATGAATATGTACAATGTCATTTTCATCCACTTGTAATATTAAAATATAGTTGCTTGCATCGCCTATCAAAGCAAGTGGAACTTGGGGTGTAACCATTTCACCTTCTTCTTTGAAAATGGAATAAATTTTGCCTTCCACATCACTACGAATTTGATAATCATCCATCATGGACTTGCTAATTTCCAAACTTTTTTTGCTTTGGTTGGAAGCAAAATTTAGTTGTTTTTGCAATTCAGTATATCGCAATTCTGCGGATTCATACGCCGATTTTGCATTGGCAAAAGTTAACTCTCTTTGTTCCAATTCAAATTTTGTACCTATTTCGTTAGACCATAATCTTTGTTGACGAGTAAGGGTCAATTGCTCCATGTCCATTTTCTTTTTGCTTAGATCAATGGCTAGTTTTAATTCATTTAATTTGTCTGCATTGGTTTGGTAATCTGCATTTGCGGCAACTAATTTCGCATTGTCATGATTCAAAATAGAAAGGGTTTGATTAATCGTAAAGAGTACTTGCCCTTTGTGGACCATATCTCCTTTTTGGACATTTGCCTTTTGTAAGATGCCGCTAGTTTTAGCAAATACTTGATATTGATGATTGCTTTTTACATAACCAGATGCGTAAACGGATTCCGTAATTTTTTCTATGATTGGGGAAGTCGTTTCTTGTTTTTTACCACAAGAAAGAAGTATTGTGAAAGACAGTATACATAAATATCCCAACTGAAGATAGGGCATCTTTTTTTGTCTTTTATTGTTGCATGTTGCATGCGCTTTCATATAGATGATCTACAATTAGTTTGCGCAAAGTTAATAGCATTCAAGGCTAGAAAGAAATAGAATTACGGTAATATGACGAATATCATTAAATTGGGTTTTTAATGGTAGTTTAATGCTTAACAATTTCGTAATCCATTTAAGTAGTAAAAAGTCAGCTACGGAATTACTTTTGTAAAAATTCGTACATGGAGAGTAAGTTAGGTAAAGTATTGATAGTCGATGACGAAACAGATATTTTACAAATTGTAAAATACAATTTGGAGCTTAATGGTTATGAATGTACTACTGCTTCAAATGGAGTGGAAGCTTTGGAAATTGCGAAAAAATTTAAACCCAATTTAATATTATTGGATTTGATGATGCCATATAAAGATGGTATACAAACTTGCATAGAATTGCGTGCAAACCAAGAGTATAATGATACCTTGATTATTTTTTTAACCGCCTTATCGGATGAAAAATCTGAAATACGGGGATTGGAAATTGGCGCTGATGATTATATCACGAAACCAATTAAACCAAAATTGCTTGTATCTCGTGTCCATTCCGCTTTTCGTCGATTAGGAAAAGATGATGCAAAAACCTTGCACTTCCCGAATTTAGAAATAAACAGAGAGAAATTTTTGGTTGTGCATAATGGCGAAAATGTTTCTTTACCTAGAAAAGAATTTGAATTATTTGCCTTGTTGGCGTCTAAGCCTGGTCGTGTTTTTTTACGTCAAGAAATCTTGAATACAGTTTGGGGAAATCAGGTTATAGTAGGTGATAGAACCATTGATGTGCATGTCAGAAAAATTAGACAAAAACTGAATGCCGATTATATCAGCACAGTGAAAGGTGTTGGATATAAATTTGAAATTTAATCAGCGATTGAGTGTTATTTTCGCATCGTGTTTAAAAGTAAAAATTTATCGCCAAACTTACTTGCACTTTTTGCAAGCATTAGTATCGCTACATTATCCAGTGTATTAGTATTCATTTTTACAGCAAGTTGGTTGTATTTTTTTATAGCCTTTGCAATAGTTGGTGCAATTACCTATTTACTGATTTATTCCATTTTAGAGCAATTTATTTATCGAAAAATAAAGTTGATTTATAAGTTCATTTCTAATAAAAAAGCAACGAAAAGGGAAGAGTTTTATGCCAAGGAATTATTGCCACCGAAAACAATTGAAGAAGTAAGTGAAGATGTGGAACAATGGGCTATAGAACGCTCTACAGAAATTGAACAATTACGAAATAATGAATTATTCCGGAGAGAATTTTTGATGAACCTTTCTCACGAATTAAAGACTCCCATTTTTTCTGCGCAAGGTTATATTCATACCTTATTGGATGGTGCGATTCATGATGAAAATGTTAATCACAAGTTTTTAGAAAATGCAGCAAGAAGTATTGATAGACTTGCGGATTTGGTGGATGATTTAGATATTATTTCCAATCTGGAATCCAATAATATTCCCATTGTAAAACATCCTTTTATTATTCAAGATTTACTGAAAGAAGTGTATCTGGAATTAGCACAAAAAGCAGAGAAAAAACGAATTAATTTAATCATTAAAAAAGGATGTGAAAAGCCAGTCGAGGTTTTTGCTGACAAACAAAAAATTAAACAAGTGCTGGTGAATCTGGTAGAAAATTCGATTAAGTACGGCAAAGAATCAGGAGAAACAAATGCAGGTATTTATGAAGTAGATAAGGCAACTATTTTAATTGAAATTTCGGATGATGGCATTGGCATGTTGAAAAACCAAGTGCCTCGCGTTTTTGAAAGATTTTATAGAACAGATTCTGCGAGATCCAGAAAAGTGGGTGGAACAGGATTAGGTTTGGCAATTGTAAAACATATCATAGAAGCGCATGGACAAACGGTTAATTGCCGCAGCAGTATTGATGTTGGATCTACTTTTGGATTTACTTTGGATAGAAGGGAAAAATAAAAAAGTTAGAAGCTACTCTTCGTTGTACGTAAACTTTTTAATGCTGGATTTATTTCAAAGGCTTGATTAAAAAATTGTTCTGCTTTTTCTGTATTGCCGGCTTTGAAGTAAGTCATTCCTTTGGTATAAATTACATCTGCATCATTTGGATTCATTTCCAATAATTCATCCAGGACTTCTCTGCTTTTGCTATAGTCACCTTTTTTCATATAGGTTTCTGCAATGGATAAATTGATATCTTTATCATAAGGTGCAAATTCTTTTGCTTTGCCGTAATAGGTTAATGCCAAGTTATAATTTTTCATTTCTACTTGTATCAAAGCCCAAGTATCATAAAAAGATTTGGATGGTGTATAACCCTTATTTTCTGCGTCTTGAAATAAGACGTTAGCTAGTTTAAAATTATTCGCATCATAACACATTTCTCCAGCTTCAACCATGATGGATGTGTTATTTGGTTCTAACTCTATGCATCGATCATAGTATTGCATGGCATCTGCAAATTTGCCAAGTTGAGCATAGCAATTTGCCAACTTATGTGGGATTTCTTTATCCATTGGAAATACTCTTTCTGCTAATAAATATTGCG
This sequence comes from Chitinophaga pinensis, assembly GCA_945878115.1. Taxonomy (GTDB): domain Bacteria; phylum Bacteroidota; class Bacteroidia; order Chitinophagales; family Chitinophagaceae; genus OLB11. The sequence continues at coordinate 14,021 of CAMDVD010000060.1, read as the reverse complement.
TAATGGCTTTAGGATAGTATTGGACGTCAAAATATGTTTTGGCTAATATTTTGTTCGTTTGACCATCTGTTGGATTTAACTTCAATACTTTATTGGCGTAAAATACGCCCTTCATTTTTTGCTGACTCATGCTATACATTTCTGCCAAACGAGTAAGGTAAATAATATTTTCCGTATCCGTTTTTACTATGGCTTCATACAATGGAATAGCCTCATAGAAAGCGTTTCTGAGGTATTGTAATTCAGCCATTTCTTTCTTGTATTGGTCATTTTGTGGGTCTGCTGCCAGTGCTTTGGCTAATGAACGTGAAGCTTCAGTATAATTTTCAATTGCTTTATACTTCATGGCAGATGCAAAATATTCTGCTGAAGTTGGTGGAATCACTTCCGTAGAGCCAGATGTTTGTGCCTGAATTTGTAAACAAAAAAGAAGACAATACAGTGTAAGGGGTAGAGCGATTTTCATGTTAAAATTTCCTTTAATTATTTTCAGAACAAACTAATCATTCATGAAAATATAGATGGTATATAATTTTGTGAAGTGCAATTTGCAGACACTAAATTAAACAGTATATTTTTAAATCGCGGATATTTTTTGTAGAAGATATTAATTTTCTAAAGCTTTCACACTACGGAAAAGTCGACTCCATCGTATACCTTGTTTGCCATAGCTCATCCAAATAAACCAAGCCTTACCAACTACATGGTCTTCAGGTACATAGCCCCAAAATCTTGAATCTAGTGAGTTGTGGCGATTATCACCCATCAACCAATAATAATTCATGGCAAAGGTATAAGTGCTGGAGGCTTTACCATCAATGATAAAAGGAAAAGAAGATTCATCTAAAGTGTGGTGTTCATATTCTGTAATAACTGTTCTGTATAAGGCAATATTTTCATGGGTTAAATTTATCGTCACCCCTTTTTTAGGAATCCACATGGTACCATAATTATCTTGATTCCATTTGAAATGTGCTGTGTCGCGTGGGAAACAATCTGCTTGCGCCATACCTGGTTTATACATACCCGTGAGTGTATCATACAAACGCACAACCACGTTTGGAATGGCTTTAATATTTTTTACATCATCTTCAGTCAGGCTATACATATTTGGAATGGGTTGTCCGTTATCATCCAAATTATATACGTTTAAATCTTTCTGTGTCTCTTCGCTCAAGTCATAACCGGTTGGGTACATAGCAACATGATATAAAAATTGTTGGTATTTAGGTTTGTATGCTGGTTGTCCATTGACGTAAAGCACCCTTTCTTTAATTTGAATACTATCCCCTGGCAAGGCAACACAACGTTTGATATAATTTTCTTTTTTATCCACTGGTCTATTATTTTCATGGTCTTGTGGCCAGTTAAAAACCATATCATCATTGCGTTCTACATCACTAAATCCCCAAAGACGTTTGTAAGGCGCTTTAATTAATGTGGTATAAGATTGAGAATTGAAAATAGGTAAGGTATGATGTACAAATGGAATGGCTAAAGGCGTCATGGGTAAGCGAGCGCCGTAATGCATTTTACTAACGAATAAATAATCATTGACTAAAAGGGATTTCTCCATAGACGGAGTAGGAATAGTATAGGCTTCAATGAAGAATGTGCGAATAATGGTAGCAGCTATAATGGCAAATACAGCGGCATCGAGCCATTCGCGAGCAATGGTTTTTTTCTTAACAGGCGCGTTTGGATCTTTTTTCTTTAAAAAAGGGATATTCATATAATGCTTTTAAATGAGCGGTAAAAGTAAGGCATTGTTTATTAAAGAGTTGTGAATGTTTGCATAGAAATTAATTGCCGATTTAGTAGGTTTTTTGTACGGCAAGGTTTGAAGGATTTAAAATAGAATGAAGAAAATAAATGGAATGAAGAATAAATAGAAGTATTTCAAATTGTTGCCTTGAATGATGTACTTGCAAATGGCCTTGGATAGTTTGGCGTTAAAAAAAATGGAGTGGTCGGCGAACAAATCGTCCCTGTTTGAGACAGCCAGCCGAAGGCAGCTGGAGAGTTTGGACGATTTGCGTCGAGCATGAACATTTTTTAGCTAATTCCATCTTGATTTGTAAAATAGCACTTTAGCCTATTTTATAAATCTTAGATGGGATTATGCCGATTGAAAAGTGGATAACCTTTCTATTTTTCACATCGGTATAAACTATCCACAGCCTTGATTTTTTGGTTCTTTTGTATCAAGACAAAAGAACAAAAGATTCTTATAAGTTCCAATTTAGAATACGCTCCGAACAAATGAATTAGGCTAAACCTAAAATATAAATCGAAGATGAATGAAAAAAGATGAATGGGCTTATTTATTTTTATGAATAATGTCCAACAATCCTTGGTGAAATTTATCATCATACAATTGCCAAAACATAATGCCGCCTAATTTATGTTGAACGGCATATTTTGTTTTCAAAGCAATCGATTGTTCATCATCATAAGTAGCTAATAATCTTCTCTCAGTATTGATGGCATACGGCGCTTTTGCAATATCATCCCAATATTTTATAAATCCATTTTGCTCCGAAAGTGAATCCTTGCTATCCTTTGAAGAGAAGCCATGTGCAAATGTACAAGGCATATACAAATCTACAGGATTGCCAAGTTCGATATAAAAAAAGCGTCCATAAAATGCTGCACCTATCACCAATTTATTTGCAGGAACTCCTTTTTGTAGTAGCATTTCTACCGCATGATTGGTAGACTCTATTTGTTTTTTTGTAGAATATAGCGGTGTATGATGACCACTCACTTTACTAAATCCATGTACCAAATCATAGCTCATTATATTGATGAAATTGGTATAAGGTAATATGGCTTTCCAATGAATGGATGAATCGATATAAGAGGTGAACCCACCAGCCGCAAAACTAATTTCAAAATTTTTCCCATTCACTTCTCTCAATTCTTTGAGTAAAGCGGTAAAATTATTTTGATCCGCTTTGTCGTATGTGTGTCCCGGAAAGCCTTTGATGGCAGGGTATTCCCAATCCAAATCAATACCGTCTGTTTTAAAATAATGACTTATTTCTTTGACAGAAAGTGCGAATTGTTTTCGTCCGTTCGTAGAATTAAATGCATCAGAACAATCTTTGCAGCCACCCCAGCCACCGAGAGATAACATAACTTTCAGTTTAGGATTTCTACTTTTTAATTCCACCATTCTTTTTATGGTAGCACTATCTAAACTGGAATGGATATGAAATTTATTTTCTTTGATACCGCCGAAACAAAAGATAAGGTGTGTTAATTTTTCAATTTCAAAACTATCAACTGGAATAGTTGTACCGCAATAATAGCCAACCGTTCGAAAGCTGGAAGAGGATTTTGCAAAAAGCGAAGGACTATATCCAACAAAAAAGAAAAGGTAAAATAGAATCGAATATTGGATATTTTTTTTCATGCAGGAATTGTCTAGTGAACAATATGGATTGAGCTAAAATGTAAAATCAGATTTTAAAGATAATTTCATTTTAAAATAAATCGCAATTAAAAAAATCGGAGCAAGGACTTTCTCATCAAGGATCTACATCAATTTGTACAGTAACAGTAGTGAAATTTTTGGTTGTGCTTAGGATGGCAATTTTTTCTTTGATTATCTTTTTTAAGGCTTTATTTAATTCGGTGTCCTTATTTGTTTTTAATAAAATTTCTTGCAAATATTGATTTCGAATGCGAGCAATACCTGGTTCGGCAGGACCAAAAATAATGGTGTTTGGAAGTTGATTAATTTCTTGTGCTAACATTTGCGCTGCGGCACTTACAGTCGCTTGTATTTTATGTTTTAAAATAATTTTTATCATCCGAGTATATGGCGGATAATTAAACTCCTTGCGCGTAATCATTTCTTCCGCATAAAATCCTGTAAAATCATGTGCTTGAAGATGCTGTATGATAGGTGAATCTGTTTTGTACATTTGAATAAATACATGTCCTTTATCGGCTTTCCTTCCAGCCCTTCCTGCTACCTGTTCTAGCAATTGAAATCCCCTTTCATTCACCCTAAAATCAGGATAAGAAAGAAGGCTATCGGCACTTAGTACGCCAACCAAATTGACATGTTCAAAGTCAAGACCTTTCACCACCATTTGCGTACCCACTAAAATATCAATTTCTTTTTTTTCAAATTGGCGAATAATTTCACTGTACTTATTTTTTATTCGCATGGCGTCCCAATCAAAACGCTGCACTCTAGCATGAGGAAAAATAGCCTTGATATCATCTTCAATTTTTTCTGTGCCAAAACTTTTTGCAGTGATATGATGTCCACCACATGCAGGACAAATTTTGACATAGGCTGATTTAGAGCCACAATAATGGCAATGCAATTTGTCTGTTAGTTTATGGTAAGTCAATGACACATCACAATATTTACAATGCGGCACCCAACCACAAGTGCTACACATAGAAAATGGAGAATAACCTCTTCGGTTTTGAAAAAGAATGACCTGTTTTTTTTGCGTAAGAGAAGCTTGAATGGCGTTTATTAATTGAGTGGAAAAAATTCCTTTTTGTGTTTTTTCCAGCTGTGTTTTTTTGCTATCGATAATGGTAATTTCTGGCAATGTAGCCGTGCCATAGCGTTGGTTTAATTCAACCAATTTGTATTTGCCTTGTTGGGCATTATAATAACTTTCAAAAGACGGTGTTGCAGATCCAAGAATAATATTTGCTTGCATTTGATGTGCCAAATAAATAGCAGCATCTCGTGCTTGGTAACGAGGCGCAGGATCCATTTGCTTGTAGGAAGTGTCATGTTCTTCATCCACAATGATTAAACCCAAATCGATGAAAGGAAGGAACAATGCCGATCTTGCACCAATGACAATATCCACTTCACGATGTTGAATTTTGTGCCATACTTCTACTCGTTCATTATTACTAAAACGAGAATGATAAATACCAATACGATTGCCAAATGTGGAACGAAGTTTTCTAATGATTTGTGCCGTGAGTGCAATTTCAGGAAGCAAATACAAGGCTTGCTTTCCTTGCGCTATGCAGTCTTCAATGAGTTTAAAATAAAGATGGGTTTTACCACTACCAGTGATGCCTTTGAGAAGAATTGGTTTTTTTTCTGCAAAGCCAGATAAGATATTTGTGTATGCACTGGCTTGTAATTCATTTAAAATATTGGGTTCAATGGCATCTACTTTATCATATTGCAGTCGATCTATTTCTATTTTTTTTACAACAAAAATTCCTTTTTGTACGAGTGCTTGTAATTGACTGGATGTGGCTAAAGAAAGCTTGAGTAATTCCGTTTGTAATACATCCGTTTCTTTTTGGTGTAGATGTAAAAATTGAAGTAAAATATTTAGCTGCTTCGGTGCTTTATCTAAAACCGTAAACAGCTTTTTTAATTCCGCTTCTTGCTGATATTGTTCGTGCAGAAAAACATAATTAACTTTTTTCGGTTGGTAGTTTTCCTGCAAGTTTTCATATACACTAACTAATTCTTTTTCGATAAGTGAATTCACGATTTTCCAAGCAGAGCTAGGCTGTACGATTTGTTGCACTTCATCTAAGGTAATATCTTTAATCGTGGTATGGAGCATTGCAACAAAATTAGGAATCAAAAATTCAGAACTGTTATTCTACAATATCATCTTTCGATTTTTTGAATTGATTGCGAGAATTTTTTTGCAATTTATTTTTAGTATTTTCAGCGTATCCAGCACGATGATGAAGGATATCAATACACATAAATAGTGCATGAAGAAATGAACTATTATCCGCAAGATTTTTTCCTGCAATATCGAAGGCTGTTCCATGATCTGGAGAGGTGCGCACAACAGGAAGCCCAGCTGTATAATTGACACCTAATCCTTTATCAAAACTTTTAAATGGAATAAGACCTTGGTCATGATACATGGCTAAAACACAATCAAAATTTTGGTCTTGTTGGCGTGCGAAAAAAGCGTCGGCACTATATGGACCATAAACCAAATATCCGTCACTTTTTAATTTTTCAATAGCGGGCAAAATGATGGCTTGTTCTTCTTTACCGATAAGTCCATTGTCGCTAGCATGTGGGTTCAAACCTAATAAGGCGATTTTGGGTTTGTCTATACCAAAATCTTTGATTAAACTATCTTGAATAATTTTTACTTTACTCAATATTCCTTCATAAGTTATGTTCTTACTGACGTCTGCAATTGGAACATGCTCGGTAAGTAAGGAGACTTTTATATTTTCTGCGCAGAGCATCATTGCCACATCTTTAACGCCAAATTTTTCTTTCAAAAATGGCGTATGTCCACTGTAATTAAAATCATGTGTTTGGGAATTTTTTTTGTGAATGGGATTTGTGAGAAGTCCATCCAATTGTCCATCCTTTAAGCATTGTGTTGCCACCATGAGAGAACGAATACCATACTTGCCGCCAATATCATTCATGATACCAGGCGTAACTGCTACCTCTTCTTCCCAACAATTAAAAACATTGATTCCTTTGGCATTAAGCACTTGAAGATCTTTGGTGCCATGGAATTGAAGAGCAGTTTCGCCCATTGTATTTTTATAAAAATTAATGACTTTGTTGGAGGCAAAAATAATAGGGGTACAAAATTCAAGTAATTTGTGTTCTGCAAATGACTTTATAATCAGTTCGATGCCGATGCCATTGATATCACCAGTTGTTATGCCTATTTTGGGTTTGAATGCGCCTGTGCTCATGAATATTATTTTGAGAAAGGACAAATATAAGTTGCAATAAGGGAGTAAGGATATAATTTTTTAGGATGACTTCATGTATTGGATAATCTAAAAATGCTAGTTGAGAAATAAGCTTCTTTAGTGACTGTATTGCGGCAACGATTGTAGTGGAAATCCTTTTTGCTGGCTTTGCAGCAAAAAGATTGGAACGAAAAGCGTGCGTGCCGCCCAAAGAATTTATTTAAAATAAAATGCAGTTAATATTTTTTATAAAGTAAAATAATAGATAATCGCAACAATAGTTGTTATCGTAGAAAAAATACTAAGCGCTACAGTAATCATAAAATAACGAGTGAGATACCGAAAAGAATTGACCAAATACTCTTCTTGATTAGAGAAAAAATAGGATCTGGAGGATGTTCCAAATTTCAATAATAAATACCCATTTCTAAAAAGCACACCCGATGTAATGAGGGTCATGATAATGAATAGCCATTTGCCTGCACCCAATAAAAAGGACATCGCCTCATCGCTAATGCCATAGAGATTTCGTCCATAATCTGCAATTTCGTTTATGTCTGCTAAGTATTCAAAAGCAATGAACATACCGGCCATGGTAAGAAATACCAACACACTAGAAACAATGTACACAATGCCAATAAACTTGGACCATTTTCCTGCATAGTTTAATTCATGAATTCCAGCGGAATCCAATTCAGATGAGCTTAGGATAGAGTTTGATTGTTCCAATTTTAAAAATTATAATTTTGATATGGCAGCTATAATAGCAACAATAATAAATAAGGCGATTAAAGAGAGTAGTACAATAAATAAAATACCTATGATTTTGAAATACACCCTTAAATGATAAAGTGCTTCATATATTTTGGTTGAATTTTCTTGTTCAATACCCATTTTTAAAAACTTGGCGTAATTGAGTAAGTTGATAGCCATGTATAAACTGATCGCTCCTGAAATAATAAATCCAAAAAAACTTAGCATAAAAAGCGGATTACCTTTTATACCACCAACCGCAAATTGGAAAAAACTCAATATCAAATTTACAATACTGATGATTCCTGAATACCTAGCCCATGATACAGTTTGCATCATGTGTAACTTACTAGATTCACTTAGAACATTTTTACTTTCTTCCATTTAATTTAATTTAATGAACTTGCTGCGGTAATAAGTCCGACAAGTGCTAGGACACCATAAATGCAAATTAAAATAATGGTGACAATGCCTATGTACAAGAAGCAGTTCTTCAATGATTTTAAAGATTTGTTGAATAGAACTTGGTCTGCATTCGTAAGTGCCATCTTCATCCATTTGCCAAATCTAAACAAAGCGAATACAGGATAAATGTAAATACCAACAACTGCAAGATAAATAGATCCGATGAGTGTTCCTAATCCACTTGTATGCGTTAAATAAAAGGTTGTAGCTATGGACACTAGTAATAAAAGTCCTAAAAATACAAAACCAATAATGCCTAAAAATTTCGCCCATTTAGAAATTTCTTTGCATTGAAAAATCGCTTCATCATCTAAGCTTATTTGGAATAGAGATTGTTCATTTTGCATCATCGTTCAAAAATAATTAAAAAGTGGATAATTTTTATCGGCAAAAGAGAAAAGGAATATTTGTGTAAATTTAATAAGCTCTGGCAAACAAAACCCTCTGTGTACTTGGCTTTCCTGAAAGTATACAATGTCCATCTTCTAATGGATTACCCAAAGGAATACAACGTATAGTGGCTTTCGTTTTTTCTTTAATCTGATTTTCCGTATCTGCTGTTCCATCCCAATGCGCACTAATAAAACCAGTCGTTGTGTCTAACACTTCTACAAATTCTTCCCATGAATTCACAGCAGTAATATGTGTGGTTTGAAATTCTTGTGCTTTTTGGAATATAGATTGTTGAATTTCATCCAATAGATTTTCTATTGTATTTGCTATTCCATCAATGGGCATAGCCTCTTTGGTTTTTGTATCTCGGCGAGCAACCTCTACCACATTATTCTCAATGTCTTTTAAGCCAATTGCAATTCGAACTGGAATTCCTTTCATTTCATACTCGGCAAATTTCCAACCTGGTCGGTTATTTTCATTTGCATCATATTTAGCTTTGATGTTTTTTGCTTTCAATGCATTCAAAATCTCCGTAGCTTTTGCATCAATAACAGGTTTGCTTTCTTCGCCTTTATAAATTGGAACAATGACAACTTGAATTGGCGCTAATTTTGGAGGTAATACTAAACCTTGATCATCACTGTGTGCCATCACTAATGCACCGATAAGTCGTGTTGACACACCCCATGATGTTGCCCAAACTAATTCTGATTTGTTTTCTTTATTGATAAAAGTAACATCAAATGCTTTTGCAAAATTTTGACCTAAAAAATGAGATGTTCCAGCTTGCAATGCTTTCCCATCTTGCATTAGCGCTTCTATTGTATAGGTGTCTTCTGCACCTGCAAAACGTTCACTTGCACTTTTTACACCTTGTATTACTGGTAATGCCATCCAATCTTCTGCAAAAGAAGCATAGATATTAATCATCTGCTTTGTTTCATGGATTGCCTCTTCTTGGGTTGCATGTGCAGTATGACCTTCTTGCCATAGAAATTCTGTTGTTCTTAGAAAAAGGCGAGTGCGCATTTCCCATCGAACTACATTTGCCCATTGATTAATTAGTATGGGTAAATCTCTGTAGGATTGTATCCATTTTTTGTAAGTATTCCAAATAATTGCTTCTGATGTAGGGCGTACAACTAATTCTTCTTCTAATTTTGCTTCAGGATCAACAATTAGTTTGCCTGGATTGGAGGGGTCATTTTTTAATCGATAATGCGTTACAACAGCACATTCTTTGGCAAAGCCTTCTGCATTTTTTTCTTCGGCCTCAAACAAACTTTTAGGCACAAATAAAGGAAAGTAAGCATTCTCGTGTCCTGTATCTTTAAATTTTTTATCCAGTACTTGTTGCATATTTTCCCAAAGGGCATACCCGTAAGGTTTAATGACCATGCAACCGCGAACGGCGCTATAATCGGCAAGTCCAGCTTTAATGATTAAGTCATTATACCATTGGCTATAATCTTCATTTCTTGATGTAATTGCTTTACTCATACAAAATATTAGGCTATTAAATAGGTGATTTCTAGGCGGTAAAATAACAGAATCTTTCTCACCTCACATAATCTATTTGTTTCTAAATGAATTTATCTTTTACTATAAATCCGAATCGTCTTTCCGAAGCATTTTCTCGTAAATATTTATATTATGTTAATGCTTCTTTTTTTTTCGGATTAAGTTTAACTTATTTTGTAGTTGTGGGTCGAAGGCAGTAATTTCGAAAACGATTTTAACATTATAAATTATTTAAAATGAAAAAAGTACTTACTCTATTACTAATTATTTTCTTTTATAGTTTAAATACTATCCAAGCACAATTTAATGATGACATTTATATAAATGGATCACCTAGTACTCAACAAGAAGATAAGGATGTTCAACCGAATTCTTCTCAAAATGAGCAAAATAAGTTAAACAATTATGATACTTATTCAAATAGCAATTCTAATTATCAGTCAAATCAAAGCCAAAATTTTGATGATGATGATTATATAGATTACGATGATGATGAGTATTATTATGCAAGTCGATTGAGAAGATTCAATCGTCATTTTTGGACATTTTCTTATTACAGTAGTTTTTACATAGATCCTTATTGGTGGGATTGGAATTATAGTTATCCATCTTGGTCTATAGGTTGGGGCAATCCAATTTGGTATGGAGGTAATTCTTGCAATTATTACAACGGTTATGGGAATTCATGGTATATAGGTTTTGGATATAACCCTTATACAAATTGGGGTTACGGCGGTGGATGGAATTCTGGTCGTTGTGGATGGGGAAACAATTGGGGTTATGGGAATGGTTTTTATAACGGTTATGGAAATGGGTATTACAATGGTTATGGCAATGGATATTACAACGGGTATTATAATGGTTATTGGGATGGGTATTATAATGGTTATTACGATAATAATTATACCGGCGGTCGATCTTCTAATTATAGATACGGACCTCGTTCTTCTGTAAGTAATGAGGTTACTTTACAAAGACCAGAGCGAAAAAGAGATATGGAAATTAATACAACTATTAGAAATAATACTTCTACTAATCTGAATCTTGAAAGAAACAAAGTAAATTCTAGTACTAGTCCAATTCGTGCAAATGAAAATGCTAGAAAATATGATTCTAGAAATAATAATCAAGAGGTAAATAGTTCACTTCAAAGTCCAGCACATAATACAATTGACGCCAGAAAAGTACAAACTAATAGTTCTCCTAGGCTTATTCAAGAAACAAATCGTCAGTCAAGTAATTCAATGAATACAACAACGACTACGACACAAAGACAAGGGGCGCAAGATAGAACGCAACAAACAAATCAACAGATTGCTACCCCTAGTCAAACAAGAAAAAATGCTGAGCAACAACGTAATACGGAAATGCAGGAAAGACAACGTGCTGAGCAACAACGTAATACGGAAATGCAAGGAAGGCAACGTGCCGAGCAACAACGCAATACGGAAATGCAAGAAAGACAACGTGCTGAGCAACAACGTAATACGGAAATGCAAGAAAGACAGCGTGCCGAGCAACAACGCAATGCTGACATGCAAGAAAGACAACGTGCTGAACAACAACGTAATGCCGAAATGCAAGAAAGACAGCGTGCTGAGCAACAACGAAATGCAGACATGCAAGAAAGACAACGTGCTGAACAACAACGTAATGCCGAAATGCAATCGAGACAACGTGCAGAACAACAATCTCGTCAAGAGTCTCGAAGAGAAAGTAGAGAATCAACTCAGGAAGCACCAAGACGAGAGAACCGCCAAGAAAGACCTCGCCAAGAATCACCTCGTATGAATATGCCTTCGGCTCCTCCTTCTAGCAACGGAGGTGGTGGAAGACGTCGATAGTTCAGTTTTAAGGATTAGAAAATATTATTAACGATTTTAATTTTATAAAAAATGAGTAAAAGTTTTTTTTGCTTACTTATTGTTATATTTATAACATGTAAAGCAACAATTGCACAAGATCAAACCGATGCATTACGATATGGATTTATTCAATATCAAGGAACTGCTAGAGGAATGGGGATAGGATCTGCTCTTGGGAGTATTGGAGGTGATTTTAGTTCTTTATCCGTTAATCCCGCTGGCATTGGTATTTACCGTAGTAATGAACTTTCTTTTTCCCCTTCTTTTTCGATTAATAACAATTCTTCAGACTATCTAGGTTCGAGTTTATCTTCAAATAGTTCTAAATTGAATTTATCGCATATAGGGATGGTTCTTACAAATGCGAAGAAAGGTAACTCTTATAGAAGGAGTAATTGGAAAACGGCTTCTTTTGCATTTGGTTTAAATCGCTTATTGACATTTAAAAATGAATATAGTTATACCGGTAAGAACTATTCTAATTCTTTAATAGAGCGTTACGCAGAGGACTTTAATGCTCTTGGTGGGCTAAATGCGAATACATTGTCTGCTGTCAATTTCGCTGCATATTCTGCTTATCAAACTTATTTGATTGACAGAGATTTTTCTATTGGTGGCGATAGCAATAAAGCCAAAAGTTATGTGCCTTATGAGGACGGAATTCAACAAACAAAAAAGGTTTTTCAATCCGGTGGAATGAATGAATTTGTCATTAGTGCTGGAGGAAACTATAAGGAAAAAATATTATTAGGTGCCACTTTGGGCATTGATAGAATTAATTATAAACGAGCATTACAATTTAACGAAGAAGATATTTCTGGAAACCTGTCGAACAATTTTAAATTCATGCATTTTACAGAGAATTTGAGAACAGAAGGTACTGGGGTAAATTTAAAAATTGGGGCAATATTCAAACCAGTTTTAAATTTTAGGTTTGGGATTGCATTACACACGCCAACTGCATTTGACATGAAAGATAGTTCATCCATTACGATGGAATCACATACAGATAGTTTATTGAGTAATCCGATTTCGAAATATGTTCAAGATACAGCTTTAGTTTTTAACTATACTCTGTATACTCCCTACAAAGCAATTGCTAGTGCAACGGTTTTATTTAATACGCATGGTTTTTTAACCGCCGATTTGGAATATGTCGATTACTCTTCTATGAAATATGATTATGGCACAGGTTATGAAAATGAAAGTGCGGCAATCAATCAAGTAATTAAAAATTCGTATAAGAGCGCTGTAAATATTCGGGTTGGAGCAGAAGCGAAATTTAAAGATTGGAGTGTCCGTGCTGGGTATGCAAACTATGGTAGTCCGGATAAGAAAAATCCATCTTACGGTGGAAGGACAGTCCTTTCGGGAGGTATAGGGTGTAGAGGTAAATATTGGTTTTTAGATGCAGCAATCATCCATAGTTTACAAAATACCAAAGAGTTGCCATATGTGCTTGCCAGATCCAATGCCAATGTACAATCTGCAATAAGTAGTAATAATACAACGAATGTTGTACTCACCTATGGTTGGAAATTCCAATAAATAAAGGAGTTGTTCGTAAATGAAGTAGTTGATTCGCGTACAACTTTTTCCGTCTACTATTTATTTATGTTTATCTTCGCTTGACTGCAAGTTCTGCTATCGCCATATTTATTTTATGGAGGAAAGTCTGGACAGTAAAGAGCAATGTACCACCTAACAGATGGTGCCACATGAAAATGTCGGTAAGAGAGTGCCACAGAAAATAACCGTCTTCTTAGCGATAAGCAGATAAGGGTGAAAAAGTGAGGTAAGAGCTCACATTCTGCGAAAGTAATTTTGTAGAAGGGTAAACCTTACATACTGAAATGTCAAATAAGTGAATGCTTGAGAGCTGCTCGCTCGATATTCATGGGTAGACAGATGGATGCAATCAGCGATGTTTGCACTAGATAAATGATAGCTTTCATTCTTTTGAATGTATACAGAATCCGGCTTATGGGCTTGCAGTTTTTTTTCTTTTAAAAATTTTACACATAAAGTTTGCAGAAGAAAATACTTGCTCTATATTCGCACTCCCAATTAGGGAGCATAGCTCAGCTGGTTCAGAGCATCTGCCTTACAAGCAGAGGGTCCGCGGTTCGAACCCGTGTGCTCCCACCCTGAAGTAGATACGCCATAAAGATTTTTTTCTTTATGGCGTTTTTGTTGGCGTATCACTTCAGGGTGAGGTATAGCGATGGAGGAACGACATCTGCTATACCACTTAATTTATCAAAATATTCCTCTGTTGTGATTAGATCAATCAACTGAAAGTTCGACTTTTCTAACCGTGCTTCCACC
>CAMDVD010000059.1 GCA_945878115.1 Chitinophaga pinensis | reverse complement strand
ACTATGGTAGACGTATTGTCGGAAGGTTTAGCATTTTCACCCAATGGCAGATTTCTTTATGTGAATATGTATTATAATATTCAACAATTAGATTTATTAGATTCAGATACAAGTACCCGATGGAGTGTGGTGGCAGGTTTAGATACTACATGGAATGTTTTTAATTCATATAGTAGTATGTATTTAGGACCTGACAATAAATTGTATGTTGGTAATTTTGGAGGATTGAGTAAACAAATGAGTTATTTTGATACACCAAATAATAAGGGACTAGGTAGTGGGTTTTGCCCTCGATGTTTGCGTTTTCCTAAAGTGGGTGTAACAGCACCGCCATGTATGCCTAATTATGATTTAAGTGCTTTGCTAGATAATGGCTGTGATACTACTAAGCCAATTCCAATTCCTGTTGGAGAGGATATTATGATTGTACCCAATGCCTTTACGCCAAATGAGGATGGTATCAATGATGTATGGCATATTTTAAATCTTCCCTATTTGTATCAAGAAGGTATCACAATAGAACAAGTGGAGGTATATAACCGTTGGGGCAATAAAGTATACAGTAGTAGGGATATTGATTTTGCATGGAATGGCTCTGGCTGGGCAAGCGATAACTATTTTTATTTTATCCGTTACAAAACCAAAGCAGGTATGCATAAAATACAAAAGGGAAATATAGTTTTGATTAGGTAAAGAATAATGCTTAGAAGGAAATTCAAAGCCACAAACTCTCGATATCAAATAGATGTATCACCTTTCAGGAAGGGTATTTATTTAATAAAAGTAAATGACTATGTTCGTAAGTTAATCATTGAGTAATGCAAATCATGATTATCATTTAAACCAATAGGTCACGGTTCAGACCAATGGCAATACCGTAATCTTCTGCTCCATTCTACTGCACCACCTCCACCCACATTGGCTTGCTGTTCGCATGAATTGCATTATCATACATTGCCTCAGAGTAAATACTAGGCATATAGAACTTGCCAACATAGGTTGCATTCAATAAAATCTTTACAGTGATTTTATTTTCACCAGTTAAATCGTAATAGGAATATACTCTGTCATCGCGTATGTCTTGGTAACGAGTTGTATTATTCTGCGTTTGCTCCTCATCCATTCTACTATTGTGAATCTCCCAACCGCTTGGAAAAATTTCATTCAAACACATTTCCTTTAAGTAGGTTTTATCCAAATTTTGCATAGTCACTTCGGCATAAAAGTCTGTACCTTGTTTGATTTGTGACGGATTTATTTGTACGCCTTTCATGGTTTTATATATCACTTGCATGCTAATATGCTTATTGATTATTGAGGTATCGCCAATCATTGGAACACCCTTTGTAATCAGCTTCGCATACAATTTGACTTTGCCATTATTTTTTATTTGTATGGGCGCAAATGAAGCAATATCATTTTCATTGAAGGTCAATTTAAGAATTGATTTCGTGCTTTGTTTGCTTATCCAAGTGCCATTATTCAATTGGTAGGAAATATTGATTTCATTTGTTTTACTTAAACCATAATAATCGCAAAATGCCATTAAAAGATAAGCTGTTTCTTGCGTGCTAAACCAATTGTTACTGTTCATTTTATCGCTTAATTCTTTCACTACATTTGCTACCATAATTTGATTATTTAGTTTAGAAAATGTTTCAATAAGAATGGCTTTATCTCGTGTATCACTACCGTAGCTATAGGATAATTCTTTGTAAACTGGAAATTGCATGCTGATATTGGTTGTCAATTGTTTGGCAACTTCAATCTGTCCAATGGCTTGATAGGCTAGGGCTAGCTCACATTTAGCTGTTGTACATAAATTGTTTTCTTCGCGAAGTCTGTTCATAGAACCAAGTTCCGCATTGCCACTTAATGCTAAAGTATACAGTCGATATGCTTGTATCAATTCATTGCTTTCGGAACGAGGATACATACCATTATTTGTCGTCCAATTTTTTGCTTGTTGTGTTTGGTATTTTACCCAAGAAGATTTTAAATTTGGTGCTAAAGCATAACCTAGCTTTTCGGCTTCCAACATAAAATGTCCAGCATAATTACTGCCATATTCATTGGACTCATTTTCACCGGGCCAATAAGAAAATCCACCATTGCTTGTTTGAAATAATTGTAAGCGACGCAATGCTTTTTGAATATTGATGCTGGTTTGTTTTTGCTGTTTGTCACTTAATTCCATTAAATGAGAAATATATAATTGTGGAAACGCTGACGATGTAGTTTGCTCTATACAGCCATGTGGATATTGAATAAGATAGGATAATCTACCCTCTACATTAATCGGTGGAATGCAAGACAATTCAATATTTGCTTCGTTAGTTCCTTTGATATTTTTAAACTGTATTTCAGAGCGCATAGTTTCATTTGCTTGGATACTTAATTCTTGAGAAACTGCAATTGGCGGGTTTGGCATACGAATGTCTAATTCAATTTCTTGTCTGGCAATTTCATTTCCACAAGTTGCTTTCACTATGATTTTAGCCATACCAATTTTGCTAGCCACTTTCATGGTAAATGGTACAATTTCATCGCCTATTTTATTGAAGTGAATGAACTGTTGTTTATTGCCAATCCATTGTAATAAATCATTGCTTTCTAATTCTATTTTCACGTCTTTGATATTTTCTTTCATGGCAAAAACATCCACTGGAATATGAATCATTTCATTAGGAGATAGCACTCGAGGGACAGTAGCTAAAACCATCAAAGGTTTTTTAATTTCTACATTTTTTTCGGCTTCTCCATAAGCACCATTATTTTGTGCTACAACCATTACACGTACACTGCCAACATAATTTGGAATAGTAATTGCATGGGTTTTATGCTGATTTGCTTCTATGGTGAATGGTCCAACAAAAATCGTCATGGGTTTAAAACGATTTGCTTTGGTCGTGTTTGATCCATCATAATTGGCATCGCCACCAATGCTTAATAAGTGATCTAATTTACCAGCATAAGCTCCAATTACATTATCATACATGTCCCAAGTTTTTACACCCAAAGCTTCCTTTGCATAAAAGGTACTCCATGCGTCTGGGGTTTTAAATTTAGTAAGGTCTAATAATCCATTATCTACAATAGCTAAAGTGTAGGTCATTTTTTTGCCAGTCAATTCCTTCACATTAATATGGGTTATTTTTTCTGGTCGTAATTCATTAGGCATGGAAATGACAGGATGCAAATGCGTATTAGGATCATCTACTTGTATCGGCACTACACCATACATTCTAATGGGTAAATCATTCAATGTATTCGCATGTGGTTGTATCATGGTGACATGTAAATATACATTCGGAGACATGTCGGTGGTTGCAATAAAATTAAATTTGGTTGCTGCTACAGTTGTTTTAATCCAATATGATTTTATGACTTTATTACCACTTTCAATACTCACTAAAGCTGTGCCTTTGGATGCAGATGGAATGGTAACTTTTACTTGTTCCCCTTTCATGTATTTGGTTTTATCACAAGAAAAATGAAGCATCGTTGCATTTTCTGTTGAAGTAGAATTTTGGGCTTGCCAGTAAGGTGAATCGAAAGAAAGGATAGCGCCTGTTTCATGTCCTCCTTCTTCATCTGTGACCACAAAAAGATACCTTGCATAATTATCTGCACTGGCTATAAAGTTGAACAGACTTTTTCCATTTATGGATTTCAAAATAGTATCCTTCACCACAATAGTACCTGACTTACTCAAATAAGTACTTGCATCATCTTGATCTGTTTCATACCACCAACGCCATTCAATCTTATATATTTTCAAATGCAATTTCGATGCATCTTCTGGTGTGCCAAATTGATTCACACTAGCTATATGAAATACATAATCGCGGTTCAATAACAAGCTAGAATATGGATCACCTGCATTTGGTAATTGCAGACCAACATATCTTTTAAATGGAGAGTATAAGCAAGTGTTTTTGTCTATGCTAAAATCTCCCCCTTCTTCAAAAACTTTAGTAACAAAAGAAGCTTTCAACATCCCTGGTGCATTATTGCCTATATGTAAATTACAAGGAATGTGAGTAGATCCATTCGCATCTAAAGCGCTATCGAATAGTACGATATCATTGCTGTTATAATTTTTTAAAGGGGAAGAAAAAATGTAATCTGGAAAATGATCAAATTTTGTTTCTGTACTGCGCACCGTTGCGTAGACATTGGCTTTCAAATTTTTTGCATCTGCACCATGCAACCATTTTGCTTGAAGTAAAACTCCCTTGTCCTTATTATTTTCATAGATAATTGGCGGGGTGTCAAAATTTATTTTTAGCCTGTTGGGTTTCACTGTTTCTATGTGAATGTTTTTTGTAAATTCTAGATTGCCAACTTTCACATTCGCCACATAATTACCGGTAACAGCATTGGGTGATGTAGCCGTTCTACAATCGTAAGTATGATTCACATGTTGTGTGATAATGGTTTGGTAAATACTTTTTCCCATTGGGTCTTTAAACACAAAGGAGACTGGATGATTTTCTGGTAATTGATGTTGTTTATCTTCTAGAATAAAGTTGATATAAATACTATCACCAGGTCGCCATACACCTCTTTCGGTATACAAAAATCCTTTGATTCCTTTTTGTACAACTTCACCTTCAATATCAAATTTACTGAGAGCATTTGCGTTTGCATCCAGCAATTTCATATAACCTCTTTGCTTGCCATTTTTAGCTACCATTAAGAAAGGTTTTTGTGGTAGAAAAATATCTAACTTTCCTTCCATATCTGTATTGCCTGCAGCAATGAGTTGTTTGGCATAATCAAAGAATTCAATTCTAGTTTTTGGCATGGGGTCGGTAGTAATCATATTACTTACAAAAGCATGTGCCATTTTATTTTCATCTAGTTTGAAAATTAAACCAATGTCTGAAGCCAATATATTTCTACTCACTGCTTTGCCTTGGTAGTAGCTATTGTCGCATGCAGTATAATCGTCATTATATCCTTCATAAGTTTCATAATCGTCAAATGAATTATCATTCCAATTATCTTCATTCCAATTTTTTTCTAATTTTGTTTCTAAGCCTTCTTGTGGCATATCGATGGGTTCTTCATTCAATTCGTCTTCTTCCGCATTACTTGTATCGCAAGATAGAATGGCGTCTGCACGTTCAAATTTGATAGAAACACGATAGATACTTCCAGGATCAGGTTGTATCAATTTTTGTAAATCAATGACATGCTTAGTCCATTGCGTTAAGTCTTGTTTATTGTAATCTAAATTGAATTTTTTTTCCGCAACAATTTTGCCAACACGAGTTAGTCCATCATTGCCATTCAAATCATTCACTTGCAAAAACTGTTGGACATTGTTTTCAAAAATTTTAATCACACGTACTTGAACAGATTTTAAGTTGATGGTCTCAAATGGAAAAATTAATCCTTGTGAATTTGGTAGAATGCAACCACTACCAACGATGCGCACTTTTGGTTTTGCTGCAAAAAATTCTTGATCTCTTCTATATTCTGATTTCATTTTATAGCCTTTGCAATTTTTGATAGCAGTACTAATCCGTATTTCTTTTAAGCCAACAATTCGCTCTGTAAAAAATACTTTCAGCATGTTCCCATCAATGGCAAAACTTACATTTTCTACATCGCCAACTTTAACTATTCCGTTTAGGTTTTGGTTCGGTAATAAAGGTTCGCTAAACTCAATTTCGAGATGTTGATCTTCCTCGTCTTTTACATATAATTGATGGACGGTATAATCACCTAATGCACTAACAGTCAGCTCTTGCGAACCAAATTCTTTGGCATCTATTGCTTTACCATTCCACGTGATAGAAATTTTTGATTCTGTGGATTGACGTGCAATACTATCGACTGAAAAACGAATTTCATTATCGCTGTTATATTCATTTTCCCATTTTATGGCTAGCTTCTTTCCAAGGTAATTTGCTTCGATTGTTTTCTTTAAACTGGCAGTATCGTCTTTGTCGGTTGTTTTTATTTTGCCTTCTAATCTTTGCCATTCTACATTGTAATTATCTATGTTATGCAAACCTTCAAGCGTTACAAACAAATGCTGTTCATACGTTGAAAATTGGAAATGAAATTTTTTCAAATCTTTTTCTACCGACGTAAATCTCGCCAATTTGAATGTTGCATTATAAAAGGTTTCTTTATCCAATATTGTTTTTGGAATGAATTCAATGGTTCTTTCATTCACCCAAATTGCATGACCTTTGATGGAAGGTGAAAAGGAGAAGGCTCCATCTAACAATGTGCTATCTGGTAAACCATTCAATGGGTGTGCAATCGGCTTAGATAATTCAATACGAATATGACTTTGGTTACTCAACATTCCCGACGTATAGCCCGCAATGTATTGGGCAAATCGTGGATCAATGGCGATAATTTTGTGGGAATTTTTGCAAGCAGAAAATAGGATGCAAAGGATAGACAGCAATAAGAAATACTTTTTTTGGCGGTTCATTTTTTTTAATTTGTGAACCAAAGGTCTATTCGTTTGTATGCAGAATTAACTTACATGAGAATGTGCAAGTAGGTTTCTATCAAGTGTGGTAAAAAATGAAGTATTTGTAATTTTCTATTTGGAATGATTACTACATTATATAGCAACTAAAGAAGAAATGGTTATTCAAAAAAAGAATAGCTCCTTAAATTACAGCAAAAAAATACAATAAGATGTTTATGCGTATACTGTCCAATCAATAGTTTCTTTTGCGGAACAGTAAAGAAATTCTAGATAGTTTTCACATTCAATGCTGTCGGGCCTTTGGCACCCATACCAATTTCAAATTGCACTTTATCGTTTTCTTTAATCTGATTTAATAATCCATTCGCATGTACAAAAATGCTGTCACCGCTTACGTCATCCTTAATAAAACCAAATCCTTTTGCATCTTTGAAAAAGGTTACTGTTCCTTTACGGATAGCATCGCCTGGATCTACATCTGCTAATTTAGGCACACCTAATACAATATCATCTACCTCAAAAACTTGTTTTTTACTTGGGTCGGGTGGTGAAGAAACAATTTGTCCATTCTCGTCAACATAGGCAATCATATCATCAAAAGATTTGCCTTCGTTACTCGCTTTGCGTTCCTCTTTGCGTTCTTCCTTGTCCTTTCTTTTTTTGAGTTTAAGTTTTTCTTTTTCTTTTTTATTCCAAGATTCTTGCGATTTTGCCATGTGGTAATTTAATTATTTACTTACACAAAAGAATTATTACGTTTGCGAAGCGTACAAATATACATTAATCTTTTTGATACTCTAAATCTTAAAACTAGGGTATTTTTTTTGCTGGAATATTTAAACTATTATAGCAAATGAATTCTTCATTTAGTCAGGTAAAATTAATTTAGGGAGTAGATTTTTTCTGCAATAAAATACTTGCATGCGCAACTATACCTTCTTCTCGTCCTACAAATCCTAATTGCTCAGTGGTTGTGGCTTTGATAGAAATACAATCTATATCTAATTCTAAACAAGAAGCAATGGCAAGTTGCATATTCGCAATATGCGGTTTTATTTTTGGTGTTTGAAGGCAAACCGTACTATCTATATTCACGATAGAATATCCTTTCTCTTGTATGATTTGATTGCAACGAGACAATAATATTTTACTGTCAATATTTTTATATGCATTATCCGTATCTGGGAATTGCGTGCCAATATCTCCTGCATTTACTGCACCCAACATAGCGTCACAAATGGCATGTAACAGAACATCTGCATCTGAATGTCCGAGTGCGCCTTTGGTATGTGGAATTAAAATGCCACCTAACCAAAATTCCCTGCCAACAACTAGTTGATGATAATCAATGCCATAGCCTATTCTAATCATTTTAGTATTCTATTTTAAATAAAAAAAGCTATTTCGAGAATAGCTTTTTTATATATTTTAGTAATTTTTTCTTTTCGTTTTAGGAGCAGGTTTAGGAGCAGGCTTTGAAGCTGAATCCTTCTTGTCTTTTTCCTTTCTATCTGTCTTTGTTTTGTCTTTCTTTGCATTATCTGGTAAAACCAAATTACGCAAATTATCAAAA
Source organism: Chitinophaga pinensis (assembly GCA_945878115.1). GTDB lineage: Bacteria > Bacteroidota > Bacteroidia > Chitinophagales > Chitinophagaceae > OLB11. The sequence continues at coordinate 12,302 of CAMDVD010000059.1, read as the reverse complement.
TCAAATAATAATGAGAAACGTAGCGTATTGGATAATGGGTTTTTATTGATACCAGAACCAGAAGGAACTAAGTATGCAAAATTTAATCCTAATACACTATACTTTACACCAAGACCAAGGGTGAAATATTTTCTGTCTCCTTTGTATTTATTTTCATAAAAATAGCCAGCTCTTGCAAAAAATTGATTTTGGTAAGAATATTCTGCACCAATGCTCAACATGATTTCTTTAATCTCCTCGCTACTGCCACCTGGTGCATCACTGAAGGAACCGAATACACCACTCATAACTGTTTTGTCATAAGGATAAGTTTGTGTAACGTTTCCTGAAGCATCTACAACATATCCTGGTGAAGGAACTAATAATTTATTAGCATCTAGTGCGATAGTAAATTTGTTGAATTCATCGATGCCATAATTATAAGCGAAGCCTAATCCTAAATTGGTTGGAATAAAATCTTTTCTGTCATTAGAATAGGAAATTTTGCTCCCTAAATTGGTGATCGCCAAACCTGCATTAATGGATGAAGGAAGTATCGCATCATCTTTTTGTTTCAAAGGTTTTGTAAAAAATAATCCAAAGTCTACTGCAGCAGCATTGCCTGGTTTATAGGTTACACCGTTTGAATTGCCAGCACCATTGATGATATTGGAATGGATATATTTTCCAGCTATTCCTATAGAAAGATTGTCTGATAATTTTCTAGAATAGCCTAAATCCAAAGAGAATTCTCTTGGTTTTCCTGTTCCTGCCGGTTGCGCATCTATGGTTGTATAATTAATATCTCCTAAAGAAAAATAGCGCATACTAAAACTGATGGCTTGATTTTTATTATCCTTATCACCAAATTTTGCATAACCTGAAATATAAGCTAAGAAAATATCTGGCACTAAATCCTTCAACCATGGGGTATAGGTTACAGAAAACCCAAGTTCTTTTTCTGCCATGGCTAATTTAGATACATTCCAAAATTGCGAATTCGCATCTGGACTAATGGCAATACCTACATCACCCATTGCGCCAGAACGCGCATCTGGGCTAATACGCATAAAAGGTACAGCAGTGGTTATTGTGTTATACTGGTTATCTGATCCGTTCAAGCTACTTTGGGCAATACTTTCAAATGCACAAGTACTAAATGCCAAACACAGGCTTAGTTTTAATTTCCTAAAAGTCATTAATTTGTTGTTTTGTTGAAGTAGATATAAAATCAATAAGCTGAATTGTTTAATTTTATTAAGCGAACAAATATAGTATAAAATGAGTAAACTAAAAATGAGATGATAAAAACATAACATTAGCCTTTATTTTTTAGTTGAGAAATGCGCTATAATAATCATCTTTTATGGTGTATGTATTGCGGCAACGATAGTATTGGAAATTCTTTTTGCTTGCTTTGAAGCAAAAAGATTGGAATAGATAGTCTGCTTTCCAATGCTTTGAGCGGAAACAGATTCTGACATTCATCGTCACGACGTGAGTGCCGCCCAAAATATTTTCATTACCATTTTAGTATAGCATAAAAATTTTAGTATTTATTGAAGTACCACTAATTTTTGAATGACTTGGTCTGAAAATCCATTTGCTGCTTTTACAGAAAGCTTATATAAATAAACGCCTTTCCCTAATTTGTCGCCATAACTATCTTTCCCATCCCATGCTATTCCATTGACACGAACTCCTTCTGAATTTACCATGGTATGAATTTGCTTAACCATTTTGCCCGTTATAGAAAATATAGAAATATTGATCGATAAATTTTGATTGGGTAAGTTATGCTCAAACATAAATTCTGTATGCGTTGTAAAAGGATTTGGATAATTATATACTCTAGCTAATTTCCCTTTTGTAGAATTTACAACCACAAAATGAAGTACAGCTTCAGAAGAATTATTAAAAATATCCCAGGCTTTAATAACGATGGTATGTTCACCTTCTGTCAAGTCATTCAATGGAAATTTTACGGTACCTGCTCTGTAGTCATCCAATTCGGCTTCAAAAAAATTATTCAGCACATAGGTGGTCTGGGCATTTCCATCGAGCTTAGCCGTAATATCATGGCCTATCGAATTGCCAGTATAATTAATTCCATTGTCATCAAATAATTTTACAAGTAGAGTGGAATTGGCAGTTGTAATGCCGCCATTTGCAAATTTTTCATCATTTAAATAAGGTTTAATAATTGGTCCAGCATTGTCAGTATTGGGATTGGTAGTACTTCCACCAACATAAATACTAGCATCGTAACCACTTGCATCTTCGGTTTCGTTATTTGCATAGTAACTAATTTTTCCTTTTGCAATATCATAATTAATGTCCTTAGGTACTACAAAAGTGAAGGTGAATTTACCATTCTTTACGGTTGCTTTTCCTTTGTATAAGGCATTATTTTGCACATAGTAATCTTTTTTAGGACTGTCAGGATCATTTTGTAGCGTTGTTAATTTTTTGGGTTTATCAAATATTACTGGATACACAACGCCATTATAATTATTTAAAATATTTCCTTGAATATCTGCTACATGGCCACTAATCGTATATTTGCTTAGTGCTTTTAAAGTATCAATTGCAGTTGCTATTGAAATGCCATTTACGCTGTCTGTAAATACTTTATGCTTTGGAAAAGCCAATGTTAATGCAGGATCGCCAAGCAGTGCAAATTTTCTAAAATTCGCAGCATTATCTATATCCAAATAATTGATATAGCGAATATTTTTTGAAAGTCTATATGCATCACCCAAAGTTGGGTATTTATTATTGCTATTCAATTTGAAACCTACTTTCGCATAATTATTATTCATGATTTGATTCTGATAAGCGAACACCAATTGAGTTGTAGTCATCAATGCAATGCCACCACCATCTGGTTTGAGTAATAAAATTTCACCTGCAGATAAAACAGCAGGATTGTCGAATGGAGCAAAATCGCAAGTGGCAGTTATGAAAAGAGGTAATCGATGAAGGTTTTTAGTATTGTTGATATCGTCCATTGAAAAAATGCGCTCTTCGCACCATCCACCTGGACCACCATGTCCATTATAATTCATTAAAAATGTGCCATTATATAGTTGGGCCACAACTGCTTTATTTGCATCCGGTGAACGAGGGCCGGCAGGTGTTGATTGTTGTACATAACCATCGACGTAAATCTTATAATTATTATAAACAGGTAGCGAATCACGAATTGTTTTTTCAATACTTTCGGCATCATTTAAATGTAAGTCTGAATCTTGATCATCGGCACTAAAGGTGAGCGTATTTTTCCAAGGGCCAAATGAAGCTGGACTATCATAAATCATAATCTTATTGATGATGTCAGCTGCAGTGCTAGTTGTAGTAACAGGGAAGCGGCCAATGCCTATATCCAACGTATTAATTTGTGATCCACTATAATTATTGATGTCTTCATTGTCATCTAAAAAGCCAAAAAAATCATCTGTGCAATAACCTCTAGTTTTACTTACACTTTCTATCGTTTCAAAGGTCGGAACCACATTTGTGTTATTGCTTATTCTATTTTTATAATCGTAGGAAGCATCTCCAAAAAGCAATAAGTACTTCGGTATTTCATTTAAATTAGCCTTGTCATAATACATTTTTACGAAATCGCGTATAGCGCATAAATCCTGTGTGCCAGACGAAAATTCATTATAAATTTCTTGTGTAGTTACTACTAAAGTTTTGTAACCTTGTTTTGTGGCATGGTAATTTGCCAATCTTTCTGCTTCACTTTTTAACGAAGGAACAGTGACGATGATATAGTCAATAGCGGAACTATGGTGTAAATTTTGATTTTGAATTTTCTCCACATAAGTAGGCGTATTTAGGATACTTCCATCAAAGGCTACAAAGCGATGTAAGGAAGATGCATTTTGGGTAAAGGAAATTGTAGATCCAGTTAATGTACTAGTCATTTTTGTCGGAACTAATGGGTCTGTAATATCCCAAATCTGGGAATTACTATTGGCATTTTGAATCTGATAATTGGCAATATTGCCAGCAGCTACAGAATTCCAATCGGCAAAATTGGTATACCCATTGCTTACCAAATTTCGTCTGAAATTTAATTCGAAATAATCTAAAAATCCTACAGCGCTGCTACTTCCTTTTTGGAAATTAAATTGGAGAGTTAAGGAAGGGGAGTTTAGAGAAATAGATGAATTGAATTCTACGAGTCGAATAACTGGCGAATCAAAACCACCACTTCCAATATCTGATAAGGAAATACTTTGCGTTGCAACGCCATTTGCTGTTACATTCATGGTACTTGTTCCAGTACTAGCAATTGCACCAACTACATTTTTTAGTTGTATAGGCGAGTTTACATCGATATTGCTCATGTCAAAAGAAAAGGATCGATTTAAATATCTCCCTGGGTTATCACTGAATTCCTCACCATACCAAGATTTGCCAAAGTGAGCGGGATTGGAAGAATCCTTTTCATGATACAAGAAGTCGTTAAATGATGTTACAAAAATATTAGGCGTAAGGTTTGACAAATCTGCACTTATTCGTTTACCAACACCTAAATCAAAATTGAGAAAGTAGGTACTCATATCCGTATACAAATTAATATTGTGTGTAAATTTTTTGAACATGGAATCTTTACGAATAGAGGTCGGACCATTCGCATAAAACAAAAAATAATCTCCATTATTGAATTGACCATCGCCCCCGTCCACAACTTGAATGGCATTTTCAACTAAATCATCCTGTCTAAAAATCTTATTACTTTCATCCAACATTTCTCCACCATTTCCATATAATCTAATATTCGCTGGATTGATGGTGGAAGGGTCTATACCTAATGTATTTTTAATAAAATTGTAATCTACTTTATACATGCCTTGTTGTGTAACGGCAATCTTATAAAATTGTCCACTTGCTAAAACGGAATTGCTCGCATACACTCTGCTACCAGTAGTTTTATGTTGAGCTTGATTATTTTCTTGCAATTCGATTTGGTAACTGATAATTTGTTCTATGGAGCCATCTTGTTGTTGTACAAAATGTGGGATTCCAATAATGGCAATCGCTTGTTTACGTTCCATAGTGATGAAGACTGTTGGTTCCATGGAAGTAGGGAAGCGTGTATTTTTAGCGTAAACTGGGTTTTGTAATTGTATAGATTTTACATTGGTAATTTTCACAGTTGGTAAAGTCAATTGATTTAATTGTCTTCTCTCCACCGTGTACAGAAATGCTGAATCTATGATTGTGTTAGTCGAATTGTCTTCCTTGTACATTGTTGATGCACTTGTTGTTGCAGTACGGATGCTGCTCTGCGATTGCGCATAAAGGCCACTAGGTATGGCTAAAAGGAATAAAAAAATAGAACCCCATGTATACTTCATAAGAAAAAGATGATTTTCAAAGTTAATTGATTTGTATCCAGAATATAAATATTCCTTTTTTAGATTTAAAACTACAAATAAAAAATGACAGAGCTAGAACGGTAAATTTAACAATGAAGTATAATTTTATTCCGTTTTTTGTTGAACTGGGTTAATGGTGATTTTTATTTTGCGTATTCTCATTTTATCTAATTCAATGACTTTGAAATCGAAATTTTCAAAACTTACTATTTCATTTTGAATCGGAAATTTACCGGCAATTTCCAATAACAAACCTGCTAATGAATCGCTTTCTCCGCGAACGTTTTCAAAAATGGACACCGGCACTGCAATGATTCGGCAAACATCATTAATCAAGGTTTTTCCTTCGAACATATAATTTGCGTCATCCAATTTTTTGGCTAGTAAATCGTCATCATCAAATTCATCCTTAATTTCTCCGATAATTTCTTCCATTATATCTTCTAGTGTAACAATACCAGATGTGCCACCAAATTCATCCACCACAATGGCCATATGACTTCTTTTATGTTGAAAATCTTTCAATAAATCTTCAATCAATTTTGACTCATGTACAAAATAGGCTGGTCGAATTAAAGCATGCCAATCGTAGTTGTCTGTTTCAATATGTCGCAATAAATCCTTAGCATACAGAATTCCTTTAATTTCATCCAAAGATTCTGCGTACACAGGCAATCTAGAAAATCCAGTTTCAAAAACTTGTTTTTTGACCTCTTCAAATGACCACAAATAATCTAAACCAGAAACATCCAATCGAGTGTGCATGATTTGTTTTGCCGTGATTTCGCCAAATTTCAAAATCCCTTTAAAAATATTTACTTCTTCTTTTGTGGCACTATGACCAACCGTTAATTCGATGGCATGCTCTACATCTTCGTTACTTATATCGCGACTAGATTTTTGAATTATTCTGCCTTCGATAAATGAGGTGGATGTTACTAGAAATTGGCTAAATGGGCCACAAACCTTATCGAGCCATTTGATGAGAGGTGCTGTGAACAAGGACAATCGGAGATTATTTTGTGTTGCATATACTTTTGGTAATACTTCGCCAAACAGCACAAGAAAAAACGTTACCAATACAACTTGTAATAAAATATTGATTAGAAGCACCAAATTTTCTGGAATACTAGGAATCCATTTTTGAATTTGAAGTAAACTACTAAAAAGCATATTGGTGCTTATTATGACACCTATGCTCAAAAAATTGTTGCCAATTAATAAAGTGGCCAATAGACGTTTTGGATTTTCTAATAATCGAAGAACATGTTCATTTGCATGGTCTTCTTTTTGTTTTAAATAATTGATATCTTTTGCAGATAAAGAAAAAAAAGCAACTTCAGAACCCGCAATTAATGCAGTAAAAATAAGTAGAACTATAATTAATATAGTTAAGATGATATGGGTCTGACTGCTTAATTGTTGTAGAACAAGTAATGAATGTGTAAGTGTATTATGTGCCGAATCGGGGTCCAATGGAAAATTATTTTATGTGTAGTTTCTAAAAAAGAGATTCCTCTTTTAGGCGCAAATATATTTAAAAAGCCATTCCATCTATCAAATCATTTGGATCTCTTGTAATTTCATCCATTTGGATAGGGGGAGCATGTTCGGTAAACGGATGTTCATTATTTAATTTTATGTCAGGATTCCTTTTGTCTAACATCACTAAGTTAGAGGCGATTATTTCAGTCATCACACGTTTATTTTTATCTTTATCTTCCCAAGTTCGCGTTTTGAGGCAACCTTCAATATGAACTAAACTGCCCTTGTGAAGATACTTCGCCGCTAATTCGGCAAGGCCACGCCACAAAACAATATTGTGCCATTCCGTTTGTGGTATCGTATTCCCTTTTTTGTCTTTAAATGTTTCTGTCGTAGCCAAAGGGAATTTGGCGACTGGAATATTCCCTTCTATGTATTGAATTTCCGGATCTTTACCTAAATTCCCAATTAAGAATACGTGGTTAACTCCCCTCATGATGTGAATAGTTTATTTGATAAAAATGCGTTTTGCGGAATTAAAGATAATTGTTTTTTTCAAGAAAAGAAATTAGCAACCTAGGAAATGCAAATTGGGAAAGGGCATTTTTCTTGATTTGCATTAAATTTAATGTAGCAACTATTTGGGGATTCGTTTTGCAGTGATGAAATATGCCAGTAATTTTTTGATGAGTCAATAATTGTGAAATCATTTGCGGCTCAACAGAATGAATGATTTTTATTTCCGTAGGACAATCTACGTTTTCCGCATTGTCTGATTCGACACTAAAGAAGGTAAATAAATTTCGCCAAATATCATTTCCAGTTCTCTTTGTAATGTAGAAATGATGTTTGTCTTCAAATAGGAAGAAATGCAGAAATCTTTCTTTAATTACCAATTTGATTTTCTTGGTTGGGTAAATATTTATTTCGTCAGATAAATAGGCTTTGCAAATTCTTTGGAAGGGACATTCTAAGCAGTTTGGGTTTTTCGGCTTACATATCAATGCGCCCAAATCCATGATTGCTTGATTATATGCACTTGGTTCCTTTTTACTTAATAAACTTTGCGCCAATAATTGAAATGCCATCTTTCCTTTGGCAGTATGAAAACTTTCTTTTATGGCAAAAACACGGCTCAATACCCGAACTACATTTCCATCTACAACAGCATAAGGCAGATGAAAAGCAAAGGAGGAAATGGCCGCAGCAGTATAATCGCCAATTCCTTTTAGAGATAAAATTTCAGCATGCGTTTTTGGGAATTTGCCGCCATGCGCATGCATAATTTCTTTTGCGGCGAGTATCATATTTTTACATCGATTGTAATAGCCTAATCCTTGCCAGAGGGTATACAACTCTTCTTGATTTGCATTTGCTAAGTCAGCAACGCTTGGATATTTTTTCACAAAAGCTAAGTAATATTTTTCTCCTTGCTCAACTTTTGTTTGTTGTAATATAATTTCACTTACCCAAATTTTATAAGGGTCTGAAATGCCTTTCCATGGCATTTCTCTATGATTATGCTTCCTATTCCATTGCAGTAACTGCTTGCTAATCACTTATTTAGAATGTTGATATCTTGGGATGAGTTAAATAATAAAAATGTCGAAATTAAAAAAAAAATTTACATTTGTGCATTACTTTATAACCTTAACCCAATACGCAAAGTGAAAAAAGCAGATTTAATCGCAATCATTGCTGAAAAAACAGGAGTTCCCAAAATAGACGTTCTCGTTTCCCTTGAAAGTTTTTTTTCAAATGTGAAAGAAACCTTAGCGGAAGGGGAAAACATTTACATACGAGGTTTTGGTAGTTTTATTACTAAAAAGCGTGCTGCAAAAGTTGGAAGAAATATCAAAAAGAATACTTTGGTATATATTCCTGAACATTATATTCCAGCATTTAAACCTGCAAAGGAATTTATGGATGAAGTAAAGAAAATACAAGCTTCTAATATTGAAGTTGTACCACAAAAAATAGAAGAATTAGCCAAATAATTATATCCTTGAATAAAAATATTTATGTTGTTATAGGGGGCGGTATTCTAATGGTATTTGCCCTTTATTTTTTTGGGAATACCAAAGGAAACAATGCTGCACAGAAATCAACTCCCCCATCCAAAATGGAAGCGGCGATGGCAATGAATCCATCTGCTAACATTGAGGATATAGACTTTGATGCGTATATAAACACTGCGCAAAATAAATTAATAGCAGATAAAAAGACCTTGCTTACCAAACTTTTAGAAGCAGCCAAAGCAAAAAGCAGTGCGGTAACTTTCAAAGATCTTGCTGAGTTTTGGGAAAGAGAAAAAGAACTGAATATTTCTGCATATTATTATAAAAAGGCAGCTTTCTTGGAAAATACAGAAAACAGCATTACTTTCGCAGGAAATTTATTTTTGGCTGTGATGCAAAAAACAGAACAGCCTTCTTTAAAGAAGTGGCAAGCGTTAGAAGCAATTGAATGTTTCACCAAAATTTTGGCAATTCAACCTACTAACACTGACGCGAAAATTGCTTTAGCTACTTGCTATACAGAGGGAACGAGAGAAACAATGAAAGGTGTTGGTCTTTTACGAGACATTACACAAGTCGATAGTAACAACATTCCAGCAAATATACTTTTAGGAAAATTAGCCATTGAATCTGGTCAACTGGATAAAGCGAAAAAAAGATTAAACCGAGTTCTTTCTATAAAGCCTAATAATACCGAAGCAATGTACTTCTTAGCCGAAGCCTACAAAAACTCTGGAGATAAACAAAAAGCGATTTCTTTATTTGAACAATGCAAAACCATTGTGAATAATAAAGATTTTTCGAAAGAAATCGACAACTATATTAACTCATTTAAGTAACCCTATTTTTAACAAAAAACATTTCATCATGCCTTGCGGAAAAAAACGTAAACGTCACAAAATTGCCACTCACAAGCGTAAAAAACGTTTAAGAAAGAACCGTCACAAAAAGAAATAATTGATTTCTTTCTTTGATTTTCAATCCTTTACATTAATGTAAAGGATTGACTCTATATGCAAAATGATTAGTGTTGTAAGAAACAATTATAGTTTTGAACAAAGAACTCATTATTCAATCCTCTGAAACCGGTATTGAAATTGCCCTGCTAGAAAATAAAAAATTAGTCGAACTTCATTACGACAATTCTGGCGGTAGTTTTAATGTTGGTGATTTATACCTCGGCAAAGTCAAGAAAGTGATGCCTGGTTTAAACGCTGTATTTGTAGAAATAGGTCACGAAAAAGATGCCTTTTTACATTATACCGATTTAAGTCCATATTTTAGAAGCCTAGTCAAATTCACCGAAATGTCCATCAACGACAAGTCGGGTGGGAGTTTCGATTTTTCTAAATTTGCATTGGAGCCAGAAATTAGTAAGACCGGTAAGGTGTCTGAGCTAATGCAAAATAAACCTAGTGTATTAGTTCAAATACTGAAAGAACCTATTTCGTCTAAAGGTCCTCGCATTAGTTGTGAGCTTTCTATTCCAGGGCGTTTTTTGGTGGTCACGCCATTTAATAATTTTGTGAATGTATCCAGAAAAATTAGTTCTACAGAAGAACGAAAACGTCTGCAAAGAATTATTGAAAGTATTAAGCCTGCTAACTTTGGTGTTATTGTAAGAACTGCTGCTGAAGGACAATCCTCTTCCGAATTACATAAAGATTTAATACAAATTGTAGATGCTTGGAAAGCCATTCAATTTAATTTGAAGCAAGCCAAAGCACCGCAAAAAATATTAAGCGAACAAAATAAAACAACTTCTTTATTGCGAGATTTATTGAATAAAGATTTCAATTTAATAGTAGCGAATGAAGATACGATTGTAAAGGAAGCTAAAGATTATATAGCGAAGATTGCACCCGGTAGAGAAAGTATAGTTAGTTTGTACCAAAATGGAAGTACCATATTTGATCATTTTGGGATTAGCAAACAAGTGAAATCTTCATTTGGTAAAACAGTCATGTTGGAAAGTGGTGGTTATTTAATTATTGAACATACAGAAGCCTTGCATGTCATTGATGTGAACAGTGGTCATAAATTTTCAAATGAAAATCAAGAAGAAACTGCATTAAATACAAACCAAGAAGCTGCTAAGGAAATTGCACGGCAACTACGTCTTAGAGATATTGGTGGTATAATCATTGTCGATTTTATTGATATGAAAAATGCAGATAATAGACGTGATTTGTCTGCTGCTTTTGAAGAATATATGAGCGTTGATCGAGCGAAACATACTGTACTTCCAATTTCTAAATTTGGTTTATTACAAATAACACGACAACGTTTAAGACCAGAAATTAAAATTTCGACAGGTGAAACTTGTCCGAGCTGCGAAGGTACAGGTAAGGTTCGATCCTCTCAATTGTTGCTAGATGATATTGAAAAACACATTAAGTATTTAAAAGCAAATTTGAATACGAATTTGGAATTGCATGTGCATCCTATCATTAAATCGCATTTGACCAAAGGCTTATTTTGGAATTCTATTTATGCCAAATGGAAAAAAGCCTATGGCATGTTTACCATAGTAGAAGATCCTGGATTTGAATTTATTCAATATAAATTCTTTGATCAAAATACAGCGGAAGAAATAAAGTTTTAGATGTATTGGCAATCCATAAATCAAGATGGTATTATTTGTCTAACCAATTTTTAAAATCATATACTCTTTCACGACTTACAATGGATTCGTCTCCGTTTAAATAAGGCGAAGAAATTATTAAACGACCATTCAGATAAGTACTTACTTTGCTTATAGAGCTAATCGATAAAATCACTTTTCTATTGATTCGAAAAAAATCATCCGGTGACATGAGAGATTCTAATTGGTCTAAGGTATAGTCAATTGGATAGCGCTTTCCATTTTCTGTGAGTAAAAATGTTAATCCATCATTGGTTTGAAAATGAATAATATTTTCAGATCTAATAGAATCAATGGATTGACCTATTTTGACCATAAATCGAGACTTATATTGTTTTGGCAATTGTTGATAAGCATTGGAAATATTTTCAAGTACTTTATGATTATCTACAGGGTTGAACTTCTTGAATTTATCTATGGCTTTTTTTAAATCATCCATGCCAATAGGTTTCAATAAATAATCCACGCTATTTACGTCGAAAGCTTTGATGGCATATTCGCTATAGGCCGTAGTAAAAATAATAGGCTTATCGATGCTTACACGTGAAAAGATATCAAAGCTAATTCCGTCAGCAAGATGAATGTCTAATACCAATTATAAATAATAAGTAGTCCAAATATTTGGAATTAGTTTTTTTTGTATTATATTTGGACTATATAATAAATATAAAATGGCTTTACCACTTCAAATTACAATTACAGAAACAATCCCCGAACTTCGATCCCTTCAACGCAAGCATGGTGAGCTGATCGGTAAACGTCTTCTTGTACTTATCGAAA
>CAMDVD010000058.1 GCA_945878115.1 Chitinophaga pinensis | reverse complement strand
ACCGAAAGTTGACGGGCAATGATATCCTTGGCTGCAAACAATTGTTGTTCGATATGTTCTAACCCCAAAAGTGCCCTTGCATGTCCCATACTGATTTCTTTATTTCTAACAGACACTTGAATAGAAGGGGGCAGGCGTAATAGTCGTATATAATTAGTTACTGTGCTTCTTTCTTTTTTCATTCTATCCGCAACTTCTTCTTGAGTTAAATTGCATTCAGACATAAGGCGTTTATAGGCAAGACCAATTTCAATGGCATTCAAATTTTCTCGTTGTAGGTTTTCGATTAAACCCATCTCCAGAATCTCCTGATCATTGGCAATGCGTACATAAGCAGGTATATCCAATAAGCCAGCAATGATGGAAGCTTTATAACGGCGTTCTCCTGAAATAAGTTGGTATTTTTTATTATTCAGTTTTACAACGGTTACTGGTTGAATTATATCATGTAATTTTATCGACTCAGCAAGTTCATTCAATGATACTTCATCAAAAGTTCTACGTGGCTGATTTGGATTTACTTCAATAGCGGTCAAAGGAATACGTGTAATACTGCCAATTAGGGCTTCATTATTTTGTTTGGCATCATTCCCAAAAGAATCCACTTCGTCTTTTATATTTCCCAATAAGGCGCCAATGCCTTTTCCAATTTGTGACTTTGTAATTTGTTTATGACTCATTTTCTTCTATTTCAATTATTTTATCTATATTTTTTATTTTAGTCATATCATTTCTTTGTAAAACTTCTTTTGCCAAATTCAAATAATTACGAGCTCCTGTGGACTCTGCATCGTACATCAATACAGGTTTGCCAAGGCTTGGCGCCTCTCCCAATCGAGTGTTTCGATGAATAATGGTATGAAAAACGGAATCTTCAAAATGATTTTTGACTTCTTCAACTACTTGATTAGATAATCGTAATCGACCATCATACATCGTCATGAGTATACCTTCTATGGCTAAATTTTTATTTAATCGAGACTGTACAATTTTAATCGTATTCAATAATTTGCCTAAGCCTTCTAAAGCAAAAAATTCACATTGAACAGGAATAATGACACTATCGCTTGCTGTTAAAGCATTTAAGGTTATTAATCCTAATGAAGGGGAACAATCAATGATTAGAAAATCGTATTCATCTCTAATTTCAGAAAGAACTCGTTCTAATTTTTTTTCTCTATTGGGGTGATTTATTAATTCAATTTCAGCACCAACAAGATCTAAATGAGAAGGTAACAGAAAAAGATTTGGTGTTTCGGTTTCTAAAATAACTTGCTTAACAGGCACATCATTTACTAAACTATCATAAACACTGAGTTGTACATTTCGCAAGTCGAAACCGTTACCAGTAGTAGAGTTAGCTTGAGGGTCACCATCAATTAATAAAGTTTTATAATCTAATACAGCAAGACTGCATGCTAAATTTATAGCTGTGGTTGTTTTCCCGACACCACCTTTTTGATTTGCAATCGAAATAATTTTTCCCATCAGCTACAAAAATGCTACATATAAGTGGGAAAAAGAATTTTTTTTATACACGTTTCCTATAAAAGAGGAATATTAAATAGAAGACAGACAATTAAATCTCTACCTTAATTGTACACTTTTACCACGCAGATATAAGGTTGGATTTTCTTCACTTGTTGCGTTCGTGTCTGTCCTTTGATTTCTGAAGTATTGATGCCATTTGATTCGAAGTCACTTGGGAGCGATTTGCATAAACTCAATAAAGATTGGGTTTTAATGGCAAATGTGACGCCTTCGGTTTGTGATTGTTTTCCTGAAATAATACCAACCACATTACCTGTTTCATCTAAAATGGGCGCGCCACTTACACCTGGTCCAGAAGGTAATTCAAGCTGAAAACGATTGCTGTCTCCTTCAAAACCAGTGGTAGAGCTAATATAACCCTCATTGTACACAATATCATTTTTCGGATAGCCAAGTGAGTAGATACGTTGAGCGATATTGGGATTAGATTTTCGAATAGAATAAGGCACTTTATCATGGAAGGAAAAGTCACTTTCATTAATTTTCAAAATGGCTAAATCGTTGATTTCATCTGTTGCGACTACTTCACTTGGGTGACCAACATTATCATTGGTGAAAACAAATATTTTTGAAAAGCCATCTATCACATGTAAGTTAGTTACCAGATAACCACTATTGTTCAAGGCAAATCCAGTACCCGAATATTTTGAAGGATAATCAGGGATTGCAGCCGATTTCTTTTTTAAATTACCCACTTCATTTTTAATATCGCCCTGGTTTTTTTTAATGGAATTGATTTCTTTGCTCACAAGTCTCAAAGTTTCATAAACTCCTTTAGTATCATGTTTATAAATAGATCGTACCGTAATAAATGTAAAAACAGAAGCGATTAATGCTACGCAGGCAGCTACGGAAGCGGTTCGCCAGTACTTATTAACATGAAGTTTGAGTTGGGTAAATAAAACAACAGTATGGCTTCTATGCTGTTGATGAAAAGTACTTAATGAATCATGGATAAATTGTCTACTTTGTTGATGATCAAATGAATGCAATAAAATTTGATATTCATGCACTGATTTTGCTAAAGCAGGGTTTTTGGCAATCTCTTGTTCAAAATAATAACATTCCTTTTCATCCATTAAATCAAGGCAATATTTTTCTATTTGCTCGTAGATGTTAGTATTTTCGTTCATTCTTTTCTTTTAATTCAGGTTCGTTAAAAAACATTTTTCTTAAGCGATTGAGACATTTATACTTCTGTGTTTTGGCATTTTCGGGATTGGTATATCCAAATTCAATAGCAATGTTTTGCATACTTTTATTGTCTATATAAAAAGCTTTTAGTATCCCATTGCAAGGGTCACCAATTTGCTCAAAGCACTTCGTCAATTTCGATACATTATTTTCAAATTCTAAAAATTGATCAATATCGTCATCAATACGAATATTCTCCTCCATATTATCATGTAATACAGAGAAGGATTGCTTTTTCAATTTGGAAAGCTTCTTTAACCAAAGATGTTTGGCAATCGCAATTAAATAAGTAGATAATTTACAGGATAGCTGTAAATTATTTGCTTTAGCCTTTTCATAAAGAATAGTAACACTGTCTTGAAATATATCAAAAGCATCGTCTACCGATCCATTCATTTTAAAGACCATCTTTTCGATAGCCGGATAATAGGACGAATATATTTGACCAATTGCTTTTGAATCCCCTTCTGCCAAAGAACTAATTAAAACCTCATCGCTTACTATGTGTAGAGAATTATCTTTCATTAATACTTGTTCTTTGCTTTAGTAACCCAAAAGTCGATTAAAAAGTTGAGATATTCAGAAATGATTGTAGTTATTCCTAATTATAGAGGCCGTTTGTCACCTTCTTTAAATTTATTTTAAAAAAAATAAAAATATTGGGTTACCTTTTTTTAAAACAGACACTAATAGGCAAACAATTAAAAATTTAAAAAATGAAAAATTTAGTAAAAATTTCAATCTTCGCTCTTGCATTAGGTTTCTTCGCTTCTTGCGGTGATTCTTCAACTCCAGCTGCTGAAACTACAACTCCAGCTACTGAAGCTACTCCAGCTCCAGCTACTGAAGCTGCTCCAGCTACAACAACTGACACAACAGCTGCTCCAGCTCCTGCTGCAGAAGCAACTGCTCCAGCTGCTGATACAACAAAATAATAAGTTTAAACTTATCTAATATAAAAAAACCGTCACATCGTGGCGGTTTTTTTATAAAAAGTGTTTGGCAATCTGAAATTATCGATTACCTTCGCACCCCCGATTTTATCCGCTGCCACTTTTGTGGTATCCGAACTTAGTTTGCGGATAAAAGGAATGTAAAAATATTTATTAACTAAAACCAAAAACATGAGCAGTTACGAACTGATGGTCATCTTTACTCCTGTACTCTCGAATGATGAGTATAAAGTAGCGACCAAAAATTTAAAAAAATTGATTACCGACAATCAAGGTGAGGTAAGCAATGAAGACCTATGGGGTCTTAAATCCTTCGCATATCCTATAGACAAAAAGACTACAGGTCTTTACTTAGTACTAGAGTATAATGCACCAACTACTTTAAATGCAAAATTGCAAATCCAAATGAATAGAGATGAATCTATCATGCGATTTATGATTACTGCATTGGATAAGCATGCGGTTGCATATAATGCACGTAAGCGCAGTGGTGAAAAAATAACGAAACAAGATTCTGTAACCGAAAAAGAAGAGGCATAAATCATGGCAAAAACAGATATAAAATACTTAGCTACCAATAGAGTAGAAGTACGTCAGAAAAAATATTGTCGTTTCAAGAAAATGGGCATCAAGTATATTGACTATAAAGATGGTGAATTCTTGAAAAAATTTTTAAATGACCAAGGTAAATTATTACCACGCCGTATTACCGGCAACTCCATGAAATTTCAACGTAAAGTAGCTCAAGCTGTGAAGAAAGCACGACAAATGGCTATTTTACCTTTTGTAACTGACCTTTTAAAGTAAAATAATATGCAAGTAATCTTAGTAAAAGATATGGACAATTTGGGCTCAGCTCAAGAAGTGGTAAATGTAAAGCCAGGTTATGCTCGTAATTACCTTATTCCACACAAATATGCAATTGAAGCATCTTCCTCTAACCTTAAAGTTGTTGAAGAAAAAAATAAAGTGAAGCAAAAGAAAGAAGCAGTGCTTTTGAAAGAAATTACGAAAGTGGCTGACATTCTTAAGGCATCTCCTGTAAAAGTTGGTGCTAAGACTGGCACATCTGGTAAAATATTTGGATCTGTTACTTCTATCCAAATTGCTCGTTCAATTAGAGAGCAAAAAGGATATGAAATTGACAGAAAACGTATTACTATCATTGATGAAGTGAAGGAAATAGGTACTTATAAAGCAACTATTGACTTTGGTAATTCAAATGTGATTGAAATAGACTTTGAAGTAGTTTCTGAATAATTTTCTGAAACTTTTCCATAAAAAAATCTAAAGCTCGATAATTTTTTATCGGGCTTTTTATTATATATTTACAAACAATTTTATCTCAACTAAAATTTTCTAACATTTTTTCGCCTTAAAAACAGTATTTATGTTTAAAAAATTATTTATTCTATGCTTATTGTCGATTGTATTTTTTACAAAGTCATATGCACAATATTGCCTACCAACTTTTTCTGTTTCTTGCACAAGTGCTGATTTCATTGATAATGTATCTACAACAGGTGGTATCGCTAATATTTCGAACATGGGTACAGGTTGCAATGGAGCCTTACCAAATAATTACACGTTTTTTAACACCATGTCAGTTTCCCAAATACAAGGGTTTAATTTTAATGTTACAGTTCAAAGTGGAACATCGTATTCTCAAGGATTTCGCATTTGGATTGATTGGAATCAAGATTTAGATTTTAATGATCTTGGTGAAGATGTATTTGTTTCAGCTACCTCAGCAACAACGCCTTTTTTAGCAACAATAACTGTACCTGTAACTGCTTTGCCAGGTCCAACTCGTATGCGTGTAATGTGTCGTTGGGCAACAGTTCCGCTTATTACTGATTATTGCAGTACTGGTAATTCGTTTGGCGAAACAGAAGATTATATCATGGAGGTTATTCCTGCAACGCCATGTGCTGGTACACCAGTAGCTGGTTCCGCAACCCCTGCAACAACGACTGTTTGTGTAAATCAAACCGTAAATTTGGGTTTATCAGGTGCTACCTATGCAGGTCAACAAAGTTATCAATGGCAACAATCTACCAATGGTGGTGCCAGTTGGTCAAATGCTGTTGGTGGATTTGGCGCTACTTCTCCTGGTTATCTTACTCCTCCATTAACCACGAGTATTATGTATCGAATGATTATGATTTGTAATAATAGTGGACTTGCAGATACTTCCAATGCTTCATCTATAACAGTTTCAGGACCATCTTATGCCGCTTTACCTTATACGCAAGATTTTGAAAATTGGATTAGTTTTTGTGGAACAAATGATGTTCCTGATGATTACCATTGGTCAAATACACCAAGTTCAGGTAATAATTCTTGGAGAAGAAATGATGACGGTGCAAGCGCAAGTTGGACTAACATAACATGGGGTGCTTATTATCCGGTTTATAGTACTGGATTACATTCGGCTCGATTTCACTCGTATAACACAAATAGTACTGGTGACATAGATGTATATGTCGATTGCAGTTCGCAATTAGGAACGAAAACCTTATTTTTTGATTATATTAATGACAATAGTGCTGGATTTGGATTTGATTATTTAGAGGTTTTACTTTCCACAGATGGAGGTGTAACCTACACTCCGCAAGGAACTTTCTATGGTTCTACGATGTGGCAAAATTTCTCATTAAGTATTAATTCTAATACCCCAAATACAATTGTGAGGTTCAGAGGTCATGGCGATTTTCAATATGACACCGATTTGGGAGTAGATAATATCTCTGTTCTTTCACCTTGCCTTGGCACACCAAATGCAGGCGTAATTGCTAATGTGACACCATGCGCTAATATTCCATTTAATCTGTATTTAACTGGTAGTACATTGGCTGGAGGTTTAATCTATACTTGGGAAAGTGCACCATCAAGCACCGGTCCTTGGACATTGGTAAACTTAACGGCGGGGCCAATGGTAAATACCTCTATTCCCGGAACTACTTTCTTCAGATGCATAGTGAATTGTACCACCAGTGGTATTGATGATACGACACCTGTTCAACAAATAGATTTAGCTAGTTTTTATTATTGCTATTGCCAATCACAATCTATGCCGACTACTATTTCTCAAAATATTGGAAATGTAAAATTATATAACGCACAAAATGTTCTTATCCTTGATAATGGCGTGGCAACACCTTTATTAAATAACTTCAGCCCAATATTTTTAAATTCAAATTTTACCAATTTAACACCAACCAATATTTTCCCTGATTCTACATTTACTTTTGAAACAACTTGTTTTGGTCAATTTGGATTTTTTTATAACGGCTTTTCTAAAGCATACATTGATTTTAATCGTGATGGTACTTATGACCCATTGTTAGAGGTTGTAGCAAGTGGTGTAGTTAATCCGCCGCTTCAGTCCATGACAAGTCCTTTTACAGTACCTAGTAACGCACAATTTGGCATTACTGGAATGCGTGTTATTTATGAAATTTTTGGAACTTCAAGTTCTATTAACCCTTGTGGTACTTATGGCGATGGTGAAACAGAAGATTATCTGGTCTATATTTCATTGCCACCTTGTAATACACCACCTAATGCTGGATTTGCAACTATTAGTGATACTGTAACTTGCCCTGGGTATTCTGTCTTTTTACAAGATACAACACATGATGTTACATTTATGGGTCTAACCCAAAATTGGCAGTTTTCTACGGATGGTATAAACTACTCCGATATTCCTGGTGCAACCTTAGATACAATTACATTTACAGTTAATTCTACCACTTGGTTTAGATTTAGGAGTACATGTAATGGTGTTTCAAATGGGTATTCAAATATTAATAAAGTATCTATGAGTCCTCCTTATGCATGTTATGGCCAAAGCCAAGCTGTTGGCGGAATTTTAGATACAAGTGATGTGGGTGCCTTTATGATAGTGGATAATAATACCAATAATAATATATATGCATTTATTGCAGGTGGTCCACATTTAAATAATCCACTCGCGGTCAAAAAAAGAACAGATTATACAACGACTACCATTTTAGATTTATATTCAGATAGTACCTATAAAGTATCATTCTATGATATTATGAAAGGTCCAGTTCATTCTGATGCGAGAGTGACTATGTTTATAGATTATAATAACAATCAAGTGTATGACATACCTTCTGAACGAGTATTTTCAGGACTTGCAGATGTATCAAACTTTTACTTGAATGGCACATTCACAACACCAGTAACCCCAGCGGTAAATGTAGCTACTGGTTTGCGCGTAATTCTAAATAATGATTTGGCACCGAATGCAGCTTCTGATAATGGAGTAGGCCTATATACTTCTGGTGAAACAGAAGATTATTTAGTACGATTCAAATACAAACAACTCATTCCATTGCATGTTGAAGATACCTATGCCATTGAAAATGTAGGCATCTATCCAAATCCAACATCAGGAATTTTATATGTTGGCTTAGATACTAAAGAAACTACTGATCTTGATATTTCTATCATGAGTATTACTGGTGCTACACTAAATCAAAAACATTTTAGTAAAGTGAATGGAAGTTTCGTTACTGAATTTGATTTGGCTAAATATGCTAAAGGAATTTATATGATTAAAATAGCTTCTGATAAAGGTACCTTTGTACGACGAGCTGTTGTGGAATAATTAATTTTTTAAATGAATAAAAGACTACTCATTAGGGTAGTCTTTTTTATGTAAAGCCGTTTTATTTGAAATTATTTTGCAATGGAACTCTTGCATTTAATAAAAAAATGGGATTGCTTAAGGTAAATAATTCTCCTGGTTTTTTGAACGTAAAAATTTAATTATAAAAAACTACTTTTGGGCAAAATTCTATCATGCCTATTAAATTTTTAAAAGTTTTTAGTATCTTTTTCTTCGGTTTTATTACGCTATTACAAGCGCAATCGAAGCGTAATTTGGTAGTGCTACCAAAGTTGATTACAGAGCAATCGGAATGGGTGGATAGTGTTTATGCTTCATTAAATATGGAGCAGCGAATTGGACAATTGTTCATGGTAGCTGCGTATTCCGGTGGTGAAAATTATAATCTGCCTTTAATTCAAAAGTTAATCAAAGAAAATAGTATTGGTGGACTGATTTATATGCAGGGCACTCCAACAGCACAGGCAGAACAAACCAATGAAAATCAAGCCATATCAAGGATTCCTTTGCTAATTGGAATGGATGCAGAATGGGGATTAGGTATGAGACTTACGGGAATAAGAGATATGCCACGACAATTGATGTTGGGCGCAATGCATGATAGTATACTCATTTATAAAATGGCTAGTGCAATTGCGGATCAATGTAGACGCATGGGAGTACATGTTGATTTTGCACCTGTAGTGGATATCAATAATAATCCAAATAATCCTGTGATCAATTTTAGATCTTTTGGGGAAAATAAAAATAAAGTCGCAAATTTTGGTATACAGTATATGAGAGGTCTTCAAGACAATGGAGTGATTGCTTGTGCTAAACATTTTCCCGGTCATGGAGACACGGACGTAGATTCTCATAAAGATTTACCCGAAATTAAAAAGACATTAGCGGAATTGGAAAATATGGAACTCTATCCCTTTCAAAAATTGATTGACAATGGGGTACAAGCTATGATGATAGCTCATTTGCAAATACCATCTCTAGAAAGCACGGCACATACACCAACTACCTTATCCGATAAAGTGATAGGTAATTTGTTAAAAGGGAAAATGAAATTTAACGGACTCATATTTACAGACGCACTAAATATGCAGGGCATTGCTAAATACTATGAGCCTGGCGAAATTGATTTGAAAGCATTTAAAGCAGGCAATGATATTTTGTTATTTTCACAAGACGTCCCAACAGGAATCAACAAAATAAAAGATGCGATTCTCACAGATTGCATATTAGAAGAGCGATTAGAAGAAAGTGTGCGTAAAATATTGAATGCTAAATTTTCTGTAGGCTTAAATAAATTTAAAAACATAAATACCATTTCTATTGATGAGGATTTGAATCAATATATTTCCTCCCTTCGTAAACAAATTGCGGAAGCATCCATTACACTACTTCATGATCCTTATAATTGTTTAGATAAAATAAAGCGAAATGGAGAGAAAGGGATTGCCTATGTTGGTATCGGTTCAACTAGTGAGAATGCATTTAGTACAGGGCTTAAAAATGCAGGAATAAAAGACATTCATTTTGCGCCAATAGACAAAGTAAAATTAATGAAAAACTACGCCAAGCATTATCAAAAAAATGATGTGGTGATAGTAGGCATTCATAAAATGACTGGTTATCCTACTACCAATTTTGGATTAAGCAAAAATGAAATTGACCTTATCCAGGATTTGGTTGATAATAGAAATGCAATCATTGTTGTTTTTGGAAATCCCTATGCAGTAAAAAATTTCTGTGACGCCGATGGTTTATTGGTATGTTATGATGAGAGTGAAGAAACGCAAGTAGCTGCAGCCAAAATAATAACAGGCTTACTAAAACCAAAAGGAAAATTACCAGTAAGTGTATGTACGCAATATAAAGCAGGTGATGGACTGGTATCTCTTACAACTGTGTTAGGGGAAGTAATTGATTCGACTAAATTTAATAAGCAAAATAAAGATATTGAATCAAGTACTTTTATTCCAAAATCATTACAAGAAAAAGATTTGCCTCTTGAATGTTGCGTTAGTCCGAATGCATTGGGGATTAATATTAGGGATTTAGATAAGTTAGATGACCTGCTACAAAATGGAGTTGATAATGGAGCCTTTCCAGGTTGTCGCGTATTGGTTGCTAAACAAGGAAAAGTATTTTATGATAAAGCATTTGGATACCTTACACAAGATAAACGAAATATGGTGGATATAAACTCCATTTACGATATTGCATCTTGCACCAAGGTTGCAGCAACGACAATGGCAATCATGCGACTTTATGAACAAGGCAAATTAGATTTAAATGCACCATTAGTAAGATATCTTCCTTTTACCAAGGGTAGTGATAAAGAATTTCTTAAAATAAAAGATTTATTGATGCACCAGGCTGGATTAAAAAGCTGGATTCCATTTTATAAAGAAACTTTAGATAGTAATCAAAATCCGCGAACTGCTATTTATTCCACTAATTTAAGAGGCAAATTTTCTATTCCAGTTGCCAATAATTTGTATATGAGAAGTGATTGGATTGATACTATGTGGAATAGGATATTATTGAGTCCATTAGAAAATACAGGTAAATATGTGTATAGTGATCTAGATTTTATTTTTTTACAAAAAGTAGTAGAATCCATTGCGCACAAGCCTTTGAATGAGTATATGTTTGAAGAGTTTTATAAACCATTAGGTATGAATAATACTGCCTATTTACCCAAACGAAATTTGATTGGAAAGGAAATAGCACCAAGTGAACGTGATGATTATTTTCGCCACCAAGTAATTCAAGGCGATGTACATGATATGGGAGCAGCTATGTTTGGTGGTGTAAGTGGGCATGCTGGACTTTTTTCAACACCAAATGATTTAGGTATATTATTTCAAATGTTATTGAATGGAGGGACCTATAAAGGGAAACGATATTTACAACAAGCCACCATTACTTTATTTACTTCAAAAAATTCTTTTATCAGCCGTAGAGGTTTAGGGTTTGACAAACCAGAACCCAATGCTGGTAAAGGAAGCCCATGTGCCGACAATGCCTCCCTTAGAACTTTTGGTCATCAAGGTTTTACTGGTACATGTATTTGGGCTGATCCGGAAAATGATTTATTGTTCATATTTTTATCAAATAGAACTTATCCATCTGCGAACAACAAATTAATTAATTCAATGAATATTCGGGAACGTGCACAGGAATGTGTATACAAAGCATTGGGTATAGCAAGTAGATATAGAAAGTAAATATAAAGGAAGGTTAGCTCAGTTGGTTAGAGCGCTTCGTTGACATCGAAGAGGTCGCTGGTTCGAATCCAGTACCATCCACAAAAATCAGAGCGAAAGAGCGACAGCGATAGAGTGATGATTTTTACCTCGCGCTCATTCTGTTTCTCACTCTGAAACACCCAATAGTTCGAAATTAGTTCTGTGACGTCCACAAAAATCAGAGCGAGAGAGCGACAGCGATAGAGTGATGATTTTTACCTCGCGCTCATTCTGTTTCTCACTCTGAAACAAACAATAGTTCGAAATAAGTTCTTTGACCCCACAAAATCAGAGGGAGTGCGAAGAGCAAAAGCGAGGAGAACGAACTCTGATTATTTATTTTTCTTGAAATAAAATGTTCAGCCTTGATGAAATCAATCATTAGCTGCAAAAGATTAATAGAAATAAAAGACTATACCATCAAATTAAGATAGTATAGTCTTTGTTTTATAGAAATAGAGTCTAATTTTTTTTCGCGTTCTTCGCTTCAATGCTTAATGTAGCATGTGGTACAGCACGTAATCTTGCTTTATCTATTAATTTACCTGTTTCTCGACAAATACCATAGGTTTTATTTTCAATACGCACTAATGCTTGTTCTAAGTGGCCTATGAATGTAATTTGACGGCTAGCCAATTGATTGAATTGTTCTCTTTCCATGGAGGCACCACCGTCTTCCATATTTTGGTATTTATTTTCTGTATCCTCAGTTCCACCTTCATCTTTACGCATGATTACACCTTGTAAATATTGAAGTTCATTTTTTGCATTTTCAATTTTTTTGATGACTAATTCTCTAAATTCTTGTAAGTCATCGTCGCTATATCTATAGCTTGGTCCTTCTGAATTATTATTCATATCTAATATTGATCTTGTTGATTCTGGTTCGTATTTGTGAATTTCGTTCTCATTATTTTTTCTTTTCAAATCTTCAGTCTTCCGATGGGCTATTACTTTTCCTGTTTCATTTTTTAGGTTAGAAGCACCAAATGTGTTCGTTTTAAACACATCTGATTTTTTAGGTAGGTTATTAAATGAATTTGAAATAACAGTTTTAGTTGGCCCCTTCTTGGCTGGTTTAGCGACCTTACGGTTTACTGCTATAGGTGTAACTTTTTCTTCAATCACTTTTACTTTTTTAGGTTCAGTTACTTTTTTAGGCGCTGCTTTTTCTACTTTTTTTGGTGTAGCTTTTTCCACTTTTTTGACAACAGGTTTAGGAGTTGGTTTTTCCACCTTTTTAGCAACTGGTTTGGGTATAGCCTTTGCTACTTTTTTGGTTGCAGGGGTTGGTTTTTCTACCTTTTTTACTGTTGGTTTAGGTGTAGGTTTTACTACTTTTTTTGCAGCTGGTTTTGCCGTAGGCTTAGTTGCTTTTTTCGCTACTGGAGCGGGTTTTGCTGCTTTTTTTGCTACAGGAGCAGGTTTTGCTACTTTTTTTGCCACTGGTGTAGGCTTGCTGATTGCTTTTTTCGCGACTGGTTTTGAAATAGATTTCGCCACTGCTTTTTTAGGTTGTACTTTTTTTGTAGCCATTGGATTAAATTTTTGAGATCAATACTTTTACAATTAAATCATTCACTTCTATGTCTATTCCATCCACTATTTTAGATGAAAAAGTAAGTGTAGAAGCTAAAATTTCGCTGCAAATATAGGAATTAAAATTATTTAGCACATTTTTTAACAAATCAGACTCTTCAACGATAACTTGTATTCGATCCGTCAGTTCAAAAAGGTTGTCTTTCCTTATTTTTTGAATCTTATTTACAAATTCACGAGCCAGTCCTTCTTCCATGAGTTCAGGCGTTATTTGAATGTCTAAAGCCACTGTCAGTGAGCCTTTGCTCGCAACTAACAATCCAGGAATATCATCTGAGGATATTTCGACATCTTGTATGGAAACACTAGTCAATTGCTCATTTAAAACAATGGATATTTCTCCATTAAGCTCTAATTCATTAATCTGCGACGCCGTAAAATGATTAATTTTCTCAGCAGCTAATTTCATTTGCGAACCAAGTTTACTACCTAAAGTTTTAAAATTAGGTTTTACTTTCTTTTTAATAATATTATTATCTCCGCTGATATATTCTATTTCTTTGATGTTCACTTCGCTTTTAATAATTTCTTCAACTGCCATTATTTTTTCTTTCAGGCTTTCATGAATAATTGGGATAAGTGCTTTTTGAAGTGGCTGACGTACTTTAATATTTGCTTTTTTACGAAGCGAAAGCAATAAGGAACAAGCATCTTGTGCCAATTGAATTCTACTTTCTAAAGCGAGGTTAATATCTAGGCTATTCGAAATTGGGAAATCACAGAGGTGAACGGATTTTTGTGTTTCTAATTTTGTAATTGTATTCAATTGTAAATAAAGCCAATCGCTAAAAAACGGCGAAAGAGGCGCAATTAATTTACTCAGTGTAATCAAACACTCATATAAAGTTTGATAAGCAGCTATTTTATCTTCTTCATATTCTCCTTTCCAAAACCTGCGTCGGCAAAGGCGTACATACCAATTACTTAAATGCTCATCCACAAACGTATCAATTGCTCTTCCTGCTTTGGTTGGCTCATAGTCATTCATTGCATCAGTCACTGTTTTTACTAATGTTTGTAATGAGGAGATAATCCATTGATCCAATTCAGGCCTTTCCGCAACAGGGATACGTTTTTCTTGAAATGAAAACCCATCTACATTTGCATATAACGAGAAGAAACTATACGTATTAATTAAGGTATTGAACAATTTTCTTTGTACTTCTTTAATACCTTCTAAATCGAATTTTAAACTATCCCACGGAGAAGCATTCGTTACCAAATACCAACGAGTAGCATCGGCCCCAAAAGTATTAATGGTCTCAAATGGGTCTACCACATTGCCCAAGCGCTTACTCATTTTGTTGCCATTCTTATCTAAAACAAATCCATTAGCAACTACTGTTTTGTAAGCAACTGAATCAAATAATAATACGCCTAAAGCATGCAATGTATAAAACCAACCTCTGGTTTGATCCACACCTTCCGCAATATAATCGGCAGGAAATGCTTTTGGTAATACTATCTTTTGTTCCTGATTTAATGAAGATGTATTTTCATCTTTCATCTCATTTTCAAATGGATAGTGCCATTGCGCAAAAGGCATAGCACCACTATCATACCAAACATCAATTAAATCTGGTTCGCGATACATTTTTTGACCAGTTGGTGATGTAAGAATAACGTTATCTATATAAGGTTTGTGTACATCCTTTATTTCTTTTTCTGGACTCTCTTCATGCAATAAAGATTTTATTTCTGCAATGCTACCACAGCAGATTTCCTCCGTTCCATCTTCGCTACGCCAAACAGGTAGAGGGGTTCCCCAAAATCTGCTTCTGCTCAAATTCCAATCCACCATATTCTCTAACCAATTGCCAAAACGCCCTTCACCAGTGGCTTTCGGCTTCCAATTAATGGTTTTATTTAGTTCTACCATTCTGTCTTTTACAGCAGTTGTTCGAATAAACCATGCATCTAATGGATAATATATAATTGGTTTATCTGTGCGCCAACAATGCGGATAACTATGCTCGTATTTTTCAACTTTAAAAGCTTGTCCTCGTTTTTTTAAGGCAATAGAAATATCTACGTTTACATCCACATAGTCTTTGTCATCTTTATAATTTTTTACATAACGACCACTGTATTCGCCAGTACCTTCAATAAATTTTCCTTCTTTATCTACTAGCGTAACAATGCCTAAATTGTTTTTTTGTCCTACTTTAAAATCATCAGCACCAAATGCAGGTGCAGTATGCACTATACCTGTTCCATCTTCCGTAGTTACAAAGTCGCCACAAACAATTCTAAATGGATCACCACAGCTAAGTGCTGCTGTATTACTTTCAAAAGGTAGCAATTGTTCATATCGAAGTCCTTCAAACTCTTTGCCTTTGTACAAGCCCAATATTTGATAAGGAATTAGTTTGGTTTCAGCAGTATAGCTTTCAAAATCTGCATCTTCTGCCTCTGTTTTAAAATACTTACTTAACAATGCTTCTGCAAGAATTACATATTGCAATTCGTGGGTGTATGGATTAAATGTTTTTACTAATGCATAATTTATATTGGGTCCTACCGTCAAGCCTAAATTAGAAGGCAAAGTCCAAGGAGTGGTTGTCCACGCCATGATATAAATTGGGAGCGGTGCAGCTGCCTCTGTAGATGATGTTTTTTGGTTGAAATGGGACGCAAATAATAGACTACTTTTTTCATCTTCTACCATTTTAAATAACACGGTAGCACTAGTATCTTTTACATCTTTGTAGCAACCAGGTTGATTCAGTTCATGCGAACTCAAACCCGTACCAGCCGCAGGAGAGTAGGGCTGTATAGAAACAGATTTGTATAAATAACCTTTATTGTATAGCGTTTTTAAACTCCACCAAAGCGATTCAATATAATCGTTTTCATAGGTTACATACGGGTTATTTAAGTCAACCCAATAACCCATTTTTTGGGTAATCTCATCCCATTTATCTTTGAAACGTCCTACAGCTTCACGGCATTTTTGGTTGTATTCTTCAATGCTGATGCCGGGTGTGCCGTCGGCTTTGGTCTTACCTATATCTTCTTTGGTAATACCCAATTCTTTTTCTACGCCCAGTTCAATCGGCAAACCATGGGTATCCCAACCAGCTTTACGATTTACTTGAAATCCTTGCATCGTTTTATATCTACAAACTAAATCTTTTAAAGTTCGAGAAATAACATGGTGAATACCTGGCATACCATTCGCACTTGGCGGACCTTCATAAAATACAAAAGGCGTTTTGCCATCACGAATGGCAATGCTTTGTTCAAATATTTTTTCATTTTGCCAACGCTTTAAGGTTTCCGCTTCAAGCGTAGGCATATTTAATTGTTTCGGTATATAGTATTTATTATCAGACATAATTGTAAATAAAAAAGGAGGCAAATGTAATACAAAGTGCCAATATGCTGAGGTGTAGATTTGCTAAATTAGATTCTGGAATAGACCTATTAATTATTATTAATTTGATGTTTGTTTCTGACTGAAAATTGGGCTATTCGAGATGTTAGCGCAGCGCATCTCGAATGGTAGATAAAAAGCGATTTTTAATCGCAAACAAGCAGATTGGAAATCTGCCTTTATCTTTACTTCGACATGCCCTGCGGAACATGTCGAAGAGCTACATGAAGGATAATCCTATTAATTATTTTTAGTTTGAGGCTTGTTTAGGTTTGAAAATACTTGAATGAGAGCGCGAGGTTAGAAATCAATAACAGTAAGAATATATAAATTTTGCTTAATGGTCATGGGTTGCAATCCCGCTAGCAAATAAGTTTAGAACCTACTAGCACTACTAGGGTAGTAAGCATCATTATATAAGTAATCTAGTATCAGGTTTAGTATTTATCTCCATCTTACGATTTGTCTTAATTACCGCCAACTGCCTACTACACCTTGTTCTCCAACATTTTATCTACTAAAAAATTAAATTGCTCCGTTTCTTCAAAACTGAGGTTAGAAGCAAGCGACTTAAAACCATCATGTGAAATGTCAATAGAATTAATCAACTCATGTCCGAGTTCTGATAAAGAAATAGCTAATTTCCGTTTATTATTTTCAATTGTTTTTTTCTCAATCCATTGCAAACGAACCAATCTATCTATCAATCTAGATACGTCGCTATGTTTGTAAATAAGCCGTTCTTTAATGGTACTTAATTCAACTGCATTTGGGTATTGACCTTTAAGTATTCGCAAAATATTAAATTGCGGATAAGTTAGTTTAAATTGTTTTAAATGATTTTCTAAATCTTGAAAAATAAGGTTTTCAAGCACAATAATTCCAACCACCCCTTTATAATATTCATTCACGAATGGGACGCTCAGTTTAATAAAATTTTCCAAATTAGTCACTGGCACTCTCAAATGTATAAAATATACGATAAAATGCAAAGATTTGTCTGTAGAAAATTTAATTTTTTTTATAGGAGAGATCCTAATACTTTACTTATTAGTTGATTGAATGAGTTTACTTCATCCTGATTCAAGGTGTTTAATATGTTCACTTGAAGTTCTTGGTGCTCGTCAATTTTTTTTAAAAGAGCCAAAGCTTTTTCTGTAATAATAACATCCGTATGCCGCTTATCTAACGCATTCACTTGCTTTAAAATGAGTTCTTGTTTATGCAATCTTTCTACAATTCTAGATGCATCACACATTTTATCTAGCATTCTTTCCTTGATCAAATTGATATTCGCATATTTAGGATATTGACCTCGAAGTATTCGCAATACATTATATTGTTGTAGTGTAATACCATGCGGTTTAAAATTATTTTGAGATTGAGAAATAATTACATTCCCAAGATAAATTAAACCTACTTCTGCCTTTGCATAAGGTGATTTGAATGGAGCAGTTTGTTTGATAAGTTTTTCTAAATGCATGCAGGTATAGTATGATGTAAGGATAGATTAGGTGATGAATGTAGATAAATCAAAACAATAGGATTTAACCGAATAAATAATTGACGTCTTCTTTCGTCAACTGCTTAATAATGTTTGTATCATCACTCACGATGTCTTTTACCAATAGATTTTTCTTTTCTTTTAAGGTCATTATTTTTTCTTCTACAGTATCCTTACATATAAATCTATATGCGACAATTTTTTGTGTTTGTCCAATGCGGTGTGTTCGATCAATGGCTTGTTGCTCTACCGCTGGATTCCACCAAGGATCAATGATATAGACATAATCTGCAGCAGTTAAATTAAGACCCATACCACCCGCTTTCAATGAAATGAGAAACACCCGACATTCTTCATTGTCTTGAAAATCGCGTATGGCTACTTCCCTTTGTTGGGCAGTATAACTACCATCAAAATATTGATGTTGAATATCGCTCTCTTTCAATTTATCTTTAATTAAACTAAGCATACCAAGGAATTGAGAGAAAATAAGCACCTTGTGGTTACCAACATTTTCCTCTAATTCGCGAACTAGTTCATCCAATTTTACACTATTGTTGTCGTACTTTACTTCTTCTTTGAGTATGGCAGGAGAATCACAAATTTGTCGGAGTTTCATGAGCCCTTGTAGAATAGCAAATTGTGATTTTTGTATGCCTTGCGTTTCAATCGTGCCTAATATTTGGGAACGATATAAGTTTCTATACGCATCATAAACTGCTCTTTGTTCTTTACCCATTTCACAGAAAAGAGTTACTTCTGTTTTTTCTGGAAGGTCTTGTGCTACTTGTTCTTTGGTACGACGAAGTAAAAATGGATAAATTAATTTTCGCAGATGTTGCTTTGCTTCTACATCCTGCATTTTATCTACTGGTTTTGCAAAATTTTGTTTGAAAAATTCTTTATTGCCCAACATGCCTGGGTTTAAAAAATTCATTTGTGAAAAGATATCGAAAGTATTATTTTGCATTGGCGTACCACTCAAAGCAATTCTATTTCTGCAAGGTAATAATTGCGCCGCTTTCGCTACTTTACTGGTTGGATTTTTAATCGTTTGTGATTCATCTAAAATCAAATAATCTATTTCATTTTTCATAAACATTTCTACATCACTTCGAAGCGTTCCGTAGGTTGATATGACGATATTATAAGGTGCTAAACTACTATGTTTGGCTGTACGGTTTGGTCCATGATGTATGATATAAGTTAATTCTGGAACAAATTTATTGATTTCATTTTCCCAATTGAAAAGTAGGGTAGTTGGACAAACTACAATTGCACGTAATTGACCTTCTGTGTTTTTATAATGCTGTAAAAAAGTAAGCGTTTGTATAGTCTTACCTAATCCCATGTCATCCGCTAACAAGCCACCCCATTTGACACTCGCTAAATAAGCTAGCCATTGAAAACCCGCTATTTGATAGGGTCTTAGCACCGCATTTAATTGGTCTGGTACAGCAATGGCGTTATACTTTTCTGGATTTTCATTGAGCAATTTATCCTTCTTTTCACTCAGCTCTTTTTTGATTTCTTCATCATCAATCAAATCATGCATATCATCAATCACGCTGAAATTAAATTTACTAACCCTTAATTTTTTACCATTGGCATCCGCCATTTTAAATAGTAAAGAAAATTTTTGTAACCATTCGTCTGGTAATAAGCCATAAGAACCATCTTCCAATGGAACATAATTTTGTTTGACAGCAAGTGCCTTTTGAATTTCTTGTAAACTGGCTGATTGCCCTTCGAAATCAACTTCTATTTCTGTATCAAACCAATCAAGATTGGAGGATATATACACTTTAGTAGAAGGTTTTGCTTTATTGATTTTGAAATTTTTCAAATCTTCATAACCAAGAATCGTAATATTTTCTTCTTTCATTTTTTCGAAGAAAAGAAAGAACCAATTTTTTTGTAAAGCATGTTTGGAATGAATGGCGAAGTGCGTTTCAAATTCTGGTTTGCGCAAATTCGGATGCAAGTCTTGCATTAAATGTACAAACTGATGTTCTGCTTCTTTGTCACGTTGTATAATAACTATTTTGCCATTTTCATTCGAAGAAATTGTTTGTTCATTATTCCATTCTGCATGTGCATTACCGTAAGTAAAGATAGGTTTGAGTATAAAATAATGTCCTTGTTCACTAAGTTGTATAGCACACTGAACTTGTACTTTTTTATATTCGACAAGACCTTCATCAAAATGAATATCATACACCTTGCTTAATGGCAATAGTTGGGTTTGTAAGAATGTACTCCAATCTTTTTCTTTAAGTAATTTATGGGATTCTAAAATGGAAATAGTTGTGGCGTCTTTTGCCTTGTTAATCAAAAACAATTCTTTGTTGATTAAGAATAATAAGCTGTTCGATAATTCATTTTCGGCAAGATCTATTTTTCGATCATCCATATTTATTTGAATAGTAATGGCCATGTCATTCCCTTTTTTCGCAACGCTAAATAATGGATATGCATGTACGGCTCGCCCATGATGTAATCGACCGCGGCCTGCGAGTTGACGCCGATGCCCATGCGGTTGAACGGCACGCAGCCGGCGG
>CAMDVD010000057.1 GCA_945878115.1 Chitinophaga pinensis | reverse complement strand
GGTGAATATTGGGTAAATGTAAACCAGTTTGCTGAGCGTGGCGTGAATGGCGTTCAAGTGTCTAATCAATTTGATCAAGGGGAGTCTTCAAATATTCGTAAAGAAGGCGATCATTATGGTTATGATTATAATATTCATTTTTCTAAAGCTTCATGGTTTGCGCAAGGTGTTTTTGTTTACAATAAATTTGATTTCTTTGTAGCTAGCGAATTGGGGTATACCAATTTCTATAGAACTGGTAATTATACACATGGCTTGTATCCAAATAATTCTAAAGGAAATTCGTCAACGAATACTTTTTTTACCCCGAAACTAAAAGGCGGAATCACGTATAAATTAAATGGGAGAAATTATTTGTATGCTAACGGAAGTATTGGCGATAAATCACCTTATGTAGACAATGTGATTATTTCGCCTCGTACTCGAAATTTAATTATAAGTAATCCAAGGAATGAAAATTTTAGCAATGCAGAAATCGGTTATTTACTTCGTTCGCCGAATATTAAAACTCGATTGACGTTTTTTGTGAGTGAAGTAAAAAATGCTGCGGATATAAAACGTTATTTTGATGATGCTACCTATGCGTTTTCAAACATGGCCATGCAAGGGATAAACAAACGTTATACAGGATTAGAATTTGGCGCAGAAATAAAATTAGACCCAAGCTTGACATTGAATGTAGCTGCTGCATTAACGCAAGCATATTATACCAGTCGTCCTATTATCAATGTGTATAGCGACAATGATTTAGATCAGGTTTTGAATCCTTCAGCAGTAGCCACTGATACCATTTATATGGAAAATTATTATGTACCAGCTGGGCCACAAACTGCTTTCCAAGCAGCATTAAATTACAGAAGTAAAAAGTATTGGTATGCGACTATATCCGCAAATTATTTAGGTAATAATTGGATTGATTTTACGCCAACACGTCGTACAAAATCGGGTGTAGATTTATTGAAATATGAATCAGAAGAATGGGGCAATGTAGTAGATCAACAAAAATTACCTTCCTCATTTACAGTGGATATTAATGCTGGTAAATCATTCAAGGTAAATAAGTATATCAAACATGCAGGAAGTAATTATTTCTTGAATTTGAATGTTGGAGTTTCTAATATTTTAAACAATAAAAATATTATTCTTTATGGTTTTGAAAACTTACGTACCAATAACGAAAATCCAGATTGGTTTCCGTCAAAATATGCTTATGCATTGGGCATACAATATTTTGTAAATGCTGCACTTAGATTTTAATTCAAAAATATTAATCAACTCTTTTAAATAAACACAAATGAAAAAACTATTATTATCCGTTATCACTATTCTTATTGTTGGCGCAATTGCCTTTACTTCTTGTGTAAAGAAGAACTTTGATAACCCACCAGAAACGTATAGTGATGATCCAGGATTAAAAGTGAATGCGACTATTTTACAATTGAAAAATTTGTATACTGGTACACCAATTTTAATTGATAGCGATTGGACAGTACAAGGTATTGTGGTTGCCGATGATAGAAGTGGTAATTTTTACAAACAAATTGTAATACAAGATTCAACCAGTGGTATTCCTGTATTGTTGAACAAAAGCGGCTTGTATTCTGAATACCCAATTGGTCGTAAAGTATATATCAAATGTAAAGGATTATACCTTGGTGAGTATGGCAAATTTGTGCAATTGGGTTCCGTTCCTGATAATACAAATGCTTTGAGTGCTATACCTACTGCATTGATTGGAAACTATGTTGTAAAGGCAAGCTACCCGCATGAAGTAGTGCCTTTGACCGTAACCATGGCACAAATCAAAACAATTGGAACTAGCAATATCAAGTGGTTAGGCACACTAATCAAATTAGATAGTGTTGAATTTCAACAAGCGTATATCAATACACCTTGGGCACAAGATCCAAATGTTTCTTCGGGTACAGACGCTTATATAGAAGACTGTGATGGTAATGCAGCTAAGCAAGTAGATGTAAGAACAAGTGGCTATTGCAATTTTAGAAATGGTTTGACACCAGCTGGGAAAGGTTCTATTACTGGGATTTTTACACGTTACAATAACTACGCTCAATTGGTGATTAGAGATACAAATGATGTAAATATGAAAGGACCTCGTTGTGGTGGAGTAGTTATATTACCAGCAGTTGCAGTGAAGCTTGACAGCATTCGTAAATTATTTAATGGCAACAATATTTTATTGGGCAATTATAAAATTCACGGCGTGGTTACAACTAGTGTGATTGATAGCAATATCACCAAAGGGAATTTAATATTGCAAGATGAAAGTGGGAAAGCGGTTACCGTATATTTTGGTAGTAATTTCCACGGATTTGTTTTAGGTGATTCCTTAGTGATAGATGTGACAGGCGATTCATTATTAAATTATAGAGGCTCCATGGAAATAAAAATAATGGGCACTACTAACGCAACTAAAGTAGCTGGTGGGAAATCGGTAACGCCCGTAACCCTTACTTTAGCTGCATTAAATGCGGATTTAGCAAATACATCTTTGAAAGATCGTCAGTATGAAGGGGCTTTGGTAAAAATACTTTTGGCAACCATTACAAGCACAACCACGGCTACTTATTCGGGACCAAATACCGCAGATTGGTCTAAAACATTGACCGATGCAACTGGTAATATTATTTTATTTACAAGAAAAAATGCATTGTTTGCGAACACCAATTTTTTGACTGGACCTAAAACTGTTATCGGAAATGCCAATGTGTATTATACCACGAATCAAATTTTAATGCGTCAATTGAATGATGTATACTAATTTTCCATTTTTTAAAATATAAAAAACAATAAGTATGAAAAAAATTTTATTATCCCTTTGTGTGCTAGCCATGACTTACGCAGCGCACGCTCAAATTCCTTATTCCTTAGTTGGCACTAGCTATATGCAAGAT
This sequence comes from Chitinophaga pinensis, assembly GCA_945878115.1. Lineage (GTDB taxonomy): Bacteria > Bacteroidota > Bacteroidia > Chitinophagales > Chitinophagaceae > OLB11. Next base: position 17,829 of record CAMDVD010000057.1, on the reverse strand, counting down.
TTCGATGCTATTGGTAGTGGACTTCCTATTGGTTGGCGAGTAGATTCTTTAACCAATAAAAATATCGGTTTAGGCAATAACGCGCAAAATAGATTTTCTGCAACAGCAGTCACTTGGACTTCTTCTATTCGTGGTTTTAAAAATGTTGCATCAGCAGATGGGCTTATTGCCACTAGTACTACAACAGATCAAGGAAATAGCACTGACCGTGCATTAGGTTGCCGTCAAGTGGGTGTTTCAGGATGGGATAAAAAAGATAGCCTTGTGGCAATGGATTTTAATATTGCAAATACAACTGGCTTAACAGCTTTTAATTTGCAATTCAAATTTATGTCTGTGCACACTGGTGCGAAACGTTATAATAATTGGATCGTACAATATGGCATAGGTGCTAATCCTACTGCATTCACTACAGTTGCCACTACACCAGTTAACATCACAGCAGACAGTAATTTTACTAACACCACTGTAAATGTAAGTTTCGGTAATGCATTAAATAATATTTCTCAACCAGTTTGGATCCGTGTTTTACCGAATGATACAACACAAGGTTCAGGCACTCGTCCTTTAGTTGCGCTGGACGATTTTAATTTAACATGGACTGGTTCTGGTGCTGGTAATCCAAAACCTTTAATCGCTAGTTTGTCACCTGCTGATAATAGCACCAATGTAGCATTGGGTTCTAATTTGGTGATTAATTTTGACAAAAATATTACAGTAGGAAGTGGTTCTATCAATATCCATAATATCACAGATTTAACTACGCAGGTTATTACTTTGCCATCCGCCTCTGTAACCACTTCGGGTATGGTTGCAACAATTACAGGCGTTACTTTGGTCAATGCAAAATCCTATTCTGTTGATTTTGATTCCACTGCATTTATGGCTGGTACTAATAATTCTTATGGCATTTACGATGCTACTACTTGGAACTTTACAACTACATCTGGTATCATCCCACCTGCTACCACTTTGAACGAAAGTTTTGTTGGATGTAATGCACCATTACTAGGATCATTTACAGAGAGTTCTGTAATCGGTACGCAAACTTGGAGATGTTCTAATTTTGGTCATAGTGATACGGACGCAGTGTATATGAATGGCTTTGCTTCAGGTGCTTCTAATGACAATGAAGATTGGTTGATTTCACCACCATTAAATATGTCAGGAATGACTCAACCGATGTTGAATTACTGGACAAAAAAACGCTTTATTGGTACGGATACAAAACAATTGTATATCTCTAATGATTATATCAATGATGTGACTGCTGCTACTTGGACATTGTTGCAAGATGTGTCTACCGTATTATTGGATACAAATATTTGGTATAATGCTACCAATATTAATTTAACAGCCTATAAAGCGTTTCCATTTACGCTTGCTTATAAATATGTTTCAGCAGCAAGTGGAAGTTCGGACGAATGGTCTATTGATGATGTGATGATTATTGATGGTGCAGCAAGTACAAAAAATATCGATGCTTCTAATCTAAACTTGCATGTTTACGGAACTGCAATAGATGGAAATTTATTGTTAGGCATTGAAAGCAAATCAGCAAACAATTACCATATTGCCATCCTAGATTTATTAGGAAATAAAATCATGGAAACAAATACTTCAGTACAAACTGGAAAGAATAAAGTACGAGTACAAATGCCTTCAGTAAGTAATGGCATTTATTTCGTTCAAGTTTGGAATGCAGAGAGTAAAGGTGTTCTAAAATTTAATAAGCAATAAAGTTTACAAATATTCGTTTTAAAAAAACCGTTCCTTTGAGCGGTTTTTTTTATATTTAGATTTTTAATTCGTGGTCAAAAAGTATTTTAATTGGAAAACATTCCTTGTTGTAGTAGCTGCTATCATAGCTGTGACTTCTCTATATTATGCAAATCACCTCACCAAAAAATTGGCCATTGAAGAAAGGAAAAAAGTGAATCTCATTGGTTTAGCCTTAGAATCCATTGTGCTCTCAAACGGGGATGTAGTCAATACCGTAGCCGCTACAGTCATCAGTGGAAATACAACTATTCCCTTGCTCATTTCTGATAAAAATGGAAAAATAGAAGAGTATATTAATGTAGATACTACACTTTCTAAAGAGGAATTTGCTGAGGAAATTGAATCCATCAAAAATATTCACACACCTATTCAATATTCCATTGGTTCGAATCAAATCAAATATATTTATTTCGGAGAGTCTGACTTATTGCGCCAATTGCGCTATTTCCCTTATGTCTTACTATTTATTTTACTCCTTTTTGTGGTCATTGTTATTTCCTACATTTCCTCCACAGGTCGGTATGTACAAGATAGGGTATGGGTAGGCATGAGTAAGGAAACGGCACATCAATTGGGCACACCATTAACCTCCTTAGTGGCGTGGATAGAGTATTTGAAAGGGACAGAGATTGAAAAGAAATCTTTGGAGGAAATGGAAAAGGACGTGAATCGATTGCAATTAATTGCAGATAGATTCTCTAAAATTGGGAGTGTACCAAAATTGGAAGAAGAAGATTTATTGTTGCGTTTACAAAATAATATGAACTACATGCAGAAGCGCGCCTCAAAGCATGTACAATTTGAATTGAAAAGTAATAAGCAAGATATAATTGCAGTCATTAGTGGACCATTGTTTGATTGGGTAATAGAAAATTTAATTCGAAATGCTTTGGATGCCATGGACGGTAAAGGCAAAATAATGATTTGTGTGGAAGATCAAATTACGCAAACCATTATCGATGTTTCGGATACAGGTAAAGGCATTGCACAAAAAAATATTGCTAAAGTGTTCAAACCAGGATTCTCAACAAAAAAAAGAGGATGGGGATTGGGGCTGTCTTTAGCAAAACGGATAGTTTCTGAATATCACTACGGAGATATCTTTGTCAAAAAATCTGAATTAGGAAAGGGTACGACTTTTAGAATTATATTAAAGAGGTAAGGAGTAGATAGTAGTGAGTAGTTAGTAGTGAGTAGTTAGTAGTGAGTAGTTAGTAGTTAGTATTGAGAAGTTTGGATTTGAAAATTTGGGGACTTGAAAATTTGAAAATTGAAATTTCGGAATCTGCCTTTGGAATTTGGGTTTTGAATTTTTGGGATTTGTTCTTTGCCTTTGGAGTTTTTATTCATTGCCTTTTCAATATTATTTTACAGCAAAATCTATAATCGTCTTATTCCTTTATGAAAGAATAGCATGTTTTTAGTTCTCCATTTTTAATTTGAATATGATATAGCCCAGATGCAAGTCGAGATAGATCTATAGTTGTACTGTATGCGTTTTTCAAAACACACTGTTGAACACACATGCCATAAGAATTATATAGGCATACTTTATTGCCTTGTAATTGCTCCGGATAAGCAATATGGATGCTTTCTTTCGTTGGATTAGGAAATAAATTAACCGCACTCATGGATTCACCGAGGTGGTGAATAATTTTACTGTAAGAAAAACCAGAAACTAGGTTCACAACTTTCAATCGATAATAAGTACTATTTGTAGTTGCATCCGTTTTTACTGTATATACGCTTCCATTTGTATTATTACTTCGAATTGAAGCAATTCGTTGAAACACTCTACCATCCTTACTTTGCTCTAACTCATAATGATCAATATTTGTTTCCATTCCAGTTGACCAAGTCACTTCTCGATATCCATTTTTTTCTGCTGAACTAAACTGAATGATGTCCACTGGCAATGGCGAACCTACACTTGTAATTGTACCGATTACCGAAACATTTTTAAGCATAGCATATCTATTCGTTGTAGCACTTCCACAAGAATTATAAAACCTAATTTGAATAGATTGCCCAGCTGGGATATTAACACCAGTTGCGCCATTCAAAGCTAATGTATAAAAATTAGTTGGTACAGCAGCTTGATTTAATACTATTGGAGTTGTGAATGCACCATTGGCTGTTCCTGCTAATGGTGCACCTATGCCAATTCCCCCCTGTAACGCTGGAAGAATATAAAGTGAAATTACTTGAACTAGACACAATTGCCAATTTTGTATTAGAAGAAGAATTAACAAATGCGGAATAGAATGAAATAGAATCCACATGTACATTATAATTGCTATTGGCGCTTATGGTAAATTGAACATAAAAGTTTCTATTTAAATTTCCACCAGGTCCACCTGAAGCAACAGTCCAAAGGCCCGTATTTGGTCCATACGCCATGCCATGGTCTGGTGAATATGGTAGTAAAGTGCTCCCAGATGCCACATTAAATCCGCTAGAAAAAGTTGGTACACTCGCAGTTAGTCCTGGTGATCGTAATGCTGCTGAATCTGTATTGTTATTACTAAAAGTCCAATGTTGCAGTGTTGTTGTTTGTGCTCGAGTAGACAAACCGGAAAATGCCATTATCAAAAATAAAAAACAAAAGCTTGCTCTTCTAAAAAGTAAAAATTGCATAAATATAAAATTGATTGAGTGCTGAATGTAATGAAGACATTTAAATTCTGCATAATTAATTCAATTTTTTTATTGGCAAAATGGGATTTGAAGATTTGTTCAATTTGAAAATCTGTTGATTTGGAAATTTGAAAATGGAGGGTTCGGAATTTGCTTTTTTGTGAATTTGTGATTGGATTTTTGGGATTTGGGATTTGATTTTTGGAATTTTCCTCCAATTAATTCATTATCTATTTTCAATGTTGTACTTTCGCCCACCAAAATAAAAAAGAAGAAATCATGTCGAATGTATCGCAAGAAAATATTGGATTGAATCATGAAAAAATAACCATTTTTCTTTCTAAGGATGACTACATGCCAGCCGTAGAAAAAGCATTGAAACAATATGCTAAGAATGCCACTATACCTGGATTTAGAAAAGGCATGGTGCCACTAGGCATGGTCAAAAAAATGTATGGACATTCTATATATTCTGATGAAGTATTACGTCAAGCAGGCACCATATTGGAAAATTATTTGCAAGAAACCAAGGCGGAAATCTTTGGTCGACCAATACAAACGATTACACAAAAGCAATATCGTTTTGATATGAATAACCCAGAGGAATTTGAGTTTGAGTTTGAAATTGGAACCAAACCAAATTTTGATATTCCTTTGTTTACCAACAATGAAGCCATTGATAATTATAAAATAAAGGTTTCAGAAGCCATGTTGCAAGAGGAAATGGAGAAGTTGCAATACAAATCTGGAAACATGACGGACCCTGAATTTGTTTCTGGAGAAGATAATGTCTTGAATGTAGTTTTTGAAGAAATAGACGAACAAGGCACTGTAGTTGAAAATGGGATTAAAAAGGATAATTCATTATTGGTAAAATATTTTACACCTGCAATGCAATCGCAATTAATGGGTAAAAAAAATAATGACAGCATTGAATTTTCTCTTCGCGACTCTTTTGATGAAAAATTATTACCAGCTATAATGAAAGATTTAGATTTATCTCCAACGGACGATAGTGCTAAAGATAAGCGTTTCAGCATGTTAATAGTGAAGGTTGGTTTAGTTGAGAAAATGGAAATTGGACCTGAGATGTTTGAAAAAATTTATCCAAATCGTGGCATAGAAACAACAGAAGAATTCCGTAATGTATTGGAAAATGAAATTCAACATTATTGGAACAGTGAATCTAGAACAAGATTGCACAATGAATTATTTGAAAAATTGGTTCACGAAACACCAATTCAATTGCCTATGCAATTCCTAAAAAGATTCATGAGTGTGGGTGGTGAAAAATATGCATCACCAGAAGAAGTTGAGGCTGAGTATGATGGGTTTGAACACCAATTGCGTTGGCAATTAGTATCTGATAAAATTATCCATGATAATCAACTTGCTGTTACAAATGAAGAAATGGAGCAAGCAACGAGAATGCAGATTATGAGCTACTTTGGGCAGTATGGCGGAGCATCTTTAGATATGAACGCAGAATGGACAGATAAATTAGTCAGTAAGCAACTAGCGGATAAAAAATTCTCTGGTGATGTGTACAATAAAATCATCACCGATAAATTGTTTTATCAAATAGAACAACAAATCAATTTATTGGAGAAAGAAATTACATTAGAAGAGTTCGCGCAATTGCCAAGTTCACGTCACCATCATCATACTCACTAATGTGGGGTGCGAAGTAATGTAGAATAATTTTGCTGACAAATTGTTTGACTAAAGCATTAAGCCGTTTTATGGCTTGATGACAATAAAGAAAATATTGCACTGTCTTTAAATTTCCCCTCAAAGAAATAATTTTCTTTAAAATGTCCTTCTTTTATAAAGCGATGGCGTTCCAGTAAACGGATAGATGCATTATTTTCTGGATTTACATTGGCTTCTATCGAATGAACTTTCATCACATCAAATGCATAACCAATGGCTAATAACATTGCTTCATGCATGATCCCATGTCCTTGAAAATCGGGATGTAATAAATAACCAATTTCAGTGCGATAATGTTCTTTCTCTACACGCCAAAATCCCATAGTACCAATGAGTCTAGGGCTATTTTGTAAAGATATACCCCAAGTAATGCCACCTTGATTTACTGTGTTTTCAGTAATAATCGAAATTAATTTTTCTGCATCCAATGGGGTTTGCGCAATAGGACGATCGATGAATTGCATAATCTCTTTGTTAGAGCGAAGTACAAACAAATCCTCTATATCCTCATTCGTTATCTCACGCAATACAACGCGAGCAGACTGCAAAATTGGAAATGGGGTAAAATTTAATTCCAGCATGTTGTTCTTTTAACGAAACAAATTGTAGAGACTTAATAACCTCTGCTGTCTATTCCTTCCATATAATTCATGAATGCTTTATTGACAACCGTATTACCACCAGGTGTTGGATAGTCGCCACTGAAATACCAATCGCCTGTATTGTGAGGACATGCTTCATGTAAGTTTTCAATACTTTGATAAATTACTTCAATTTCAGCATTCACGCCTTCAGCTCGTAACATCTGCGCTATCTTAGCACTAATTTGTTCAACAGAAAATTGTTTGTATATTTTTTTGACAAAATTCTTAGAAGACAATTGGTTTGATTTTTCGGCTTGGTAACATTCGGCATACACATCCAGTAGGAGTTGCTTTTGTGCCGACTCTTTTAATAATTCTACAGTAGCTTGAAATGCAATGAAATCGCCCATTTTGCTCATGTCAATGCCATAACAATCGGGGTATCGGATTTGGGGAGCACTAGAAACAATCACAATTTTTTTAGGCCCTAATCTATCTAACATACGAATGATGCTTTCGCGCAATGTGGTGCCACGTACGATGGAATCATCTATAATTACCAAGCTATCAATACCACTTCTTATGGTTCCATAAGTGATGTCGTACACATGCTGCACCATTTCATTTCGGGCACTTTCTTCTGTAATGAAAGTACGCATCTTTACATCTTTGATGGCAATTTTTTCAATACGAACGCGACGCTCTATCATCTCTCGTAATTTCTCTTCATCAAAAGATTTATCCCAAGATTGAATTTTTTTTATTTTAATTTCATTGAGATAAGCCTCGGCACCTTTTATTAATCCGTAAAATGCAGTTTCGGCTGTATTGGGAATAAATGAAAATATAGTATCCTTTAAATCATGGTGAATGGACTGCAATACTTTTTCAGAAAGTAATCGCCCCAATTGTTTACGCTCTTTATAAATATCTTCATCACTGCCTCTAGAAAAATAGATTCTTTCAAAACTACAGGCTTTCTTTTCGGCACTGTCCAATATTTTTTTAATACTATAATCTCCATTACTCTTTACAATCAATGCATGTCCTGGTGGAAGCTCGATGACATTTTCACTGCTTGTTTTAAAGGCAGTCATCAAAGGTGGCCGTTCAGAAGCAGCGGCTATAAATTCATGATCGATATAATAATAGGCTGGTCGGATACCATGCTTATCGCGCATGACAAAACTATCGCCATTACCGCAAAGTCCTTCTGCCACAAAGCCTCCGTCGAATAGCTTCGTTGCGTTACTCAATACTTCTTGCCAATTGATATCGCCATTTTTCTTTGCTTCTTCTTCGCATAAAAAATGATGAATGACTTCCATCATAGCAGCCAAATCACTATCCAATTTTAATTCGGCCATTTCATCTCTTTGTATAAAATGAAATAGATCTTTGGTATTGACTAAATTAAAATTGCCCGCAAGGCATAAATTTCTAGTTGGATTAATGTCCGATTTAATAAAAGGATGACAATATTCAATATTATTTCTGCCTTGAGTACCATAACGAAGATGACCCATCATCAGTTCGCCCATATAACTTAAATAGCCTTTCAGCAATTCAGGATATTGACGTATTTCGGGTTGCAGTTTTTCAACCTCTGTAATTTCTTGTTGTACTTGTTTGAAAATGTCGGATATGCTTTGTCCCACATTACTTCGGATGCGCTTGAGAAAAGGGCTTCCAGCGGGAGTCTCTAATTTTACGGTAGCAATACCCGCTCCATCTTGTCCGCGGTTGTGCTGCTTTTCCATCAACAAGTACAACTTATTGAGGCCATAGAAGGCAGTACCATAGGTTTGATAATAATAATTAAGGGGCTTGCGAAGTCGTAAGTAAGCGATACCGCACTCATGACGTATTTCATCTGACATAGGTGCGCAAAGGTAATTTGATAATTCGGTAATATAGTGATTTGATGATTTGAAAATTTTCTTAGAATCAGGATTTGCAGAATGAAAGTCGAAAGTTGTAAGGCGTAAGTCAGAAGGCATAAGTCGTAAGTCGTAAGTCGTAAGGCATAAGTCGTAAGGCGTAATGAGCATTTACAATTGAGCGTTTACAATTAGGAATTTTGTCTGAGCCAGAATTTACAGAATTGAAGGATGATCAGGATGGAAAAACGAAACAAATCCTGCCAATCCCATAATCTTGAAAATCCAGATTCAGACAATAATTAACATTAGAATAAACCCAACCCTATTCATCCTAAAATCTTAAAAATCCTAGTTCAGACAGCCTCCCTCCCTATATTTGCGCATGGATTATTTTATAGCGTTGCAAAATTTATTGAAAATAGAACGTGAAACGGATTTACAACAATACCGAAAACAAACAGAACAATCTAGTGTTACAGAACGACGAGCAAATGGATTAACATGGTATCCAATCGCCATTAGAGGCAATGAAATGACTGCTGGTGATTATATCCAAATAGAAGTAGAACGAACAACCAATACAGATTTACCACATCAATTACGTTTTGGTATGTCTGCCGCTTTGTTTAGCAACCATGATGCAAAAAACAATAGGATAGAAGGGGTGATTGCGTTTCAGGGTGGCAATAGATTGAAACTTACTTTGCGTACCGAAGAATTACCCGATTGGGCAAGCGATGGCAAATTAGGAATTGATGTTTTGTTCGATGACAATAGTTATGATGAAATGCAAGCCGCGTTGAAACTCGCCATTAAAAAACAAGATGACCTAGATGAAAAATTATTACCTGTTTTAATCGGAGAGAAGGATGCAACATGTCAAGAAGAAGGTGTCATTAATATCAACTCGACTTTGAATAATTCTCAACAAGAAGCTGTACGAAAAATTGTACAAGCGAATGAATTAGCCATTGTACATGGACCGCCTGGTACTGGCAAAACCACAACTTTAATTCATGCTATTCAGGCTTTAATCAAACAAGGGAATCAAAAAATATTGGTAGTTGCACCAAGCAATACTGCGGTTGATTTATTGACGGAAAAATTGGCGGAACAAAAAGTGAACGTGTTGCGAATAGGCAATCCAGCAAGGGTTTCAGAACAAATGATGTCGCATACTTTGGATCATAAAATGAGTGCACACACCGCAGTCAAAGAAATTAAACGATTGAAGAAACAAGCGTCAGAATTTAAAAATATGGCGCATAAGTACAAGCGCAGTTTTGGAAAATCAGAGCGCGATCAACGTAAATTATTATTTGATGAAGCGCATAAAATAATGAAGGAAGTAGGTAAGACAGAGCAATACATCATAGATGATTTGATAGCCAAAGCACAAGTGATTAGCGCAACTTTAGTTGGTGCAAATCATTACACTATTAGACATGTACAATTTGATATTGCGGTGATTGATGAAGCTGGACAAGCACTGGAGCCAGCTTGTTGGATTCCGATTTTGAAAACAAAAAAAGTAGTTTTAGCGGGAGATCATTGCCAATTATCACCAACTATCAAATCATATGAAGCTGCCAAACAAGGATTAAGTAAAACCCTATTTGAAAAATGTATTGAACGCCATCCCAATGCAGTTGCATTATTAGAAGTGCAATATCGAATGCATACTTCTATTATGGGATATTCGTCAAAAGTATTTTATGGCAATAAATTGCAAGCACACACATCCGTTGCCTCTCATCTTTTATTTGCCGAAGATAGTCCATTACTATTCCTCGATACTGCTGGTTGTGGGTTCGATGAAAAGCAAGATGGCACTAGTACTTTCAATCCTGAAGAAGCAAGTTTGCTTTTCAAACATGTGGTGCAATTGACAAGGCAATTAAGTGAACAGGTTCCAGAAAGAAATTATCCAAGCATTGCCATCATTTCACCATACAAAGAACAAATCAATGTATTGAAAGAGTACTTACAGCAGACTTCTGAATTGGCACCTTGGCACAAACAGATAACTGTAAATACGATTGATAGCTTCCAAGGTCAAGAAAGAGATATTGTTTATATCAGTATGACAAGAAGTAATAGTAAAGGAGAAATTGGTTTTTTATCCGACATAAGGCGCATGAATGTAGCCATGACCAGAGCTCGGAAAAAACTCGTAATAGTGGGCGACAGTGCTACTTTGGCAAAGTCACCCTTTTATAAAAATTTTATCGATTATGCTGAAAAAATAGATGGATATGAAAGTGCTTGGACTATCATGAATCTAGATTGATGCCGTTACTAGACAGAAAAATATTGCCTTTAAATGTATTGTATTATAGATATAAAATATTAGTGCTTCTTAACTTTTACACTTAATATAATTACATTTTCCTTCGGTCTGTTGTTTCCATCAGCAGGAACTACAGCAATTGCATCCACGACTTCTTGTCCAGAAACAACTTGACCAAAAACGGTATAAGCACCATCTAAAAATGGAGTGCCACCAACGGTCTTATAATCTTTACGTGCTTGTTCGCTGTATTTTACACCAGTTTTAGTTTCCATACCTGTGATGTCCGCATCACTATAAGTTTTACCAACTACAACATAAAATTGACAGCTACTAGAAGCTTTCTCTGGATTATTGGTACGTGCTGCTGCTAATGCTCCTTTTTTGTGGTAATAGGTTGGTAATCTAAACTCAGCAGGAATCATGTGTTCAGCATCACCGCCATTACCTAGCATGCCGCCGTTGACTGCATTCTTACTCGTCGGGTCGCCACCTTGTATCATAAAACCTGGTATCACACGGTGAAAAAGTAAACTATCATAAAAACCATCGGCTGCTAATTTTAAAAAGTTCTTAGCATGTTGCTCAACATCTGCAAACACTTCAATTTTTATGGTTCCTTTATTGGTAACAATTTCTACAAATTTGTTTTTATTCTTTTTAGCAAAAGAAAAAAGTGTAATGGAGACAAGTAATAAAGAGAGTAGTATTTTTTTCATGGCGTAAAAGTAAATTCTTTTTTTAAAAAAAAGTACAAAAATATTTTACAATTCATCCTGTTCGTATTTAAAAAACGCATGATGTACATTTGCCCACAAACAAGAATTTTTTAGCCAACATGCGTGTATTTTACGGATTAGATCAATTGGATAATTTTAAAAATCCTGTAATTACTATTGGCACTTTTGATGGGGTTCATTGTGGTCACCAAGCTATCTTCCGACGTATTCGACATAAGGCTAAGGAAGTAGATGGCGTCAGCATTATCATTACCTTTGAGCCACATCCACGTATGGTATTAGTGCAGGATGGCAACCCTGTTTCTTTGCTAACTACGCTGGAAGAGAAAATTAATTTATTAGAAAAAAATAGCATTGACAATGTAGTGGTTATGCCATTTACAAAGGAATTTGCCGCATTAACTGCCGATGCCTATATCAGCGATTTTTTGGTGGCACATTTTCATCCACATACCATTGTCATTGGATATGATCATCATTTCGGTATCAATAGAAGTGGTAATATTCATTTGTTAGAAAAAAGGAAAGAGGTATTCCATTATGAAATTGAAGAGATTAGTGCCCAAGAAATCAATAATAGTAATGTGTCTTCTACCCGTATTCGTCAGGCAATTGCAAAAGGAAATATTCAATTGGCAAACGATTTTTTAGGTTACGATTATTCTATACAAGGTAAGGTCATTGAAGGTGATCAAAGAGGCAGAACGATTGGGTTTCCAACGGCAAATATTGCATTGGAGAATCAAGCAAAATTAATACCTGCAAAAGGCGTCTATGCAGTCCAAGTTTTTGTAGAGGATAAAGAATATAATGGCATGTTGAATATTGGCAATCGCCCAACCATTGGAGACAGTACTAAAATATCTATAGAAGTGCATCTATTAGATTTTCAAGAAATAATTTACGGTAAAATAATCCGTATAGCATTCATCTATAGATTGCGAGACGAAAAAAAATTCGATTCTTTGGATGCATTGGTTTTGCAATTGCAAGAAGATAAAAAAATGGTGGAAGCGATGATGAAGAAAAGTTGATTTTTAATTGGGTTTACTAAATTTATTAGAAGTAATATTTGGGCGGCACACACGTCCTGACTGTAAACGTCAGGATCCTCCCACACCGAGGCGGATGTGGTGCGGGCTTTCCATTCGATCGTTGCCGCAATACACCAATTAAATTAAATTAGGTTTTCTTAGAAGCGAAGCCTTCCTTGAAAAAAATGCGGAAGAATGGATCAAGAAATAAGGATTCCTTCTACCCAATCAATGCCAACATTTCTTCATGAATATACCCATTGGTAGCTAAGGTATGTTTGTCATAGACATTATAAGCATGACCTTGGAAATTAGATACACGACCGCCAGCTTCTTCAATCATTAAATATCCTGCGGCAATGTCCCAAGGATTTAGATTGTATTCCCAGAACCCATCAAATCGACCGGCTGCTACCCAACATAAATCCAATGCTGCTGAACCCAAACGACGAACGGGTAAACCCAAGCGAATGAATTTTTCAAATACGGCAATTGGATCTTTTTCTACTTCTACCCATCGATACGGAAAGCCTGTAACTAGGCAGGCACTTTCTAATTTATCTTTAATAGAAACTTTAAGTTGACGATTATTTAGAAATGCACCTTTGTTTTTTTCTGCAAAAAATAATTCATTCATAAATGGATTAAATACAACACCCATCAACATTTTACTTTCAAATTCTAAGCCGATGCTAACACAACAAATGGGAATGCCATGTGCGAAGTTTACCGTGCCGTCTATTGGATCTATAATCCATTTATAAGAAGAGGCACTACTCAGTTCACCTATTTCTTCACTTAAAATATAATGATCCGGAAATACAGATTTAATCACTTCAATAATCGCATCTTCTGCTTTATTATCTACTTCGGTTACTAAATTGTTGAGGGTGTCTTTGCTTCGAATTTCAAATGTTCCTTCAAAATATTGCTTTAACACATCAGCACCAGCATGTACCGCACGTAACAAAGTATTTTTCAACAAATCATTCATATTATTCTAATTTATTCGATTATTTTTGGACTTCTACAAACATACTATTTTTTTAGCCTTCATGCAATTAAGTGTCATCATTGTCAATTATAATGTCAAGTATTTTTTGGAGCATTGCTTAAAATCAGTATTAGCAGCATGCACCGAAATACATGCAGAAATTCTAGTTGTAGATAATCAGTCGAGTGATGGTAGCGTAAAGATGGTGAAGGAAAAATTTCCGAATGTTGTTTGTATTGAAAATAAAGAAAATGTAGGATTCGCAAAGGCAAATAATCAAGCTGTTGCTATCGCGAAGGGAAAATATATTTTATATCTAAATCCGGATACGATTGTTCCAGAAGATTGTTTTCAAAAGTGCATACAGTATATGGATGCAAATGTAACTGTCGGCTCATTAGGTTGCAGATTAGTGGATGGGAAAGGAATTTTTTTACCAGAATCTAAACGAGGATTTCCATCAGCGCCAGTTGCATTTTTTAAAATTGCTGGACTTTCCAATTTATTTCCCAAATCCAAATTATTTAATCGATATCATCTTGGTTACTTATCCGAAATGGAAACGAATGAAGTGGATGTATTGGTTGGTTGTTTTATGTTTTGCAGAAAAGCAGTCATCGACAAAGTGGGTAGTTTCGATGAGGATTATTTTATGTATGGCGAAGACATAGACTTGAGTTATAAAATAAAACAGGCAGGCTTTCAAAATATCTATTTCCCAGAAACAACTGTCATTCATTACAAAGGAGAGAGTACCAAAAAAGGAACGTTGAATTATGTAAAGATGTTTTATAAGGCGATGATCATTTTTGCTCAAAAACATTTTAAATCTTCCCAAAAAGGAATGTTTGTTTTCCTCATTCGTCTTGCTATTTATTTTCGTGCAGTCATTGCATTTTTTACGCAATTATTTTCTTTGATTCGTTTACCATTGATAGACGCATCTCTTTTGTTTTCCTCATTGGCTATCATGAAAATTGTTTGGATACGAAATGTAAAAATGAATACCTTCTATTCTACGCAATTATTGATGACTTTTTTCGCCATCTATGTACTGATTTGGATTATGTCTATTTTTTTAAATGGCGGATACGACAAACCTTATAAGCCAATTCGAGTGATGCGTGGTATGCTTATTGGCGGCATCATTTCCATTGCATTGTATGGTTTATTAAATGAACAAATTCGTTTCTCAAGAGGTATTACTGTATTGGGTGCTTTGCTCGGTACTTTATTGATATTGGCTTCGCGAAAAGTGTTGCAATACTTGAAGGTAAGCAGTGTGGATGCCGAAGATATAAGTGCCCAACAAGTACTGATAGTAGGCACTACAGAAGAAGCAGATGAAATACAATCCTTGTTAGATCAGGCTTATGTAGAAAAAAATATCATTGGTGTTTTAAGTCCGTTTGCGACTAAAGAAGATAAACAATTAGGCGTAGTAAAAGACGCTAGTCCATTAAGTAAATTGTACAAAGCATCTGAAATTATTTATGCGCAAAACGCTTTAACATTCAAACAAATTATCGAAAGCATAGAACAATGTGGAGCAACATTAAATTATAAAATTCACTGCATGGGTACAGATAGTATCATTGGTAGTAATTCCAAAAATACAGCCGGTGATTTGTATTCTACAGAATTGATTTATTCCATCACTAAGGTGGCTGCAAAAAGGAATAAGCGAGTAGTTGATTTACTGTTTGCGAGTGTATTCATTTTACTTTCTCCGATCCTCATTTTCTTCGTGAAAAATAAGAGTAAATACTTAAGCAATTGTTTAGCTATATTTTTCGGTACTAAATCTTTCATTGGATATGAGGATACAAAATGTCCGCCATTAAAACCACATGTACTATCTCTTTACCCAGCCATTCCGAATTATACGATTCCATTAAATAATCAAGAACATTTAAATTGGTTATATGCCAAAAATTATAACGCATGGAAAGATGTAGAAATAATTTTAAGCAAGTGGAGAGAGTTGTGATGCAACCACAATTGTTTTTTTACTTCGATTTTCATTTCGCCCTATCGCTTGGTGTCTCACCAACCGAAACTATTTTCACAACAGGTGATGTCATAAACGGAGATTCTAGGTAGCAATAAATCTGTAAGGTTTTTAAAACCTTATAGGTTTAACTCAATACACAATAAACGAATTACATTTGCGCCAACAAAATAAATGTATCTATGAAAGAATGGTTTGAAAATTGGTTTGATTCACCTTATTACCATATACTGTATGCACACCGAAGCGATACAGAAGCCATACAATTTGTAGAGAAATTAGTTTCGTTTTTGCAAACAAAACCAAAGGATACTTTACTTGATTTGGCCTGTGGAAAAGGTCGACATGCTAGAGCATTTAGCACTTTTGGTTTGGATGTAACTGGCGTTGATTTGTCTGCTCAAAGTATTGCTTTTGCGAAACAATTTGAACACGAACATTTGCATTTTTTTACCCATGACATGCGACATACTTTTCGTGAGAATTACTTTGCATTCGTTTGTAATTTGTTTACCAGCTTCGGCTATTTTAAGTCAGAACAGGAAAACCAAATGGCAGCGAAAAGTATGGCAGATGCATTGAAGCCTGGTGGGAAATTGGTAGTTGATTTTATCAATGAACAAGCAGCCAGAAAGTATATAGATGCAAATCAATCTGAGTCAATTTTACGTGATGGTATTCAATTTGAAATCAAAAGACATTACCAAGATAAAAAATTATTGAAGGATATTACGGTAAAAGATAAAGAGGAAATATTTCATTTTCAAGAGTCGGTGAATAGTTTCACGCAAGAAGATTTTATACAATTATTTACCAGTAATGGATTAACCTGTTTGCATACTTTTGGGGATTATCATTTGGCGAAGTATGATGTGGAACATTCCCCACGAATGATATGTATATTTGAAAAACAATAGTTCAAAAAAAATATTCTATTGCTACAAGTCATCCAACAAACAGACGAAAAAGTATTGCAGTTTATTCATATAATATGCAGTAATTCTTTTTTTGATTTCATCATGCCTTGGTTACGCAACCCATACACTTGGGCACCTGTGTATCTTTTTTTATTGGTTTGGATGTGGCAAACTTATGGCAAGAAAGGATTGATATGGTCTTTATTTTTCTTTCTCACTTTTGTTTTTTGTGATTCGGTGAGTGCTAGTATTATCAAGCCTTTGGTCCATCGAATTCGACCTTGCAATGAAAACCAATTATCCTTTGTCATTCGGCATTTGATAGATTGTGGTTCGGGTTTTAGTTTTCCTTCCAGTCATGCAACCAATCATTTTGGCTTAGCGGCCTTTCTTATTTTTACTTTAGGTAAAATGTATAAATGGGTTATACCTTTTTCCATTATTTGGGCTGTGTTGGTCTGCTATGCACAACTCTATGTAGCTGTACATTACCCATCAGATATTTTGGTTGGTGCACTACTCGGCTTTGGAATTGGTGTGTTGAATGCGAGTTATTTTAAGCATCGATTTGGGATGGGTATAGGTGGAAGTTGATTTTAAAAAGTGGAAGGTTTTAAAAGATTAAACGATTAGATAAATTAACTGACCATGTTAAACAGTTGAGTTTATTCAATTAATAGTTAGGCAGTATTCACTCAAAATAAATTTTTATCGATTACATGTCTTCTTCCCAAAGTGGTATAAAAAAAACCTGTTATAATGGGCATTAAAATGAATAGGACAGTCCAAATAATTTTCTCATCTCTATTCACTCTCATGGATATCCATATTTCTCTAAGTGCCAGAGCCGCATAAATAAAATAGAATACAAACCCAAGAATAAAAGTTGAATATGTTTCGTGATAATGTTGCAGTTTCAATATTACCCCAATGAAAAAAAAGATAGTACTAAGTAAAAATGAATACCGAAGTAAAGTATTGGCTTTCATGTAATTTATTTTAGACCAAATGTAAGTCGCTTGGAGTTTATTTGTATAGGTTTTTAATTTAGTCGTAGTTTATCATCAACTTATTTAGAATCGAGGTTTGTAATTATTAGCTTGTGTAAAATTGCATATTTCCATAATATTTTATGTGTTCTTGTTTACGCGATTTTTATTTACCTTATGCTTGGTCAGAATTAAATTTAAAAATAAGTTGCACATACGGACAACTTTCTTTACCTTCGCATAAATGAATGAAGA
>CAMDVD010000056.1 GCA_945878115.1 Chitinophaga pinensis | reverse complement strand
GTTGAAGGGATCGAAGTTCGGGGATTGTTTCTGTAATTGTAATTTGAAGTGGTAAAGCCATTTTATATTTATTATATAGTCCAAATATAATACAAAAAAAACTAATTCCAAATATTTGGACTACTTATTATTTATAATTGGTATTACTTCCTTTTTTTGTTTTTATGCCTGACCATATTCGTGCAAAAATTTCAGATGAAGGAGATAAAATAAAACTGAAGAAATACTGGTTATTTATTTCTATTGGTTTTCTTATATGGACAGTATTATTTGTACTTATGGTACATTTTTATTTTTTTACAGAAAAGCCTTCATACTAGCAGTTAGCTTGATGGCGGTAGATTAGTTTGTACCTTTTCTCAAATCTTAGATTAAAGATATAGCTAAACCTATAAGGTTTTCAAAACCTTATAGATTTGAAAAACTAAGTTATTTAGAAATACACCAAATTTATTCCTATTCGAAATACCCAATCAAATCACTCAATTTTTGCTTCAATTCTTTTCTGTTGACGATAAAATCTAAGAAGCCATGTTCGAGTAAAAATTCAGCGGTTTGAAATCCTTCTGGTAAATCTTTTTTAATAGTTTCTTTGATAACACGTGGTCCTGCAAATCCAATTAATGCGCCTGGCTCAGCTATATTCAAATCGCCAAGCATGGCATAAGATGCAGTAACACCGCCTGTTGTAGGATCGGTCATCAAAGAAATATAAGGCAGCTTGGCTTTTGCCAATTGGGTTAATTTCGCAGAGGTTTTAGCCATTTGCATCAAGGAGAAAGCGCTTTCCATCATACGAGCACCACCCGATTTGGAGATAATCATAAATGGTAATTTGTGCGCAATCGAATAATCAATACCTCTTGCTATTTTTTCACCAACTACACTACCCATACTACCACCAATAAATTTAAAATTCATTGCTGCAGTGACTAATTTTTTTCCATTGATTTCGCCAACAGCTACCGTCATGGCATCTTTTAACCCTGACGTTTTTTTCGCATCGACTAATCTGTCTTTATACTTTTTCAAATCAACGAAACCTAGTTTATCCTTGGATACAATATTGTCGAACAACAATTCATACACGCCTTCATCATACAGAAATTCAAAATACTCTTCTGCATCAATACGATTATGATGATTGCAACTAGGGCAAACCCAAAAGCTGTCTCTAATTTCATCTATAGTAGATGTTTTTTTACAGCCTGGGCATCTGAACCAAAGTCCATCAGGTACGTCTTTTTTTTCCTTAGTAGAGGTAAGGATACCTTGTTTTATTCTTTTGAACCAAGTTGATGATGACATCGTTTTAGTCGTTTTAGGTAATCCATTCAGCACAGTATCCTTTTCACAGAAAATCGAGCGTAACAAATTTTGTTACGCGTTACAAATGTAGCAAAAAAGTGAAAAGATGCAAGAAGTAATACCAACAGCTTTTGTTCATAGGTTGGAAACCTATCAACAAAAGCTAGTTGGTATTATGCTGTAGCGTATTTTTTGCTAAAAAAATAAATGCTACGGCATAATAACCTATCGATTTTTTTGACAGAAGAAATCCCTTCGAATATCCCTTTTTCAAAGTATGCTAGCAAAAAAGATAGGCTTCTTTGGTGGGTGCATTGCGGCAACGATTGAATGGAAATCCTCTGCAGCAAAAAAAGATTGGAATGAATAGTCCTCATTCCGCTGCTTTGAGCGGAAACGGATCCTGACATTTATCGTCTGGACGTGCGTGCCACCCAAATATTTTCTATTTCAATGTCTGTATCCGTTATACTACCGCATTTTCCGGTTACAAAAAAAGGTGAATTCACAGCAATACTTACTTACTCATAAAATTTTGCAATGATTACCATGCAAAGCATCAATTATTCCTTTCTATTTTTGATTACCTTTGTCACCATTTTTGAAAACTATCAAAAACATAGCACTAGTTGGTAATCCTAATAGCGGGAAGAGTTCGCTCTTTAATGCATTGACTGGTATGAATCAAAAAGTTGGCAACTTCCCTGGTGTAACCGTCGATAAAAAAACTGGACGTTGCGCGATTTCTCCATCCATGCAAGTGAATGTCATTGACTTACCTGGCACGTACAGTTTGTATCCAAAAAGCGATGATGAAGTAGTGACTTTCGATGTCCTTTTTGATGATGATGAGCAAGTGAAAATTGATTTGATCGTAGTGGTTGTGGATGCTTCTAATCTGAAAAGGAATTTACTTTTCTGCTCGCAAATTATGGACATCAAAAAGCCTGTGATTGTAGCACTAACGATGTTGGATATTGCCAAACAAAAAGGAATTCAAATTGATTTTAATGGTTTGGCTCGCGAATTAGGTTGCCCTGTGGTACCGATTAATCCATTGAAAAATAAAGGCACGCAATCGATACGCAAACAAGTAGAACTCTCTATTACCAACCCTTCTGAACCTTCGAGTACTGACTTCATTGACCTAGACCAAGTAGCGCATGAGACCATTACTATCATTAAAAAATATTATCCTGTTTCTAGTAATTGTGCGGCGATTCATTTTGCCAATGCCTACATGAAGCTGACGATTATTTCAGACGAAGTGAAACAAAAAATTTCTAACTCTCTTGCCGAAATAAATTACAACAGAACAAAAATTCAAGCGGAAGAGACCTTATTGCGTTATGCCAAAATCAAAAAAATAATGACGAATTGCGTCGTTGAGAATGACCCTTTAAAACGAGAATTATTTAGCCGGCAAATGGATAGTATTTTATTGCATCCTGTTTATGGTCATGTCTTTTTATTGTCTGTTTTATTTATCCTGTTTCAAAGTATTTTTTGGCTTGCCAAATTTCCGATGGATTGGATAGATAATGGATTTCAAATCGTGAGTTCTATTTTAAAAGCCAATTTACCGACACATTTTTTGAGTGATTTATTTGTCAATGGAATACTAGCTGGCATCAATGGCATTGTAGTATTTGTGCCACAAATCATGATTCTATTTGGGCTTATCACCTTATTGGAAGACACAGGCTATATGTCTAGGATTAGTTTCCTTACGGATAGATTGATGCGCAGCGTTGGACTCAATGGCAAGTCGGTCATGCCGTTGATTAGTGGTGTGGCATGTGCAGTGCCAGCTATTATGGCGGCTCGAACCATCGAAAATAAAAAGGAAAAGTTAATCACAATTTTAATCACGCCGTTTATGAGTTGTAGTGCTCGGCTTCCAGTGTATACCATCTTAATTTCCATCGTTATTCCAAACAAAACTATCGCCTACTTTTTTAATCTGCAAGGCTTGGTGATGATGGGTTTATACTTACTCGGTTTTTTCATGGCTTTGCTTTGGGCTTGGCTGCTCACTTTCCTCATCAAGTCCAAAGAGAAGAGTATTTTTCTGATGGAGTTGCCAGTATATCGGATGCCTCGCTGGAAAAACATTGTAATTACCATGGTACAAAAAGCCAAGGTTTTTGTATTCGATGCAGGTAAAATAATTTTGTTTATTTCCATTGTTTTATGGGCATTGTCATCCTATGGACCTAACACAATCAAGCCATCCAATAGCTTTCTGCAAAAAACAGATTTAGAAAATTCCTATGCTGGTATTATTGGCAAGAGTATTGAACCTGCGATTAAACCACTTGGTTTTGATTGGAAAATTGGTATTGCGTTGATTACTTCTTTTGCAGCAAGGGAGGTGTTTGTCGGCACCATGGCTACTCTGTATAGCGTAGATGAAAAAGATGATAAAACGCTTCGCGAAAAAATGGCTTCTGCTAAATTTACGGACGGCTCATTGGTTTATACATTAGCAACAGGGCTTTCCTTATTATTTTTTTATGCCTTCGCCATGCAATGCATGAGCACTTTAGCGGTAGTGAAGCGAGAGACTGGAAGTTGGAAATATCCCATTCTGCAATTCATTGTGATGGGCTTAGTTGCCTATTTATCTTCTTGGGCAGTGTATCAACTTTTTGCCTAAAATTTCTTTCCAATTTATAAAAAAAAAATATGCTGAATATCCATCTAGGCATATATTTGCACTCGGAAACTTTAATTTATTAAAATAGTCATTGTATGGAACGCACACAAATGAAACGTCCGTTGGATAAGGATTTGAAACAAACAATCCAAAAAAGAAATTATCGACTATCTAAATTTTGGGAAAAACTAGGTTTAGAAGTTGAAATCATTGGTGATATGGAAACACCGGCTGTAATCAAAGGCGACTATTGCCTAGCTTGTTATGTTCATAATTTTCACCTCATCTTTACTGATCATTATGATCAAGGAAAAGAAGTGTATCGTGTGAAATTACAGAGTATACAAGAGTTTGAAACAGAGCCCATTGTAGAATGGATGAAAACGGCTACACACCGCAGAATTTATCGCATTAAAATGTTGAACGAACCACATCTATTTTTGGTTGGTTACAATTTCAAATCGAAAGAAACTGCCGATGTAGAAAAATATCCAGTTTTCGGACGCTACTCTGGCAAAGTTTATTTCACAGAAGATTACGCGAAAGAAATCAAAGATTTATATCAATTAGATTACTGCGAAATATTGTAGTAAGACATTTTTTTAATAAAGCCCCTTCTCAACAAGTGGGCTTTATTTTTGTGTGTGAGAAAAAGGGGAATGTTGGGGTTTTAGGTTGTGCGATTAATGAAATTGGAATATGACACAGGTTGCAAACCTGCGCCAGCACATCTGTTTATTCTAAACTCGAAATTTAGAGGTGCTTTAACTTTACGCTATAAATAAAATACGCTGCACTAATAAATCGTAACATACCCCGATTCAACTAAAGTCAATCCATCATACAATTGAAATTGGTAAACGCCTTTAGCGTTGAAATTATTCTTGTCCAAAATCAATTCTGTTTTCGTTACTCTAGCCACTCGCAATACTTCATTTTTATCTGGATCTAAAAATCGTATCGAATATTTTTTACTCAATGCATCGGGCAAGTTAATATTAACATGGCCTGTGTAGGGATTATTATACACTTGCGCAGATGGTGTGTAGAAAAATTCCTTTGGTTTTTCTTCAATAGGAGGTGGTGGAGGAGCTGCTGCTTTAATAACCGAATCTGTTGACGCAACTTTATTCACCTTCAAAGTAGAATCTTGCATGCGAGGTTTTGCATTGCTTGTATTGGTTACTGCTATAGCCTTTTTTATGCTATCGCTATTCTTTTGTGCTATAAGTTTTGCTGCATTTGCTTTTTCTGCATCTTGCATGGCTTTGGCAAAAGTCAACGAGTCTACAAGTACTTTATAGGTATTACTAAACCATTGCAAATCGCCAGAAAATGTAACGCATAAGCGATAATAATTTTTACCCACCACTGGATGCAAATCGGTATAGGTTTGTATTCCTTTTTTGGGCGCCGAAAGTGAACCAATCGCTAAAAAATTTCGCACACTATCTGCCGAACGTTGAATGGAAATAGACTTCACGCCATCAAATTGGCAAGTCCATGTTAATTTATTTTGGGCATTGCTCGTTACAAGACTCATGCTTGGTAATACAGGCGCTTGGGCAAATGCTATGCAAGTAAGGAAACTAAAAAAAAGAATGAAATGGATCGACTTCACTTAGACTATTTTGATGTTGGCGAAGGTATCAAAATAAATTTAAAACTACTTGCTAAAATTAAGCGCTGGCTTAGATTGATTTCCTTGAACACCGCCTGTATGCAGTGCTAAAATCTTTTGCCCCTTTTGAAAATGGGCTTTAGAAATTAAGTCAAAAATACCCATCATCATTTTGGCGGTATACACAAAATCAAGCACAATATGATTAGCTTGATAAAAGGAAACCATAAATTGAAGGAGCGTAGAATTACATTTGGCGAATCCACCTTGGTGGTAATCATATTCAATTCGCCATCGCTTGTGCGGTATTTTTTCTTGGATGAAGGATTCCAAATACTGTGCATTTTTTAATGCAGGAAAACCAATTGCGTTCTGATGTAATTGCAAGGATTGTGCAATGCCAGTAAAGGTAGTTGCTGTTCCAATAGGACAACAAATCGTGTCGTATTTAGACGCATCCACACATTGCAAAATCTCTCTACAACCTTGCAAACCCAATGCGTTACTTCCACCTTCAGGAATGATAAATGCTGTTGGAAATTGCGTTTGTAGATCCGCTAAAAAATCAATTTCATTTTTTTCTCTGTATTGCTCTCGCGAAATGAAATGCAATTCCATACCCCATTGCCGACAATCTTGCAAGGTTGGATTGTCTATTTTTTCGCCACGAATAATGCCAATGGTTTTAAACGAATGCCTATATCCAGCATACGCCAAGGCATGCAAGTGATTGGAATAAGCACCACCAAAAGACAATAAAGCGGTATAATTATGTTTGGATGCATGATCCATAGAATGCCGAAGTTTAAACCATTTATTGCCAGAAAGATTGGGATGAATTAAATCTAAACGCAACAAATCCAACTGAATATCGAATGTATCACACAGTGCATGTTGCACAGATGTGATTTGTAATTTTTCCGAATTCAGTGGCGAACTATCCATACTTTATTTTTTTAATTTCGCTAAAGAAATTGGCTTGTTGAACCTCATCCCCAACCCTTCTCCTCCAGGAGAAGGGAGCTACAAACTTCTGCTCAAAATAGTGTTTAACAAGCAGTACTTTTTCTTCATATAAGTTATGATTTTTTCTTTCCATTTTTAAATATGCAAAATCCTTGACAAATTTAGTTTCTGTCTTGCACTATTTAATTATTTTGATTGTGTTAAAAATATTCAGTTCTTCCAGCAAATCAAGATGTGGGTATTGGGCTTTTAATTCTTTGCATAATACTAATTGCTCTTGCATAAATCGTTGATGCGCTTTACTTCTAGTATCCTTTGCACGATGATGAACCGACTTATATAATTGATCTAATTTTTTGAGGAGGGGTAAATAATTTTGATCTATACAATGGTCAACAAATTGCTCCCATACATAAGCAGTTGCTTGGTAATTTGGATGAACCATATCCACATCATAAAAGCGATAATCGCGCAGTATATCAATTACTAATTCATATGCAGGGAAATAATAAACCTCTTCTATTCGATGTACAGCTTCAATTAAATTGGCTTTGCTCCGATTATTTTCTATGACGCCATCGCGTGCATGTCGCACAGGACTTATGGTACATACAATTTTAATTTTCCGATTGACCGATTTAATTTTTGCAATGGTTTCTCTTAGTTGTTTTTCAATACTATCGGCGCTCAATAATTGTTTTGTAAACCAAGTGGATGGTGCTCGATGATTATTGCTTACAAAAATATTTTCTTCGGTATGATGATAGGCAAATGCAGAACCTAAAGTGATAAAAAGATAATCGGCTTGCAGGAGAAAGGAATGCTGCTCTGCAATGCTCTCATTTATTTTTTGCAACGCAACTGCTGGACTCAAATCTGAAAAATCAGAATGATGATACCAACTATGCCAATATTCATCCAGAAAAAAAAGTTCCTTTTCTGTATATAATTTTTGATACAATACATCTTCCAATGCTTTGCACACGCTCATTGGATTAAATAGAATACCATGTGAATTTTGCACACAAGTAAATTTCATTCTTTGCAAAAACTGCGTCATATGTTCTGTAAAGCAGGAGCCAAGCAACATGAGCTTATGCTGATGCGCAATGCGTGGTTCTAAGCTTGGAAAATGTATAGGTAAATGAAATTGCATAGGCGAAGGGCAAAGATAAAAAAATATAGAGGATGAGAATATAAATCATGTAAGCGGGCGCATACCAAATTATTGCTACAAATTATCTTTTGTTCTTTTGTCTTGACACAAAAGAACCAAAAAGTCAAGGCTGTGCGTAATTCCTTGAAACAATTTTGCGTGAACGTTATCAAACTAAAAAAGGTTCTGGTCTGAACACACATTTTTACACTATCCCTTTCTCCAACAAATACTCTGCAATTTGAACGGCATTCGTGGCAGCACCTTTCCGCAAGTTATCGGATACTATCCAACAATTTAAGGTCTTGTCTTGTGATTCATCTCTGCGTATTCTGCCTACAAACACATCGTCTTTATCTTGTGCATGTAATGGCATTGGGTAATGCAAATTGGCAATATCATCTTGAACCGTAATGCCTGGGAATGCAGCCAATTCTTTTTTAATATTTTCAATATCAAAATCATTTTCAAATTCAATATTCACACTTTCACTATGTCCGCCCATCACTGGAATGCGCACGGTAGTAGCAGTTACACGAATATTGTCATCGCCCATTATTTTTTTTGTTTCTAAAACCATTTTCATTTCTTCCTTCGTATATGCATTATCCGTAAACACATCAATCTGCGGAATTACATTCATGTCGATGCGATGCGGATATGCTTTCACACCTTCTATACCATTGCGTTCCTCTTGCAATTGTGTAACTGCTTTTACGCCAGTCCCTGTCACCGATTGATAAGTCGACACTACTACTCTTTTAATGGTATATTTATCATGCAATGGTTTCAATACCATCACCATTTGTATCGTGCTGCAATTGGGATTGGCAATAATAAAATCCTCTTTATCTAATACATGTCCATTCACTTCTGGCACAACTAATTTTTTAGTTATATCCATACGCCAGGCTGATGAATTATCTATTACACGAATACCTGCTGCTGCGAATAATGGAGCGAGTTGTAAGGAAGTAGTTCCACCTGCCGAAAAGATGGCTATGCTTGGCTTTGCGGCAATGGCATCTTGATAGGATACCACTGAATAAGCTTTCCCTTTGAACATAATTTCTTTGCCTATAGATTTTTCAGAAGCTACAGGAATTATTTCACTGACTGGAAAATTTCTTTCTGCTAAGACTTGCAACATTTTTGTGCCGACTAATCCAGTAGCACCTACAACAGCTATTTTCATTCTGATTTTTTTAAGAACGCAAATATAAATTTTTCAAGCAATACTAAACAGGTAATACCGAAAACGGATGCGGTTTAGTTGTAAAATAAATGTTTAAAATTTATTTTAACTCGAGTACGGTTTCTTTATTAGAATCCACTCTAAAGTTAATCACTTTTGTGCCTGCCTCCGGAATACTTGGATTAACTGGAACAATAGCTTTGTATGGGCCAGGCATCAATTCCAATTTTTGTTCACTCAAATTTCCGGTTACATTCAAATTATAAAAGTTAAGAAATTGATCGCCCAATACACATTGTAATTGAATTTTACCAAGTTTGTTTGTATTGCTAATTTGTAAAGATCCAGGCTCTTGAATTTGAATTTCATAGCGGGCACCGAATACCAAATCTATACTAAATTTTTGAGCCGGCAAGGTGTTTATTTCCACGTAATAATTGCCTGGTTCATAATATTTTACTTCGGCTGTATTCTGAATAACCGTTGGAGACGATCCACCATCAAAGCGTCTATTTACTACCGCTTTATATTTCATCACTCTGGTTTTGTTTGTTGTATAGCCAAAGGATAAAGTACCATCTGTCACTTTCAGATACACACGATTTATTTTATTCGCAGTAATCAGAATGCCATCTGCAAATAAATCATTGAAGCCTGCAACTACTAAATTATAGGTACCTGGTGGAATAGGCTGTGGCACTGGCTCAGTACCATTCACAATTCGTTTAAAAGAAGTAACCAATTGATTGGTTCCAGGTATTTTAAATTGTATTTCAGGTTTTGCTTTTGGATAAGTATTTCCGTTTACATTTTTAAAATAAACCTGCACTTGTGTTTCTGCACTGTTCTCTGTTTCAATATTAAATTCTAAATCCTTACCAGCAATTGGCGGCGGCGGCGGCACATCCACTGCAAATCGAAGCACTGCCTTTTTGGTATTTTTGGCCATAGGGTTTGCTTGTGGTAATTTAAATGCATAGGAATATCGCAATGGATATTTATCTGCTTTTATGGACACCAAACTTGGTTTTTTAGGCACTTCCCAATTAAATCGCAAAGTGGCATTTTGTTTTTTAAGTGTGGCAGATTTTCCTTTTGCAAGAAGGGCAGTTGATTTTTTCATCGCCTTCATTTCCTCCATTTTCAAATATGGAAATACGAAATTGACTCTTGGCTTTTCTATCTCAAAATGCAAATCTACTTTTTGCTTCTTCAGACTGATAGATTTGCCTTTCGCTATACTAATTGCTTTCTTGTTTCGTGGCATTTCTTGCATCACCAAATAAGGGAAAACAAAATTTACTCTTGGTTTTTCTGTATCAAAATGCAAGTCCACTTTTTTGCTTTTATACGCTATTGTCTTGCCTTTGATGCTATTACTTGATTTTTTATTTGGCGAAAAATTGTTCAGTACCAGATAAGGAAAAACGAAATTAATACGGGTTTTTTCTACCTCAAAATGCAAGTTTGCTTTCTGTTTTTTTGCAACAATCGCTACAGGTTTTTTAAGATTTATTTTCGTCTTCAAAAAAAATGGATTTCCCATATTCAATTTCTGAACAACTATGGTTTCTCTCACAAATGGTTTTGTTGGAACTGGAACTGGAATAACCTTTATGGGTTCATCTACAGTGAAATGTAAGCTCACTGATTTGTATTTATTTTTTTTAATTTCCTTGGTTTTAAAAACGATTTTTTGTTTCGCAATGCCCATGTAGGTAATAGAAGTGAATGGTATCAATTCCTTTCGTAAAACCGTCATAACTGGCGTTGAGTCTTTCTTTACAATAGGTACAATAGGTACGACTGGCACAACCGTTTCAGGTACAACAGAATCTATAATCTTCGGCGTATTGGAATAAGTAGTTGTAAAATGAAATTGCTTAGGCTTTGTCAAAATAGATCTATTGGCATCTACTATCATGGCTACCGCTTTTGGAATATCATCTGCTTTGGTCACTTCAACATAATTTCCAACGCAATCATAATAGGATTTTAAAACATTATTCCTATCCAAACCAATAACGTATGGTTTTACCTTAATTCTTTTTTCTAAAAAATCTTTGAATGTTTTACAAACATCACCATTGCAACTTTCGCCGCCATCATTAATGAGAATGATGCTGTAATCATATTCCAGCGCATTCGCCAATTCATTTTCACTAGCTTGTTGGATACTGTATGCAATCGGTGAAAATCCACGTGGAGTTATATATTTCAAACGTGTTTTTATTTGATCTACATTTTGCACATTAAAAGGCACTTCCAATCGAGTGTCGGTACAGTTTTTTTCTTGTGCTGGATAAATAGTACCGTATGCTCTTACGGCAAACTCTACTTCATTGTTGATACTATAAATACTATCTATGATTTGCAAAACCATGGAGGAAGCCACCTCAAACCTAGTATTGGCTGGATTCCAAGGATAAGTCATACTCGAAGATGCATCCAATAAAAATAAAATTCTGGTCTTCTTTTGGGTTTGGGCAAAAGCAAGGATAGGTATTAAAAGTATAATACCGATGAGCATTTTTTTAGAACAATATTTCCAAAAGTCGAATACCATTAATAGTCGCCCAATGTTTCTGGAAGTTGAGATAATGCATTTTCTAATTGGGCGTCGCTAGGCGCTATGCCATGCCATTCGTGGGTTCCTTCCATAAAGTCTACCCCTTTACCCATTATTGTTTTCATTAAAATACAAACTGGTTTTTGTTTACCCATTCTTGTTTTGGCTTCGGCTACTACTTTCAAAATATCGTTCATGTCATTGCCATCCATTTCCAAAACATCCCAACCAAAGGCGAGCCATTTATCTTTTAAATTCTCTAAATTCATTACAAACGCAGTGCTACCATCTATTTGCTGTCCATTATAATCGACAGTTGCTAATAGATTATCTACTTTATGGTGGGCTGCAAACATGATGGCTTCCCAATTTTGTCCTTCTTGCAATTCGCCATCGCCATGCAACGAGTAAACCATACATGGATCATTGTTTAATTTTTTAGTCAATGCAGCACCAATGGCTACGCTTAAACCTTGTCCCAAAGAACCACTAGCTATACGTACGCCAGGTAAATGTTCGTGCGTAGCAGGGTGCCCTTGCAAACGTGTATTTAGTTTACGAAAAGTAGCTAATTCGGCAATTGAAAAATAGCCACTACGCGCCAAAACACTATAAAACAAAGGAGAAATATGACCATTGGACAAGAAGAATAAATCTTCATTTTTGCCATCCATTGCAAATGCTGGATCATGTTTCATAAAATGAAAATACAAGGCAACTAAATAATCTGTACAACCTAAGGAGCCGCCTGGATGTCCACTTTGAACGGCATGCACCATACGTAAAATATCCCTTCTTACCTGGGAGGCGGTATCTTGTAGTGATTGCATAAAATCGAATTCTATAATTATGTGGGCAAAGGTAGAAGATTGGCTTGTACTTTGAAAATAATTAATGGGAATGTGTGAATTCGAATTTTTTGTTCATTTTTTGTCTGCATCACGGATTTTAACGGATGGCACGGATGGCACGGATGGCACGGATTTTGAAGAAGCTTATTTTGTTGTCTGAATCACGGATTTTAATGGATGGCACGGATTGCACGGATTTTGAAGAAGCTTATTTTTTGTCTGAATCACGGATTTTAACGGATGGCACGGATTGCACGGATTGCACGGATTTTGAAGAAGCTTATTTTGTTGTATGAATCACGGATTTTAATGGATGGCACGGATTGCACAGATTATGAAGAATCCAATTTTTTTGAATCCGCGCCTTCCGTTAATCTGTTTAATCCGTGATTCTAACTTAGGATTTAAGAATTCACTGTAAACTTTTGATTTATAATAAACTCAAATTAACTATTTTTGAAAACAATTTACGAAACCCGAAGCTTCGATGGTAATTTTGATTTTGGGCTTGAGAACTAACGAATTATATCGCTAACAAGTAAGTTAGGTGCAAGCGTAAAGACAAAACATCATTGCAAATCTAGAGACACCATGGAATTATTGCCAGTTAAAGAAATAAAAATTAATCAAGTCAAAATCGACAAGATTGACCATCTTCTAAAATCAATTTATAGATTGATTATATATAGTCGGCACCATTTGGATGACGACCTTTTAGATACATATCTAGCAAGTGTTCAGGAACTCCAAGAGCTACTGAGTTTGAAAAATGCACAAATGGAAGCTCAAAACAAAGAGGAAGCTGAAGAATATTTAAAAAACTTGAAAATATCGCTTGACTTTGTAATTGAGGAGATAATAACACAGAATAATTTTGAAAAAGAATTACAACTTTTTCAACTTCTCCGTCTAGTTTCTCCAGAGACCAATGCCATTCACCCAAATCGTTACAGACAAACATTAGTGCAAATTGGAGGACATATTTGTCCAGACCAAAATATTGTTCCGCAATTAGTTTCAGCGCTTTTTTATCAAATGCAAAGTATAGAAAATCCTATTATCAGAGCTATTTATTTCCATCACGAATTAATAAGAATTCACCCATTCGTAGATGGCAACGGGCGAGTAACGAGAATTGCGAAAAACTGGATGTTGATGTATGATTTATACCCTCCAATTTTCATTAATGATGCAGCACAGAAAAAAGAATACATTACTACACTTTCAAAAAGTTTTAGAGAGCTTGATAATTCACCTAAAAAATGGAATGAGCATACAGAAACCTTTTTTGAACAAGAACTTGATCGACTTTTAGTCAATTCGAATTTACTGTTTGAAACAGTTAATAAAATTGGACAAGAGAGGGAAAAAGCTACTATAAACAGATCTAATGGAACCATATAAAATTCAAATTATTGAGACTATTGTAGTCATTGCAGGCTACATTATTATCCATTATATCACCAAAATATTCGTCAATAATTCTTTAAAGCAAACTCATATTCAAAGAGGAAGAAGAAAAATGATTATCAAGGCTGTTCACTTGTTGTCTTTTCTAACCGCTACAGTTTTATTATCTGGTGTATGGGGACTTAAACAAAATGAAATTGCCGTTTTTGCAGGAACTATTTTAACGGCTTTAGGCATTGCTTTTTTTGCTCAATGGTCTTTACTCTCCAATGTAACATCCAGCTTATTGCTTTTTTTTAATCACCCAGTAAAAATTGGAGACACTATAAAAGTCTTAGATAAAGATTATATATCTGAGGGTGAAGTTATTGATTTGACCTATTTTTTTGTTCATCTTAAAACAAATGATGGGGAAATAATAACAATTCCGAATTCTCTTTTTTTGCAAAAATCAGTTTCCATAATTGAAAAAATGGATCCATAAAAATAAAGGAAGGAATGAAACAAGCATCAAACCAACAGAACAACAATGAAATAAACGACATTTGTAAAATGGAAACGGCAGTACCTAAAAGCGCATAAGCCTATTGCAGGCTTTGGGAAGTAATTGAGCATTTGAAATTCTATTTAACTTTAGTACTTTTACCCAGCTGACGTTCTTCGAATACCCACAATTGGCCTATGCGCGGAACGTATTTGTAAGTTTCGCACGCAACCAAGAACATGAATATTGGAATATTATTAAAGATCTATTGGGTGATAATTGCCATACTGGTATTTCTAATTCCAATTTTACTTCACTCGCGATTAAAACAGAAAATAAAATCTTCAACGGCAAATTTGAGTTTAGAAATATTAATTGGATTTGTAGTTCTGATATTACAAATGTTTAAAATTAGAAAATGAAAACATACACATTAGACGAAGTAACAGACAAAATAATAGGCAAGAAGGGAACGCCAAACAGAGATAAGTTTGAATATGACCTTCAAATGGACTTAATTGGCAAAGCCATTAAAGAAAGCAGACAAGAACGTAAATTGACACAAGAACAACTTGGTGAATTAGTTGGTGTACAGAAGTCCCAAATTTCAAGACTTGAAAGCAATGCTAGCAATGTAACCATAGACACTTTGATGAAAGTTTTTACTGCATTGAAAGCAAAAGTGAAACTACAAATTGAATTGCCAAATGCAAAATTTAAAGTAGCAAGATAAAACAGCAAGAAACTGCTAAAAGCTGCAATGATGGCAACATAACTTAGGATATAAAGAATATTTTTGAGCCCGAACCATCCTAACAAAATGCTTCCACCCTACCCAAAACACTCCTCTAACAACTCCCCATAAAATTCAATAAGGGTTTTGCCACACGCACGTACTTGTTGCGGTACGATACTGTTTTCGCTTTGTCCAGGTATCGTATTTATTTCTAAAAAATACAGGTCATTCGTTTCTTCTTCCAAAATAAAATCCACACGACAAATACCTTTACAATTAAGCAAGAGATAAATTTTCTTAGCAGTTTCAGCAATGAAATTGGCAACTTCTATTTGCAATTCCGCTGGCGTTACTTCTTTACTCATACCGGGTGTATACTTGGCTTCGTAATCAAAAAATTCTTTGGTACTGATAATTTCTGTAATGGGCAAGGCATGCAATATTCCTTTGGTTTGGTAAATGCCAATACTAAACTCACGACCTTTCACAAATTCTTCTGCCATCGCTTGTGCTTCAATCGCGAAGACAGCTTCGATGGCAGGCAATAATTCTTCCTTAGTTTTTACTTTGGTGGTTGCCAAACTAGAACCGCCTTCAGCAGGTTTTACAAATACAGGGAGTTTGATTTCTTGTACCAATTGCTCGATATCCAAAGGTCTATTTCTGTAAATGGAAATCGATTTGGATACATGTACCAAGCCACTTTGCGCCACTACTCGATTACAAAATATTTTATTGAAAGTCAATCCAGATACGATGGCATTGCATGAAGTGAACGGAATATCTAACATTTCTAAATAGCCTTGTATTTTTCCGTCTTCGCCAGGTGTACCATGAACAGCAATAAATACAGCATCAAAAACTATTTTTTTACCAGCTAAGGTTAAAGAAAAATCTCGACGATCTATTTCTGTTTCTTCGCCAAGTGCAGAAGTATATTTCCAATTATTTTTATCT
Source organism: Chitinophaga pinensis (assembly GCA_945878115.1). Classification (GTDB taxonomy): domain Bacteria; phylum Bacteroidota; class Bacteroidia; order Chitinophagales; family Chitinophagaceae; genus OLB11. The sequence continues at coordinate 5,197 of CAMDVD010000056.1, read as the reverse complement.
ATAATTATTTTGTAGACCTCATATTTTTCTTGGTCAATATTGTGCTGAATCGTTATCGCCGTTTGAATAGAAATAACATATTCTCCAGAATATCCACCAGCTAGTAAAGCAATATTTTTTTTCATGTGTTCGTATTTTTTTCTTGATTAATCACAAGAAATTCGGCATTTTATCCAGCTCTAAGAAGAGCATTAGAATATTCGGCCTCATTTCAAGTTGTAAATAAAATTTGGGGGCAAATCTACTCAAATAGATTACTTAATCTTGTATGCTTAAATAAAATATTGTTACAATTTTTGGTTCTTCTAAAAATGTAATAAAAAATCTAAACTTCATTTGTGGATGTATTGCGGCAACGATTGAAGTGGAAATCCTTTTTGCGGCGAAGCAAGCAAAAAGATTGGAACGAAAAGCGTGAGTGCCGCCCAAATAATTTTTCAATTAAAATGTAGGATTCCCCAATTTTTTGGAAGAAACCATTTAACCGCCAATCGCAATCATACTGCGGTTTTCCAAAAGTGTTGTGTCTAACAAGGTATAATCATCGCCCAATTGCCCACCCAATGCGGCTTCCTTGCGTTTAACATTTTGTTGAATGTAAGGAATAATATTTTGTCCTTGCCGAAACGGCGTGAGTATGTCCGTTTCAGAGGTAGAAAAAAGGCAGTTTTTCATTTTGCCATCTGCAGTCAAGCGAAGACGATTACAGCTTGAACAAAACGGGGCGGTCATAGTGCTGATGACTGCAAATGTTCCAGCATGATGATGGCATTTGTATTTTTTGGTGGTTGCATGTGGCTTATCATCGAGCTTGTCGTACGTGTAAGCTTGGTCGACACTTGCCAATATTTTTTGATATGAAAATACTTTTTCTTTACTCCATTTATTTTGATCAAAAGGCATCCACTCTATGAAGCGAATATGTATGGGAATATGTTTAGTCCAAGCCACAAAATCAAGTATCTCCTCTTCATTGATTCCTTGCATTACTACGACATTTATTTTGACTTTAAAATGTCGATCAAGCAAAAGATCTATATTATTTTTTACTTGTTGAAATTGGTCTCGTTTGGTGAGGGCCAGAAATTTAGTGGCGTGTAAAGTATCCAAACTAATATTGATAGACTTCATGCCAATTTGCTGGAAAGTATCGATATGCTTGTGCACCAATACGCCATTACTGGTCATGGTAAGTTGTATAGGCAGTGTTGACAACCCTTCCATGATTTCTTTCACTTCTTTTCGGACCAATGGCTCACCACCTGTTAATCGAATTTTTCGGACACCCAAAGCAACAAATATTTTTGCGATATCCAGAATCTCTTCTGTACTCATCAATTGGCTATTTGGCGTAACTGCAATTTCTTCGTTGGGCATACAATAAAAACAACGAAAATTGCATGCGTCTGTCAGGGAGATGCGCAAATAATCATGTGTTCTTTGGTGAGTATCGAGTAACATAAAAAGGTAAATATAGGCATTGCAATAGGCAATAGTTTTAATTGTAATAGATTGTTTTTGGAAAAGGGAAAGTAGAATGCAAGAACTATTTTATGTTACTTAAAATCATTACCAAAGAAATGATTGCTGTTGTATAAGCAATATAGTATTTTCGTAGCCAAATGATTTGGATATGCCGATTTTATATTTAGACCCTGGAAGCACAAGTTTTGTTGTACAAGCTATTGCAGCAACGGCATTGGGCTGCTTATTTTTTTTCAAGAATATGTGGCTACGCGTCAAAACTTTTTTTGGTCCTAAGCAAAAAAAAGAGGACGACAATAACCCAACTTCTACCTAGAGATGCAAGCTATATCTTCATCCTATAAAGACCCGAATGGGTTTGTCTTTTTACAAGATGGCATATATTATCGATCAGTTCATAGCCTGTATAAGCCGCAATATATGCAACTCATGCAAAGTGGATTGTACGAAAAATTAATCCAAAAAAAATTACTCATTCCGCATGAAGAAGTTGAACATATTCCTTTAGAGCAAGATCAATTTTTTATATTGAAACCTGTTCAATTACCTGTCATTTCTTATGCTTATGAATGGAGTTTTAGTATGTTGCAAGATGCAGCCATTTGCACTTTACAATGTGCATTAGAAGCCATCTCCTTTGGCATGATACTCAAAGATGCCAATACATTTAATATTCAATTTTTAGCTGGAAAGCCAGTATTGATAGATACTTTGTCGTTTGATATATACAATCCTAAAGAAAGCTGGATTGCTTATCGTCAATTTTGCGAACATTTTGTAGCGCCATTATTATTGATGAAATACAACCACACTTCGTTGAATAAATTACTCATCGCTTATCCAAATGGAATTCCCTTATCGGTTTGTGCTAGTATGCTACCAATGAAAGCGAGGTTGAATATACATGGCTATTTGCATATTTTTTTACAGCAAAAAATTTCAACAAAAGGTAAACAAACAAATCAAAAGGCCGCATTTAGCCAACAGAAATTACTGCATTTATTACATGGCTTACTCAGTTTTATACAAAAATTAAAAGCCCCAACGGCACAAACTACTTGGGATAATTATTATGCAGAAACGATTTTGAGCAAAGACTATTTGGCTAGAAAAAAGGAAATAGTCTCGACGTATTTACAAAATATTCCTTTCGATACGCTGCTAGATGTAGGTGCCAATGATGGTGAATTTTCTCTCCTTTACCAGAACACAAATAAAACCATTATTGCCATGGATGAAGATCGAAATTGTATTGAGCATCTCTACCAATTTTGTAAAAAAAATAATGTCACCAATATTCATCCGCTCATTGTAGAACTTACTGCACCATCGCCTAGCCTTGGTTGGCATGTGAATGAAAGGCCTGCTATCTTTAGTCGTATCCATGCAGATGTAACATTGGCACTTGCGCTTATCCATCATTTAGCCATAGCGAATAATCTGCCATTAGAAAAAATAATTTCCTTTTTCCTTACTTTGAGCGAGTATTTAATTATTGAATTTGTAGACAAGCAAGATCCAAAAGTGCAAGAGCTTTTACAACATCGTGAAGATATTTTTCCGAATTATACAAGAGAGGATTTTGAAAATATCCTACGCAAAAATTATGAAATCATCCAACAAAATTCTGTTGGCGAAACTTTGCGAACCATTTATTTACTTAAACGAAAATAATGAAAGCGTTAGAGCAAAAGGCTTTTTTCATTTATCTATTTCCTGTCTTTTTTTATCTGCTCGGCATTACTGAATACGGGCAATATGTAAACTTGTGGGATATCGTAAAAGAAGTTTTACTCTTTGAATTTATCGTTGTCGTTTTATTTTATGTAAGCAATAAATTCTTTCAAAAACAGGACAACGCTGTGGCGAATATTTTCTTTATTTCTTTAGCCTTGTATAGTTTTTTTGGAGACATTAAAAAGGCTTTAAGTGCACATAACATTACATCCTTCATTTCTTCTTATACCGTTTTAATGCCATTGATTTTTGTTACGCTCATTTTATTATTTCAAGTAGGTAAACGAAATAAAAAAGTCGGTCAACAATTATTTGTTTACTTTAATTATTTAATGATCATGCTATGTGTACTACAGAGCATATTAGCAAGAAAAACCTTGCTCAGCAAGGATTCTACCATGGTACAATCCTTGTCATTGGATATACAAGCAGTGAAAGAAAAGCCAAATGTTTATTTTATTCTCTTGGATGCTTATGCTGGGAATACATCATTAAAAACTTATTTTCATTACGATAATAACGATTTGATTTCCAAGCTACAAGCACAACAATTCTATGTATTCGATTCTATCCATAGCAATTATAATATCACTGCTGGATCGGTCAATTCCATGTTGAATATGCAATACATAAATCAAGCGAAATTGGCTCCTTGGAATCAGTATTCCTTTTATTTAAAATCATTTAATTGCATCCATGAAAATAAGGTTACGCGCTTTTTTCATCGATGCGATTATCAGTTGTATAACTATTCTTTGTTTGATATAGAATCGGCTCCTGCAAGCTATAGTTTTCCATTATTGCACAAAGGCATTGATTTAATACATGCTCGATTTTTGCATCAAAAATTAGTTAATGATTTGGCTTGGAAATTATGCATTGGGAAATTCAAATTGAATTATTTTTTTAATAAATATACTTTGCATGTGCATCATCAAAATAATGACATCATACAAAAGACCATGAAATTAGCGAAGCAGCAGAATGACAAACCACACTTTGTTTATGCTCATCTCTTATTACCACACCAACCATATTTTACAGATAGTTTAGGCAATGTACTCGATATAGAAACGCAAGAAAAAAACAAATACCAAGCAAGCACTTATTTGCAATATCTACAATATGCGAATAGCAGAATTCAAGAAATGGCGAAGTCAATAGTACACGCTGATCCTAATTCTATCATCGTTTTCATCAGTGATCATGGCTATCCAGATTATCCAAAAGCTGCGCAAGGTTTAGTGTTTAATAATTTTATGGCTATTCATGTTCCAGATAATAAATATAGCCAATTGCAAAATATCAAATCAAATGTCCATCTATTTCCAGTGTTGTTGAATACCTATTTTCACCAACAAATACCGTTGCAAAAAGATAGTTTGTTTTTAATTGATGAGGAAAGGAACATGATACGAAATTCCAAACTTTAAAATTCCAAAGACTAAAGACAAAATTCCAAAAATCAAATCCCAAATTCCAAAGATGAATACTAACGATTTTGGAAAAAATAAAATTCAAATTGCAAATTCAAAAAGTCAAATCCCAAATTCCAAAAACAAAATCCCGAATTCCAAAGATGAATACAAAAGATTTTGGAAAAAATAAAATTCAAAAATCTATCTACTTACTACTATTTGCAAGGGGTTGCACCCCTTGCTATTCACATTTAGCCCTTTCAGGCATACGCGTCAACTTAAGCTAATCTCAGTCGATACTATTTCTTACTGACGGATTTTTTTTCAACTTTATTTTGAGTGTCAACTTTATTTTGTCTGGCTGGAATTTTTTTCACTCGTTGTAGGATAAATGTATTCTTGTCTTCAATTACCCATTCCATTTCTTCTCCTTTTTCAATTTGACTTGCTTCCGCAACGGCTGCGGGAAAGTTTACATAAAATGATTTTGTAGCACCTCTTTCTACTCGTTGGATTTTTACCTGATAGCCCATGTATATTGTTTTAATGATGACAAA
>CAMDVD010000055.1 GCA_945878115.1 Chitinophaga pinensis | reverse complement strand
TAAATAAAGTAATTGGGAAAATATCGGCTGTCCGACATAATTCGTAATATTGTCCATAGCATTATTTAAGTTCGCAAAACAAGTATAATGCAAAAGGGTGGTTTGCACCACCCTTTATTTTAAAAAAATTATCTCGGACAATAATAATTGTATACTAAATCTAACAACAGAAGACTAAGAAAGAGAAAAAGATGAATAGCTTTTTTATTTTAGACAACAGTTAATATTTTTAGCTATTTTTCTACAGTCTTGATTTTTTGCTCCACTTTTTTATCAAGAAAAAAGTGGAAAAGGTTATTTCTAGAAGCAGAAAATTAGAGTAAGATAATTCATACGTTTATTCCTCGAAGAGTGTCCTCCATCCGAAATCATGTCTGTGAATTGAATGCTTGTGAAGCATTCTGCGAATATTAAATCGCAGAGTCCCGAGGCGGAGACTCTGCGAGGACAGGAGCAGATAATTAGCGTAACATAATTCATACGTTAAAACATACTTATCACTTTCTCTTGTGTTCGCAAGAAATTTAGATTTCTGCTTTGTATCGTAAAGGTAATCGTATGTAATATTCGATTTTTTGGATACATACTTTTTGTATAACCTTTAAAATCTTTACTCATAATGAAGGGCACATAAAGGATGAGTGCATCTTTAAACAAATGAATAGAAGCGCCTGCATCCAACAAAGCATTATTGCCGGAAGGGTTCAATTTAGCAGCATCAGCAAAGGTTGCAGCATCTAAAAATAATTGTACTTTGAGTGGAAGAGAAATAGGTAAATCTGTTCGAAGATTAATACTAGTCAGCCAATTATTGCTAGTTCCTAATGGATTGGCATATTGTAATGTTCGAATTTTAAAGCCACCTTCTTGTAAAGAAACTTGCGAAGCCAATGCACCTTTTTGTTCATTTCTAGAAAGGTATATATCATCATACGAGAAATCATTACTACCAGTGTAGGTCGTGTTTAAATATTTATTCTGCAAGGCAAATTCATCTTGACTACTTTTTAAATCAAAAAACTTACCAGCAAATGCACGTACATAAAACGCTTTGTTTTTTAAATAATAATCAATGCGAAGATTTGCTACTGCGGTCAATTTTGCAAAGGTTTGATTGCCTTCCATGCCAAGTTGATATTGATAAGGATTGAAGGTCATATTATTTTGGTGCGTGAAAAGGGCTTTGCCGATATATTGTTTTTCATAAGCACCGACAGATGATTTATACACACTATCTATGGCATCAAATGAATAATTAAAGTGTTGTTCCGCAATAGCAGTGCATTGTAGACGTATATTATTTTGAATGACTGAACGCACACCTCTATTTTTGAAATCAAAACTAATAGCAGGTTGTATCTTGATATGTCTTTCAAAAATACTATTAGCTATATTGAGTTTGCTTTCATTGTGGTGAAAAGAATTGCCTTGCACAGAAATGGTGATACGTTGAAAAGTATTATTTGGAAACCAAGTATAACCAATAATGCCAGTACCAGTTAAGGAATGCGTTTGGAAACTATACATTGGAACAAAAGCAAATTGAAATTTATTATTGGGTAATTTAGTATTGTGCAAAATGCATCCCAACATCAATTGGTCATAGTTATTGTAAGCAATAGAAGGAATAATATATAAGTCATTCGTGTAAGTAAGACCCATGCTACTTCCAAATTTTACATGTGGCTTGAATCGATGAAAAAGCCCATGCGTTGAATAGACATTATTGGAAAATTTGATTTCTGGAATTTGCTCTTCTGCATTGATTTGAAATGCGGTAATGTCCTCTGGAAGATTTTTGAATACTGCTGCTTGGTCATAAGGACTGCTTATCCATTGCGTTTGTATCACACTATCTTTATACATTGCACTTACTGGAACTGGGCCTTTAAATAATGTTCTGTTCTTTGCGAAAACTTGGACTTCATCATTTTCTTTTTTTACCTGTTCTATTTTGAAATCCATTTTGACATCTGAGGAAATACCTTGATCAAAGAACCAACTTAAATCTTTTCCAGATTGTGATTCAAAACACTGTCTAAAATCTTGTGGGTAAGGATGTTTAAATTGCCATTGTGAAAAATAATATTTCATGCATTGTTCAAATACAGTATTACCTAAATAAGCTTGCAGATAACTCAACATGTTGGCTGTTTTGGCATAAACGATGCCACCATAATTCAGTGAGGTAAAGTTGCTAGCATGGTCATCAATGGCTTGATCTGCATTTTGTTTGGCAGCAAGTTGATATAAAAAAATGCCATTTAATTTACCTTCAAATACATCACTTTTTTTCTTCTTTTGTGTCGATTGAAGAGAATCATTAATTTGTCTTTCATAAAATGTATTGATGCCTTCATCCATCCAAGGGTGCTCACGTTCATTACTCGCAAGCATACCGTAAAACCAATTGTGGCCTACTTCGTGGATGATGATAGTTTGTAAAGTGGAACGTGAATTTACTTTTCCAATTACAGTGACCATTGGATATTCCATACCGCCACCGGCTTCTAATTTTCCATCTACAACACTTACTGAAGCATAAGGATATTCGCCCACATGTGCTGATAGATATTGTATTGTTGCGGCACTAATTTTAGTACTATTTTTATAGAGTAAATAATTTTCTGGTTTGTAATAACTATAGCAATTTACTTTTTTTCCAGAAGGAAGTTGCACTTCTTTTTTTTCAACATTATAGGTTTTATTCGCGAACCATGCAAAATCATGGATATTGTTTTGTTTGAAAGTGATTTTTTTTTCTTCTGTTGCACTTTCGGGAATTTGATTTTTGGTTGTTGTGCTTGAATCTATCGTTTTCAATTTTGTTTCTAAAAATTCCAATTCAGAAGCTGTTTGTAATTCACCTGTAGCTGCAACAATATAATTTTTGGGTAAAGTAATGTTTACAGTATAAGTTCCAATTTCACTATAAAATTCACCTTGATCCAAATAAGGTATTGGATGCCAACCTTGTACATCATACACAGCTGGTTTGGGATACCATTGACTTATTTGATAGGATTGACCATCATGTCCTAAACGAGAAAATACTGCTGGAATAACTAAGCGAAATGGCGTAGTAATGACGATAGATTTGCCTGGTAATAAAGGATGATTCAATTCTAATAATTGAATATCTTCTTGGTTATTGTATTCGCTAATATTAATGTCCTCGTCATCTATCTTAAAATGCAAACTATCTATAAATCCTCTATCGTCTTCTTTGCTGAAATAAAAAGCTGTCTGTTTATTTTCTACCTCTTGTTCGCAATAAGCAGACCTATCATTTTGATACGCATTAGCCCATAAATGAAAAAAAATATTTCGAAGCGTATCCTTTGAATGATTGGTATATTCTATTTTTTCAAAGCCTTTCAGAATATGACTCTCGTCGTCTAATGTCACATCAATCGTGTAATTTATTCCTTGTTGGAAATAGGCGGTTTGGGCTCGTGTAGCAAAATGGCTAAAGAGTATAATGACCAATATAAATTTCTGCATATAATTATTTTCCTCTACCCTGCAATATAACTAAAATCGTGTAAAACATGATTTTGAAATCCAAAACTAGGGAGCAATTTTTGATATATAATAAGTCATAACGCATACGTTCTATCATTTCTTGTGTGTTTTCGGCATAACCAAATTTCACCATTCCCCAAGAGGAAAGTCCAGGTTTTACTTTGTGTAAATATTTATAATGTGGGTTGGTTTGTGCAATGATATCAATATAATATTTGCGTTCAGGGCGTGGTCCTACCAAAGACATTTCACCTTTAATAATATTATAAAATTGGGGTAATTCATCTATTCGCCATTTACGCATCACACGTCCCCATTTGGTAATGCGTGGGTCACTTTCACTGGATAGGGCAGGTCCTTTTTCCTCTGCATTGGTTTGCATAGAACGGAATTTATAAATCCAAAATGGGTTGCCATATATACCGATTCTGGATTGCTTGTAAAAGATAGTTCCTGGCGAAGATAATTTCACTTTGATAGCAGAAAATAAATAGAGCGGACTTAAAATAACCAGTACAGCTGAGGAAATGAAAATATCGAGAGCTCGCTTGATAACCCTTTGCCAATCGGGCATGAGCTCTGGATAGATCTCAATTAATACTGCTGCAAATACATTGCTTGTCTTCACAGAACCAGAAATGATATCATACAAATCGGGCGTTATTTTAATGATAACTTGTCGATGCGATAATTGTGCAAGTATGTATTGTAACTTACCATGTTCAGATGTATCAATCGCGATAATTACTTCTTCAATACTGTGTTCATCAATGATGCGTTCCAATTCATTGATACTGCCAAGATTAGGAAGGAAGGCACTCATGCCATTGTTACCTGTATTATCGGCATATACAAATCCTTGGAAATTATTCCCTAGTTTAACTTGATTTTGAATAATGTCTTTATAAATAGAAATGGCTTGTTGGTTGCCTCCAATAATTAAGGTGCTATATCCAAATTGACCTTTATTGATTTTTCTTTTTACACCACCTAACACAATATATCTACCAATGATGGTGAGTACAAATTGGATGATGAAATAAACAAAAAAAGATTTGTAGTAATAGCTTAGGTCTTCACTTCGATCATTGAGAATAATAATAAAGTATAATGCAATGGCACCAATGATAGTGATGATGAATGTTCGATATAATTCAATGAATCTGGACTTTCGATAAGGATTAAAATAAGCCCCAGAAAATAAATGCATCATAAGCCAAAACACAGGTATACCGCATATTGTAATCCATAAATCTTTAGAAGAGTAATTGCTAATCAAATGCTCGAAAGAGATAAGTTCCGTATTGCCTTTTCGATAAAATAAAAATAAAAACCAACCTACTGCCGCTGCCAAAAAATCGGACAAAGCATAAAGGATGAGTGCTATTTTTACTTCTTTGCGCATGCTTAATTGAAATAAATTATTTTGAAATTATCTATCCAAATTTTACCATGACTTACCGAATTAGGCAAACTAGACTTAAGTATAAATTTAAATTTACCATATTGAAATGCTGCTGCAAAACCAGTTAGGTTGATATATACTTTTGTCCATTTATCTTTTGCATTTAATCCAATGATATCAGAGGAAATATAACTCCCAAGATGGTATACTTCTGTTCGAACGATAAAAGGGATTTCACTTTTGTAATTCAATTCCATATAACATTCTTTATTTGGCGACAAAAAATATTCTAAAGAAGTAATAACCTCCGCGGATTCGATGCTATCATGCAAATCAATTAAACCACTCCAGTCACCTTCCATCACTTCATTGGTTTGATTTGTTTTGATGAGTGTCGTATCACCTGATCTTTTGACAAATACATTGCCTTGCTCAAAATCTTCTACGAAATATTTAACCAGTGGCGTATCCGTTGTTCGGTAATTGAAGGTCGGGATATGTTTGATTATATTGGTTGGATTAGGCGCGAATGTAAAAGTATCTACACTATAGAAGGGATATTTTACACGAGTGCCGCTAAGTCCGTTGTCCCAAATACCTGCTACAACTTGCAATTGACCAGTTTCTGTTGCTAAAACAGGTACTTTACAAGGAAGCTCAAATGCACCTAATAATTGTCGATTGTAATAAACCCAAACATCCGTTATTTTATGTGAAATAGAACCATGGGTTGCAGATACTGTTGGTAATAATCGAACACTGTCTATTTGAATATAGGTTGGGATGGATTCTTTTGGATTAATCAAATTACAAGAAGAAAAACCGATTAGAATGCAACAATAAAAGAAAAAAATAGGGCTAATATTCATGAGCGAAATTGTAGAACGAAAGTTTATTGTATTTATTTTATTCTTCGCCATGAAGATTTATTTTTTTTAAAATTTTATAGGCGACTTCCATGGTTAAAAATCCTTCTTGTACCGAAATGATTGGAGAACTATTGTGCAGTATACAATCACGAAAGGATGTCAATGCTATATGAATCGCGTCTTGCACAGGCACATCTGGTGCATCCATGGTCATTACTTGATGCTGCATATTTTTTTTGAGAATAGAAATAAAATCTGTCTGTTTCGTCAAAAAATCTACACTGTAATAGGAATCTTTTTGAAAGATGCGCATCTTGCACATATCGCTTTGGGCAATTCTGCTGGCTGTGAGATTGGCAACACAACCATTCGAAAATTCTAATCGAACATTAGCAATATCAATGGAATCACCTACAACATTAAACCCACTGGCTGAAATTCTTTTTATTTCACTTTTAACTATACTCAATACAATATCAATATCATAAATCATTAAATCCAAAATGACATTCGTTTCATTATTTTTTGTCGGAAATTTTGCTAAACGATGCGCCTCAATAAAGAGTGGTTTCGGCATTTCTTGTTGTACTGCAATTAAAGCTGGATTGAATCTTTCGGTATGACCTATCATACATTTTACATTTCCTTCCTTACACATATTGACTAATAGTTCCGCTTCTTCTAAGGTGGAAGTCATTGGTTTTTCAATAAACAGATGTTTACTAGCTCGAATTGCTTGTTGTGCTATTTCAAAATGACTGCTCGTGGCACTAACGATATCTACAGCATCGCATTTTTCCAACAGTTCATATAATGAAATAAAATAGGGAATGGAAAATAAAGACGCCAGTAATTTCGCCTTGGATTGGTTTATATCATAAACGCCTATCAGTTGTATACCCGGAATACACAGTAATTGTTCAATATGTATTCTTCCTAAATGCCCAGCACCAATTACCCCAATTTTTACCATTCTACTATTTTCGTGTGCAAGATAAAGAAATGTAGTATTTAAAAAATAAATAAGCGGTTAATGTAGTTCTCTTCGACTTTCAAATAAGGAAATGCTTACAATGTAAGAATAAATTCAAGCAAATATTAGCACACCTTATACATCCAATGGTATTTATCTTCTGTACGACCATATCGAATATCTGCTAATTCTTTTTTGAGCCAATTTGAAACTTCCCATTCTTCTACAGGTGGTAAATTCATTGTTTGGCCGTCATAAAATAATTCCGAAATAGGTGCAATCACAGCGGCAGTGCCCGTTCCGAAGGCTTCTTTCAATTCGCCTTTATAAAAACTTTCTCTGATTTCATCTATGGTAAGTGGGCGTTCTTCCACTGTATAGCCTTTTTTATTGAGTAGCTTAATGGCACTGTCGCGGGTAACCCCAGCAAGTATAGTTCCGCCGCTCAAATCGGGTGTAATAATTTTATCGCCCAATACGAAAAATACATTCATTGTGCCTATTTCTTGTACAAATTTATGATCGTAGCCATCTGTCCAAAGAATTTGATCATAACCTAATTTACGCGTTTCCATAGTTGGTAGCATACATGCCCCGTAATTTCCTGCTGCCTTTGTATAACCAATACCGCCAGGAAAAGCACGAACATATTTGTTTTGAACATAAATTTTTGTAGGCTTATTATAGTAAGCGCCAGCCGGTGAAGTAATAATCATGAATCTAAAATTTTCAGCAGGCTTAATGCCAATAAATTCATCTGTGGCAAACATAAAAGGTCGGATGTATAAAGAACAATCATCTATATTAGGCACCCAGTCCTTGTCTAATGCAATCAATTCCTTCATGCCGTTCATGAAAATTTCTTCAGGAACATGCGGCATCGCCATTCGTTCCGCAGAAATATTAAATCGCTTCCAATTGTCTGTAGGTCTAAAGATATGTATTTCTCCTTCTTCATTTTTGTAAGCTTTAATGCCTTCAAAAATAGATTGACCATAATGAATAAATGTTGTAGCAGGGCTCATGGAAATATCACCATAGGGTAGTATTTGAGGCTCTTGCCACACACCATTGATGCAATCCGCAATCAACATATGATCAGAATATGTTTTGCCAAATTGAATATTAGAAGCATTCACTTCTTGTGATCTACTGACTGCGACTTTGGATGTATTTATATTCATTGTTTCTTTTTTTAAATTATAATATTACTTTGCAAAAAAACAACAAATAATTCATATTTTACTTATGCCTTCCGACAACATATCAGAAATTCTGCACATTTTCCAAGATGACTTGTTTGTTTATCCAAATATGGATGAAATGCAAGCGATTGAACGAACAGAAGAATTTCCGAAAAATGTAGTGCTTGCCCTGCAGTCGGATCAATTGGAAAGTAACCAGGCATTGGTTGTTAAAATGCTTGGTGCGTGCAAACTTCAAGCAAATGAGTATAAAATTATTTACCTTGAAAAGGAACAAGATGCTTTTGCATATTGTCATATTCCTTCGATAGAAACCATTTGGTTTTTTGGCATTCAGCCAAGTACAGATGCATTTCAACTTCACCAAGCCTTATACAAACCATTTCGATTTCATCAAAAAAAGATGCTATTGTGTGATTCTATTTCTGCCATCGCCAATAATGATGCATTGAAATCTGCTCTTTGGCTCCAAGGCTTGAAACCATTGTATAAAGTATAGTTTAATCAAATACCAAAAAAATAGATTGCCATGCAACTTGTATTTTGTACCAATAATGCACATAAAGTGAGTGAAGTTTCCCAAATCATGGGTCCGCAATTTGAATTCTTACGATTGCATCAAGTGGCATTTTATGATGAAATTCCTGAGCCATTTGATACATTGGAAGCCAATTCAAATACCAAAGCAAAAACGGTTTATGAACGTACTGGATTAGACTGTTTTGCAGAAGATACTGGCTTGTTTATTGAAGCTTTGCAAGGCGCACCAGGTGTATATTCTGCACGATATGCAGGCGAACGCGCTACGGCATCAGAAAATAATGATAAGGTATTATTAGCCATGCAAGGAAATCCAAATCGTAAGGCGTATTTTAAAACGGTAATTACCTTAATCATAAGCGGCGTTGTAAAACAGTTTGCTGGTGAATGTCACGGAACTATTATCACGGAGAAAACAGGTGTTCAGGGTTTTGGATATGATCCAATTTTTAAAGCGGATAACCAAGAACTCACCTTTGCTGAAATATCTCCCAATGAAAAAAACACAATAAGTCACCGCAAAAAGGCATTTGATTTATTTGCCATTTATCTAAAAACATTATCTTAATTTTTTCATGCGAATTCGAATTCAATTTCCAACGCCATTCACTTTTTCTGTTGCTATCCCAGTGCGTATTAGCGATATCAATTATGGTGGTCATGTTGGCAATGATCGCATTTTGTCCATCGTGCACGAAGCACGAATGGCTTTTCTTGCTCAATGGAATTATACGGAAATGAATGCAGGAGGATGTGGGCTCATCATGGCGGATAGTGCTATACAATATAAAGCGGAAGCTTTTTATGGCGATACAATATTGGTCGAAATTGCAGTAGCGAATATTGGTCCAGTGGCATTTGATTTATTTTATAAATTGAGTACCACTCGCTCCGAAAAAATGATCCCAATTGCTTTTGTCAAAGCGGGTATGATTTGTTTCGACTATGCACATCGAAAAATAGAAAATATACCAGGTGATTTATTAAAATGTTTGGGTTTGTAAATACTAACTCATCTTCTAAAACTGTTGTGAAATAAAATGTCAACTATCCACAGCCTTGCCTTTTTGGTTCTTTTGTGTCAAGACAAAAGAACAAAACATCATTTGAAGCACTACATTTGTACGCATGTTCGCCATAGTAGATATTGAAACTTGTGGATCTTCATTCGCTTTTCAAAAGGGCAGAATTATTGATATTTGTATATTAATTCATGATGGCATTCAAGTCATTGATAAGTTCTCGACATTAATAAATCCGGATTGTTATATCAGCGGATTTTTTACAAATATTTCTGGTATCACGAATGAGATGGTAAAGGGTGCGCCACGATTTCATGAAGTCGCAAAAGAAATTTTAGCATACACAGAAGGCAAGTTATTTGTAGCGCATAATTCTAGCTTCGATTATAATTTTATAAAAGCTGAATTTGCTTCTCTTGGATTTACATTTCGAAGAGATACGTTATGCACGGTTCGTTTGAGTAGAAAATTAATGCCAGGCAAAAAGTCGTATAGTCTTGGTAATTTATGTACTGAATTGGGTATCGAAAATAAAGCTCGACATCGTGCAGAAGGTGATGCTGTTGCTACTGCCGAATTACTAGATATTTTGTTGTCAATCAAAGCACAAAGTCAACAATATAAGTCTACCAATTTGGATGCTATTATGACAACAAGAATAGACAATATTAAAAAGTATATTTTAAAAAAATTGCCAGAGGATTGTGGCGTTTATTATTTTCAAAATAAAAATGACGACATCATTTATATTGGCAAAAGCATCAACATGTATAGCCGAGCCATTAGTCATTTTAATTCAGATATAAAAAAAAGTAAAGCCATGTTGAATGATACGTATAATGTAGATTATGTAGTAACAGGTAGTGAATTGATTGCTTTATTATTAGAAGCAGAAGAAATAAAAACGCATAAGCCATTGTATAACCGGCAGAGAAAAGCAGATGTGTTTACGCATTGTATTGACACGTTTGTGAATGAAAAAGGCATTCATTGTTTTGCGATTGTTCCTACAGATGAATCGGAAAATAAATTATTGGCATTCACCAATTATACCTCTGCAAGAGAGAAATTAGAATCATGGATTGACGAGCATTCTTTATGTACATCTTACTGTGGATTAACTAGCGAAGGAAGTATTTGTTTTAATCACCAAATAAAAAAATGCTTGGGTATTTGTAGCGATAAAGAAACAGTAGAACAATACAATGCCCGTGTGCGTTCCATCTTGAAAGAATATAGATATACGCATCCTGATTTTATTGTATTGGATAATGGTAGACAGCCAAATGAAAAATCATTTATTTATATTCAAAACCATCGTTATGTAGGTTACGGCTATTTAGATGAATCCACACAAATCTGTAGCCCAGAAGATATACAATCTAATTTGACAAGTAAAAAATATTACCCAGATGCAGATGATATAATCCGAGCTTGGATCAAGCAAAAGAAAAGACAAGTTTTGGTTTTAAAATAATATTATTTGGATTTGTAAAAAAGTGAAAAAGCAAGTTATAAAAAAATAATTCATTAACGAATATTCATTGAGATACAATGGTAAGGATTACTTGTATTGTGATTGACCTTAGAAAAATGGCGTTAGGAATATTGCGAAGCACTCATTGAGACAAATAATATAAAATAAAAACGTCCGAAGTAATTGCGACTGTTGGCGTTAAGAAATAAAAACCATGGTATGAAGTTTAATACTGATTGTATGCTTAATCTAACTACATACGACATAGAAAGAGAAAAAGACGAATAGCTTTTTTATTTTAGACAACAGGTGAAATTTTTAGCTATTTTTCTATAGGCTTGATTTTTTGCTCCACTTTTTTATCAAGAAAAAAGTGGAAAAGTTAGTTCATTATTTAGGTAAAGTAATTGGGAGTAGTCCTAGGTTTTAAACTATTATCATTTGGATTTGGAAAGAAGTGAAAAACCAGGTTCTATAGAAATAATTCATTAACGAATATTCATCGAGATACAATGGTAAGGATTAGTTGTATTGTGATTGACCTTAGAAAAATGGCGTTAAGAAAATTTTGGCTGTTGGCGTTAAAAAATAAAAACTATGGTATGAAGTTTAATACTTATTGTATGCTTAATCTAACTACATAAGACAAAGAAAGAGAAAAAGACGAATAGCTTTTTTATTTTAGACAACAGGTGAAATTTTTAGCTATTTTTCTACAGTCTTGATTTTTTGCTCCACTTTTTTATCAAGAAAAAAGTGGAAAAGTTAGTTCATTATTTAAACATAGTTAATGATATAATCCTATTTCTCATTTCAAAAAACGAATCCAAATTATGAATTCTGCCCAGCGTACATCTTCTCAATAATTTGCACCACAGCCTTTCCTTCTTGCGCATTCGTCATTACACTTTCCTTGCCCTGTAAGGTCTTCACTACATTGTCTATCACGCGATCGTGGTTACTCATACTACCTTGATAAGTGCCGTAGTCATTTGATTTGGCACTGGCTTGAATGGCAGGCAACGATTTGTTTTTGATTTGCTGATATTCAATGGTATTCAAATATTGACCACCAATTTTTACCGTGCCATTTTCTGCAAGTATGGTAATAGCACCTTCCATATTTTTCGCATAGCTACAAGTAGAAAAATTAAAATTAACTATGGCACCTTGCATGGTTTCCATCACGAAACTACCATTATCTTCTATCTCATTGTATGGATGAAATAAATTTTTGACAATACCCATGCAGTTTTTTATATCACCAAATAAATAATAAAGAATGTCTACGAAATGACTGAATTGTGTAAATAAACAACCGCCATCCTTTTCTTTTTTTCCTCGCCAATCACTAGCATGATAATAGGTTTCATTTCGATTCCAAAAGCAATTGACATTGATTAAAAAGATGGATCCTAATACATTTTCTGCTAATAATTTTTTGACTTGTTGCACGGGTTCATTGTACCGATTTTGTTTCACTACAAAAATAGTTTTGTCTTCAACTTGTGCAGCTTCTATCATCTCTTCACATTGTTGACTACTTACTGCCATCGGCTTTTCGCACACTACATGTTTGCCTGCATGCAAGGATGCAATGGTGTGCGGATGATGTAAGTAGTTGGGTGTACAAACATTTACAACATCTATATCCACATCTCGCAACATCTGATCTATATCGTGATGAAGCGCGATTTCTTTTTTGATATCTGTTGGAAAAACAAAACCAGGTATTTCGCAAATGCCTACCAACTCTGCATCAGGATGCTGTTGTATGTGAAGTGCATGACGCGTACCAATATTTCCATAACCTATAATTGCAAATTTTACTTTGTTCATGTGTGTGCGATTAATTCTCCTTTACTATTTAATTCTACCTTTTTTTCATCCAATAAAAATCGAATGATGAGCATGATTGTTTCTTGTTTCAATGTGCCAAATGAATTGCAAAATGTTGCAATCGACAAGCTGCCTTGTAACGAAATCTGTTGCAAAATAGTATTTTTTACAGATTCCATCTCTGTTGCTGTTAGCGCTTGTTTTTGTTTTAGACAAATATCACATTGTCCGCAGGCAAGCTTTACCGTTTCACCAAAATAGGCTATCAATAAATTGGATCTACATATTTTTTCATTTTGTATAAAATCAATCATAAAATGAACCCTGGCTGCATACCTTTCTTTTAAGATATCTATACGTTTTGTATCAATGCGTACATCATTGTTCATGGGTCTGTCATGCAAGTATTGCAATTGTGGTTTTTCTTTTGCTTTGCAATAATCAATGATACCATGATCATGTAATTGTTGCAAAATGTCTTCCACATAATCTTTAGCGACTCTTGCATGTTGTGCTATTTGAAATTCACTAATCGGTACATAATTATTCCAAATGCCACCATACAATCGAAGCAATAATTTCAAAACCTCATCTAATGCAGGATGTTGTTTTTCAATGTTTTCTATTGTTTCTTTTGTGCTCATAAAACAAACACGAGAGGGTAGAAAAAAATGATCACTCAATCGCCAATAGCCTTGTTGTTCTAGTAGTTTAATGGTATGATGCGCTTCTAGCACATTACATTTAAATCGTTTACAAAAGTCATCTAATTCAAAATCAAATACTTCATCCATGCCATCACCAATACCAATTTGAAAGTAGTGAGCGAGTGCAATATATATTTCTTTTATTTTTTCGATACTCGGAAAACGAAGTGAAATACCTTGCTCCAAATCACGAACGGTAATGGATTCATACAACAAAACGGCATACGCTTTTAAGCCATCTCTGCCTGCTCTGCCTGCTTCTTGATAATATCCTTCTGGTGTATCGGGTGTGTCAAAATGTATAACGGTTCTTACATTGGGTTTGTCAATGCCCATACCAAAAGCATTGGTACAAACAATGATTCTTGTTTTATCTTCTATCCAATCTTCTTGTTTGCGATTGCGAATTTCTTGCGACAAGCCTGCATGATAATAATCTGCCGACAAGCCATTTGCTTTTAAGAGTTGTGCCAAATCATTGGTGGCAGCGCGGCTTCGACAATACACAATACTACTGCCTTCTACTTTTTGTAAAATGTCAATGGTCTTAATAATTTTACTTTCTACTTTAAAACAAGAAAAGGAAATATTTTCTCTTTGAAAAGTGCTGAAAAATAATTGCCCATTTTTGAATGCCAATTTATCCATGATATCCTGACGCACAAAAGGCGTTGCACTTCCGGTAAGAGCAAGGATAGGAATATTGGGTAAATGCTCTTTTAATTCTGCTATTTCTAAATACGACGGACGAAAATCATAACCCCATTGCGAAATACAATGTGCTTCGTCCACAACGATTAATTGGATATTCCAATCTTGCACATAATCTAAAAATTTCTCGGATTGTAATCTTTCTGGCGATACGAATAGGAATTTGTATTTGCCACTAGCCATCTCCACATAAGCCTGTTCTACTTCTTGTTTTTGCATACCACTAAAAACAACTTGACATTCAATTCCTCTTTTTTGCAAACCTTGTGCTTGGTCTTTCATCAAGGCAATCAAAGGGGAAATGACTAAACAAGTACCTTCCAAAAGTAAGGCTGGTATTTGGTAACAAATAGATTTGCCGCCGCCAGTAGGAAGTATACCAAGTGTATCTTTTTGTTGCAATACATGGGTAATAATTTCTTCCTGCAAAGGACGAAAATGATCGTAATGCCAATATTTTTTTAAGATGGAATGAGGCGTTTGCATTGGGGGCAAAGTAAAGAAGTAAATGGGAGAATGTGAATAGGGGAATGTTGTTTGGCGAATTAATTATTTTGTTGCGCCGTCAAATGAGTTCGGAGAACCTTTGGAATAGCTAGCTCATTCTTTGTATATGAACCTCCTTTATAAAGGAAGTATTTTTTGTTTCAATTTGGCAAACAAAATTGCTTGTAATATGCGTTTACTTTTTATTTTCTATTTTCCAATTCTATTTTGTCAATGTCCTTTACGCTAATATTTTCGTTTTCTTCTAACAATAATAATTCAGAGTTTAGGACTTTAAGTTTATGCAAAACTTTACCACTTTTCAAAATTACATTCACTAGTTGATACCCCATTCCGCTTTCAGGAAGGTTTACTAAAACATGGATGAAGCTGTCTGTCAATTTTAAAGTTCTTGTTTGCATAGTGATATATTTTTAATAAGGTGTTTGTTGCTTAAATGTCCCTGCTGCTGTGCCTTTGGCAAAGTATACTTCTTTGCCTCCTCCACGTTTTTCATTTGCAGCTTGCACTAATCC
Source organism: Chitinophaga pinensis (assembly GCA_945878115.1). Lineage (GTDB taxonomy): Bacteria > Bacteroidota > Bacteroidia > Chitinophagales > Chitinophagaceae > OLB11. The sequence goes on along the minus strand of CAMDVD010000055.1, from coordinate 7,224 downwards.
TCTTTGTAAAGTGTCAGTTTTTATAGGTTGTATTAGAAAAGCAAATTGAATTTTATCATTGTTCGGCAAAGCGTAACGTTCAACTGGGTCATCACTTGTATTTTTACAAATCAAATAATCTTCCATTGTTGTTGTGAAAGTACCAGCACGTAAACACATGTTTACTTTGTCAACTCTTCTATCATTATCAAAAGCGGAAAGGCGAATAAAAACTTCTAGCCCGTCTGCTACTACAATTGGATTTTCAATGGCTCCATTTTCAGTTTTAGATTCGTTGACAATATTGCGAAATTGTTTTTTATTTAAAACAGCAATAGCGTTTAGGGCGATAATACTTGCACTAGCTTTACATGTAAAGATACCTTCGTTAATGACTTTGCGAACATTGTCGCTTGTAGAAGCATTCATTTCTACTACTATTTCAGAATTTAGAACAAGATATTTTTCTCGTGCATAGTTTCCTTCTTTGTTTGCCTCAATAATTTGATACCCCATTCCAGTTTCAGGTTGATGAAGTAGTTCGTTTTCTTGCCTAGCTGTAAGTTTGTATAACATAACAAATGTTTGATTTTTATGGTTGCCAAATTTATTAATTAATTTTCTTCTATTGTTTTTATTTTTTCAATTGTATTTACGAGTAGTTTGTACATGAGTTGCATACTAGTTAATCAATTTAGTTTTCTGACTTGTCCTACAAATCAATATTATTTTCAATGTTCAAAAATTTAAAAATTGCTGATGATAAAATGAAAAACGGCGTAAGTCGATTGAAGATAAAAAAATTAGTGGTGAGAACATTCACAATGGCGTACACGGCTTATTTGTTTTTATATTTGGGGATTGTAAATTAATTACTCATTCAAAAAATATTATCGTGTGTTATGATGTTGCCTCGGGTACAAGACTTGCGCTGAAATATGCTAAGCATAGGGGCGATGATGCTTCAGTCATTGCGAAGTTGGAACAGGAGTTAGCACTTTGGGTGAAGAGTGCCGACACGCACCATTATGTGAGTGGATTTGCTCACCCTAAGTTGATGGTATTTACGAATGATAAACCGTTTGAAGCACAATTTTTTCAATGGGGTTTGATTCCATCTTGGGTGAAATTAAAAAGTGCAGCCAAGACTTTACAGAACCAAACATTGAATGCGCGCGCAGAAACGATTTTTGATAAACCTGCTTTTCGGCATGCTGCGAAGGAGAGGCGTTGTTTGATTTATGTCGATGCATTTTATGAACATCATCATTATAAAGGAAAGACGTATCCGTTTCATATTTCAATGAAAGATGAATCGCCATTATGCCTTGCAGGTTTGTGGGATGAATGGGTAGATATGGAAACTGGAGAAGTAATAAACACCGTTGCGATAGTGACTACCAAGGCAAATATGATGATGGCGAAAATCCATAACAGCCCGAAACTAGCAGAGGCAAGAATGCCAGTAATACTGCGTAAAGAAATACAAAATGAATGGCTTACTGCATGTAATACCGAAGAGGATAAAAATAAGTTGTTGGCATTATTGCAACCCTTGGATGATGCATTATTAAACTACCATACCGTACACCGACTGAAAGGTAAAGAAGCGATAGGTGATGTAGCAGAAGCAGAAAAGGAATTTGTGTATGCGGAGTTGGTGTTTTAGTCACTAGGAGGAAAGCTGTGAATCAAGTTCAACTTTATTCCTTGATTATTTTCTTTGTCACAATTTCTTTTTCTGTTTGAATTTGTAGATAGTAAATTCCAATTGCTTGATTTGAAATATCAATGTTGTTTTGATTGCCTACTAAAATAATTTCACCTTCTAGATTTAGCACTTTCCATTCGAATTTTTCAGTTGTGTTTATGTTGAAGATGCCTCTTTCTGAAGGATTGGGATAAATGCAAATACTATTTGTATTTTTTAAATTATATACAGAAGTAAGAAAATTGTTGCAGGTATTTGTTCCGTTTAATGTGTCAGGATAAAGTGTGTTAGCATTGTATTGGTAACAATTAAAGTAAAAAACGGGGTCTGTCCATTTATTCTTTAGAGTTGGATCGAATAATTCTGCCGTTGAACCAATGCCTTCAATATATGGCAATTCGTGCCAACCATGTATGTTCTTAATATAAAAGTATTTTCTATTGATGGAATTAATATTTTTAGTAATAACCGAATCTACAATTACTGTATCTAAATCTACAAAACTTGTAAAATGATTAATCTTCATTATTCCTTTTATGGTATCTCCTGCATGTGCAGAAAAATCATACAATAAATTTTCTGTGCTATCCATGGGGTTGAATACAAATACTTTGCGTTGTGCTGTATCATCATAAATGTACCGATACACACCGCCTAATGGCGTTGGAGATTGGCTTTTTTCAATTGGCAAATATTTTTTTCCGTTGATGAGTATGCCAACAGTATCTGTAGAGAAATAGCAAATATTTTTTGAATAACCAAAATCGGCTTCTGTATTTTTCCATCGTGTATTTCCAAACTGAAAAGGAATATATGCTTGCGAAAAACTTTTAATAGTCAAAAATAAATGGAGGAGGAAGAGAAATTTTAGTTTCATAATTTTAGTTGGTTTTATTTACACATTAAATGTCGTTAGCTTATTTTGATAAATCCATTTTTTGTTGATTAACTTTTGAAATTAGTTGGAAACTAATTATAAAATCATTTAAAAAAAATTGTTGGTGATAACACCAACAATGGCGGAAATGTTTAAATTTGTTGTATGAGTAGTAAGAATACCAGAAATAAGCGCACCACAACAAAAGGAGAAAGACTCAATTGGAGTGAATTAAGCAGCGTCCAAACTGTAAAACTATCAAGAGAAGTTGTTGTAGGTAGATTATTAAGCAAAGCAGAACTGAAGAATAGAAGTAATTCCAATTCTTTAAAGTCAAATGTTCTTGTTCGTTGACATTTGACTATTCCGGATATGAATTGAAGTTTATCCAGAAGGATAATTGTCGAGATGGAAGCCCCCATTTGTCAACATACATCTATAAATTTTATTCGCCTATTACAAAATATCATTACATCATTCGAGCTGATTATCATGAAGGCGATGTATTTGCAGTCAAATTTTATTGTAAAAAAGATAAGCGAAGCAAGTATAAATATAACAAGATTGTAAACAAAGGGGATATTGGAAATATCTTTATAACCTGTATTAAGGTTATTCCACTTTTGCTAAATATATACCCAAATGCGTCGTTTGGATTTGCCGGTGCCCGTACAATAGATTTTAAATCGAAAAAAGCGGAGGGCTATGCTAATAATTAGAGATTTAGAACATATTGTTATACTATATCATTAAAAATTGGTACTGAAACCTTCACCCACTTCGAGTACGAAAATATTAGCTCATATCTATTGCTCAATAATAACAATTCCAACCTCAAGGAAAAAGAAGAATTATTAATCAAGATGTTCAGTTCGACATACAATGAATTATCCTTGGATTAGCTATTGGAAGAATGTAATCCCTTCAAATTTTCCTTCAACTAATGTGAGTTCTGTGGCTATTGCAGTTAACCGCAGTCTGTGAAAAAAAATTCCGTTCTCATCACACAAATCTAATAAAGAATGACCAACAATTTTAGCTATAAAATCGTGTGGGAAACATGCAACCTATTTCGGAAATAATAAGAGAGTAAATAAGCTTTTCCATCCTTGGTTCAGAGAACCAATTTTATTTATGCTTCGGGATGCCACAGTCGAACATTCCGTAGAGCTGATATCAAACACAACTTTTTCTCACTAACACGCATTAGGCTTCGGTTTCCTTGCCGATATTTCTGTAGGTGTATGAATTGAAAATATGTCGCTTTGCAAATCGCGTAATCGTTGGCGAATTCACCATTTTGACATAAATACTTTTTGGCACGCCTAAGTATTCATATACACTACCACCTTGAAAGGTAATTTTCAAGTTTTGCCCTTTGTGTTCAAAATCATCAATATAAGAAGTACTTGTAACCCTGTTATATTCTTCTTTGTTTTGTGCAATCGTTTCAGGGGCAATACTCACTAAAAAATGATAACCGGCAATAATTTCTTTGCTTTTTACTTCGGCTTCAGCTTTACGATTATCATCATCTTGAATTTTATCAGGGTGCCATTCCTTAATTAAATTTCGGTATGTTGTTTTTAATTCTGAAAGTTTTGTTTCTTGCGATGCGCCTAAAAGTTTTCGGTAAGTGGCAATTCGTTTCATATTTTTCGTTCGAGGATTTTCACTCCCCATTTATTTTGAGCGGGCGAAGCTAAGGTTTTTTATAGCAATTCCAAGACTTTGAGTTTTTTAGTGTGTATCCCTTTAATCGCAATTATTTATAAACTCAGGAACCTATAAATTCAAGAGCCTATGTGACAACCCATTCAAACTTTTACCCCAAGTTCATAAGCAGGTATTCTTAGTTCATAAACAAGTTTTTTTAGTTCACAGATGCTCATTTTCTCCACACAGTCTCGGCATTAGTATACCCTAATCATATTACCAATCAAATCTGCCGGACTCTGCGTTAGGAAATTTGATTCTGAAAAAATATAAAGATGCGAATGCTTACAAGCCGCAGAGTCCGGCAACAAGAGTTGAGAGGTGATAGTATTTTGAATAATAGCCGAGACTCCGCGGGGAATGAAGTGTCGACCAAGTAATCATCAATTTTCTCATTATGTATAGCTTTTGTTTTAAGTTCCCTTAAATCTATATTCTTCAATTCAGTTTCAAAGGAGATAACTAATTTTTTTGCTCGCTCCTCGTATTCTTTGACTCTTTGCATTGACTGTTCGCCTTCCATTGATAAATACTTTTGATAAAGGTATTTCTTTTTATCAACGGTGGACATCAGCTCTTCGGAATGTTCGGGTTTGGCATCCCGAAGCTTAGATAAAATGGGCTGTCCGAGCCAAGGCTGTTAAAGCTTATTTGCTTCATGGCTAGCGTAGGTTTGCAACCTATTCTCATAAAGTTTTTCAATCGTAGTATATTGATAGTTCAGTTGTATATATTTGTGTAAACTAATTTCATGAAATATATTCTACTCGCTCTAGTTTGTTGCTTTTCTTTCATGCATATAAAAGCTCAAGCTCCACAAGGTATTCCTTATCAAAGTATCATCAGAAATGGCAATGGAAATTTACTCATCAATCAATCTGTGCAGGTACGATTTAGCATACATAATAGTACTATGAGTGGAAATATAGTTTACCAAGAAACCCATGTTACTGCTACATCTGCGGCTGCAATGATAATCCTTACAATAGGACAAGGAACTCCTGTAATAGGAAATTTCTCTACAATTAATTGGGGCAATGGTGCTAAATTTATGCAAGTAGAATTGGATGCAACTGGTGGAAATAATTATGTTGATTTAGGCACGCAACAAATGATGAGTGTGCCGTTTGCATTGTATGCCGAAACAGCAGGTAATGGCACACAAGGCGCAACAGGTCCAACTGGCATGCAAGGAATTCAAGGATTAACTGGAGCTACTGGTGCAACAGGCTCACAAGGAATTCAAGGAATTCAAGGATTAACAGGAGCAATAGGCACGCAAGGAATTCAAGGGAATCAAGGGATTCAAGGAATTCAAGGATTAACAGGTCCAACTGGAGCATTAGGTACAGCAGGAGTTGCTGGGACAAATGGTAAAACAGTATTAAATGGTAACGTAAATCCATCAGCAGCAACTGGTTCTGACGGCGATTTTTATATCAATAAAACAAGCAATCAAATATTTGGCCCCAAAACTTCAGGTGCTTGGGGGGCGGGGACTTCTTTAGTTGGTCCGACAGGAGCAACAGGCACATTTCCAAATGGAACAACAGCTGGAGAAATGATGTATTGGAATGGAAGTGCTTGGGTGAGTGTGGCGCCTACAGGGGATCAAACAAAAACATTAAAGTTTTGTAATGGTGCGCCTACTTGGGAAGATTGCCCTGCTGCATTGAGTACGGTAGCGATAAGTAACATAAGCTATACCACTGCAAATAGCGGTGGCAGTATCAGCACTGATGGTGGTGCAGCAGTAACCACAAGTGGTGTATGCTGGAGCACAAGCAGCAACCCTACTGCAGCGCTAAGCACAAAAACGATTGATGGCAGTGGTATAGGAAGTTTCACAAGCAGTATTACAGGTTTAGTAGCGGGCACTACGTATTATGTACGAGGGTATGCGACCAATAGTGTGGGTACGGCCTATGGGAATCAGGTAGTATTTACAACGACTGCACTTACATTACCAACCTTAACTACCACTGCGATAAGCAACATAAGCAATACCACTGCCAGTAGCGGAGGTGCTATTACTAACGACGGTGGTGCAGCAGTGACGGCACGTGGTGTATGTTGGAGTACAAGCAGCAACCCCACGATAGTGCTAAGCACAAAAACGATTGATGGCAGTGGTATAGGAAGTTTTACAAGCAGTATCACAGGCCTACTAGCAGCTACTACTTATTATGTACGAGGGTATGCGACCAATAGTGTGGGCACGGCTTATGGGAATCAGGTGGTATTTACAACGAGTGCTACTCCATCAATTATTATCGGTGTAAGTTATCAAGGCGGCGTTATTGCTTACATTTTACAAACTGGCGATCCTGGGTATGATGCGAATGTGCAGCACGGATTGATTGCAGCTCCGAGTGACCAAAGTACAGGAATATATTGGTGGAATGGCTCTAATCAAACAACAGGCGCTACCGCCGCGGCTTTGGGTACTGGTAATGCCAATACCAATACCATAGTATCTGTGCAAGGCAATGGAACCTATGCCGCCAAGCTTTGTTATGATTTGGTATTAAACGGTTATAGCGATTGGTACCTACCTAGCAATGCCGAACTGAATAAACTTTATCTGAATCAAGCGGCCATTGGGGGTTTTGCCGCTGCCTACTATTGGAGTTCTAGTGAGCACAATAACTCCAGCGCCTATGTTCAGTAATTCAGCAATGGCAATCTGTACCTCAGCGGCAAGAGCGCCACATACTATGTGCGTGCAGTTAGGGCTTTTTAAAAATTTAACTATTTATCTATTTACTTAATTCCGCGAAGCGGAAAAATTTTTACGCCATTGTTGGTGTTATCACCAACAATTTTTTCATAATTAGGGATATTCAATCTTCTTTTTTACACATTATGATTGATATAAATTATTATTTTACTTCTTGGTGATATTAAATACAAATCAGTTCCATGTGTTTGTCTAATCGCA
>CAMDVD010000054.1 GCA_945878115.1 Chitinophaga pinensis | reverse complement strand
TCTATCATAAAATCAATGCCAAGTATTTGCAAAATTATTTAGATGAGTTCTGTTACAAATTAAATCGAAGATATTTTGGCAAAAGACTTTTTGATAGACTCGTTGTAGCAGTGGCTCAGAATCTTGTGGCAAACTAAGACAGAATCAATATTGAGAAAATAATAAAATGAAAAAGCATATGCGAATTTTATTTTTTCTTAGCATATTAATATTTGTTTATAAAAACGGGGCGTCACAAAACATTGGCGTAACTGCCCGCTATTGTGATACTGTAAGACCAATTTATGATATTATCTCAACCAGCAAAGGAAGTATATATGCAGTAGGTAGCGAGTATGCCGCAGGAGATGTGCAAGCTTGTATCATAAAATTTGACAAGGATTATAATATTCTTTGGCAAAAAAATATGGGAGGAAGTGCGGCTGATAAATTTTTAAAAATCAGACAAATAAGTGAAAATAGGTTATTGATAGTTGGGAATACATTATCATCTGATGGAGACTTGGCTATCTATGGATATACACAATCTACTACAGGGAATATTTGGGTATTGGTGGTGGACACTGCAGGGAATAAAATATATGGAAGTGAATATGGTTATGGAGGCTATACCATCGTAACCGATGCAACAGTTTCGCAAGATGGTAATGTATATATCCTTGGCAATACATTGGCTTCGCTTGGAGATTTTGCAGGTAACGGAGCTTCAAGTTTTTTATATAATCCATTTGTAATCAGAACAGATACTATGCTAAATAAGAAATGGGTAAAAATATTTCAGGGTAGTGATGAAGAAAGCGCAAGCGGAATTATAGTAAATGATAAAGAACAAATACTCATTTCTTTTGGAGCTGCATCTTATGACGGAGATTTTACATTGCATACAATAGCAGATGGGCAATCTGTTGCAATTATTAAATGTATTGATACAGCACAAAATTTGATTTGGGAAAAAAAATACGGAGGCACACAAGGTGAGCAGGGATATGTATTGATACCAGATAGTCAAACCCATGACTTTTATCTCATTGGTGCTGGATGGTCTAAGGATGGTGATATGTGGGATGCATCTCCAAATCTGAATAATCCAGAAATTGCGAATTCGATATTAACTTGGGTAATGAGATTAGATAGTATTGGCAATAAAAAATGGAGTAAGATATATGGACCATTAGGCAATAATCCAAGCCAGTTTGCTTCGTGTAATATGCAGGAAAATTGGGGTGGAGGGGTAATGAAAAATGGTCAATTATGGATATTAAATCAAATATCTGGTAGGGATGATAATGAAATTGGAGAATCTATGGGAGGAGGCGATAAAAGTGATTTGTGGCTGATAGTAATTGATACGGCAAATGGAAATGTGAGAAATAGAAAAAGACTTGGTGCACAATGTGAAGATATTCCTAAATATATAAAAGGTAGTATGTATAATAATGATATTTATATTGGGGCTTGGACTAGTCATTGTGGTACAATTGATTCTCCACTAAATAGCTTTGGTTGTCTTTTAAGTAATGTTAGTGCAGGTGTATCTTCTTATTTATCATTCACTCTAGGATTTTGGCCCAATTCAATCAAAGAAGTTATCAAAAAAAATGAAGTATTAAAAATTTATCCAAACCCCGCAAAGGATGTAATAATTATTGAGCGTGATGGGTTAAATGATGCAACTAAAAAGTATAAAATAAAGATATGTAATAGTGAAGGGAAAATATGTTACAAATCCGAGTTGTTGTATAATCAAAATAAATTGATCATACCTACAAGCCAATGGAATAAAGGCATTTATATTCTCGAATATGAATGGAATGGAATGGAATTAAGCAAGCAGAACAAATCAGTATTTATTAATTCAAAATATATACATCATGAAAAAGTATTTATTAATGTGCATTGTAATAATATGTGCGACTTTATTTTATGGTAACCTATTGTTAGCAAAGGATATTAATATACAGCATGTACGCTGTGATACAGATTATCATAGGATAGTGGACTTTGTACAATTATCGAATGGCGGAGGTGCTTTTGGAGTTGGAATAATAAAAGACAGTAGCTCTACAGACCCCGATACATTGGAACATTGGAATGCCAGATTGATAAAATATGATGCAAACTGGAATACAATTTGGGAAAAAAGTTTTGGAGGAAACAAGGCAGATCAATTTTCTTTGATTAGGTATATTGGAGGTAATCGCTTATTGATAGGTGGACAAACAGTCTCCACAGATGGTGATGTGAGTTATGGATGGAATTGTGGTGTAGGTAATATATGGCTATGTATAATTGATACCAATGGAAATTTTTTACACGGTTTAACATGGGGTTGTGGAAGTACTACAGAATTACTAGATATGGATATAGCAAAAGACGGTAGCATTTATTGCACCGGTCAAACCTATGCAGAAAATGGCGATTTTGCCAATAATACAGGGCCTAGCTTAGTATCAAATACTTATTTAGGAAGAGCAGACAGCCTGTTAAATAAAAAATGGATGAAAGTACTAGCAGGAGATCAATCTGATGCTGCCTTTAGTATGGCAATTAATCAAAGCGACCAGGTTATTTTATCAGGGTATGGTTTGTCAAATAATGGAGATTATGCAGGATGTACAGGAGCCGGAAGGCAGGTGATTATGTGTATTGACAGTAGCCAAAATATTATATGGAAAAGAAGATATGGCGATCCAAATAGTAATAGTCCCACTTTCCCCTTAAGAACAATAATTGACAGTGTAAATGGAGATATTTATTGCATTAGTTCTATTGATACAAAAGGCGGAGACTGTGCGGATACCAATTATAGTTATTTAAATGAGTATGGAAGTAGATATAGCTGGATTATGCGTTTGGATAGTGTGGGGAATAAAATATGGAGTAGGATATATGGTGGCTTTGTACCCAATATAACCGACCCAAGGCCATCTGTTAGTGCCTCTGGTGCTTTTTTGCTGGATAACCATTTATGGGTATTAAACACTGTATATAGAGATTATGGTGATAATCATGACTTAGGAAACGATACGGGTGGAATATGGCTATTACGTTTGGACAGCAATGGAAATATAATAAACAAATTGCGATGCTTAAATAAATATGTTAATGATGGCTTTAGTGAAAAATTAAAAAGAGTTTCAGGATTTGATATTGGATATATGCTTATTCAAACAGGAACAGCTCCTCAATATACCAATGCACTGGATTGCAAAAAAAAGGATATGAATGTAGATTTAAATGAATCTAGTTTAATATACAGATTAAATTTATGGCCAACAGGTATACCTGAAATTATAGAGCAAGAGGAACAAGTATTCATTTATCCAAATCCTGCTGATGATAAAATAACTGTAGCGTTTGAAGAAAATGGAAATAGAAGCATTGAAGTATATACTACGGAAGGAAAAAGAATCTATATAAGTAAACAAAAGCGTAAGACCTGTGAAATAGATACACATTCATGGGCTTCTGGTACTTATATCGTATTAGTAAAAAGTGATAAAAACAAAACCACCAAAAAAATTATTATTCAATAAATTTATATATAATGAAACAGATTACTTCATTTATCAGCATTATCGCATTAGTAATTTATAGTTTAAATTCTTGTGCGCAAAGCAATAGTCAACAATCTCTAAATTCTTTATCACAAACTATCGGAGCTACCCCAGAACAATATTTTCATTTGGCAGATAGCATTGCTAATGGTTTTGCAAGTGATAGTGCTGAGGGTGGGGTAAAAAACAGGTATGAACGATTCAGGTTATTTTATAAAACCCGTATGCCGGCAAAGGTAGATACGGATGGATTATTTAAACCTTATGTAAAAGCGGTAGAGAAAGCAAGATTAAAAAGTGATGCAAACCAAGAAGAAGAATCTGATGTATGCAATTTGGAAGCATATAGGGGTGATTGGGAAAATATTGGACCCAAGACTGACATGCCAACTTATCAAAACATAGGTGTGGTGAGGGATATTTGGGTAGACCCATTAAATGAAAATAATATTTTGGCGGCAAGTGAAAATGGTGGCTTATGGCGGCAAGTGCCAAATGGTACTGGATTTAAGTGGATTAATTTAACGGACAACGCAACTATGTTAGGTACTATGGCTATTCAAAGTATGGCAGTAAATCCGTTAAACACTGATGAAATTTATATTTCAACTTCTGCTGGAGAGCATTTTTTCGGGAAGAAATATGGATTAGGGGTATTTCATACAATGGATGGTGGAATTACTTGGGAAAAAGAGATGACTTTGCCCGATGCAGATTTCATTCTGGCAAATAAAATAGTTTTTTGTCCTTATTTGGTCAATTCATTGCCTTATGTTGTATTATCCAGTAAAGATCAAATATTTTCGAAATTAGGTTCAACAGGTACATGGACTCCTTTAACTACTGGACTTGAAGCATTAGCAAGTTCTCAATTTGGCGACATTACAAATTTAAGTGATATAGAATTTGCAAATGCAAATGACATCATGTCTGGAACTTTTTTTGTGGCGAGTAATTGGGATTCGAATCCAGTGACGTATACTACTGGTGTTTGGAAGTTTCAATTTGATTTGACTAATGGAACTATAGTTGCTGGTAGCCCAACTGAAATTATCAATAAAGATTGTAATAACATGAGTGGGATTAATACGCAACTACATGGTCAATTAACTGGAAGTACAGTCAATCAATATTATTCTATTGAGTATGTTGGCAACGGAAAATTCTATATAGCTATTGTACCCATATATAACCAAGGTAATTGGTATGTTTTAAATTCAGGTACTTTTGAAAATGTTATTATTGAATGGGATATGAATACACCTGCAGTTTGTACTACATTAGTAAACAATATAATTAATACATTTAATGATCAATGTGCTACTAATCTCTCGGTAAGTAGTTACAATACTAACGTGATGTACTTGGGTAGAACTCAAGCCAACATTATTTATCGATACAATAATGCATGGCATTGGAAAAGTATTAGCGATTATTCTGGTTCAACAATTAATTATCCCATACATGCTGATATTAGGAAAGTATACTTGTATAAAAGCAATATGAACGCGTCGTATCCAGGGATGGATGATATTGTTTTCTGGGGAAATGATGGCGGGATCAGTAAAACATTTGCTCATAATATACAAAATATTCAGACGCATGATGATAATAATAATCAACAAAATGTGTGTCAAAGAACTAATTTGAATGGAGAAGGATTATATATAAGCGATGCCTATGATGTGGATAAAGAAATAAAAGGTAGATCAATTGCAACAGCTTCTTATCATGATGGATTTCAAGTATTGAATAAAGCTACCAATTTGTGGGGAGGAGCTAGTTTGGGAGATGGATTGACAGCGAGCTTTGATGATAGGTTTTCAACAAACACCGACTATAGAATTCTATATAAAAACTCTAACTCTTGGAATGGAGTAAATAGTTTTCCTATGAATTTCTATCATAATCCTTTTGCTATAACACCCGCATCAATTTCTGGTCTTACTCATCAACCTGAAAATGGAAGGTATACTCCTGTTCCAATACACTTTAGAGCAGACAGAATGGATTTAGGAATTAAAAATGCATGGGAGTCTGAATCCAGCATTACATCTGACGGCTATGGTGGCGGAAGCACTAGCGGATGGACAAATTATTTTCAATCTTCGTCTACACCCCAAGATTTACAAACCAGAATTAGTGAAACTGATAATATACAATTTATGGTAGCACCCAGTGATGCAACTGTCGCATATAATTTACTAAACGGAAGTAAAACAAATTTTATTTTAACAAAAGGAAAAAAGAATGGTTCGGTTTGGAATTGGAATCAAAATGGAACTAGTGATATTACTCCCTCTGTAGTAAGTGATTTAGATAATGGGGTTATCGGAACCGATTTTGCAGTAGACCCATTAAATGCAGACAGAATATTTTTATCATTAGGTTATATAGTGAATCCTAATGCACCTGATTTAAAAAGAGTATTGGTAAGTGAGGACGCAGGTGTTACATGGAGCAATATGAGTATCGGTCTTACGGAACTACCAGTGAATTGTTTACTTTATCAAAATGGTAGTGATGATTTAATATACGCGGGCTGTGATGATGGTGTTTATTATTGGTGGAAACCAACCCAGTGCTGGCGAAAAATGAATAACCACATGCCTAATTGTATGGTTACCAAACTGAGCATAAGTTATTGCGATGGCAAGCTTTTAGCCGCCACTTATGGTCGTGGCATTTGGCAAAGCGATTTATATACCAGTTCCCAGAGGCATGTAAAGTAAAATAATAAATTATTGTTCTACGAAACGTCTTTCGTTTCGTAGTTTTATTCTGTTGCTTTCAGCAACTTTTTCGGAATGATAATTAAAAAATTTAAATTCGCATTATGAGTTATGAGTTTAGCGAAGGGTATCATATTAGAAATCAGGGAGCACCACATTATTTAACTTTTACTATTGAAGGTTGGATTGATTTATTAAGCAGGCAAATATATAAGGATTTACTTCTTGAGAGTTTTACCTATTGCAAGAAAAATAAAAACCTTGAGGTTCATGCATTTGTAATAATGACAAACCATGTGCACACAATTTGGACAGCAAAAGACAATAATTTAAGTGATGTTATAAGAGATTTTAAAACATTTACTAGCAAATCATTCATAAAAATTATTAATGAAACACCCGAAAGCAGACGGGAGTGGCTTCTACACATGTTCAATTTTTATAGTAGGCAAACTTTAGCAAATAAGAAATTTAAGATATGGACAAATGACAATCATCCTGAAGAAATATTTTCACAAGATTTTTTTTACCAGAAGTTGCTATACATACATCAAAACCCAGTTAGAGCAGGAATTGTTTATGAAGAAATTGATTACATGTATAGTAGTGCAACAAATTATGCGAATCGAAAAAGTATATTTGAGATAGATTTTTTATTGGCTTAGGATAAGTTTGCTGAAAGCAAAAGAATACCACTACGAAGCGAGGACGCTTCGTAGAACCGCTTAACTAAAATTGTGGAGCACAAAATATTCTTCATGATTCGTGCATTGCGGCAACGATTGTAGCGAAAATCCTTTTTGTTGGCTCTGCAACAAAAAGATTGTAGCGAAAAGCGTGAGAGCCGCCCAAAATATTTTCATTACATTTTTAGGAAAGTCCTTACTTCAACCACTTCCTACATTGATTCAACATCGCAGACATATCTTTTGGTAATGGCGCTTTTACTTGTATAACTTTACCTAAACTGGAAGTAAAAGTAAGTTGTGATGCATGCAATGCCAATCGATTCAAAATAGGCTTTTCCTCTTCTTCACTTTTGGAGAGATTATATTTCTTTTTGAAGGTAGAAATAAATACAGGTTCCATTTTCCCATATAATGGATCGCAGACAATTGGGTATCCGAAGTGTTGCATGTGCACGCGTATTTGGTGCATTCTTCCAGTCAATAAATTCCATCTCACATAACTATACAAACCAAAAGTTTCTAATACCATAAACTCCGTCTTACAAGGTTTGCCATGCTTTTGGTGAACCATCATTTTACCTTTGATAACAGGATGTTCCATCAATGCATAATCTAAAACACCTTGCTTTTCAAGGATAGTACCATGCACTATGCCTTCATATAATTTTTCAACTTGTCTATTTTCAAAAAGTTGCGACGTGTACTTATGCGTAATTTCATCTTTCGCAAAACAAATACATCCACTCGTATCTTTATCCAATCGATGCACGATAAAAATATTGTCAAATTGTCGACGCAAAAGGGTTACAACCGAAGGCAACACTTCATCATGTCGATCAGGTATAGAGAGGATGCCAGAGGGTTTATTCACCATGATATACTGCTCGTCTTCATATAGAATGTCTAATTTCATTTCAATCGATACTGGTCTAAAAATGGATGAGGTAGGGGAGTTGCTTTGTGATTTATTTTGCTTTATCCTTTATAATGTTTTAAATAAATAACTTCTTGTTCTGTTAGTTCTCTCCATTTACCACGGGGCAAATTCTTTTTAGTAAGGCCTGCATATAACACGCGATCCAATGCTTTTACTTCATAACCAAGACTTTCAAAAATGCGACGTACTATTCTGTTTCGTCCAATATGAATTTGAATACCGATTTCTTTTTTATCGCTTGGATTGGTATATGCAATCTCATCTACATCTGCTTTGCCATCTTCTAAAACGATGCCATTTGCAATCGCTTCAAAATCTGCTTTGCTTAAATTTTTATCCAGAACAACTTGATATACTTTTCGAATATTATATTTTGGATGAGAGAGTTTTTGCGTGAGCTCACCATCGTTTGTCATCAACAAAAGACCAGTCGTATTTCTATCTAATCGGCCTACTGGAAATATTCTCGTTTCAGTTGCCGCTCTAAATAAATCTAAAACTGTTTTTCTTTCTTTCGGATCGTCGGTTGTAGTGATATAATCTTTTGGTTTATTCAGTAAATAATACACCAAATTTTTTTGCGGTACAATGCGCTTGTTTTCATACATCACAAAATCTTCCGACGTTACTTTATAACCAGGTTCTGTTTGCACCAAACTATTCACCTTGATTTTTCCTTTTTGAATCAATTCCACAGCATCTCTTCTCGAACAAATACCACAATGAGAAATGAACTTATTCAATGGCATTTGTTCCTCTTTTTTGACTTCTTCTACAGGTGCTGCTTTTTGCGAAGGCTTCTTATATTCTGATTTGTAAAAGGCATGTTCTGGCTTGTCTGCATTTGGTTTTGCTATCGCATTTCTTTTACCGGAATTTGGTCCAAATACCCTTTTGCCATCTGCCGAATATTGCTTATCGCCTTTACCAGCTTCTGTTCTAGCGCCATAAGCATCTTTTGAATATGGCTTGGATGTTGCACTTTTTTTACCTTTAGGCAAATATTCATTTTCTCTAGCAACAGGTCTCTCTGTATTTTTTGTATACGAAGAAGTTCTTTTTTTATAAGGGCTATGTCCATCATCTTGCTTTTTTTCATAAGCAGAATCAGCAGACTTAGGTGGGTAACGATTTGGTCTTCTAGTATCCGTTTTTGGGAATTTATCTCCTTCTGCATTGGAAGCGCGATAAGGTTTTTTATCCGTATTTGATTTGCCAAATCGTTTGGGTTCATCCTCATGCTCTGCTTTAGCATATCGCTTTGGCTTAGTGTCTATATTTGATTTTGAAAACCTTTTTGTTTCATTGTCCTTAGATGCTGCATATGCTTCATTTGGTTTACCATATCGTTTAGGTTCATCCTCATTGCTGAAACTAGAATATCGTTTTGGTTTCGCATCTGTATCCGATTTTGTAAACCTTTTAGTTCCTTTATCAGCAGATGAAGAATAAGATTTTTTTTCAGATTTTGCATCTGATTTTTTCTTGAACTCTGCAGGTTTGGCCTGCGTATAATCAGAAGGAATTTTGGAAAACTTTTTTGCCATGGGTTTATGCGTTTGAGGGGTGATTAATATTTGCCAATTGTCCGCAAGCAGCATCAATATCTTTGCCTCTACTTCTGCGCAATCGAGCATTCACTTTATTACTTGCTAAATAAGCCATAAAGGCGTCTACTTTTGCTTCGTCTGGTTTTGCAAATTTCGCAAATTCGATGGGGTTATATTCGATGATATTCACCTTACTCGGCACTTGTCTGCAAATTTTTATTAGTTCATCCGCATCTTCAATGCTATCATTAAAATCTGCGAATAGAATATATTCGAAGGTAATTGGACTTTTCGTTAGCTTGTAAAAATAAATCAAGGACTCCATCAATACTTTTAAATTGTTGGTTTCATTGATGGGCATAATCTGGTTTCGTTTGATGTCGTTGGCTGCGTGTAAGGAAACCGCCAGATTAAATTTCACTGCATCATCTGCTAGCTTTCTAATCATTTTGGATACACCCGCTGTAGACACTGTAATACGAGAAGGGGACATGCCCATTCCGTCTGGAGAGGTAATTTTCTCAATCGACTTTAACACGTTTGCGTAATTGAGTAACGGCTCGCCCATGCCCATGTACACGATATTAGATAAATGTTTACCGTAGTGATCTTCTGATTGTTTATTTAAATGCATGACTTGATCTACGATTTCGTCAAACTCTAAATTTCGCGCTCTATCCATATAGCCTGTTGCGCAAAATTTGCAACTCAAACTACAGCCTACTTGAGAAGAAACACATGCGGTAACTCTATTCTCTGTTGGAATTAAAACGCCCTCTACAAAATGTTTATCATGTAGTACAAATCTGTTTTTAATGGTCGTATCATTGCTCAATTGGGTATGATCAATCAAGAGTTTGAAAAGAGAATATTCTTCTTTCAATTTTTCTCGAATAGGTTTAGATAAGTTGGACATATCATCAATTGTGGATACTCCTTTTTTCCAAATCCATTCTTGTATTTGCTTTGCTCTGTATGGCTTTTCACCCAATTCAACTACTAAAGTTTCCAATTCTGGGTAAGAAAGATGTCGCAGATTTTTCATCTGTGTTTATTTTATGGTGGGTAAATATAGGCTCATTTTTTTTAATGCCTTATTTTGTTGGCAAAACTAAATTTTTTGTGAGAGTTTACCGTAGCGTATTTTTTGAAAAAAAAATTAATGCTACTGGTATTATTTTGGCGGCATACACGTCCTGACTGTAAACGTCAGGATCCGTTTTCGCTCAAAGCAGCGAAATACGGGCTTTCCGCTCTATCGTTGCCGCAATACAACTGCACCTACAAACTTTTCCTTTCCTTCTATTGTGAGTTTCGTTATTTTGTTCTGTTGAAGCAACGAAATTTGTAAATTTTTTTTTTCGTTATAAATATTAAATTTGCCTCTCTTAAAAAAGATAAACATGTCAGATACCACCGAAAATATTATTAAGGATACTGCCAATAATATGGCAAAAGCAATCACCCATTTTGAAGGAGAGGTTTTAAAAATACGAGCTGGAAAGGCTACACCTACTATGCTCGATGGATTAACAGTTGAATACTATGGTTCACCAACGCCTATTTCGCAAGTGGCAAACATTTCTGTAATAGATGCTCGAACCTTGACCATTCAACCTTGGGAAAAAAACATGTTGGCACCGATTGAAAGATCTATCATGGCTGGTAATATTGGTATTACACCACAAAATGATGGTATCATCATCAAATTATTTTTGCCACCATTGACTGAAGATAGAAGAAAAGAATTTGTAAAAAAAGTAATGCATGAAGGTGAATTAGCAAAAGTTGCAATTCGTAATATTCGAAGAGATGGAATGGAAGACATTAAGAAATTGCAGAAAGATGGGTTGAGTGAAGATTTAGCGAAAGAAACGGAAGCAAGCGTGCAGGTATTGACAGATAAAAAAATTGTTGAAGTAGATAAACACTGTGCGATTAAGGAAAAAGAATTGCTGACTGTATAATGATAGAAGCACTTCAAAATTATGTTCATCATAATTGGCTATTGGCAATTTCAACGCCCTTCTATACTATCCTAATTGCTTTAGAAGTTTACTTAAGTCAGAAGCAACACAGACATTATTATACCATCCGAGAAACCTTAATTAATTTTTGGTTGAATATTGCCAATACCGCATTGGGTTTATCGCTCAAGGTACTTATTCTGTTGATGCTATCCTGGTTTATGACTTTCCATATCATCACTATCACCAATCCTTATCTCTATTGGGGCTTGCTGTTTATTGGATTAGATATTTGTTTTTATTTTGAACATCGAAGTGAGCATGTAATCCGTCTATTGTGGGCAGTGCACGTAACACATCATTCATCACAAGAATATAATTTAACTACTGGATTTCGATCCTCTGTATTTCGCCCATTTGTTTCCTGTTGGTTCTTCATACCCTTGGTACTACTTGGGTTCAAGCCTTTGGATATTTTATTGATGGATGCGATTTGCCAAATTTATGGCATCTTGGTGCATACTCGTTATGTGCGAAGAATGCCGAAGTGGTTTGAAACTTTTTTTGTGAGCCCTTCTCATCATCGAGTACATCACGCGAGTAATGTGATTTATTTGGATAAAAATATGGGTATGGTATTAATTATTTGGGACAAATTATTTGGCACATTTCAAGCGGAATTAGACACAGAAACTGTTGTGTATGGTCTAACTAAAAACTCAGAACAACCATATCATCCCATCAAAATTATTACGCATGAATGGAAAAATATTTGGGGAGATGTATCCAAACCAAATACAAGTTGGCAAGACAAATTCCATTATTTATTTAAGGCACCTGGTTGGAGTCATGATGGGAGTACGCTTACAAGCAAGCAAATGCAAAATGAAACTCCAAATGAAAATTCCAAAAGTTAAATCCCAAATTCCAAAGGGGAATACTTACGACTTTAGACTTTTTACTTACTCGAATTTCAAACTATTTGTCTGAACTATGATTTATTTGATTCTTGTGATTTATGTGATGCATGAAGCTTGCATTTTCCTTTAATCATAAGAATCATTTAAATCACAAGAATCATAGTTCAGACAATGACACGCCGCCGTTGTTGGGTGTTATCACCAACAATTAAAATTCCAAATCTTAAAATCCCAAATTCCAAAGGGGAATACTTACGACTTTCGAATTTTTACTTACGCCCAACCGCGCCGTTGTTGGGTGTTATCACCAACAACATATTTTCCATAGCAAGGTTACTAATTTAGTTAAGTAGATGTTGAGGGTTTATAACGAAATTTAAATGGTTCGGAGAACCACATTTATCTGCAGTTCGACATGCCGCAAAGCCGAACATGTCAAACAGCCTAGGTATTATAGTAATGCAGTATAAAAATTGTTTCATTTTAATTTATTACCTTTATTAAGTTAAACATACTTATGAAAATCTTAATTTTAATAATATCCTATGTTACTATTTCAAATTTTGCTTTTGCACAATACCCAAACTTATCATGGGCAAAATCTATTGGATATAGTGGCACCAATCCTCAACTTCGTAATACTGCAAAAGATGCAGCGGATAATGTATATAATATTATTGATGCTGTAGGTGGCACATTGGATGTAAATCCTGATCCAGTTATACAAAATCTATTATATTTTCCCTACAATATTGGTGTTGTGCAGAAACTTAATACAAATGGAGAGTTAGTATGGGCATTAAATATAAACTATGCAACTAGTATTTTTGTAGATAAATATAATAACTTGCTTATACTTGGAGATTATCATGGCACTGTAGATGTTGACCCAAGTCCGAATGTTTTTAACTTAACGTCTGTGGGTGGGGGGGACAATACATTTTTAGTAAAATTAGATTCTGCAGGTAATTTTATCTGGGCTAAAAATTTTGAATTTGAGATTCCTTATGGTGGTAATAATAAGTTTTGCACGACTGATACAAGCAATAACATTTTTCTATGTGCAAGGTTTTCGGGATCAGTTGATGTTGACCCAAGTGCGAATATTTATACTATTTCCTCTCCTGGGGGTTCATTTATATTAAAGATGGATAGTAATGCAAACTTCATATGGGCTAAAATACTTGACGGAGGTGCAGATATTAACCATATTATCGTTGATAACTCAAATAAAATATATATTTCTGGAGCAATAGTTGGAAGTGCAGATATTGACCCTAGCAGTAACGTGTATAACTTAGATGGTCAGACATGTCTTGGTTCCACATATCCTCATCCTTTCATAGTAAATTTAAACGATACAGGTGATTTCATTTGGGGGCAATTGTATGGAAACAGTTGTAATTATGGAGAATGTAAAATTATAAAAGATACAGACGACAATCTTTATGTAACAGCTAATTCAAATTATTTAGGAGCTATAGATTTTGATTTAGGGACTGGAGTAGTCAATCTTCCAGCATCGATCAATGCATATGGAACGTTCTTGGCAAAATATGATTCTAATAATATGTTAATTTGGGTTAAAGAAATAAAAAATATTGGTTATAGAGACTTTCTTACAGATAACCAATCTAATATTTATTTGACGGGTATATTTTCAGGTACACAGGATTTTGATCCAGGAAGTAATGTGTATAATCTTCAAGCTAATGGATATAGTGATTTGTTTATTCTTAAATTAAATAATATGGGCGATTTTGTTTGGGTAACACAATTAGGAGAACAATATAATACAAATGGTTATGGTATTGGTTACAATCCATTCTCTATTTTGCTTGATAATAATAATCAAGTCTATGGAGTAGGAAATTTTAAAGATACAGTTGACTTTGATCCTACACCTAATGTATTTAATATATCAGCTATTGGTATGAGTGATATCATTTTCTTTAAATATACTTGTATTAATGTTGGCTTTTCTGAAATTCCAAAAGAAAGCTTTATACAAATATCTCCGAATCCGACAAATGGTAAAATGCAAATTGAAAGAATTGGAAAGCCATTTTCGAATGCTACAATTCAAATCGTTACTCCTACAGGTAATAAAGTTTATGAGAAAAAACATGTGTTTGCAAGTAAGTACAATATCAATATATCATCCTTTGCAAGTGGCATTTATTTTATGGTTATTTATAATGAGCAATTTGAATATAAAATAAAAGTGGTAAAAGAATAATTTTAGACTATAAATTAAATTGTGTAATCACATTTAGAGTCGGCCCCATCTATTCGTGATGTGCTTCATATAAATATTTGACATTTGCAATGTCGAACTGCAATCGGAGGATTTTCTATTCACTTACAGGAAGTCTTTATATAGAAATGGTTTTATTATTGTTCTACAAAATGTCTTTCGTTTCGTAGTTTCATTCTGTTGCTTTGAATTTCACAATTAAATGCTTTGTGCGAGGGGCTTTGCCACCTCACTATTCATATTAAACCCTTTCAGGGTTTGGGCTGCTCATTATTGGTTCGAGGGGCTATGCCACGCTATACCTATATCGCCCTTTCAGGGCTTGCAGTACTTTTTTAACTTCTCAATACTAACTACTAACTACTCTGCTCCAGCCTCGGTCGCAACCTTTGTTTTGACTTGTTGAATATCATATTCCCTTTATCTATTCCTTTGCGTAATTCGGCTCGTGTTTCTTCTGGAAGATGAAAAGTTTCTTTACAAGCTTCTGTGCAACAGCCATCCATTTCCTTTGCACAACTTTCGCATTGGATAAATAAAAGATGGCAAGCTTCATTTGCGCAATTCGTATGTGTATCAGCGGGTTTGCCACATTGGTGACAATTGGAAATAATATCTGGTGTAATGCGTTCTCCTAGTCGTTCGTCGAACACAAAATTTTTACCGATAAACTTTATAGGTAAGTTTTGTTCAATTGCTGTTTGCGCATAGTGAATAATTCCGCCTTCTACATGATACACGTTTTTAAATCCTTGGTGTAACATATAAGCACTCGCTTTTTCACAACGAATGCCGCCAGTGCAATACATGATAATTGGATTCTCTTTTTTGTCTTTGAGCATATCGGCAGCCATTGGCAATTGCTCTCTAAATGTATCGGAAGGAATTTCAATTGCATTTTCAAAATGACCAACTTCATATTCATAATGATTGCGCATATCTACTATTACTACATTTGGGTCACTGCTTAATGCATTGAATTCGTTTGCTTTTAAATATTGACCAGTTTTACTCGCATCAAAAGTTTCATCATTCAGGCCATCTGCAACAATTTTATCTCTCACTTTTACTTTCAAAACGAAAAAGGATTTACCTTGTTTCATCGGATCATTTAAATCCAATTTGTCTTGAACGGCAATATTCAAGCGTATGCCATGCAATGCTTCATAACTATATAAATAATTTTTCATTGCTTCGAAATTAGATTGCGGTACACTCAACTGTGCATTAATTCCCTCTTTAGCAACATAAATTCTACCAAAGACTTGTAAGGCAAAAAGTTGAATATATAATTCGTCTCTAAATGCCTGTGGATCTTCGATTTGGAAATATTTGTAAAAGGAAACTGTAGTACGAGGTTCTGTTTCTTGCAACATTTTTTCGCGCAATTCTGCTTGCGAAATTCTATTAAATAGTTGAGCCATAGTTGTAATTTTAAGGACGCTGATAAGGCGAACAAAATTGATAATGAGCGCAAATATACATTACTCATTTCTGATGGAAAAGCCATTGTTAAAAAATAGGAGATTTTAAAGGAGGCGGCTCAATAAATTGGGTAGGAGAAAAAGGTTTTTATGGTGGATGTATTGCGGCAACGATGGAGTGGAAATCCTTTTTGTTGGCTCTGCAACAAAAAGATTGGAAGGACAGCGTGCATGCCGCCCATACTGTAGCATTAATTTTTTTTCAAAAAATACACTACAGTATTACACCAGTAGCATTCATTTTTTTTCGAAAAATAAGAAACATTAGAACACGCATTCCATTTTTGCATTGCCAACATGCTTCGAATGGATAATGCGTTCTAATTTATGCCGGAAGTCTATTATATTTAGCACCTCAAAATCAAAGTATGAATTCTCTATTTAGAAAAAAATCTATTGATAAAATATTATCGGATGCCCAATCAGGTTATGGCGATGCCGAACATATTCCCATGCACAAAGTATTGGGTGTACGAGATTTAACCTTCTTCGGCATCGCAGCGATAATAGGCGCAGGTATTTTTAGTAGTATCGGCAAAGCTTGTTTCGATGGCGGTCCTGGCGTAATTTTTTTATATATTTTTACTGCTGTTGCTTGTGGATTTGCGGCCTTGTGTTATGCCGAGTTCGCAAGCACAGTGCCCGTTTCAGGAAGCGCATATACCTATGCCTATGTAGCATTTGGTGAGTTGTTTGCTTGGATAATCGGGTGGGACTTATTGATGGAATACGCCATAGGTAATATTGCGGTTGCGATTTCATGGAGCGATTATTTTACTAATCTGATGAATAGTGCAGGGATACATATTGCAGACTGGCTGAGTATGGATTATACAACTTCACATAATGGATATATAGTAGTAGAAGATGCAAAAAATATGATTGGCGGAATGATGAATATTCCGGCATCAACTATGCAACAAAGAATACAATTCTGGTCGCAATACTATGAAGTTAGTGCAAATACACTTCATCATGTATGTAATGATATATTTAAAGCTTATCAAAATAACCGAATTGTTGATTACTTTGATGCTGAAAAATACAATGCGTGGATGAATGCACCAAAATTTGGTTCATTAAGAATGATCATGGATTTACCAGCCTTTTGTATTGTCGCATTAATTACTGCGGTTGTTTTTGTAGGCATCAAAGAAAGTCGCGCCATGAGTAATATCATGGTTATCATCAAATTGGCAGTTATTTTTTTAATTATTGTGTTGGGTGCTTACTATGTCAATCCAGATAATTGGAGCCCGTTTACACCGAATGGTTTTAGTGGTATCTTAAAAGGCGTATCCGCTGTATTCTTTGCCTATATTGGTTTTGATGCGATATCTACAACCGCTGAAGAATGTAAAGACCCGCAAAAAGATTTGCCGAGAGGTATGATTTATTCCTTGGTCATTTGTACTATTTTATATGTTGTATTGGCATTGATATTAACTGGTATGGTATCGTATACACAATTAAATGTAGGTGATCCATTGGCACTTATTTTTGAAGCAAGGGGTTTGAAATGGATAGCTGGCATCGTTTCTTTTAGTGCGATTATTGCTACAGCCAGTGTATTACTTATTTTTCAAATGGGGCAACCACGTATTTGGATGAGCATGAGTAGAGATGGCTTGCTACCGAAAATATTTTCACGAATGCATCCTAAATATAGAACGCCATCTTTTTCTACTATATTAACGGGCGTATTAGTTGCCATTCCAGCTTTATTTTTAAGTTTAGATTTTGTAATTTCCATTACGAGCATCGGCACCTTGTTCGCATTCGTATTGGTTTGTGGCGGAATTTTAGTTTTAGATCAAATGCCTGACAAGCCGAATAGTAAATTTAAAGTGCCTTATGCAAGCGGCAAATACATAGTGCCATCTTTATTTCTGCTTGCGATTGTTTTGATACTCATTTTCGTACCAGATTATTTTATTCATCTTTTTTCGTTGGAAGGGATACCTATGCTTTCCTTCTGGATTATCCTTTCTATCGTTACTTATTTTTCTTTTCGTCGTAATTTTTCATTAATTCCAGTATTGGGATTGGTGAGTTGTTTCTATTTAATGGCGCAAGAAACGAATATGATTTGGATACGATTTATTGCTTGGTTGCTCATTGGACTCGTGATTTACTTTTTATATAGTAGAAAAAATAGCAAATTGGCAACGCCGAAAAAGCCTATTTAATGGGCTTATACGCCATTATCCAAAAAATAAACGGTCTATTTCATTCTTTTTTCTCTATTTATCTTGTTTATCAAAAAAAAAGAAACTACTTTCGCACTCCAAAAATTAAAGGTTAAATATGCCTACTATACAACAACTAGTAAGAAAAGGAAGAACAATTATTCGTGCTAAATCTAAGTCGCGTGCATTGGATGCTTGTCCACAACGTCGTGGTGTTTGCACTCGTGTGTACACAACTACACCTAAAAAACCAAACTCGGCTTTACGTAAAGTAGCCAAGGTTCGTTTGACGAATAAGATTGAAGTCATTGCCTATATCCCAGGAGAAGGACATAATTTGCAAGAACACTCTATCGTATTGATACGTGGAGGTCGTGTGAAAGATTTACCGGGTGTACGTTATCATATCGTTCGTGGTAGCTTGGATACTGCAGGAGTGAAAGATCGTAAACAAAGCCGTAGTAAATATGGTACTAAACGATTAAAAGTAAAAAAATAAGTAAACCCCATTGAATCTTTTACAGAGTAAAGTGTAATACTTGAAGAAGTCTGGACTAGATTTAATTTAAATAAAAATTACAAAAAATGAGAAAACAACAAGCAAAGAAAATCCCTTTAGCACCAGATCCTAAATTTAGTGACACATTGGTGACACGTTTTGTAAACTGTATGATGATGGGTGGTAAAAAGAGTATTGCCCTTACTATTTTCTATGATGCTTTAGATAAAGTAGAAAAAAATTTAAACGAACCTGGATATGATGTTTGGAAACGTGCAATGGCAAACGTAACGCCAGGCGTAGAAGTAAGAAGCCGCAGAATTGGTGGTGCTACTTTCCAAATTCCTTCTGAAGTTCGTCCAGATAGAAAAATTTCTTTAACGATAAAATGGATGGTTCGTTTTGCACGTGAGCGTAATGGTAAAACAATGGCTGATAAATTATCAAATGAAATCATTGCAGCTTCAAAAGGTGAAGGTAATGCAGTGAAAAAGAAAGATGATACACACCGTATGGCTGAAGCTAATAAGGCTTTTGCGCATTTCAGAATTTAATGTTATTTATTTTGTTTATAAAAAAGAACCACCTCAATCGGGGTGGTTTTTTTATTGGACTAGTCCGACTCTTAATTCGAAATAATATCGACAATTGGCAAACGATGCAGAATAGATCTTGCTAAAGTCAATTCATCTGCATATTCTAATTCTCCACCAAATGCAACACCTTTTGATATGGTTGTAATCTTCACTTTAAGATGCTGTGCTTTTTTTGTGATATAATAAGTAGTGGTATCGCCTTCTAAAGTTGGACTCAATGCCATAATCATTTCCTCTATCTCTTCTTGTGTAATACGTTCGATTAATGAAGTTATTTTTAGTTGTTCAGGTCCAATGCCATCCAAAGGAGAAATGATACCACCCAATACATGATATAAGCCATTATATTGTTGCGTCGCCTCAATTGCCATTACATCCCGAATACTTTCCACAACACAGACTTGCTTTTTCTTTCTCGAAAAATCGGTACAGATTTTACAAATTTCATGATCAGAAACATTATGGCATTGCCGACAAAATTGGATTTGATTTCTCATATTGGTCATCGCGTTTGCAAATTGATCAATACTGTTTTTATCTTGTTTCAACAGATGCAAAACCAATCGTAGCGCTGACTTCTTGCCAATGCCAGGTAGTTTGGAAAATTCATTGACACAATTCTCAATAAGTGTGGACGAAAATATCATGCAACAAAAATAGGAAGGGGAAGGATAGGGTTATCGAATTAATTTAAACAATTAATAAACACAAAAGGGATTTCTTTCTTTTGTTGAAGCAGCATTTTTATTTTCATAGGATTTCGTTTGATTTGATACTGTTGCAAGTCTATCAATTCTGAATATTCACATTGGGCGCACTGTCGATTCATTCTTTGAAAAAAAAACTGCATAGTATTAAAATCCTTTTCAGCAGAATAAATGCCATTGAAGTTCTTTATATTTTCTTTGTGATGACGAGACATACAAATCAACTTTTAAATTTACGAGGTTTATAATAATTTAAATTATGCCCACAACCACATCCTTTTTTTGCCTTGCAACTAGATACAACCACAGTCATCACAAACAATAATCCAAGTACAGTGAACATTCGCTTTAGCATCATCAAAAATATTTTAAATTAATTTTCGTAAAGATAGGTAATTTGGCACTTTCATGCACAAGCAAAAAAAAATATTAATTGCACCATTAGATTGGGGAATGGGTCATGCTACGAGATGCATTCCATTAATAGCTTCCTTTATCCAAAATAATTGTGACGTGCTTATTGCTGGCAATGAACAAACCAATGCCTTGATTAAAGAACAATTTCCATCTTTGACCTATTTGCATTTGGCAGGTTATGATATTAATTACTCTACAAAAAAATGGACACTTCCATTTGTCATTGGCTTTCAAATTCCGAAAATTATGAAGCGAATAATCACGGAACATTTTTGGCTAAAAAAAATAATAAAACAACATCAAATAGATGCCGTTGTCTCGGATAATCGATATGGTTTATTTACCAAAAACATCCCAAGTATTTTCATTACACATCAAATCCAAATTCAAGTACCACAGTCTAGTGTATTCCAAAAATTAGTCAATACCATCAACCATTTCTTCATTCGTAAATTCACTACCTGTTGGGTTCCAGATGCAGAACAGAATAGGCTTTCAGGGAATTTGTCGATAGCAAAAAATGTAAAAAATATACAATACATTGGCATTCTTTCCAGATTGGAAATCACGAACAAGCCAATCATGAAATATGATGTAGCCATTATTT
The DNA here is from genome assembly GCA_945878115.1 of Chitinophaga pinensis. Lineage (GTDB taxonomy): Bacteria > Bacteroidota > Bacteroidia > Chitinophagales > Chitinophagaceae > OLB11. Next base: position 2,517 of record CAMDVD010000054.1, on the reverse strand, counting down.
TATCGGGACCAGAACCGCAAAGAACAATAGTAGAAAATAAGATTTTAGATCAAATAATAAATACTACAAAACGCATCATTTTTATTCGAGGAAAAGCAAATGCTGTAGCAATACAAAATCAGAATGATAACCTTACGATCCTTTCATTTGCATCAAGCTTTGAACTCCAAGAAATTATTTTGTCATCTGAGATAATAATATGTAGGACAGGGTACTCGACGATCATGGATTTGGTGAAACTCAGCAAGCACGGCATAATCATACCAACACCTGGACAAACGGAACAGGAATATTTAGGTGAATATTTACAACATAAAAAATGGTTTCTAGCGCAAGAGCAATCCAACTTAGATATTGAAAAAGCTTTACTTGCTTATTCGACATTTTCATTTCAACCTTTGCCAACATGTGACGAAGCACTTCTTCAAAATAGCATTCAACTTTTTATAAAAGATTTGAATTAAGCATTTGGTATTTTTTCTATTTCGGAACTATTAAACTTTATTGGCTTTGTGTGCATTACAGCTATTACACATCGGTTGTAAATTGTCTAAAGTGTTTTTACCACCTTTGCTTTTCGGGATGATATGGTCAATTGTCATTAACTCAAAATCCAAAGTATACAAGTCGGTATGGTAACCACCGTCTGTATTTTTAGCCTTAATTAAATAGACACCTTCCTTAGTACAACCTTCTTTCACACATCGTGTGCCCTTATGGTGAAATACCCGTAAACGCCTATGTGTAGCGAATTGTGTATGCAATAAAGACAAATCAAATAGTTTGTCAAATGTGTAATTATGTCCCAATTTTGTTGGAAAATCCATACCTATTTTTTTAGAAATAATCTGTGAAAATATATTTTTCTTGGTATAATTGCTCCAATTCAATTCGGATAATTTTGTGTGGCATAAATTCTTATGACCAAAAAGAGCAGAGATAAAGAAAATAATATGTCTTGAGGCCATGTATGCAAATCCTTTTGTTTCCTCAAGGACAATGTTCAATTGCATCTAGGATGGAAATAACGAATCCAATAAATTACTGAAGATTAATTATCTTGCGCAAAAATTAAATTCCATGAATCTATTTAAACCTGCCTTAGCGTTGCTTTGTTTGACAACTTGTATTGTCCATTCTATTTCTGCGCAAATTACTTCAACCAATCTACCCATTTTGATCATCACTAGCACAGGTGCAATTACTGGAACTCAGATTCAAGGTGATATGTCTATCATTGATAATATAAGTGGCACAAATACACCAACTGACGCACCGGCTTTCGTAGGTGTAATTGGCATAACGCAAAGAGGCGGAACTGCGGGCACTTACCCTAAAAAATCCTACGATGTGGAAACTTGGGTTGGCGTATCACAAGTATCATTGGATACTTCTCTACTAGGAATGCCTGCTGATAATGATTGGGTGCTATTATCAAGCTATGCAGATAGATCTTTTGCTAGAAATATTTTGGCACAACAAATTTATACTGAAATGGGATACTATGCACCAAGAATGCGTTTATGCGAAGTGATTTTGAACAGCACTTACCAAGGTGTTTATTTATTTGGTGAAATGGTTAAAAGAGATAGTAACCGAGTGGATGTTGCGAAACTTACGAATATAGATATATCTGGTGCGAATTTAACTGGTGGTTATATTATCAAATTGGACGATGGAGTTGGTCAGGATTGGACTTCAACCGTTGCTCCACCTTACGCAACAACTGGTCAGACCTCTGATTTTTTTATTGAATATCCGAAGTCAAGTGCCATATTACCAGTTCAAAAAGCCTATATCAAATCCTATGTGGATAGTTTGGATGAAGCCATGAATGCGAGCAATTTCCAAGACACATCTTTTGGTTGGAGAAAATTTGCTGGCAATTCTACTTTACAAGATTATATGATTATGAATGAGTTGGCAAAAAACTTTAACGCGTATCGCAACAACATGTATCTGCATAAAGATAAAAGTAAGAAATTAAGAGTTGGACCAATATGGGATATGGATTTAGCTTGGGCAAATACCGCGACTTGCACAGTACAAACGGATACAGGATGGAGTTATGAACTTGGACAATATTGCGGAACTGAAACAGAGTTGCCTATTTTTTGGTTTAAAAAATTATCTCAAGATACCCTTTTCATGCGTGAACTAAGTTGCCGTTACCGCGACTTGAGATTGACTACATTAGACACTAACCATATCTTTCAAGTGTTAGATTCCGTATCTACAAAAATGAATACCATCAGTGGTGGCTTCACCGCCGTGAATCGCAATTTTGCGCAATGGCCAATTTGGGGAGTACCAGTTGCCAATGAGCCAACACCAATGGCTACCAATTACAGCCAAGAAATAAATAATTTTAAAACCTATATCAAAAAACGATTAACTTGGTTGGATAATAAATGGAATTGGACTTCATTGAATTGCCCTGCGCCACTTGCCATTCAGGACATAAACCAACAAATGAATGTGCAGATTTACCCTAATCCCTCAAATGAATTGTTGAAT
>CAMDVD010000053.1 GCA_945878115.1 Chitinophaga pinensis | reverse complement strand
AGTTATAGCCAAGAAAATACTGAGAGACTTTTGGAAACTTCATGAAGATGCAGAAGAGCAATTGCTTTCTTGGTATCAAGAGGCTAGTAAAGCGTCTTGGAAAAGCCCCAATGCAATTAAAAGAGAATATCCTAGCGCAAGTATATTAAATGACAATAGAGTTGTCTTTAATATTAAAGGAAACCATTATCGTTTGGTGGTGAGAATAAATTATCATTATCAAATGGTCTGGATTCGTTTTGTGGGCACACATACAGAATATGACAAAATGGATGCAAATAAAATATAATAGCCATGGAAATAAAACCAATTAAATCAGAGAGAGACTATAATAGAGCACTAAAACGTCTTGAATTAATATTCGATGCCAAACCAGGTTCTTCAGAAGGCGATGAGCTTGAAGTTTTAGGGATTTTAATTGAACAATATGAGAATGAACATTTTCCTATTGGAATGCCCGATCCAATTGAAGCTATAAAATTCAGAATGGAACAATTGGGATACACACAAGGTGACTTAGCCAATATTGTTGGTTTGAAAAGTCGCGCAAGTGAAATATTAAGCAGGAAAAGAAAACTGACTCTGGAAATGATACGACAATTGCATGATAGTTTGAAAATTCCGACGGATGTTTTAATTCAATCCTATTAACCACGAACCGCTAACATTCCGTTTAGCGCAAGCGTGGCATTCTGCTATTCTCATCATGTAAAGTATTATAAAGAGCTAGCATTGTACCTTAGGATTTCCTGCATAATGCAAACTGTGAAGCCCATCTAGCCAATGGCATAATGAGTCAGCCAATCATTACCGACTTAAACAACTTATTCCTTGCGGTGAAAGATTTCATTTATCGCCGCATATTAGCGGTGATAAATGAGGATATTTAGCGTACCAGGCACAACAAGGTGCAAGCAAAGCTTTCTAGCTTTTTTATCTATTATTTCTTTTCTCATCTTTTGGTTCTTCATCCAAACATTATAACTTTGAATTACGCACCTACGGTTAACTGCGAAAATATTCGCGTTCATGCTGTGAGATTAAACTAATTTTATAATTGAAAATAATTACTTTTGAAATATGACAACTTTACAAATTGATATTATTGAACCAAAAGCAGAAAAACTCTTGGAAGATCTTGCTGCCATGAATCTAATTTCCATTCAGTCGAATAAGCAAGAGAGATTAAAAAGCCTGTTAAGTAAACTAAGGGTTCATTCGGATGATATTACCATGGAGGAAATTACTGAGGAAGTTGAAATTGTAAGAGCGGAACGATATGCCAATAGAAAAAAGTAGATTCATCCTCGATATTATAATATTCCCTGCCACAACTTCGCAACCCCTTACCACTCATCAACAAATCATCCGACTCTAATCTACTTCTAACCAAGCATTTCAGCATAAAAAAAAGCGGAAAGAAATAAATTCCTTCCGCTTTTTATTTTCAAAATATGTATGGTATTAATAATCCATTCCCATTCCACCGCCTGGCATAGCTGGCATAGCAGATTTAGGTTCTGGTTTGTCGGCAATTACACATTCTGTAGTCAATAACATACCTGCAATAGATGCAGCATTTTCTAATGCAACACGAGTTACTTTAGTAGGATCTATAACACCAGCTTTGTATAAATTTTCATACACTTCTGTACGTGCATTAAATCCGAAATCAGCTTTTCCTTCACGTACTTTTTGAATAATGATAGAGCCTTCTAAACCGCAGTTAGCAACGATTTGACGAATTGGTTCTTCCAATGCACGACGTACAATAGAGATACCAGTATTTTCATCTTCATTAGCACCTTTTAATTTTACAATGCTATCAATGGCACGAATGAAAGCGGTTCCACCACCTGGTACTATTCCTTCTTCCACAGCCGCACGTGTTGCATGTAATGCATCATCAACGCGATCTTTCTTTTCTTTCATTTCAACTTCTGTTGCTGCACCAACATATAATACAGCTACACCACCAGCTAATTTAGCCAAACGCTCTTGTAATTTTTCTCTATCGTAATCGCTAGTTGTTGTTTCAATTTGCGCTTTGATTTGGTTTACACGAGCAACGATTTCTGCTTTCTTTCCTTTACCGCCAACAATAGTTGTATTGTCTTTGTCTATAGAAACACTTTCGCATTGACCTAAATAAGTTAAGTCTACATTCTCTAATTTGAAACCTTGTTCTTCGCTCACTACAATACCGCCAGTTAATTTAGCAATATCTTCTAACATTTCTTTTCTGCGATCGCCAAAGCCTGGAGCTTTTACAGCGCCAACTTTGATCGTGCCACGTAATTTATTTACAACTAGAGTTGCCAAAGCTTCTCCTTCTAAATCTTCTGCAATAATTAATAATGGACGACCAGCTTGTGCTACTTTTTCTAAGATGTGAAGAATATCTTTCATCGTAGAAATTTTCTTATCATAAATAAGTATCATTGGATTACTTAATTCTGAAACCATTTTTTCGCTATTGGTTACAAAATATGGAGATAGATATCCTCTGTCGAATTGCATACCTTCTACAACATCAACCGTTGTATCTGTACCTTTTGCTTCTTCCACAGTGATAACACCTTCTTTCCCAACTTTCGCCATAGCTTGTGCAATCAATTTTCCAATTGCGCTGTCATTATTTGCAGAAATAGTTGCTACTTGTTCGATTTTTTTATTGTCGTTACCAACTTTTTCAGATTGGGTTCTTAAATTTTCAACAACAGCTGCAACAGCTTTGTCAATGCCACGTTTCAAATCCATTGGATTAGCACCAGCAGCTACATTTTTGATTCCTTCCGTAATGATAGATTGCGCCAATACAGTTGCAGTCGTTGTTCCATCACCAGCAGCGTCTGCAGTTTTAGAAGCAACTTCTTTAGCCATTTGCGCACCCATGTTTTCAATTGGGTCTTCTAATTCGATTTCTTTTGCTACAGTTACACCATCTTTAGTAATTTGTGGTGCACCGAATTTTTTTTCAATAACTACATTACGACCTTTTGGTCCTAAGGTTACTTTTACTGCATCTGCCAACGTATCCACACCCTTTTTCATTTTGTTGCGTGCTTCAATATTAAAGAAAATTTGTTTTGACATAGTATTTAAATTTTAATGATTTAATAATTGTGTTTGGTAAAAATTTTTGTTGTTGAAATGGCTCTATTTTAAAGGTAGAAAAAGCATTATGCTGTTCTCTTCATTTCGAGTGCCTTATTCGTCAAATTAGATAATTGCTAGGATATCGCTTTCACGCATAATTAAAAGGTCTTGACCTTCTACATTTATTTCTGTTCCTGCATATTTACCATATAAAACAGTGTCTCCATTTTTTACTGTCATTGGTTCATCTGCTTTGCCAGTGCCTACGGCAACTACGATACCACGTTGCGGTTTTTCTTTAGCGGTGTCTGGAATAATAATTCCACCTGCTGTTTTAGTCTCAGCTGCAGCTGCTTTAATAATTACTCGATCGTGTAATGGGGTAATTTGAAGCTTTACTTGTTTTGCCATGTTTTTATTTTTTTTGATTGTTTTTTGAATTACGAAAGCATACTAGCATATTATGTGCCAAGCGATTATAGTAAGACATTTTTACAGAAGTCAATAAAATAGAGATGAACATTGAATGAGGGAATAGACATAATTGCATTTAATATTCAACTTCAAGTAAGTTTTGTCATGTTTTACTTGAATTGTTTTATGCTGGATGAAGAGTATGCTAAGCTACTTTATTCGTAAATCGTTTGACCAAATAGATAGAAATCAGGATGACCACAATGCCTATGCACATGAGCGCATTTATTTTTTCATGTAAAAAAATCATACCCATGAGCAAAGCAATGATAGGGTTTATGTATACATAAATAGACACTAGACTTAGTGGCAATTGTTTAAGAGCATATAGATAACAAACAAAGGCGACAATGGATCCGAATATGGTTAGATAGATGAGTAAAATCCAACCTTCCATGGCAATAGATTGCAGTGGAACATGTTGGCCAGAAAGTAAAGAGGCGAATAGTAAAAGAATGCCACCGATGAGCATTTGCCAGCCAATTCCTTCAATTGGATTAATATTCAATTTATTTTTTGCAGTGATTAATGTCCCGCTCGTCCATGTTACTACGCCTATCAAGGAAAGGATAATGCCCAAAATGAAATGCGGACTTTTAAATTCTTCGGCAAAGGAACTGAGCAAAAGAGCCACGCCGATAAAGCCAAATACCAAAGATAAAATGACCATTGGCTTAATTTTTTCTTTATAGAAGATGGCACTTCCAATGATGAGTACAAAAGGCATAAGACAACCAATGAGTGCACCCAAAAAGGATGGAATATATTGAATGCCCCAGGTTGTAAGTCCATTACTACAAGCGATTAGAAGAAAACCACAAATAAAATGAAACTTTAATTCTTGAACTGTAGGTAGTTTTTTTGTTCGAAAAATAAAAAAAAGAATAAGCGAAATGCCAGCTAATGTTTGCCTGATGCCCGTTAATTGTAGCGGTGGGATATGATAGTCATTCACTGCTTTCTTTGCAATAAACCAAGTTGTACCCCAGAAAAAAGAGATGGCGGCTAATGCCCAGTATCCTTTAATTACATGCTTATTTTTCAATGCCAGCAAAGAACGATTTTTTTAATGAAATATTGTTTTATTTGATGCTTGCATTTTAGCTTTTGCTTAAATTAGTTCAGTGAGAATTTAACCATTTCGAAACCCAGAATCATCACTATGGGAAGCTAAGCCCAGTTTTTAATTTATAGGTTGAATGTTAAAATTCCAACATTTGAAATAATATTTAAAAAATTCAACTTATATTTGAGCCTCATCAAAACAAAAAGAAATGAAAAAAGTATTGTTTATTGCGTTGACGCTTCTTGTTACAGGAACTACTTACGCACAAAAACCATGTTGCAAAAACAAATCTACATGTAACAAAGAAACTGCTAGTACTGCAAATGAAGGCAAAGCTGTTGCTGGAGAAATGCATGCTTGCTGCAAGAAAAATATTGCTGAAGGTAAGGCTGCATGCTGCTCTAAAACAGCTGCAACTAAAGTAGAAGCTACTAAGAAAGTTGCTTCTAAAACAGCTGTACCAACAACACCACAAAGCGTTGTTGCACAAAGAAAAGCTGCGTTGCCTAAATAATGTCTTTTCTAAAATAGAATGAGAAAACCGCTTGAATAAGGCGGTTTTTTTTATTTTACACTTTTCTTTGATGAATCTAATGTTGTTGTATTCTTCTGCAAAGAATCGTTATTGATTAATATAGCATTCGCTGCATTGTCTGCTGCATTAGAAATAGATGTATCAACGTTTACAGGTGCATTTTCTATTTTTACTTCTGTATTGTTGCTTCCTTTTAGCCAATACCAAAGACCAACTCCCAATAAGCCTAGAAGCAATAATGGCAACAACCACTTCATTCCATTATTCATTTCATTTGTATCGTTTTGATTTTCCATATTGCTATTTTTTAGGATGTAAAAATGTTTATTTTTTTTGAATAAATTAAATCTAATACCAATTGCTTTTGTAAAATAGAATAAACAAAGCTTAGAAAATGCAATATTGTATTAGGTAATGGCTTGTTTTTTTGGAGTAAAAAAGAATTCCTTGTTTCATCATTCTTTCTCTAAAAAATAATGGATTGCAGAGAATATTTTTTAAGGATAAATTTTTGCTTGGTTTTAATACATGAATAAGCATTTATATTTGCGCCGTGATAAAAATTGGAAACATAGAGTTACCTGATTTCCCCTTGCTCCTAGCGCCAATGGAAGATGTGAGTGATCCGCCTTTTCGCGCCGTATGCAAGCAATATGGAGCCGATTTAATGTATACAGAATTTATCAGTAGTGAAGGCTTAATTCGCGATGCGATAAAAAGTGTGCAGAAGTTAGATATATTCGATTACGAACGCCCTATTGGTATACAAATATTTGGTGGAGATGAAGAAGCAATGACCCTCTCAGCGAAAATATGCGAAGCTACTGGACCAGATTTGGTAGACATAAATTATGGTTGTCCAGTGAAAAAAGTGGTTTGCAAAGGTGCAGGTGCGGGAATATTAAAAGATTTACCTAAAATGGTTTCACTAACCAAAGCAGTTGTGAATGCGGTTAAAATACCTGTCACCGTTAAAACTCGTTTGGGCTGGGATGAAAGCAGTAAAAATATTGAGGAGGTTGCTGAACGACTACAGGATATTGGCATACAAGCACTATCCATACATGGTAGAACCCGAACCCAAATGTATAAAGGAGAAGCTGATTGGTCATTGATTGCCAAAGTGAAAAATAATCCGCGCATTCATATTCCTATTTTTGGAAACGGAGATATTGATACGCCGCAAAAAGCACTTGAATACAAAAATAGATATGGTGTAGATGGCGTTATGATTGGTAGAGCTGCAATAGGAAGCCCATGGATATTTAATGAAGTAAAACATTTTGTAAAAACAGGAGAAATATTGCCATTACCTACTATTGAAGAGCGTATCAAAGTATGCAAGGAACATTTGCTTTTTTCTATGAAATGGAAAGGAGAAAAATTAGGCATACTAGAAATGCGAAGACATTATGCCAACTACTTGAAAGGCTTTCCCAATATCAAAGAGTTTAGATTATTGTTAGTACAAGCGGAGACTTGGGATGCACTGCAAATTATATTTGAAAATATAATACAAACTTACTCCGTAAAAGAAATGGTATAAAGCCGCTTTTTTTAATACTCCTTACCTACTTTTGCTCCCAAAAAAATACAAATGCAACAAGTAAAAAAAGGGAATACCATTAAAGTTCATTACACAGGTACATTGCGTGAAGATGGTTCGCAATTTGATAGCTCCATTGGAAGTGAACCTCTAGAATTTACAGTAGGAGAAGGTTTGGTCATATTTGGATTTGATAATGGTGTTATAAATATGCATGTTGGTGAAAAAAGAACCATCGAAATTCCTGCACTTGAAGCGTATGGCCCTTTGAACGAACACATGATTTTTGAATTTGATAAAAAAGATTTTCCTGCCGATTTAGGAGAACCTGAAATAGGCATTCAATTACATATGTCGGATAATGAAGGAAATGAATTACCCGTAGTTGTTGCTGGTATAAAAGAAGAAACCATCGTATTAGATGCCAATCACCCACTTGCTGGTAAGGATCTAATATTTGATGTAGAGGTAGTAGAGATAGTAGCTTAATAAGTTTGCTATACCTCACTCATTTTCATCATTTCTTGCACACGAATTCCTTTTTCTGTTTGTTGTAAAGTACAACATTCATTCACTTTGTCGTGTTCGAAAAATAATATCCAATTATTATCTACCGCTTGTTTCAAAATAGATTCTTTCTCATTCAAAGTTTCTAGAGGTCGCATGTCGTATGCCATGACCCATGGTAAGGATACATGTGCGATAGAAGGAATAAGATCGGCGCAAAACAATATTTTTTTTCCACGATAATGTATAAGCGGCAGCATCATAGAATCTGTATGTCCATTGACCATAATGATTTCCATTTGCGCCGAAAAAGGAATGTCTACTTGATTCGTAAATTGTAGTTGACCACTTTCTTGAATAGGTAAAATATTTTCTTTTAAGAAGGATGCTTTTTCCCGTGCATTTGGTTGAATAGCAGAATTCCAGTGTGTTTCATGACTCCAATACTTAGCATGCGCAAAGGTTGGTACAAGTTTATCACCCATTTTACTTATAGCTCCACCACAATGGTCAAAGTGAAGATGAGTAAGAAATACATCGCTAATGTCATTTGCAGTATAACCTAAGTCTTGTATAGAATGCAACAAAGTATCTTCACCATGTGGTTGAAAATGGCTGAAAAACTTTGCATCTTGTTTGTGTCCCATGCCAGTATCAATCAATATTAAGCGTTTTTCATCTTCAATGAGTAAACAGCGCATAGCCCAAGTACACATATTATTTTCATCCGCCGGATTTACTTTTTGCCACATGCTTTTAGGCACTACACCATGCATAGCACCTCCATCTAATTTAAATAATCCAGTATTAATGGTATGTAATTTCATCTGATTTGATTTTAGTTTTTTATTTGCCGCAAAGCAATGGTCTTGGAATTTTTTCGCAGACACTTATTAATTTTTCTCGAAGTTCTTCAGGGGTTAAATATAAGCAGAGTAAACGTTTTATAGAGAAGGTATTTCAAAATAAATACAGGAGGTAAGCGCAAAAAAAAGCCACTGTTTCAGTGGCTTTTTTTTATTAAAAATTCTACAAATTATTTGACGATGCTTTTCAAAGTTGCTTCATTAATCACAACTGGATATTTAGCTTCAAGATCAGCAATCCATTGTTTTTCTAAATATTCTTGGTATTCCGAAATGACATAACCTCTTGCTTCAGCTAATGTTTTCTGTGTTGGCATATCATATACTTCCTTCACATCTATTAGCATATACGTTCCGTCTTCATTTTTGAAATATGCGCTTGGTTGTCCTGCTACATAATTTACGGTTTTTGGAAAACGAGACTTTTCAAATTTGCCAGATTCAAACACTACTTTCGTTTGTGCACCATCGCCGTTTGCTTCTTTGCCAACTTCTTCTGGTGTTTTATTGGACGGATTTTTCAATGCTGTTTCTACCTTTTTAATGAACTCCTCATCGGCAGCTTTATACAAAGTTGCTGTGATAGAGGCCGGCCATTGATACTTTGTTTTATTCATCTCGAAATACGCTTGTAAACCAATCGTATCAACCGAAGCTTTACTCCAAACTTTATTGTCAGTTAATTCAAATAACATAATACCATCACTATATTCTGTCAATAAATTTCTATATTCTTCATTCTCATCAATTAATTTATTTTCTTGAAAATCATATAGGGCTTTATCCGAATAATTTCTAAAAAGAGAACGTAAAGTGCTTTCTTTTTGTCCATATATTTTTCCTTTTGTATAATCTTGAATATACATGGCGAAATCTGCTTGATTAAATGTTGTGCCTGACATTTGAAATAAAATTTCTGTTTTATTTTTATAATCATTACCAGCGAAAGAACCATTACGAACTGAACTATCTGGGATGGCTGTAATTAATTGTTCCAACACATTCAGGTTTTCTGTATAACCAACTTTTTGTTTTATTTTGGTGGTATACAATTGTCGAGCTATATCAATGCGACCATCTTTTTCAACACGTTTAGATATTTCATTTTTGATCGTATCAAATGGGCGAATAGGTGTCTTCTTGATTAATTTTATGATATGGTATCCAAAATCAGTTTTAACTGGTATTTGCGTAATATCACCAGGGTTTTTTAATGCAAACGAAGCGTCTTCAAAATCTGGAACCATTTGTCCCACACCAAAGGATGCTAAAGTTCCATCGGTATTTTTTGAGAATTTGTCATCTGAATATTTGTCAACAAGGGTTTCAAATTTTTCACCCTTCTTCAATAAATTAAGTACGGAATCTATTCTTGCTTTGCCAGCAGCATCCCCTTCTTTGCCTTTACTTTTTGCAACCGCTACCATAATTTGTGCAACTTGAATTTCACCTCTAGCTGGTCTGTCACCAATTTTTTTGATGATATGATAACCGTATAACGTTTTAAAAGGTTTGGAAAATGCACCAATTGGTGTATTGTAGGCAACAGATTCAAATGGGTAAACTATTTGTAATGCGGTGATAAATCCCATGTCGCCACCAGCAACTGCAGATTGTTTGTCTTCACTCACAGCTTTGGCGATGCTTGCAAAATCTGCACCAGCTTTGAGTGCATTGTAAATGCTATCTATTTTATGGTAAGAGCCTGTAGTATCATCGCTGCCTCTTGGCGTGGAAATAAGGATGTGTGCAATATGCACATCTGACTTCATTCGATCATAAGCTTCTTTGACCAATTTGTCGGTTACCTCTTTGTCTGTTAAATAAGTTTTAGCCAATTGCTTTTTGTATCCACCCAATTCCGTACGAATATTGGATAAGGTATCCATTTTCAAATATTCAGCTTCAGCCACCTTCATTTTAAATCGAGAATACAAGGTCAAATATTCACGTAGTGCTTTTTCACTAAAATCGACTTTTTGATTGTTGATGTTTTTAGTATACATCCTCAGAAATTCTGCCTTCCCAACTGGGTTATTGCCGTAACTAAACAAAGTAGGATCCGTTGATTTTTTTTGTGCAGCAATTGGATTTGAAATAAAGAGCGTAAATAGTAGGGGAAGCGAATAAATGATTTGTTTCATTTTAAATTTTTATCTTTTGATAGGTTGGAGAATAAATGTAGTATCGAGATTATTTTTTTTCTTGTTCTTTTTTCTTCTTTTTTTCTAACCATTCTATTAGACCTAATACATTGGTGTGGTCAATTCTTTTTCCGCGAATGATTTTTTTGTCATCCAGCAAATATAAGGTAGGGGTGCTGTAAACGTCATAAAATGCTCTAAAATTTGTAGTGCGTTTTGGATCATGTACATGGATCCAACCTTCTCCTAAATTATTGTCTCGGATATACGCTTTCCATTTTTCATTTTCGTCTTCTGCTTCTACAGCATATATTTTTACATTGTATTTTTTTAATGCTGCATGATAAATAGAATCAAATTTTGGCATTTCCGTTTTGCAATGTCCGCAAGTTGGCGACCAAAATATCAGAATGGTATAATCAGCTTTTACGGAAGAGAGGGGAATTACATTTAAGTCTGAAGTATCTAACATGCGTAAATCCATTGCTGGTTGACCAATCATATTTGGTGCAATTTTTCGAGCTCTGTCAATATACTTTTCAAGTTGTGCGGAATCAATCCAAGTAGCTAATCCTTTCATATAATAATTCTCCACCAAATAAACGAAGGATTCATCAAGACCCATGATTTTACTGGTTTCTGTCCAACGAGTTAAATACCAAAGTGTGTATTTGAAAGTTTCTACTGTGCCTTTTGCTTTCGCCAATAATACTTCACATTCATGTGAAACGGAGTCAGGAACTGGGATGACTAATTTAGTCATATAGTCTTCTAATTTTCTTTCATAAATAGGCGTAAAGATTAATCGATCATCTTTAAAATCATATTTATCCCAATAGTGTGCTTTGTAATATGCACGAGGGTAGCTAGAATCTTTGGTGCCATCTGGCAAGGTTGGAAGTATTTTAGGAATTTCTGGTTCGTCCACCGCGTTAAATAATTTCCCTAAAAAAGAAGTTGGGTTTTTTAAAATAAAATTGGATCTGTAATCCGTAAGTTCTTTGCTCTTTGTTTTTAATTTATCATAAACGGCATTGGAATCTTTTTTATTCGTAGCAGTTAATAATTCTGCTTCTATTTTTTGGTAGCCGCCGCCATAGGATACTAGAAATCTTTGGTATTCATAAAACCCATTATTTTCTGTAACTCCCGTGAATTTAGCCGTCTTGTAAATTTCTGACTTAGTAACCTCTATGGAATAGTTGTCGCCATTCAAAAGAATGATTTCCATTGACGCGGTTTTGTCTGCGAAAAGTAACATGTAAATACCGCCATCAATTTTTTTATCGGAGTGAAAAGATAATTCACCTTTGCTGTTGAGATGGGTTGAGTCATCTTTAAAAACAGTTGTGTTTTTACCGAAGTAATGACAGAGATAAACGAGGGAATCATTTGCATCCGAAAATTTGGCTTTGATATTGTAACCATCTTTAGCGGTTGCGGATAAACAGAAAAGAAAAGCAATGAATGTGGATAATAAATACTTGTTCATGAGTTTGTTTTAAAAGAGTGACCGAAAATACGTCAACTAGACGCATGTATGAAAGAGTGTGTTGCGTAATTTGCAACACTTTAACGGGATGACTCAATGAGCGGTTTTTGAAATTAGCTAGTGCTTGAACTACAATGCTATATTAGAAATGGAATGAAAATTATTTGGGCGGCAGACACGCTTTTCGCTGCAAGTCCTCCCATGCGATGCGCATGGTGTGGGCTTTTCGCTGCAATCGTTGCCGCAATACAGGAATCCTTTTAATTTACAGTAAAGTGTAATTATCAATTTTGTCTAGCTCAAGGATGGTATGTTGCTTATCCTCACTTTGCCTAAACATCAAGTCAAATTTTGCATTGGATACAAGTTCACTGTAGTGGTAAGAAGTTTTTTGTTTGACAATATTAGAGAAATGTTCATCGAATGCTTTCACAAAAACAAGCATTTCAAATTGATTATTTTCTAAATCCTCGAGCGTAAAACCGAAGATAGGACTGTCTTCTGTGATAGCATGAACGAGGGTCCAATTCAAAGCCAGGGTTGTTACTTTTGCTGTTTCTAATTTGATTGGAAAATAATTGGTAACCATCTTGCCTTCAATTTCGGTTTGCATACTGGCAACCACTTCCGCTTCCACCTCGGTAAGACTATTGTTTTTATAACTTGCCATGCGTAACATCAATCCTTTGCCTTCTTTATATGGAGCAATCAATGCATTTTTACTAAAGACTAGAAATGCACGAGGTTTAGAGAATCGTCCATAGATTAAACCCGTTAAAACTGCGAACGTAATTACACCCAAAAAGGCTTCTATACTTGCTACACATCCCGTTGATATTGAGTTTGGGCTAACTTTTCCATAGCCGACAGTGGTAATGGTTTGCGCACTAAAAAAGAAAGCTTCAATGAATTTTTCAAATGGGGTATGGGCATTCGCAATCCCTAAATTTTCGATGCCTAAACTGTAATATATCCAAGCGAAAATAAGATTGATGAAAATGAAAAAGCTAAATCCTAATACAAGGAATCTTGGTAATGACAAATCCAATAAGCTATGAAAAAGACTGATATGCTTTGGAAAGGCTAATCCTGTTTTTCGGATATTTGTTCCGCCATTTTTATTGAGTATTCTGCCAGCAGAATTGCCAGTTGTATTGTCGAATCCTGTATTCGTAATGGATTTATGTCTGCGGAGGTTATCTAAATTCATGGTCTATAAAGGAAATAAAAATACAAGGAATATCCTACCAATTCCCCAAGCATTTATTTTTATTTCTAAAAAAAGAATTTGGATTGTGCAATATATGCATTGGCTTTATACATGTACAAAAATCGATGAGATACTCATACTTAAAGGAATGAAATACATCATGCCATCTATCGCAAAAAGATATTGCCATTGCGTTCGCTTACTTACATAAAAGACATAGGATATCAGGCTAAGGCTTATCGCTTGTAGAATAAAAATAGATGATAAATAAAAACTAAGGCCTAGCAATAGGATTAACATGCCTGCAAGCAAAAGAAAATAGTTTCTTCTGTATGCCCAAATTACTTCGTCTTTGATATAAAAATGATAACAAAGAATCAGCATAAATAAGAATCGATGTATGCCTAAGAGTATCATGGATGAAGAGTTGTAGGATATATGCGGAAGAGATAATGGCAATATATAAGTACATATTGTCCAAATGAATGCAAGTAAAATTACTTTGAATCCTTTATAGAAAATAAGTTTTGGAATGCGAATGAATACTGGCAATATATACAGTACAGACAGGAGCACAAGGAGGGCAAGCGGATAAAAAGAAATAGGTTCGGTGAACCAAAAACAAATCATACTACCAATACAACCTATGAGAGTTAATGGCATTGCGTATGTATATACTTTAGATTTGATATAATATAAATTATACGTCGTTAGGGTTGCAAAAAATATAAATCCATAAAAAGGCAAGGCAGCTAAGTGGCTATTATTTGCTTGAATAGTTTCAATGCATAAACAAACCGCACCAACTGAAATAAACAAATTGCTGCTTAGAATAAAATGATAAATTTGTTTGATTAACTGCATCACCAATCTGCAAAGTACTTGGATAAAATTCGAAAAAGGAAAATTAAAAATTCTATTTCTAGAAATCAACAGATACAATTTTTGATTCCAGAATTATAGAACCTTCAAATTTTCAAACTATCTTTACCCGATGCGAAATATAAAAATTATTGAGGTAAAATCAGAAATTGGAGCAGGTACAAGAGGAGCAAGTTTGGGTGTGGATGCATTAAAAATAGCGGCCCTAGATTTCATGAGTAATTTTTTTGTCAACTTTCCGAATGATGTTGTAGAGACGGAAAATAATTTATTGTATGAACCCATAGAAAGCCCTTACGCCAAACGAATTAAGGGTGTAAAAACTATTTATGATAGAGTATCAAAAGTGGTGGAAACGAATTTGAGATCTGGCTTATTTCCATTGGTATTGGCAGGCGATCATAGTAGTGCTGGTGCTACTATTGCAGGTATTAAAATGGCAAAACCAAAATCTAGATTAGGTGTAGTTTGGATTGATGCGCATGCGGATATGCATTCGCCGTATACAACGCCAACAGGAAATATGCATGGTATGCCGTTGGCTATTACTTTGGCTGAAGATAATTTGGATTGTCAATTACATCATCCAGATGAAGGCACTTTAAAGGTTTGGAATGAGTTAAAAAATTTAGGTAAAATATGTCCGAAAGTATTGCCAGAAGATGTGGTATTTATTGCACTAAGAGATACAGAAAAAGAGGAAGATTATATTTTAAAAAAATTAGGCATTAAAGTCATTCCAGTGTCGGAAGTTCGTAAAAAAGGCGTTGCGCATGTGGTTCGTCAGACTTTATTAAGCCTTCAAAAGTGCGATGATATTTATGTTTCATTTGATGTAGATAGTTTGGATAGTAGTATCAGTAGAGGTACTGGAACGCCCGTTGCGAATGGATTAAAAGAGAGAGAAGCAGAAGATATTTTAGCAGGCTTGATGCAAAATCACAAAATTTGTTGCTTCGAAATAACAGAAGTAAATCCGACATTAGATAAAGAAAATTTGATGGCGGAAATTGCATTTAATATTATACAAAGGAGCGTCAATATATTGTTGATGAATTAGGTGGCTGAAGTGAAATAGCCATTTTTTCTTTACATGCATCGAATTCTTGATGCTTCTACTTGTAGGGTCATTGAAAATTTATTGATTAAACAATCCCCAAACTCCCCTCAAATTTTAAAATTATTTTAACGATTGAATTTGAAATCTATGAATACTTTTGGGCTCCGAAAAAATAATGTATACACATGGAAAATAGTTCAATTGATATTCGCGCACTGAATGAACGTATCAATCAAAAAAGTGCCTTTTTGGATTTGCTCACAATGGAGATTAATAAATCCATCGTTGGACAAAAATATATGATAGAGCGATTACTGATTGGTTTGCTTGCACAAGGTCATGTATTGCTAGAAGGTGTTCCTGGTTTGGCGAAAACTTTAGCCATCAAATCCTTGGCACTAGCGATTAATGGTAAATTTTCTAGGATACAGTTTACACCCGATTTATTACCAGCCGATGTAGTCGGTACCATGATTTACAACCAACAACAAAATCAATTTCAAGTTCGTAAAGGACCAATATTCGCCAACTTTATTTTGGCGGATGAAATAAATAGAGCCCCAGCAAAAGTGCAAAGTGCATTGCTCGAGGCCATGCAAGAAAAACAAATTACCTTAGGCGATACGACCTTTAAATTGGAAGAACCATTTTTAGTTTTGGCAACACAAAATCCAATTGAGCAAGAAGGTACTTATACATTGCCAGAAGCACAAGTCGATCGTTTCATGTTGAAGATTGTAGTGGATTACCCACAAATGGAAGAAGAACGAATGATTATTCGCCAAAACATGAATCCAAGTGCACAACCTAAGATTAATCCAATCGTATCTCCTACAGATATTATTGAAGCTCGTAACTTAGTTCGTGAAGTGTATATGGATGAAAAAATTGAAAAATATATTTTGGATATCGTCTTTGCTACTCGCCAACCGGAAACCTATAAATTGGCTAAACTAAAACCATTGATTAGCTATGGAGCATCTCCGAGAGCTAGTATTAATTTGGCATTGGCTTCTAAGGCGTATGCATTTATCAAACGCAGAGGTTATGTAATTCCAGAGGATGTACGAGCTGTTTGTATGGATGTAATGCGCCATCGTGTGGGCGTTACTTACGAAGCCGAGGCAGAAAACATGACGAGTGAAATGATAGTGAGTGAAATTTTAAATGCGGTAGAAGTGCCTTAGTTCTTTTGCCTTATTGATTACAAATACCATCCCACATTCAAAATTCAAAATTCACAATTCTCTTCAACTTGTCTTTTTTTTCTAAACATATTGCTCCTTCTAACCTAGACACCAAGTTGCGTACTTCGGAGATTATGGCGAAAGTACGTGGCGTAGAAATTAAAACAAAAGGTCTTACTAACCATATTTTTAGTGGCGAATACCATAGTGCATTTAAGGGTAGAGGTATGAGTTTCAGTGAGGTTCGTGAATATGCTTTTGGTGATGATGTACGAAGTATAGATTGGAATGTTACGGCTCGTTTTAATTCGCCATTTATTAAAGTATTTGAAGAAGAAAGAGAATTGACCTTGATGCTCGTGGTGGATATTAGCGCGAGTTCTTTGTTTGGCACATCAAAGCAAACCAAAAGGGATTTGATTACAGAAATATGTGCTGTTCTTTCTTTTAGTGCAATTACCAATAATGATAAAGTAGGCATCCTATTTTTTAGTGATAAAATTGAAAAATACATTCCACCGAAAAAAGGGAAGTCACATATCCTGTTTATCATTCGCGAATTGATTACCATGAAGCCGCACAGTAATGCACAAACTAATTTGCAAGAAGCATTGAAGTTTTTAAATTCTGTGATGAAGAAAAGAGCCATCACTTTCGTCCTTTCTGATTTTATTAGCTCGCCTTATCATGATGCTTTGCATATTGCGAGTAAAAGACATGATGTAATAGGCATGCATATTTATGATTTGAGAGATGCTACTTTCCCAAAAGTTGGGGTCGTAAAAATGATGGATTCCGAAACGAAACAAAGCAAATGGATAGACACCTCTTCGGCCAATTTCCAGAAAACCTATGTTGCCAATTTTGAACAACAGGTGAAATCTACTAAAGATACTTTTCAAAAAAGTGGAGCCCAATATGTCACTATCCGTACAGATGAAGATTATGTGAAACGATTACAATTATTTTTTAAAAGCAGAAAATAAGTAGACTGGAATTACCTATGGATACAATAATAGTCAACACTAAAAATCTAATGTCTTCATTCCTTATTGTTTGTAAAATGCAGGGAGAGCAAGGCATTCAAGGTGAATTCAAATTGGAAAAGGTTAGCGTTCGTAATACTTTAAAATCAACTCTACTAAAATATATCACTGCATTTCTATTTCTATTTCTATTCTCATCCCTAGTTGCTTCGGCTCAAGTTGGAATTAATAGTCATATTGATAAGGAAAGTATTTTAATTGGAGATTATGTTGAATTTCAATGGAGTGCTTCTTATAATCCATTGCAATACCAAGTGCAATTCCCGATGCTGCCAGATACGTTTAACCATTTTGAAGTTATAGAAAGAAGTAAAATAGATACAACGATAGACAGAGATTTAAGCACATTCAAACAAACCATAAGAATCACCAATTTTGATTCAGGCAAGTGGCAATTACCAATATTTGATTTCGAAGTAAAACCATTACATGGCGAGTCTGCCTTTACTTTGCATACAGATTCAAGCCTATTTGTAAATGTAAATACGATTGCGGTTGATACATCTAAAGCATTCATGCCAATTAAGGGAATACGTGCAGCTAGCATGCCTTTAAAACTAATTATTTTATACACCATCGGGGCAATTCTAATTGCTGCTTTACTCATTTTCTTGGTATGGTATCTCATCAAAACAATGCGAGAAAAAAATAAGGCACCACTACCAACTACGCCACAAATTATTTTATTGCCACATGAAAAGGCATTGCAATCATTAGGACATTTGGAAAAATTGGAACTGTGGCAACAAGGCCAAGAGAAATTATATCATACCCAATTGACAGATATTATTCGTACTTATTTAGAAGAACAATTTCAAATTGATTGTTTGGAAAAAACATCTTCTGAAATTATTGCTCAAGTAAAAAAACAAAAAATGTTGAATGCATTCCGTCAACCTTTGCGAAATTTATTTGAAGTTGCAGATATGGTAAAATTCGCGAAAGGCCAGCCTAGTGCGGAGGAACATCTTGAGTGCATGGAAATTGCAATTCAAATAATACAGGAGTCGTATAAAAAAATAAAAGCCGCAGCTGATTTTGAAACCAGTAAAAATGCACAATAATATTCATGAAGTATTTTGATTTCAAACATATCACCTTTGCACATCCGCAGTATTTCTTTTTACTGTTGTTGGTTCCCATTGGTATATTTTGGATTTATCAATTCAAGAAAAAGCAACAGGCAACTTTTACAGTTTCTACTTTGCAAGGATTGACTGGATTAGCAGAGAGCAGTCTTATTAAATGGAAAGGCATTTTACATGTACTCAGAATTCTTTCGTTTATCTGTATCGTTATTGCATTGGCTCGACCGCAAACTAGTAATGTGAATGAAACCATAAATAGTGAAGGCTTAGACATTGTGATGGCAATGGATATTTCAGGAAGTATGTTAGCGGAAGACTTTCATCCGAATCGAATTGAAGCAGCAAAGAAAGTTGCGACTGAATTTATTGAAAATCGCCCGACAGATAGAATTGGCTTAGTCATATTTTCTGGCGAGAGTTTTACGCAATGTCCATTAACCACCGATCAAAATATTTTACACGAACAACTAAAAAATATTCGTAGTGGATTGTTGGAAGATGGTACCGCAATTGGTATGGGTTTGGCAACTTCTGTAGAACGTTTGCGCAATAGTAAAGCCAAATCGAAAATTATTATTTTATTGACTGATGGTGTAAATAATACTGGATTGATAGATCCCATCACCGCTTTAGAAATTGCGAAAGCGTATAAGATTCGTGTATATACCATTGGTGTTGGTACACAAGGTTCTGCACCATATCCGGTGAAGGATCAATTTGGGAATATGTCTATGCAACAAATGCCCGTTCAAATTGATGAGGCATTGATGCAAAGAATAGCACATGAAACGGGAGGCAAATACTTCAGAGCTACAGAGAATAAATCTTTGGGTAGGGTGTATAAGGATATAGATAAAATGGAAAAAACAAAGATTGAAATCAATAGTTTTAAACGTTATGCGGAATTGTTTTTCCTGTATGCTGCTTTAGGTCTCCTTTTTTTATTTTTAGAAATTGCGCTGCGGTATACTGTTTTCAGACAATTGCCATAAAGATATAAAATTCCATTTTTTTGTATAAATAGATAGTTGTCGTATTCGGTTATACTAGACATTTAATGAAAGGAAAAGTATTTAGGTGTCGTTGTATTGCGGCAACGATAGAACAGAAAGCCCGGATTTCGCTGCTTTGAGCGGAAACGGATCCTGACATTTATCGTCAGGACGTGAGTGCCGCCCATGGTGTAGCATTAATTTTTTTTCAAAAAATACGCTACACCATTACCCTGTAGCATTAATTTTTTTTCAAAAAATACGCTGCAGTATATATCTCACTATAAATTTAGTTTCGCCTTTTAAAAATGCTTTTTTCTTTTTGAAAAGAAAATTAAAAGAGAAAAGAGATTTTTATACATTTACACTCTTAAAAGATGAATATGTCTACAGTTGATTTAGTAATGCCTAAGATGGGTGAAAGTATCATGGAAGCCACGATATTGAAGTGGCATAAGAAGCCAGGTGATTTTGTGAAGATGGATGAAACGATGTTGGAAATTGCTACAGACAAAGTAGATAGTGAAGTGCCTTCAACAGCTGAAGGGACAATTACTGAAATATTATTTAAGGAAAATGATGTGGTTCCAGTTGGGAAAGTGATTGCTCGAATTAGTTCTGGCGCCACTTCATCTGTGCCAGTAGCCGCTGCTGAACCTATTGCAAAAACAAGCGCTCCAGCCAATATGCCTACACCTGTTGCTGCACCTATTTCTGCTTCCAATGACAATCCATCTGGTGGAAATAATAAATTTTATTCACCTTTGGTTTTAAATATCGCAGGTTCGGAAGGCGTTAGCATGACTGAATTAGAAAAGATTGCCGGCACAGGTAATGATGGTAGAATAACTAAGAAAGACATACTGCATTATGTAGCCAATCGTAAGGCTGGAGTACAAACTGTTGTTGCGGCTTCGCCAATTGTTGTTGAACAAGCTGCTGCTGCTGCGCCTTCTGCGCCAGCAAGTGTGATTGGTGGTAATGTAGAAATTATTGAAATGGATCGTATGCGCAAGATGATAGCAGACCATATGGTTCGTAGTAAAGCGACCTCTCCACATGTGACCAGTTTCACAGAAGCAGATGTAACGAATATTGTTCAATGGAGAAATAAAATTAAATCTCCATTTGAGAAAAAATACAATTCGAAAATTACTTTCACACCAATTTTTATTGAAGCGGTGGTGAATGCGATTCGAAAATATCCATTGATTAATTCAAGCCTGGATGGGAATCAAATAATCGTCAAAAAAGATATTAATATAGGTATGGCAACCGCTTTACCAACTGGCAACTTAATCGTACCAGTGATTAAAAATGCAGATACAAAAAATCTTTTTGGCTTAACCAAAGAAGTCAATTTGTTGGCTGATAATGCACGAAATAATAGATTAAAACCAGATGATACCCAAGGTGGAACCTTTACTATGACTAATGTTGGGACATTTGGTAGCCTGATGGGAACGCCAATTATTAATCAACCACAAGTAGCTATATTAGCTGTTGGTGCTATCAAAAAAAGACCGATGGTACTTGAAACAGAGCATGGGGATGTAATTGCCATTCGACACATGATGTATCTCTCTTTGAGTTATGATCACCGAATTGTGGATGGTTCATTGGGTGCTAGTTTCTTAACAGAAATTGCCAATGAACTAGAAAGATTTGATTCGAATAGAGAAATATAAAAACTTCTTTTTAGACAGGGTTTTTACGTATTCATTCTGTTCAATATTTATTTAAGCTACAAATTTCATATCGTGAAAGTATTTTCAAAAGAAGAATTAAATGAAGAGCTAAAAACTTTACAAGATTGGCATGAAGTAGAGGCTGCTATTGAAAAATCATTTGTGTTCGCTGATTTTAAAAAGGCACTTGGTTTTATTGTACAAGTAGGCATTCTTGCAGAACAAGCCGATCATCATCCTGAAATTTGGAATGTTTATCATAAAGTAAAAATTAGATTGAACACACATAGTGCAAATGGAATTACAAGTAAGGATATAGATTTAGCAAAACAAATCGATACGCTTTAGCGCACCATTCTTAGAAAAAATACATGGGACAGAATTTTAAAATGGTAGCCAAAACCTTATTTGGATTTGAAGATTTATTGGCAAACGAACTAAAGCAATTGGGTGCATTAAACATTGTGAAAGGTATGCGCATGGTGAGTTTTGAAGGGGATAATGGTTTTATGTATAAGGCTAATTTGGCTTGTAGAACCGCTATCAAAATACTGAAACCAATTTACCTTTTTACAGCAATCAATGAGGAAGAATTATACCAAGGAATTCGTAAAATGGATTGGTCACAATATCTTAGCGTCGATCAAACTTTAGCATTGGATGCTACTGTTTTTTCCGATTATTTTAATCATTCCAAATATGTTGCACTGAAAGTCAAGGATGCAATTGTAGATCAATTTCGAGACAATACAGGCGTGCGTCCGAGTGTAGATACGGATTCTCCAGATTTGCGAATCAATATTCATATTCACCAAGATGAGGTGACTGTTTCTTTGGATAGTTCGGGTAATTCATTGCACCAAAGGGGTTATAGATTGTCTACGAATATTGCGCCCATCAATGAAGTATTGGCAGCAGGATTACTACTACTTTCTGGTTGGGATGGACAATCGCATTTTCTGGATCCAATGTGTGGTAGTGGAACCATATTAGTAGAAGCAGCTATGATAGCTTGTAATATCCCTTGCAATTTGAACCGTGCCGAATTTGCATTTGAAAGATGGTCAGATTGGGATAAGGATTTATTCTTATTGATTCGGGATTCTTTATTGAAGAAAACGCGTGAGTTTAATTATACGATTCAAGGTTATGATATAGAATCATCCGCAATCAGAAAAGCACAAGAAAATATCGAGAACGCAAACCTTGAAGAGTATATCCATGTGTCACAAAAGGATTTTTTTGAAACGGAGAAAAAAGTAGAAGGTCCGTTGCATATTGTTTTTAATCCACCGTATGATGAGCGCATCAGCATTGAAACTGAAGATTTTTATGAGGATATTGGGAATGTACTGAAGCAACATTATGCAGGAACCAAGGCTTGGTTTATTACAGCTAATTTGGAGGGTTTGAAATATGTTGGGCTGAAGCCTTCTGTAAAAATCAAGGTAATGAATGGCAATCTGGAAGCTCGTTTGGTGAAATATGAAATGTATGCAGGCAGTAAGAAGCAGTCAGGTAAAATTTAAATAGAAATTTGCACAAGAATTCATTTAACAAATTATAACACTTGATGTGTTGGCTAATACCTGTAGAATAGTATATTTGCGCCCACTCCGATGAAACAGACAATCCTATTGGCGCTTTTTGCACTGCAATTTTTTACTTCCTGCACAACTAGTTTTGATAAAATACAAAAAAGCAAAGACTTTGCTTATATGTTGACAAAAGCAGATGAATACTATGATAAAAAATCTTATTCAAAAGCGAATACACTATATGAACAATTATTGACTGTATATAAAGGCACTAAAACTTTTGAAAATTTATATTATCGATATGCCTTTACTTTTTATTATGACAGAAGCTATTTAGCCGCTTCTTATCATTTTAAAAACTTCTGTGATCTATTTCCAAAATCGACAAAAACCGAAGAATGTGCTTATTTGAATAGCCTTTGTTTATATAATTTGTCGCCAGATTACACGCTAGATCAATCCAATACGGTAAAATCGATTGGTGAATTACAAACATTTGTCAATACACATCCCGATTCAAAACGAATTGCCGATGCGAATAAATATATAGATGAATCGAGAGATAAATTGGAAATAAAAGACAATTACGGGGCTGAACTTTATTTTAAAATAGGGGAGTATAAGGCTGCTGGCGTTGCGTTTGAGCAAATTATCCGTAAGTATCCAGACTCTAAAAATGCGGACTATTATCAATTTATGGTAGTCAAATCTAATTTCAAATATGCCATCAATAGTATACCTGAAAAACAAGAAGATAGATATAAAATTGTGATGACGGATGCCAATGATTTTTTAGAAAAATATCCAAAAAGTCAATTTAAGAGTGAAATTGACAAAATAATAAACCTATCTTCGCAGTCCTTAAAAAAAATCGCCAGTAAATGACACAAATAAAAAAACTGCTCATCAACACAACGAACCCGTCTATTGAAGCTAGAGATTTATCTTTGATAGAGGTTAAGACAGGTAATTTGTATGAATCCATTTCCATCATTGCCAAACGTGCGAATCAAATTAATACAAAAATTAAAGACGAGTTACATCGTAAATTGGAAGAGTTTGGAAGTTTGAATGATAATCTAGAAGAAATCAATGAGAACAAAGAGCAAATTGAAATCTCTCGTTTTTATGAGCGTATGGCAAACCCTGCTATTCAAGCAACGCATGAATTATTGAATGATAAAATTTATCATCGTAAGAAGGACGAAGCATAGATAAATTTATCTTGCTGCATTATACAAAATAAAATTACTTTTATTATACTGCGCAAATGAGTAGGTACTTACTTACTCGTTTGCGCATTTGTTATTGTATATAGTGTTATGTAAAGCATGGATGGGCGCACGGAATGGTGATACCTCATGAATGAAATAATAAAAAAAATGTAGTATGCAAAGTCCCGTATTTTATTTCGGTAAAACGGTTACACACTAATTTTTTTTGCTTGTTGAAAGTATAAATAGAGAGGATTAAATAGTTTTTAAAATTTGTTTTAGATTAAATTTTTATATTCATTTTTCCTGCTATATATTCGCAGCGGAGAGATGGCAGAGTGGTCGATTGCGACGGTCTTGAAAACCGTTGACTGTCAAAGGTCCGGGGGTTCGAATCCCTCTCTCTCCGCCAA
>CAMDVD010000052.1 GCA_945878115.1 Chitinophaga pinensis | reverse complement strand
TCTTTTCGGAAATGGGTTATACAACTTTCATTGTCAGTGTAGAGTGTACTGAAATCTAGTATGTTCATATTCTTAGTTTAGAATACAAAGTAAACTAGTAGCTACATAACCAGCTTACGTTGTGGCAGACTTCGACAGAATCATATCTTATTTTCATTTCCAACTTAATCAAAGAATATAAAATTCTTAATAAAAAAATGGATTGGATATAATTCTCATTTTATATAATGACAAAATTTCCTCTTTTTCCTTTCAAAATTTAACTTTTCTTAATTTTATGTAATAATACACTAGTCAATTTTGCCTCTTTTCAATTTGTTGAGCAAGATTTGCATCATCCCTTTCAAAATTAAAAATGAAAATTACATGCCGAGAATTGAACTTTTATAAACCAACAATGATAGTAACAATTTGAAATCTCTATCTTTAAATATCTCATTACTACTAACACATAGATACAGACATGTGTGATAGAGAATGTCCGCTCCTTATTTTTTTGATAATTTATATAATTTAATTATAGTATGCCTTAAGTTTGTACATTAATTATTTCATTTCTTCTAAAAAAATAAGACTAAATTAACATCCAATGAATAAAAATCATTTTTTAACCATCTTTTTGTTCGCATGTAGTATAATTCATTTTAATTTATTTGCTCAAGTTCCACAAAAATTTAATTACCAAGGAATAGCCCGTGACGCAAAAGGAATTCCATTAGCAAATCAAAAAATGAGACTGAAGTTATCTGTTTTACCAACTGATAATGCAACTGCTGCAGAATATGAAGAGACACAAAATGTTATCACAAATGAATTTGGATTGTATACTCTTCAAATTGGTAATGGAACGCCGGTTAGTGGAGAAATGAAATCAATTACATGGGAAACTGGAAATAAATATATACAAATTGCAATTGATCCAACTGGCGGTAATAATTTTGTGGTAATTGGTACAACTCAGTTGCTATCCGTTCCGTATGCTATCTACGCCGATAAAGCTGGTTCAACTTCTAGTATGGAAAACAACAATACGAGAACAGGTGCTGTTAATTCTAGCGCTACACATGTGGCTGGTGATGCTAATTACCTATCTAAATTTACGGCTTTAAATACGATTGGCAAGTCTATACTCTACGACAACGGAAGTTCAATAGGCATCGGGACTATTTCCCCAGTATCTTCAGCGAAATTCCATATTTTTGACGCAACAACCAACAATACAGAATTAAGAATACAACATACCAATGCAACAGCCGGTGCATGTAGACTTTCCTTTTTTAATGACGCTAATACAGGATTCACTGCAACAGCCAATTATGCAATTATGAATAAATACGCAGAAGGAATAACTAGCTCTCCAGTTTCAGCAGGTTATAAAGTATCTAAATTGTTCGGATTCAATAATAGTCAAGGTAGCTTGTTGTTTTCAACTGGAGGTAATATTGGATTTGGCTATTACAATCAATCAACATCAACCGTAACGGTTAGAATGCATATTGATAGCACAACAGGTCGAATCGGGTTTAATACAAATAACGCTGTAACGCCAGTTGCCCATGTTCATTTCAATTATCCATCAACTGGAGATACGCTTAAAATCACGAATACGACTACAGGTGCATTAATTTCTGATGGGCTAGATATAAGAACAACTGGAAATGCAGCTAGTATTGTTAATAGAGAAAATGATATCTTATCCTTGGGTACCAATAATTTAGAACGATTAAGAATATCTAATACTGGAAATATTGGTATAGGAACAACTAATCCAACCTCAAAATTAGAAATACAAGGGTCAGTAAAAATTGTAGATGGCACTCAAGCAACCGGAAAAATACTGACAAGTGATGCATCAGGATTCGCTTCATGGCAAGACCCTTTAGTTACACCTCATTTTATTGGTGAATTCTTCGATGGTGGAATTATTTTTGCTTTGGATGATAAAAAGGAACATGGATTAATTGCTTCTCTTACAGATCAAGCTATTGGAATTAGATGGGATAATAATCAAACTTCGACAATGACAAATGCTATTCGAGACGGCCTTTTTTCTGGATTAATGAATACAGAGCGGATCATTTCAAAAATTGGCGTTGGCAATAATGCAGCCCAACAGTGTTCAAATTACACGAATGACAACTATGGTGATTGGTATCTTCCTTCAAAATATGAATTGGATTTGATGTTCCAAAATCAAGGTATTATCGGTGGATTCGCCCAAACCAATTACTGGTGTTCAGTGGAAGACAATCTAGATAATGCCTGGAGGCAAGATTTCTTATCAGGTTTACAGCAAATTGCATTAAAAAGTGCAATTTCAAATGTAAGAGCAATCCGTAGCTTTTAATTTTATTTTGCTTTGAGGTTAAAAAGGTACTGAACCACTATCACCTGGCAAATTGGATGTGCCAAATTCATCATCTTGGATATCTAGTCCATTTGCTTTAGAACTTCTGCGTTCAAACCCTTCATGAATAGACAACTTTGGCCCATCACCATAATTAGTTTTTAGTCCTACTTTAGGATCTGCAATATTTTCTGGCAAAATACCGAAACCATTAGTTTGTGGCATATCCTCAAATTTCTGATATTCTAAATTTGCTCTTACTTTTACTACGTCTGTTTTGCCGTTACGATGCTTTGCAATATTTATCCAAGTTTCACCAGCAACTGGTTCGCCTTCTGGATTTTTGTCTAAACCATAATATTCTGGTCGATATAAAAACATAACCATATCCGCATCTTGCTCTATCGCGCCCGATTCTCGCAAGTCACTTAGTTGTGGCATTTTAGCTCCATCTTTTCTATTCTCCACAGAACGATTCAATTGAGATAATGCAATAATTGGAATTTCTAATTCTTTTGCTAAGCCTTTTAAATCTCGAGAAATTTTAGAAATCTCCTGTTCACGATTACCACCTTTATCTACAGATCCTTGCATCAATTGCAAATAATCTATGATTACCAAACCAATATTGTGTTTTTGTTTGAGCCTTCTACATTTTGCCCTTAACTCGAAAATATTTAATGCTGCTTGATCATCAATAAAGATAGAGGCTGCAGCCAACTTCCCCATCCTTTGGTGAAGTTGAACGATTTCATGATCTGCCAATGCCCCTTTTGTTATTTTACCCAAGGGAACCTCTGTAACCGCTGAAAGCATCCTTTTTACCAATTGACCTGCACTCATTTCTAAGGAGAAAAATGCAACACCTGTCGGTTGATTTTTGCTAAATGCGGCATTCATCACTAGGTTTAAAGCAAAGGCTGTTTTACCAACAGCAGGACGAGCAGCCAATATAATTAAATCCGTCTTCTGCCAACCTGAAGTTACTCTATCTAAATCTACAAAGCCAGAAGGCGTGCCTGTTAATTCATCATTTTTGCCAGCCTGTGCTTCTATTTCATGAATTGTTTTTGCAAGGATAGAATTAATGCTGGAAAAATTTTTGCGAAGATGCTTATCTGTAATTTCATACAAATTTGTTTCTGCTTTATCCAACAAATCAAATACATCCGTTGTATCTTCATACGCATCGCTAATCACATCCCCACTCATTCGAATCAATTCACGCATAATATATTTTTGCATCACAATACGTGCATGCTCTTCAATATTCGCACTACTCACTATGTCTCGAGTTAAACTTGTAACATAATAACTTCCGCCAACCATTTCCAATTCACTATTTTTTCGCAACTCTTCACAAACCGTCATAAAATCAATACGAGAACCTTTATCGAAAAGGCGGCGTATAGCGCCATAAATTCGTTGATTAGCATCTGCATAAAAACACTCTTCCGATTGAATAATTTCTAAAACCTCGGCTAACTTTTGTGGCTCCAACATAATTGCACCCAACACTGCTCCTTCAAGATCAGGAGCTTGTGGAGGCATTTTCCCATATAATAGAGGTGAAAGATCCGGTTTTTTGGTTCGTGAATTTAATTTCGATGAAATAGCCATTATATATATAAAAATTTAGGGTTGTGATAGGAAAGGAAACGAATGTAATTTCAAAATATTTGTGTTCGTTATAATCAGTCCACAATATTTTATCCAATAGAATTCAGATACTATCCACAAGTTTACGCACAGGTTTCTAGCATTCTCTTCTATGTTTTACACATTCTTTCAAAGTTATAAAATAAACTCCATTGTAATGCACAACATCTGTGTAAAAATAAAAATAGAAAAAGGATAGGAAAAGGGATGGATATTACAATATAGAAAAACGACTATTTTTTTATAGATTCACTTACAGCAAATCAACCTCTTGTTGACTTTTCTCCTGTAAACCCAATCTATTTCGTCAATATTTTCTAAACATAATCATTTTTTACGTTCAAAAAAAAGATCTCTTATTTCTAAAAATCAAACACATCATAAAGCTTCCTTCCAAAATTTCTACATTAAATTGTTATCCCTTAAATATAGTTCTTTAACGATGCTTGAAGAATTGAAGTTCAAATCTAGAAATATAAACTCCAATAAGATTGGCTTTTAATCCCGCTTCAAAAACTATATTTGCGCCTTCAAAATCATATAATGACGATTTCCTATAATTGGCTTAGCCAATACCTTGAGCAAGCTATACCCGCAGATGAATTATCTCATATCCTAACCTCTGTAGGTTTAGAAGTTGAAAATATGGAGACCTATGAATTCGTAAAAGGTAGTTTGTCAGGTTTGATTATTGGCAAAGTAATGGCTTGCGAACCGCATCCGAACGCAGATAAATTAAAAATAACTAAGGTAAATATTGGTGGTGAAAAGTTATTAAACATCGTATGCGGTGCTCCAAATGTAGCAGAAGGACAAACCGTTGTAGTCGCTACTGTAGGCACTTTGATACATCCAACACATGGCGAAAAATTTGAAATTAAACATGCAAAAATAAGAGGTGAAGAAAGTGAAGGAATGCTTTGTGCTGAAGATGAAATTGGATTGGGTCAAAGTCACTCCGGCATTATTGTACTACCCAATCATCTTGAAGCAGGAACATTAGCTAGTACCTATTATTCCATTCCAAATGCAGATATTATTTATGAAATAGGTTTAACACCAAATAGAATGGATGCAATGAGCCATCTAGGTGTGGCAAAAGATGTTTGTGCTTACCTTTCCAATAAAAATGGCAATCGTGTAGTTTCAAAAATTCTGATTACAAATCTTGAAACAGCAACTACTCCACAAAACATTAAAATCACCATTGAAGACTCCGTTCGCTGCGCAAGATATGCTGGTGTTAGTATTTCAAATATAACAGTGAGCGAATCCCCATCGTGGTTACAACAAAAATTAAAAAGTATTGGCGTCAACCCAATTAATAATATTGTAGATATTACCAATTTTGTTTTGCACGAATGTGGGCAACCATTACATGCATTTGATTTGGATAAAATTGAAGGGCAACATATCCTTATAAAGACAGCAGAGAACAAAGCAAACTTTATTTCTTTGGATAATAAAACACAAGTCTTAAATGAAGAAGATTTAATGATTTGCAATGAAAAAGAACCCATGTGTATTGCTGGCATTTATGGTGGTTTACACTCGGGTGTGACTAGCAACACAAAAAATATTTTCTTAGAAAGTGCATGGTTCAAACCAGATACTATTCGTAAAACTTCTATGCGACTCAATTTACGAACAGATGCTGCTGTTCGATTTGAAAAAGGATCAGATATCAGCAATGTACCGTATGCCTTAGCGCGTGCTGCACAACTTATTTGCGAATTGGCCAATGGCACTATTAGTTCAGATATACAAGACATCTACCCTAGCCCATTTACGCCAAATACAATTGTATTGAAATATGAAAAAATCAGAAACCTTGCAGGCAAAGATTATCCAACTACCCAAATAAAAAATATACTAACTCAACTTTGTTTTTCCATCCTTGATGAAACAGAAGAAGGCTTAACGGTACAAGTTCCATTTGCGAAACCAGACATCACCATGCAAGCAGATGTTGTGGAAGAAATTATGCGCATAGACGGATTAGATAATATTCCATTTACCGGAAAAATTGCCTTTTCGCTGCCAACAAATACAAAGGGTTTCATACCAGATGTAAAAAAATATTTTGCTCAACAACTTGTCGGAAAAGGGTTCTATGAATTGTTCACAAACTCTATCACTAATGCTGCTTATTTTGGTCAAGAAATTCCTGTTGTAAAAATGTTGAATAGTCTATCTTCTCATTTAGACGTGATGCGACCTTCTATGCTGGAAACAGGATTAGAAGCAATCGCACATAACTTAAATCGAAGAAATAATCAATTGGCATTTTTCGAATTTGGCAAAACCTATTTAATGAAACCTAATGGGTTTTTAGAAACCAATAAACTTGCGTTATATATCAGTGGCAATGCAAAAAGTAATTCATGGGCTGAAAAAGCAAAACCTGCAACTATCTATTTTGTAAAAGGAATACTAGAGAGTGTATTTGCAAAAATGCAATTATCCTTTGATACAGATGAAACTTCCATGCACATCTTATTTCAAAATAAAAAAATTGGATACATTGAAAATGTGGCAATGTCCAAATTAAAATCCTTTGATATTAAACAAGCAGTTTGGTTTGTAGAATTGGATTGGTCAACTATTCAAAATTTCTACGAAAATCCAAAAATTCATTATAAAGAAATTCCAAAATTCCCAACTGTTCAACGCGATTTAGCCATGATATTAGATAAACAAATTCAATATAAAGATGTGCAAATTGCAGTGAAGCAAGCGAAGAGTAAATTGTTGCAATCGATACAATTATTTGATGTTTTTGAAAGTGAAAAAATAGGCGCAGATAAAAAATCTTACGCCATTAATTTATCTTTTTATAATGCCGAAAAAACTTTAACAGATGTTGAAGTGGAAGATGAAATAAAAAAAATAATATTAACCTTAGAACAAAAAACAGGTGCTGTTATCAGAAGTAACTAAGCATTAAAATTCTACATAAAAAAAACTACATATGCATTTGTCGGAACAAGAAATCATTCGAAGAGAAAAATTAAGCGAGCTTATTCAAATGGGTATAGACCCCTACCCTGCGCCATTATATCCTGTAAATACAAATGCAGAATACATTAAAACAAATTATAAAGGAGAAGAAAACAAAAGTGATTTTGCAGAGGTTTGTATCGCAGGTCGCATCATGAGTGTACGTGATATGGGCAAGGCAAATTTTTGTGTATTACAAGATGCGACAGGCCGTATTCAATTGTATATTAAACGAGAAGCTATTTGCCTAGGTGAAGACAAATCTTTATATGATATCGTTTGGAAAAAACTAATGGATATAGGCGATATCATTGGTGTGAAAGGCTATGTATTTACAACCAAAACTGGTGAGACTTCTATCCATGTCAATGAATTAACATTGCTTACTAAGGCCTTACATCCATTGCCCATTGTAAAGGAAAAAGATGGAGAAGCATTTGATGAAGTAACGGATCCTGAATTTAGATATCGTCAACGATATGCCGATTTAATCGTGAATCCAAATGTGAAAGAAACATTCATCAAACGAACAAAAATGATGAATAGTATTCGTGCTTATTTGAATGAACTCGGGGCATTAGAAGTAGACACTCCTGTATTACAAAATATCCCAGGTGGTGCTGCTGCTCGTCCATTCATCACCCATCATCATGCATTAGATGTTCCTTTTTATTTGCGTATTGCCAATGAATTATATTTGAAAAGGCTCATTGTAGGTGGCTTTGATTTTGTATATGAATTCAGTCGCAATTTTAGAAATGAAGGAATGGACAGAACCCATAATCCTGAATTTACGGTATTGGAATTTTACGTTGCTTATAAAGATTATTTCTGGATGATGGATCAAACAGAAAAACTATTAGAACAAGTTGCACTAGCAAGCAATGGTCAAACTTTATTACAAGTTGGCAATAATCATATCGAATTTAAAGCTCCTTACAAACGTATCAGTATACATGATGCCATTGAAGAACATACAGGAATCGATGTTCGAAATATGGATGAAGATGAACTAAGAGCATGTTGTAAAAAATTAGGTTTACATGTAGATGAAACAATGGGTAAAGGCAAACTCATTGATGAATTGTTTGGCGAAAAATGT
Organism: Chitinophaga pinensis; assembly: GCA_945878115.1. Taxonomy (GTDB): domain Bacteria; phylum Bacteroidota; class Bacteroidia; order Chitinophagales; family Chitinophagaceae; genus OLB11. The sequence goes on along the minus strand of CAMDVD010000052.1, from coordinate 18,359 downwards.
GAGGCGCATTATATACAACCAACCTTTATCATTGACTACCCTGTGGAGATGAGTCCGTTGACAAAAAAACATAGAAGCAAAGAAGGTTTGGTAGAAAGATTTGAGTTGATGATTAATGGCAAAGAAGTAGCAAATGCCTATAGTGAATTGAATGATCCGATTGAACAACGTGCTCGATTTGAAGAGCAAGCTAGGCTTCTGGAAAAAGGAGATGACGAAGCGATGTTTATAGATCATGATTTTTTACGATCATTGGAATATGGTATGCCACCAACCTCTGGAATAGGTATTGGTATAGATCGTTTGGCGATGCTCATGACCAACCAATCGAGTATACAAGATGTGCTTTTCTTTCCGCAAATGCGCCCTGAAAAAACACACGAATAGGCAACACTATTTTGTACAGGAATAAACACTCATAAGATTGGCAGATGAACTTAAGTAAAGAAATAGAAATACGAACTTCGAGGAGTGGAGGCAAAGGCGGGCAAAATGTAAACAAAGTAGAAACACAAGTAGAAGTAAGATTTTCTATAGACCATTGTGCGCTGTTAACACCCGAACAAAAAATATTACTGAAACAAAAACTTGCCTCCAGATTAGCGCAAGAAGATATTCTGATTGTGCGATGTAATACTACACGCACTCAACTTGGCAATAAAGAAATTGCTATTGAAAAATTACATGCCTTAATAATTAAATCATTACACCAACCTAAAAAAAGATTAGCAACCAAAGTATCTAAAGCGCAAATTCAAAAAAGATTGGATAGTAAAAAGCGTAAAGGAGAAATAAAAAATTTGAGAAAGAGAGTGGAGTAGTTTTAGGCAATTGACAGTGCCGACAATGAATTATGTTGTTGGTGATAACATCAACAACGGCACAAAAAATATGCCTACAATAAATGGGTGTTGTTGGTGTCTAATTAATCAATTTCCATTTTAAAAATGATTGCGGATAAAAATGTAGATCCTCACAAATAACACATACCCGATAAGGACAATTGTTTAATCGTTGAAGAACTGCATTAATTAATATTATGAATAATTTCGAATTTTCTCACTACCCTTGTTCCACTCTTTCCTCTTGCGTATACACCGTCATTTTATCTTCTCTGCAAAATGCCAATAAGGTAATTCCCATTTGTTGGCAATAACGAACTGCCATGCTGGAAGGCGCTGATACGGCTGCTAGAAAAGGAATTCCTGCTCTGTAACATTTGTTGACTATTTCGTAGGATACTCGTCCACTGACCAACAAAATTTGTGCTTGTTCTAATTTATTTTCCAACAACAAACTCCCTATTACTTTGTCTACCGCATTATGTCTGCCAATGTCTTCATGCATCACTAGCAATTCACCGGCTACCGTACATGCAGCCGAAGCATGTGAACCACCTGAATATTTAAAGTTCTCTTGCAACGCACTCATCTTCTGAAACAATTGATGCAAAACTTTTGTATTCAATTTTTGATGACAAATAATTTTCTCTCCAACCCATGTTAAATCCATTTCATCTTTACCGCACATACCGCAACTAGATACAGATACTAAATTTCGTTTTGTCAATATCCCTTTCCCAATTTTTTCTTCTGGAATATCAACATTCACTTTCGTGATATAATTGAATTCATTTTTTTCTATAACAGAAAATACTGGATTTGTATGCAGGTCATTATAAACATCTTCACTCAATAAAATACCTCTGGTTAATGCTTCTTCATTACCTGGTGTACGCATCGTCATGGTATAAGATTCGCCATTGATACTAATGGATAAAATTTCTTCCACTGTCAAAAAATCTTCAACTTCTGAAGCAATCCCTTGTTGTATTTTCAATGCTTTAACTGACTGCACGGCTTAATGGTTAATATCCAAATGTACAAATGGAAGTTTGTATTTCACCATAGCATTAATTTTTAAATGGAAAAATTCGCTATGGCATACTTCAAGCAAAATAATTTCTTAAAAAAAATAAATCCCAAACTAAGTTCTACCAATTCATTACCCAAGCTCCACTTTCTTGTACATCATAAATGGGTATTTGCAGTGCTGTTAATTCTGTTTTTATATTTTCTGTTTTCCAAAAAGGAATACTACTATCCAATATAATTAACTTAGGCTCGAAATTTCTTTTTATCCAAGATGCATGTATAGCGCTAGATTCGCTGATGATCAATACATCGATTGGCATACGCGATTTGCAGCTGATGGCTTCATTATTTATTCTCGCCATTTTTTTACCACCAAAAAAATACAATTCTATAGTATGTTTTTTCGCAACTTCTACAATAGAACTGTCCATCTTAGTGACATGATTTTCTCTTCGTGATGGCGTCAAAACATAATTACTATTTTTCGGATTGGATAGTATTTCCTTTTCATCTGTCGAATAATATTGGACGCCATAATTAAATTCTATACTTTTTAGTTTTGGCATTTGGTAAACAATCATTCGATGTTTTTGAAAACTTTTTATAAATGCATAATCCACACTGAACATAAAAAACAGTATGCAACAAACAGCATACATAAAGTACATGATCCTTTTATAAAAAAGCCAAACAGAAATACAGACAATAAAAATAACCAATACTAAGAGTTGCCATTCTGTAATGCTAATGCCCGCCCAAACTGCATAAGGTATATGTCCAATAAAAAATACAAATTGATTCAAGCCTTGAATAGAAATAGAAATGGCGTATCCAATCCAATGGGCAAGAGGTGGTATCCAATGGAAAGCAACTAGTAATATTTCGGCATACAGAATAATGGTTGTTGCAGGAACAGCAACCAAATTCGTCAAAATAAATAATAATGGAAACTGATGAAAATAATAAATACAAAATGGGAATGTGAGTATTTGTGCAGCAATGGTAATGGCTATCATTTCCCAAATGGCATTTAATATTTTATTGGTGACAACTATTTTATCTACAATAGGTTTATAAAAAATAACCAAACTCAATACTGCCAAATACGACAATTGAAAACCTACATCCCACAGCCATGAAGGATTACAGCACAATAAGGCAAATGCACTTGCGGCTAAATTATTATACACAGGCATTTTTTTATTGATCATTTCACCGACACCTAAAAAAGTAAACATCACCGCAGCCCTATTTACAGAAGGTGGTATACCTGTTAAAATGGCAAAACACCACATTAAAATAATAGCAAACCACAACGCCATATTTTTTCTTTTCTTAAAAAACGGTAATAGAAGCAGCAGGTAGCGAATGCTCATATAAATCATGCTCATGTGCATACCCGAAATAGCGATGATATGAACTATACCCGTATTAGAATACGATTGCCAAATATCTTTATCAATATCTTTGCGATACCCGATAAGCAAGGCTTCTGCAATGCTCGCAGAAATAGTATCGCGGATATGGGTTTGCAGAATGGCTCTCGTTTTCTTATTTAGTTTTTCAAAATAAGATGCAAGATCTTCTGTATGTAAAGTAGTTTTTCGCCATTCAGACACTCGAACATAAGCGGATTGATACACATTATTTCGGCGACAATATTTCGCATAATCAAACGCACCCGGATTGCCACTTGACTTCAAATCTGCAAATTTATTTTTCAGTAAAATATAATCGCCAGTATGCAGATTCCTCAACTTATCTGTCTTTTGAAAATAAATAATGGCCTCCCCAATGGTAGGTAAATTAGCCTTCTGTTGTACCAATTGTTTTACATCCACAGTCGCTTTAAACGTCTTCTCTTTTTCTTCCAACTCTACATTTATTCTTACTAAGACATAAGCATATTTCTTTTCGTGTGTTCGATAATAATTTGTAGAAACGAGTGGCGAATGCATTACACAGATTACATATCCACTGCTTCCTACAACAAGGAACAATCCAATGCCATGCAAATAACGAAATGTATATTTTTTATAATCCGCCAGAAAAAAGGGGATTGCATATAAAACTACAACTACTGCAAAGGCGTATAACACAGGCATTACGCGCACTATAGGAAAATAATTAAACATGCATATGCCAAGTATAAAAGGCAAAATAAATCGCACAAAAGGGGATTGTTTCCAAAACGGGTTCAACATACAAAAACGGGTTCGGCCACTGCCAATTTTTTATTCTATTAAAAATACAAATTTTAGTTTTTCTCTTTTACTCGAAAGAAAAATGCTATTCTTTGTTTAGCTTATTTCAAAATATATACTGCTCCTTTCAAATCAAAAAAATGACGCAAGGAATCCACTAATCTCACTGTATCATTCTTCGGGTAACTTGCATCCATGGTCACCAAGAAACTGCCATCTCTTGGAATGACATTGGTAATATTGCCATAATTTTTCCACTTAGCTGCTTTGGTTTTTGCAAGGGCTTCATTTGTACTTGTCAGTACTACAACCTTATAAATTGTTGCGCCACTTGCATCCACACTTGCTGCTGTAGTATTTGCATCTGTAGATGCAGCAGTATCATGCGTGGAAGAACTATTTAATTCAAGTGCTTCTGGGTCTGTAGTTGAACTTGGATTTGCACTACTTGTGGGTGATTGCAATAAACGAAATACCATGAATACACCAATCAATGCAACAACTATTATTGGTACCAATACCTTTGCCGAAACAAAAGACTTTTTGCCATAATGTGTAGAAGCAGGTGGATAGCTATAATCTAATTTAGGTACACCTCCTTGTTCGTTGACATTTGATTTTATTTCTACAATAGGAATAGGCACTGGTTGTAAGCCTAAATCAAAATCATCACTTTGTTTAAACGTAATTTTACCATTTTGCATGTATAACTCACCTATTGAATCCAATTTATATTTACCTGATGTATTCAATTCCTCCTTCACAGCAATGCAATAATTCTTGATATTGTTGGATGTATTACTGATACTAACATTTTCCATAGTAGCCATAAACGAAGCGAAAGTGTCGTCGATACTACCAACAGAAGTAAAAGTTATATGGTGTGTTGAAGGGGATATAGCCTCTTGATTCGAAATGGAAGCTGAATTTTTTTTCAAATCGAAGACACCCAAACCGGACAGGCTGCAATACTTATTTTTAATTAAAAATTGACCAATGTATTTGACAATATCCATAGACGTGCTGTTATTATATTAATGCTGGACTGTAAAAGTAGGGACTTAAGCTTGTAGGAAAAAATTAATGTTGTACAAATCTTGGGTTTTGAAAAGAATGAATAATTCCAAGCTGCAAATTTGGACCAAACATCGAATATCCATGCCATTGTTGATACTTTGAACCGAATAAATTATGTATGTCCAAATAAGCTTTCCATTGGTGCTTTATTTCAAGCAATCCAGTAATATTCATATCTAATCCTGGCTTAGACATCTTTGTAAAAGGGGCATTGCCTTGCATACTTTTTTGTATCCAAGAATAGCCAGAACGCCAAAATAGATCAGAACGTAAAACAATTTTGTCACTCGCTCTATATTCTCCATACATGCTCATTTCGGACGACACATAATGCCATGCATTTTTGGACGAGGACAGAGATAATATTGGTCTGCTTTGGATACTGGCACCTGCTCGCAAATTTTTATGTAAAGTATAATCAATGCAGGCATCCATAATACCTGTTGTTATTTTCGAAGCATACAAAATACTAAATTGCTTTCCATCCAATGTGGTATCCTGCAGGAATAATGGTAAATTTTTATACGAAGCAAAGCCTGTTTTTAAAGTATAGCTACAATTGCTATTCAAGTTGCCATTTAGCCCCACAAATAGTTCCGTATTTTTGGATTGCTTCACCGAAAAATAATTAAAGAGAAATGGATTGAATGTGGTCATTTGCTTAAACGTATTAAGGACCAATTTACTTTGCAAACCAACAATCAGCATGGCCGAAGTTGCGGGCATTTTTTTTATCGCAGTAATATCTGGCAATACATGAAATTTTTGTGCAACAACAGGATAAAGTCCAACAGTAAAATCAACACCATGCATTTTTTTGGCAATACTTGGTTTCCACATCAACATAGAATTGGATTGATTTTGATATCCACCGACATGATAAAAATTTGCATTTAAAGCAAAGCCTGTACCAATTTTTACCTCGTTATTTATTTCTTTTGAAATTGGCATATCTACTTCACAATTTGTTTCAGAAGCTTCACGACTATCGGTGTACAATCCCAGATAAACATGCGTTTCATAGTCGAAATGATATTTTTTTAGATGCAAAGGTTTGATATTTGCTTGCACCCCAATATTCAAAAATCGTTGCTTCACATCCCTTTTAGCATAACTAAATGCATCATGATCATAACCATAATAGAATACTTTATTTTCATCAACAGTCAAAGAAGTTTCTATTGCATTTTTTTGAAAAACCCGATGATCATATATGCCAAAATGAGTTTCTCCAACTTGTTGATTTTTAATTTTTCCTTTCGATGAAGTATGTTTAAAGTTGACATACCAAGGCATTTTAAATAGGTCTGAAACATCAGCACCAGCTTCTAAAGAAATCGTGGACAAATTACCTATTCCTACTTTTGCGTAATTAGGGCAAATTTTAATGTCGTTTACCTTATCCATAGCAAGTGGTTTCAAAGGCACTGGTGTGTACTGAAATTTGAATTCCTCTTCGGGCATATTATACGTTAGCACATACGGGTCATTATCAATAATGGGTATTCTATCTGGAACAAAATTTGGTTTCACGGAATCCAATACTTGCAAGGAATCCATATTTTTATCTAAATCATTTACCAATTGAAATTCCGCATCTTGATTTTCTTTATCATTCTTTTGAAAATAAATATAGGTCTTCATTAAATGCATTTTACTGCGATTGTCTGCGTCTGCATTATAGGTGGAATGATCTAAATAATAATCTGCAAAACTCATTGCTTCGTCATAACGTCCCAAACGATACAAGGCCTCAGCATGCCAAAATGAAGCGAGATTATTTATACTTTCATCCATTGGATATTTCATGGCTTCATTAAAATAAGGAATGGTCAAATCAGAATTTCCAGAAATCAATAATTGAACGCCTCTTGCATAATTGGCACGTTGATAGATTTTCTTGATGCGATCCGACATGTTGACCAATTTATTCATCATAATCATGGCATCATTAAAGCGGTCATTTTTCAAATGCAGAAAAGTAATTAACTCAGCTACCTCTTCCTTGACATCCGACTTTGGATATTTGTCGATAAACTGATTCAAGCGTTTTTCTGCTGTAATTTCATCTTCGATATCATAACCTAATTTAGCCAAATTATATTCTGCGATTTCCACAATATCCGCATGCAAAGGCACTGTTATACATGCTTGCAGGGCATTGAATGCTTTTTGTTTTTCGCTTTGTGTTAAATAAGATTTTGCCAAAAGATAATATGCCTGCTGCGAAATTTCATCCGTATCCTTTGACATCAGTTCAAAATTAGTAATTGCATCTGTTACTTTTTTTTGTTGATATTGCGCATACGCCAATCTAAAATGATCCTCCTTTCGTGGGCTCACACATTTCTCAATATATTTTTTAAAATAAGTTTCTGCATTCGCATATTGGGCTTCTTCCAAATATATTTGTCCGACGAGTTGATTCAATTCATTGCTGTAATATAATTTTTCAGGATGGTCAAGATAATCTTTTGCATTGTCCAACACCTCTTGTGCATGCCCAGTGAGATAGCTTAATTCTAACAAATAAAAGGGTACAATGTTTTTATATTTTTCATCTTCTGCTACTTTCAAAAAACTTTCTTTCGCAGTGGGATAGTCTCCTTTGTAATAACTTAAAATACCATAATAATAATTACCTGGTTTAAAAAAATCGCCATGTATATTTTTGACAGAAGCGAACAATGGATCTACTTTATCCAAACGTTGGGTAACCAAGTAAGCGTAAGCCAATTGAAAATTCCGTTCGGATATTTCTTGGTTGGTTAAAAAGTTGATGCCCGATTTTTCATAACATGGAATCGCCATTGCGTAATTTCCTTTCTCGACATAATATTTTGCCAATTCGAAATTGCCAATTTCTTGCAGTTGTTTGAATATGGTTTCCGTCAAAAAATCCTGAAAATTTTCTGCTGCATTTGGTTTCGCAAGATGTAATGCACAGACATCGATATAATAATTTGCTAAGGCAATATCAAAATCATTGCCACCATGACGAATGGAGGTATGGCCTTTTAAGTAGGTCGTCAATAAGCTTGCTGCTTCTGGATAATGACCATATTCAATATGCTCTGTCGCCAATCTTAGCTTCGCATTTTTGTCTGTAAAATGAATAGTTTTTTGCCCAAAGGAGGCGTGAAATAAAATGAAAAATATAATAACTAAATACCCTTTTTTTTGCATAAATATTCACAGATAATTTTAAAAATTCCAAGCCAAACCTAGACTTGGAAATATTGGTAATTGATATTCTCTTGTATTACGTACTCGATCAATATAGAAAATATTTTTACGGTCATACGCATTGCTCACACTACCAGAAGCCTCTAAAACAGAGCGATTACCTGTATAAAATTTCTTTTTCACTGAAATATCTAAGCGATGATAATCAGACAAACGACCGCCATTAATTTTATTCGCATAGAGTATTTCCATATTTCCATTTTGCGAAACATAATTGGTGCTTATGCCATTTCCAAAATCCATTTTTTCATAGAAGGCTTGGGTTTGTGTAAAAGGAAAAGCGGAACCATAATTAAAGCGAGCAGACAATTCCCAATCCCACTTTCTACCTGCAACATAAGAAGCTAGTAGATTCACATTGTGTCGACGATCGAATGGCGTTGGGTAGGTTTGTTTGCCATCATTGCGATCCACATAACCATAAGAGTATACACCCCAAAAATACTTACGACCTTTACTGTATTTCATCGTAAAATCTACACCATAAGCTTTCCCTGTTTCGATAGAATAATCAGGATCTGTTGGCAATAATTTATATCGATTGATGGTTATGATTTGCCCAAAATATTTATACCATGGTTCGCCTGTGAATTCAAAATCCTTGACGTCTACTTCTAATCCACCCACCATATGATAGGCAGTTTGAATATTATTATCTGCGATGCTGCCATTTGGCTTTTTAATTTCAAAATCGGGTGCGGTTAAGAAGCCAGTAAAAAAGTTGACAATATCCTTATCTGATTTAGACGACAATAAATTTTGTGAATACATACCCACTGCACCTTTGATGCGGATATTTTTTGTCGCATTAAATTTCATTGCCACTCTAGGCTCGAATCTGCCTACTGGAAGGGAGGCATAATACTGTGCACGTATGCCAGGTTCTATAACCAATTTATCGCCTATATTTTTTTTCAATTTTAAAAACCCACCGAGCTGTGTAGTATAATCATTTTGCTCTTGTCGAATACCTAAAAAATTATAGTATTGATAAGCGGTTTTAAATCCAGTAAATTCCACACCATAAATAAATTCACTATGATTCGGAAAATAAGAAGTGACTTTGATATTTGCATCAAATCCACCGATAGCACTTTCTCTTGGTTTATTGTCGGCTTCTGCCAAACTAATTTTATAATCGGAATAATAAAAGCCGCCAGAAATTAAAGAAGAAGAAGCGCCTGGTGTAATCACAAAATTAGAACCAGCACCATAACTGTTCCACTTTAAATCAGAAGTGCCTGTATAATTTACGCGATCATTAAAACTAAATCCGAACAAATTAAACTTGCTTCCGTTGGTGGAGCTAATATTTATTTTACCATAAGCATCTGTAAATGTATATGGCAATTTGGATTTATACGGTTCGCCCATAGAGCCGTATAACGCATTAGCAGACGATTTAAGGTAACTATGTTTGATAGATGCCAAGTAAGTAATAGAAGTAGTACTGTCCCCTTTCATTTTCAAAATTGGCCCTTCCAAAAATATTTTAGCCAAAATAGGATTAATCGCAATTTTCCCAGATTGGTGTTTTTTGTTGCCATCCTTCGTTGTAACACTCACAATCGCAGAAGTTCTATCGCCGTATTCCACACCAAAACCACCACTCATTACATCTGCACTTCGAATCGCATCCGTTTCAAAAACAGAATACAAACCAATGGAATGAAAAGGATTGTAGATCGTCATCCCATCCAACAAAATTTTATTTTGAATTGGCGAACCGCCACGAATATACAATTGACCACCTTGATCACCTGTAGAAATAACACCTGGCATAACCTGTAAAAACTGTGCTATATCTGCTTCTCCACCAATACTTGGCATGAGTTTTAATTCTTTCGGCGTGATGCGTGTTACACCCACTTTGGTTTCATATATCTTATCTTCTTTTTTAGCAGAAATACTGATGCCTTTCAACTCGCGCGAACGTTTGTTTAAATAAATTTTAATAGACGTAATTTCATCGGCAGCTATAGTCACTTTTTTTTCAAAATTTTCATAACCAAGCGAAGTGATTTTGATAGTATAATTTCCAACGGGCACTTTCGGAATATTGAAGAACCCATTCACATCCGACTGAGCTCCTTTTTTTGTACCTGTGATGACGATAGTTGCGCCAGTCAAGGATTCACCATTTTCTTTCTCATAAATAAAACCTTTTAAAGTGCCTAGCTGTGCATTGGCAATAGCGGTGCAGAATAAAAGTAGAAAGAGAGGGAATATTTTTTTCATCGAACAAATATATACTTTTATCCTTTTCAAAATTTTGATTCTGTCCTTCTTCATTTAATTTTTGAAAATAATATTTTCGAAGCCCCTTATTATACCGATGTGAAATAACAGATAGACCATCTAGTATTCAATCGGCAGAATACCATCCAAGATTTCTAAATAACCCTTTGGTCTATTTTAAAAATCAAGATGGTATTATTCAATTGTAAATGCAATATTGTAATTTTCATTTCCCTATTTTTGCGCCTCACACACATTACCCATGAAACCATCTATACCGCAAGGCACTCGAGATTTTGGACCAGACATCGTCAAAAAGAGAAATTACATCTTTCAAATTATCCGCGCTGAATTTGAAAGATTTGGGTTTCAGCCTTTGGAAACTCCTGCCTTTGAAAATATAGAAACCTTGATGGGAAAGTACGGCGAAGAAGGCGACAAATTGATTTTCAAAATACTCAATAATGGCTTGGATCGAGCAGAGAAACACGAAGCAGCCAAAGCAGATTTTGAAAAAATATTGGCAGGAAAAAATACAAAAGGCATTACAGAAAGGGCATTAAAATATGACCTTACTATACCATTTGCTCGTTACATTGCCATGAACCATGGGCAACTTACTTTTCCATTCAAGCGCTACCAAATACAACCCGTATGGCGAGCAGATCGTCCGCAGCGTGGGCGTTACAGAGAATTTTATCAATGCGATGCCGATATAGTTGGCAGCAAATCTTTATTAAATGAAATGGATTTGATTCAGTTGTATCAAAATGTTTTTGACAAACTGCATATCAACGTCAACATCTGTGTGAATAATCGAAAAATATTAGCGGCACTTGCTGAGCTATGTGGTGGCATCGAACACATGACTTCCATTACGATTGCCATTGACAAATTAGATAAAATTGGGATCGAGAAAGTAAACGAAGAATTACAGCAAAGAGGCATTCAGCCTGAAGCAATAGTCATCATCAATAACTATTTACAAATCGCACAAAGTGGTTTGGGTAATGACAACATACTGTCGCAACTATCTGTATTATTTACAGAATCTACCATCGGCAAACAAGGCATTGATGAACTTACATTTTTAATAAAGCATCATCCAAAACTCAGTATCGACGTGACTTTGGCGCGAGGGCTCAATTATTATACAGGTACTATTTTAGAAGTAAAACCTTTGGGCATACAAATGGGAAGTATTGGCGGCGGCGGTCGATACGATGATTTGACTGGACTATTTGGTGTACCCAATATGCCTGGTGTTGGCATCTCTTTTGGCGTAGATAGAATCTATGACGTGATGGACGAATTGGCTTTATTTCCAAATGCAATAAGTGAAGCTTCGGTCAAGGTGATGTTGGTCAATTTTGGCGAAGCATTTGATACAGCTAATTTTAAACTACTTGCTTATCTCCGCGAGCATGGCATTTCCTGCGAATTATATCCTGAGCCAAGTAAGTTTGACAAGCAATTAAAATATGCCAATAAGCGCCATATTCCTTTTGTGATTTTGTTGGGTGAAGATGAAATAAATAAGAACCTGATTACGGTGAAGAATTTTGCAACCGGTGAGCAAGTGCAGTTGGCAATGGCAGACTTAATTCAATTTATTGTTTAGGCTTTCGGTTTGTATATTCTGGCTTTGCAGATTAAAACATTACAAGCAGTTTGTTTTTTATCGTGTTCAAGCTACCACTGCATACTGAACGTAATATTTGAATTTTGGAATTAAGATTTCGACTTACGCCTTACGCCTTACGCATTTCTACTTTTTACTTTCTACTTTTTACTAACTACTTTTTGGGCGTTCCCCTTCGGGTCGGGCTATCACTGCAATCTTTTTTTTGAAGAAAAAAAAAGGATTTCCGTTCTATCCCTAACGTGATGTGCTGATGAAGAAATGTAGATACATGATTCAAGCACAAAATATTTTGTTGTGTGTGTTTGATGATTTTTGTTATTTAGACCCAATATATTCTTATAATTTTGTCCAACTCTAAAGAAGTCTATAAAGGAAATACCCAATATAGTTTAAATTTTACCGAAAGATGCAATCCATTTCCACATTGACTTTATTTCGCTTTTCCACTTTGCCCGATAAAATATGGGCTTTCTTCCAAATGCAATTTGCACATGCTCATATCCGTAAGACACCGGGACTTCAGTTTTACAAACTTATGGGAAGCGGCAGAAATCTCGGTTTCAATCCGCTGCCAGATTGGGGAGTGTATGCGATACTCTGCGTATGGGACAATGAAAAATCTGCTCATCAATTTTTCCAACAAGCCGCAATTTTTAAACGATTCCAATCTCACAGCAGTGAAAATTGGTCTATTTGTATGAAGGTAAGACAATCCAAAGGTTTATGGTCAGGAGGAAATCCCTTCAATCCATCAACAGATTTAGACGAGTCTAATCCCCTTATTGCAGTGATTACACGTGCTACTATTCGACCAAGAAAACTTCTTCAGTTTTGGCGCTATGTCCCGACTTCACAGCGACCGATTCAAGATGGCTTCCCTGGTCTGCTTTATACCAAAGGAATTGGTGAAGTACCCTTATTACAAATGGCTACGTTTAGTATTTGGAAATCGATGGATGATCTCAAAAAATTTGCTTATCATAGTCCTGAGCATCAAGTAGCCATCAAAAAAACGCGAGAACTAGATTGGTATAAAGAAGAAATGTTTATTCGTTTTCAGCCTTATCGGTTTATAGGAAGCTGGGGAGGTGTTCATATTCCAGATCCATTTCCTATATCATCTAAATAGTAAAACTGCGCCAAACGATTTCAGGTATAAACCTAAGCTTATCAGGCAGGCTTGGATATTACAGTCAAAAATCCCATAGAAACCCTTTTTTGAAACATGTACATTGGCCTGTATAGGACCATTCCTGCAACAAATCCAATAAATCTTGACTCCATAGAACTAGACCAATCAATTCCTTTTCGCTCCATCTCACTCATCCAATGAATTGTATAAGGATCCAAGGTGCCATAGGTTTGAATTTGCTCCACTTGCCATCCGCTATTTTTTAGAAGAATCTCAATATTATTCGGTGAATAAAGCGCTGTATGTCTAGGGGTGTGATAACCTGCCCAGTGCTCCCCAAATTTTCTGCGTGTATAGCTATCAAAATTTGGCACTTCTACAATAAGTTTTGTTTCTGAATGCGCTATATCTAACAAGTTTTTCAAATGCTTCTGTGGCTCATAATCGTGTTCAAGATAATGCCACATAGTTATAACATCTACCGCCCTTTCACCTTTAAGATTCGAGACCTCTCCTACTCTTAGGTCTAGTTCACTATAGATTTCTGGATTGTTTTTCCAACCTTCATCGCTGAAGTCAATACCAATCAGATGAGCGGGAGTATCTTTATAAATTTGAGCTAAAAAGGTGGGTTTACCGCAACCCACATCGAGTATGCGACTTTCCCTATTCAAAGGATGGCAGCCCTTAACTCTTTTCACCCGAGCTTGATCAATATTTTGTTGATCCCTTTTAACAAATTTAGCATACTTACCCCATGCCTCTTCAACTCGATACGGAAGATAATTCTTAGAATAAAATTGTCCTAATTCTGCCTCAGGTATGCGGCCATTCAAAAAAACTAATCCGCAATGCTCACATTGATCAAAATTATATTTTGTCAATCCTTGCTTATGCATCATTGCAGTTGTCTTTATAAACGTCTTAAAGTTTTTTGAATTGCACGCAGGGCAGCTTAGGATCTGTTCCATCTTTGGGTGATTTTTTTAAATATAGAGATAAGAAAAGGTTTTCTTGGAAAACGGGACAAAATGAAAAGATCTTGTTTAAAATTAGTTTGATCATCTAAAAATGCAAAGATGGTCTGAACTGAAATTTTTGTATACATCGTATTAAATAGTTCAGGTCCAAATTCATTTTGCCGATAAAGAATATCGAGAAATAAGGTATCATAGATCCGAAATTTTCTTTTATGGAGTCCAACATTTAGAGGTCTTTTCAATTTAAGGTTTTCAATTAATTTTCTAGAATTTCGTTCGCAATTTTTAAACGAATAGCCTGTAGATGGCTTAACCCAACCTCCACCAGTACCAATGTGAATATGATTTCCATTGGAATATTTTTCGAATGGAAAATCACTCATAGGGATTACACCTTGTTCTTGCTCTACAATTTCAAACTCTTGGATTTTCAAATATTTTCTGATGTAGTTTTGTAGCACCTGTTCATAATCATTTTTTTGCAGCAAAGAAGAGGTAAAGAGTGTAAATTCAACCAACGCTTCTCTTTTGTTCAAAGGCAATACATAAGTAAAACTGGTAGTTTCCGGCCATCCTAGTCTAAAATCCATAATGGTAAAACGATCCGTATCAAAGGCATCATAATTTGTTCTAATTACCCAGCCCTTAAAATGCTGTAAAAGTCGAGTATAAGAATCCTTAGTCTGCATAAACTCATTTGGTATTCTACTATCAAATACAATGTCTGCTGTATAAACTGTTTTCAATCCATTGATTTGGATTGGTGTTTCATTGGTCACTGATTGAACATCTTCCTCCACCCAATGAAACATAGAGCCAGACAATATTTTTTTCTTTGCAAACTCATAAAAATCAATCGATCGCAACATCTTATATCGATAGGGTGTTAACGCAAGAGGAACTGTATTATCTTTATAAAAAAAATCTCCTTGCGGCCAACTGTGTTGTATTAAGTCATCCCATAATCCTTCCCCTTTTTCCCAAAAGCACCAAGTTCGGTCGTTTTGGTCTTTAGCTGATTTTTCAAGAATTAGTATGCGATGATCCCTAAAATAGGGATCATTATACATAGCTAAAGCTAAATGAAGACCCGCTGCGCCAGCACCTATAATGGCAATATTATAGTGTAAAGTAGACATAGAAAAATAGAAAAAATACGAATTGAGAAGCTAAGTGTTGTATGGGAAAAGATGCAGACTCTTCAGGAAGATCATTTTTTACAATGATTTGCAAAAGTAAAGAAACAACAAACCAGTCCACAAAATTTCGGAAAGGAGCCGATCCAGATTCCCAACTCCAAAAGTCAAATATGGGTGCTGTGGGTTCGATAAAAAAATCAAGTAGTACCATTAAAATTGACCCAAATAAAATGGCTAGCCATTTATTCTTTATAAAACTTTTAGATATAGTAGCTGTTAGAAAGGTCAGTACAACCCAATTGATACCAATTAAAATAGGTACTCCAAATACTTTCACTCCCAGATTTTCCCCATATCGATACGTTCCGAAAAGTAAACTTGTATTTACGCCAATGAGCTCTACAATCATCCCTATAAGATAAACAAGGAGCCATA
The DNA here is from genome assembly GCA_945878115.1 of Chitinophaga pinensis. GTDB lineage: Bacteria > Bacteroidota > Bacteroidia > Chitinophagales > Chitinophagaceae > OLB11. The sequence continues at coordinate 2,389 of CAMDVD010000052.1, read as the reverse complement.
TGATCCAACTACGCCAAGCATTTTTTGGTGGATAATTCCAATACAAAAGGAGTAATCCCAAAATCAGATTCATAGGAGTTTTGGAAATGAACCAATCCAAATGTCCTAAATAGATACCGATCATACCAGAAATGGTTACTAGCCAAATGACAAAGATGGATACGGTATTTTTATTAATTACAGAATTAATCATTTAACAGAATTGATTAATTCAGAGGTAATTTTGGCAGACAGCAAACAGAGTGGTATTCCGCCTCCAGGATGAACTGAGCCACCTACGAAGAATAAATTTTTTAATTGATTGGAAAAATTTGGATGTCTAAGAAAAGCAGCAAACTTTGAATTACTTGCAGCTCCATACAAAGCTCCTCTATAGCTACTAGTGCGTTCTTCAATTTGAGGTGGCGTTAACACGTCTTCTACCTCGAGAAGAGATTCCAAGTCAATTCCTAGCAAACGATTTAACTTTTCGATGATATTTTCCCGAGCACGAGTGACCAATTCTAACCAATTCTGACCATAATCACCTGGAGCATTAATCATAACGAACCAGTTTTCACAACCAGATGGCGCATCACTTTTATTCTCCTTACTAGTGATATTAATATAAATAGTGGGATCCCCAAATAATGTTTTATGTTCGAATATATGGGCAAACTCCTCCGAATAATTTCCGCTAAAGAAAATATTATGTAAATCAAGCGCTGGAATCACTTTTCTTACTCCCCAATAAAAAATAACTGCTGAACTAGAACGCTCCTGGCTCAGGGTTCGATTGGGGTGTGACTCATTGGGCAGTAATTTCTTGTAAGTAGAATAAATATCCATATTAGATATGATGTTGTCTGCAAAAAAGTCTTTTTCGTTCGCACGTACACCTATTGTTTGATGATTACTTACAATGATTCGTTCCACTTTATGCTTAAAATGGAAATGAATGCCATGCTTAATAGCCAATTCGTAAAGGCTCATGGAAATACTATGCATTCCGTTTTTTGGAAAATAGGTGCCTAAATACAATTCCAAATGAGGAATCATGCTCATAATGCCTGGGGTACGATATGGCGAAGACCCATTATAGGTAGCATACCGATTAAATAATTGAACGAGATGTGGTTCCTTTATTTCCGACTGATTAAGCTTATTAAGGTTAGTAAAAATTCCCATATCAGACATTTTCAATAACGCTTTTAGCGTATCTTTAGATAAATAAGTACTGACTTTATGCAAAGACTTTTCTAGAAATAGTGGGGAAGTTAGTTCGTACTTCTTCTGACTCTTTTTTAAATAGGCTAACAAGGATGTAGCCTCTATACCAAATTTATCTGCAGCTTCTTTAGCAAAAACCTCTCTATTTGAGTTTACTGTAAAACGAATACCATCTTCCCAAAAATAATTACAAACCAAGTCTTTACGACTATATTCAAAATAATCCCCTGATGACTCACCGAATAACTGAAAAAGTTCAGTAACTAATTCTGGCATAGTAAAAAGCGAAGGTCCGGCATCGAAGCGATAGCCTGCCAATTCAAATGCATGCAGTTTTCCTCCTGGATAATGATTCGCCTCAAAAACATCTACTCGCATTCCTAATGCCCGCAAACGCAAAGCAGTGGCAATACCAGCAATTCCTGCACCTATAACTATAGCTTTATACAAACTTTTCTATTTTTGAATTAACCCCATTTTTAGAACAGACTTTAATAATAAACTCCATTAATTAATATTCATTAGCATTGTTGCATGAATTCCTTCAGTGCATACAATTTATTACATTTTAATCAAACGAAGTTCGTTAGTTTTTGTTGTTTATTTTCTTTTTTAGTCCTTTTTCTTCATATTTTATGCTGCTGTGTTGAGAACCTAAGTTGCTTTCAACTATTTCTGATTGGATGTAAAATGAACTCTAAAGACTCATGATTTCTTTGATAGTGAGGAAACATAAATATGTCCAAAGTTGGAATTTATAGAGAACTTGGATTAAGGTACTACTTGGATAAAGAAAATACTACCATACAATTCATTGGATTTCCTTAATTCAATGAAAAATCACTAAAAAAGAGGTGAGAAGTACTTTATGTATTGGAAGTAGATGAATAATTGAAAAAGGCAATTTAAGGATGGTAATAATTATCCAAATAATGGCAAAAACCGTAGGATTAATTTGAAAATGGGTGTTCAAATTTTATGCATGTATGAATGATGGAATTGTTTAGCCCATTAAACGTCTGTTACAGATTTAATACTAATTATATTTATTACATGGTCCAATTTAGTTCTGCAAAAATATAACTAAATGCGCAAGTAGTTCTAATGCTTTCTTTGGTAAGGGTTTTGATTTCATTAGATATGAATTGGCTTACTTCATCCAGTGATTTATGAAGTTTAC